>NZ_CP069304.1 GCF_016839145.1 Shinella sp. PSBB067 | reverse complement strand
CGGCATCTACCACGCCACCTATACCCATACCGCGGCCCTGCTCGACGACGGCAACGGCCAGCCGGCCAAGGACGAGAAGGGCGACGTGATCGTGCTGTGCGCCCATGCGCCGGTCGGCGACCACGAGCTGCTCGGCAACTGGAGCGTGCTGGGCCTCCAGGCCACCGGCAGCATCGACTATGCCGCAAACGACGTCTTCATTCCCGACGACATGGTGTTCCCGATCCTGACCGCCGAACCGCAGCGCATGCAGGAATTCTTCAGCCTCGGCGTGGTGGGCCTTGCGGCCATCGGCCATTCCGGCTGGGCGATCGGCGCCTCGCGCCGCATGCTCGACGAAGCCGCGAAATACGCCAAGACCAAGACCGGCCGAGCCGGCCTGCTCGGCGAAAGCGACAAGTTCTGGTATGATTTCGGCCGGGCCGAGGCCCGCGTGCGGGCCGCCCGCGCCTTCCTGTTCGAGGTCTGGCGCGATGTCGAGGCCTCCATCGAGGCGGGCAACCGCATGACGACGCGCCAGATCAGCCTGGTGCACCTGGCCAAGTCCGAAGTGCACGAGGCCGGCGTCGATGCCTGCCACTTCGTCTATCGCTCGCTCGGCGGGGCGTCGCTGCGCTACGGCGTGATGCAGCGGATCTATCGCGAGATGCTGACGGCGGCCAACCATTTCACGATCAACCCGAACATCGTCGCCGCCGCCGGCCGCGACATCGCCGGCCTGTGGAGCGACCGCACCTGGCAGTTCTACGACCTGATCGAGAAGAAATGAGCGCGCCGGCCAAAGACCTGCCGGGCGGACAGCCCGGACCGGCCGCCGCCGCCAGCGGCGCCGGCCTCACGGAGGCGTTCCTCGCCGCCTTCCGGCACCACCCGTCCGGCGTCGCCATCATCACGGCCGACGGCGCTGACGGCCCGGTGGCGCTGACCGTGAGCTCGCTGATCTCGATCAGCGCCGCGCCGCCGATGGTCGCCTTCTCGCTCTCGGCATCGTCGTCGAGCGCAAGGGTCGTCGAGGGCGCCGCGTCGGTGGTCGTGCATTTCGTGCGCCGCGCCGACATGCAGCTCGCCCGGCTCTGCGCGACGTCGGGCAAGGATCGCTTCGGGCCGGACGTCCGCTGGTCGCGGCTCGACAGCGGGGAGCCCTACTATCCGCAGGTCGAGCTCTGGTTCCGCGCGGAGCTGCGCGGCCGGCTGGAGACTCCGGGCGCCTGCCTGGTCACGGCCGAGCTGACATCCGTCTCGGCTGGCGCCCATGCGACGCGGCAGGCCGAGGCGCTAGTCTATTCCAACCGGGCCTGGCACGCGCTGGGGCCGGTGGTGGACGCCGCGGCGGCGCCGGTGCTGCTGTGGCCGGACGATTCGGCCACCTTCTGAGAAAGATGCCGGCAATCCCCGCCGGCATCCTCCGCTACATCCCCCAGATCACGGACTGCTCGTGGCGTTTGATCAGATGCCTCAGATTCTCGAAACTCTTGCGCAGATGCGCCGAGAACGCCTCGATGGCCGGCGCCCCGAGATCGCCCGAGCGGCGCAGCAGGCCGAGCGCCCGCTCCGGATGGGGAATCTCGACCGGCAGCGCGGTGATCGCCCTGTCGTTGCGATAGGCGAAGACGACGCTGTGCGGCAGGATCGTCAAGGCATCGCTTTCCTTCATGTAGTTGATCGCGCTCGTCAGCGAGCCGCCCGCATAGCGGATCTTCGTCTCGGTGGCGCCGAGCGAGAGCACCAGGCTGCGCAGGTCGGCCAGCAGCGGGCTGCCGGGCGGCGGCGCGATCCACGGAAAATCGAGCAGTTCGGGACCGGCGAGCTTGCGCTTGAGCAGCAGCGGATGCGTGACGCGGCAGGCCACGACATTGCGGCCGGGCAGCAGTTCCTGGAAATGCATGCCCGACCCCTCGTCGAGCATGTCGATCGGGCAGATGGCGAGATCGATCCGGTCCGCCACGATGGCCGCGCGCAATTCGGAAAGATAGCCGTAGCTCTGCTCGACGCGGACGTCGGGGTAGGCATTCTGGAAGCCCGCGACCATGCCGGCGATCAGCGCGTCCATGAAGAAGGGCGTGCCGCCGACGCGCACCAGCCCCGTGCGGCCGTGGCGGAACCCCTCGACCAGGGTCGACGCCTTGCGCGCGGAGGTCAGGATGGCCTGGCCGTGATCGGCCAGCGCCCGGCCGAGCGGCGTCGGTTGCAGCGGCCGCCGTCCCTTGAGGAAGAGCGGCTCGCCGAGGCGCTTCTCCAGCATCGCGAGCGTGCGCGATACAGCCGGCTGGCTGAGCCCGAGCATGGTCGCCCCCTCCGTCACGCCGCCCGCCTGGACGACCGCTGCGAGCTGCGCAAGGTGCCTTTCGTCGATCTTCATAACAATAACGAATATAAATCGCCGAAAAAATTATCAAGCACTCTATTCCGGCCTGTTAGGTTCTCGCCATGGGAGAAGTCATGCCAGACATATCGTTCAGTGAGCGCACCTCTGCGCAGCGTGTCGCCGAGCGGCTCGACAAGCACGCCGCGGGACCGCTGCAAGCCTTCATGGTTCCGTTCATAGAGCATCTGCACAAGCTCATTCGGGAGACCCGTCCCTCGCAGGCCGACTGGCGCCGGGCGATGGAATTCCTCACCGATGTCGGCCATGCCAGCGACGGCCGCCGGCAGGAATGGGTGCTGCTCTCCGACCTGCTCGGCGTCACCGCGCTCGTCGAGGAAATCAACACGAACCGGCCGAAGGGCGCCACGCCCAACACGGTGCGCGGCCCCTTCTACCGCGCCGATGCGCCGCGGCTGGCGCTCGATGCCAACATATCGCTCGACGGCGTCGGCCCGGCGCTCGCCGTCACCGGCCATGTGCGCGACCTCGACGGCAAGCCGGTCGCCGGCGCCACGGTCGAGACCTGGCAGGCCAACAGCAAGGGCTTCTACGAGAACCAGCAGCCGGACCAGCAGCCCGAGTTCAACCTTCGCGGCATCTTCACCACCGACGCGGAGGGCTGCTTCCGCTACAGGACCGTCCGTCCCGGCGGCTATGCCGTGCCCGGCGACGGCCCGGTCGGCGAGATGCTGGGCGGGCTGGGCTTTCCCATGCGTCGTCCCGCGCACCTGCATTTCCTGATCAAGGCCGACGGCTTCGAGACGATCAGCACGCATGTCTATGACGGCAGCGATCCGCATCTCGGCCAGGACGCGCTGTTCGGCGTGAAGGACGAACTCATCGGGGAATTCAGACCGGCCGGAAAGGGTGACGCGTGGACGCTCGACTTCATCTTCACCATGGTCCGGGCGAAGAAAGCGAGGACCACGACATGACCCTGTCCTTCACCTACCAGGGCAGCGCTGCGCGCATCGTCTTCGGCAACGGGGCGAGCGAGGACGTCGGCAAATGGGTGGAAGCGCTGGAATGCCGTCGTGCGCTCGTGCTGTCGACGCCACACCAGGCCTCCGATGCGCACGCCATGTCGAAGCGGCTCGGAGCGCTCTCGGTCGGCACCTTCACCGAAGCGACCATGCATACGCCGGTCGACGTCACCGAGCGCGCCGTGGCGCGCGCGGCCGAGCTTGGCGCGGACTGCGTCGTTTCGCTTGGCGGCGGCTCGACGACCGGGCTTGGAAAGGCCATGGCCTATCGCACCGATATACCGCAGATCGTCGTGCCCACGACCTATGCCGGCTCGGAAGTGACGCCGATCCTCGGCCAGACCGAAAACGGCGCCAAGACCACGCTGCGCAGCCCGAAGGTCACGCCCGAAGTGGTGATCTACGATCCGGAGCTCACGCTCGGCCTGCCCGTCGCGATGAGCGTCACCAGCGGCCTCAACGCGATCGCCCATGCGGCCGAGGGGCTCTACGCGCCCGATCGCAACCCCATCGCGACGATGATGAGCATCGACGGGATGCGCGCGCTGAAGGAAGCCCTGCCGGTCCTCATCGACAGTCCGCGCGACGGCGCCGCCCGTGAAAAGGCGCTCTACGGCGCATGGCTGTGCGGCACCGTTCTCGGCCAGATCTCGATGTCGCTGCACCACAAGCTCTGTCACACGCTGGGCGGCAGCTTCGACACGCCGCATGCCGAGACCCATTCCGTCATGCTGCCGCATACGATCGGCTTCAACGCATCGGCCGTGCCGGGCCTGATGACGCCGGTCTCCGACATTTTCGGCGGGGCGACGCCGGGACAGGCGCTCTACGACTTCGCCAAATCCATCGGCGCGCCGATGGCGCTGCGGGATTTCGGCCTCGGCGAAGCCGATCTCGACCGGGCGGCCGACATTGCGACCAAAAACCCCTATTCCAATCCGCGACCGATCGACCGGACGGCGATCCGCGCACTGTTGCAGGACGCCTGGAGCGGAACACGACCGCCATATTGAATTCTTTTGGGAGGAGGAATGAATATGCTTACGAGACGTGAATTGCTGAAGTCCGCAGCCGCCACGGGCGCGCTGGCGGCGACATCGGGCCTGCCCATGCCGGCGATCGCCCAGAACGCCCCGATCAAGCTCGGCTATGTCAGCCCGCAGACCGGCCCGCTCGCCGCGTTCGCCGAGGCCGACAAGTTCATCATCGACGGCTTCATGGCCGCCACCGAGGCCGCCGGCCTGAACTACCAGGTCGTGGTGAAGGACAGCCAGTCCAATCCGAACCGCGCCGCCGAGGTGGCCAAGGAGCTGATCGTCAGCGACGAGGTCAATCTCGTCCTCGTCGCCTCGACGCCGGAGACGACCAACCCCGTGGCGACGACCTGCGAGGCGGAGGAGGTGCCGTGCATCTCGACGGCCGCCCCCTGGCAGCCCTGGTTCATCGGCCAGCAGGCAAATCCCGGCGATCCGCAATCCTGGAAGCCGTTCAACAGCGCCTTCCACTTCTTCTGGGGGCTGGAGGACGTCATCGCCGTCTACACCAACATGTGGGGCCAGCTCGAGACCAACAGGAAGGTCGGCGGCCTGTTTCCGAACGATGGCGACGGCAATGCCTGGGGCGACAAGGCCGTGGGCTTCCCGCCGGTCCTGGAGAAGCTCGGCTATACGCTGAGGGATCCGGGCCGCTACCAGAACCTGACCGACGACTTTTCCGCCCAGATCAACGCCTTCAAGTCCGAAGGCAGCGACGTCATCACCGGCGTGATGATCCCGCCCGACTTCACCACCTTCTGGAACCAGGCGCAGCAGCAGGGCTTCAGGCCCAAGGTCGCCTCCATCGGCAAGGCGATCCTGTTCCCGCAGGCCGTCGAGGCGCTCGGCAACAACGGCCACAACCTTTCCTGCGAGGTCTGGTGGTCGGCGAGCCATCCGTTCAGGTCGTCGCTGACCGGCGAGAGCGCCGGCGAGCTGGCCGAAGGCTTCACCAAGGCCACCGGCCGGCCCTGGACCCAGCCCATCGGCTTCGTCCATGCCCTCTTCGAGGTCGCCGCCGACGTGATGAAGCGCGCCGACCCGACCGACAGCGAGGCGGTGATCGCCGCCATCGCCGCCTCGAACATCGAGACGATCGTCGGCAAGGTGGCCTGGGACGGTTCGAACGTGCCGCCCTTCGCCGCCCGGAACATCGCCAAGACGCCGCTGGTCGGCGGCCAGTGGCGCCTCAAGGACGGCGGCGGCTACGACCTCGTCATCGTCGACAACCAGACGGCGCCGAACATCCCGACCGGCGGCAGGATGGAAGCGATCGGCTGAGCCATGCCCATACTCGCCCTCGACCAGGTCTCGAAAAGCTTCGGCGCCCTCAAGGTCGCAGACGGCATTTCGTTCGCGCTGGAAAAGGGCGAGGCGCTCGGCGTGATCGGGCCGAACGGCGCCGGCAAGTCGACGCTGTTCAACCTCATCACCGGCAACATCCGCGTCGATGCCGGCACCATCCGGTTTGCCGGCGACGACGTGACACGACAGCCGCCGATGGCCCGCTGCCTCGGCGGCATCGGCCGCACGTTCCAGATCCCGCAGCCCTTCGAAAAGCTGACGGTGTTCGAGAACCTGCTGGTCGCCGGCGCCTTCGGATCGCGCAGGACCGAGCGGGAGGTCGCCGACCGCTGCGCCGATATCCTGGTCGAGACGGGGCTCCATCCCAGGGCGAACCAGCTTGCCGGCAGCCTGGGCCTCCTGCAGCGCAAGCGCCTGGAACTCGCCCGCGCGCTCGCGACCGACCCGAAGATCCTGCTGCTCGACGAAATCGCCGGCGGATTGACCGAGGGAGAATGCCGGGAACTGGTGGAGACGATCCGCGCGATCCATGCGCGCGGCGTCTCGATCATCTGGGTCGAGCATGTGCTGCATGCCCTCAATTCGGTCGTCGGCCGGCTCGTCGTCCTGCATTTCGGCCGGGTGATCGGCGACGGCGATCCCGGCGCGATCATGGCCTCCAAGGACGTGCGCGAAATCTATCTCGGGATCGACGTCTGATGACCCTGCTCGAGACCCGTGGCCTGACGGCCTTCTATGGTGACTTCCAGGCGTTGTTCGGCGTCGACATCACCCTCGACGAAGGCGAGACCGTCGCCGTGATCGGCGCCAACGGCGCGGGCAAGTCCACCCTGCTGCGGTCGATCTCCGGCCTGATCCGCAACGTGCCCGGGCATATCCGCTTCGACGGCCGCCAGATCGGCGCGCTTGCCGCGCCCGATGTCCTCAGGCTCGGCATCGCCATGGTGCCGGAGGGCCGCCGGCTCTTTCCCTCGCTTTCCGTCGAGGAGAACCTGCTGATCGGCGGATACGGCCGGGTCGGCGGCGGTGCGTGGTCGCTCGATACCGTCTACGATCTCTTTCCCGTCTTGCAGGAGCGCCGCCGCCATCCGGCCACGGCGCTCTCCGGCGGGCAGCAGCAGATGGTGGCGATCGGCCGTGCGCTGATGTCCAATCCGCGCGTGCTGCTGTGCGACGAGGTGAGCCTCGGCCTCGCCCCCGTCGTCATCAGGGACATCTACGCGGCCTTCCCGAAGATCCGCGCGACGGGCGCCTCGATCGTCATCATCGAGCAGGACATCGGCCAGGCGCTGAAGGTGGCCGACCGGGTCTACTGCATGATGGAGGGCCGGGTGACGCTGACGGGCACGCCGGCAACGCTGAGCCGCGAGGACATCCACGCCGCCTATTTCGGAGCGCATGCGCCATGAACTGGCTCGACACGATCGTTCAGGGCATCTTGCTCGGCGGCCTCTACGCCCTCTTCGCGGCGGGCCTCAGCCTCGTCTTCGGCATCATGCGACTGGTCAATCTCGCGCATGGCGACCTGATCGTGCTGGCCGCCTTCCTCATCCTGCTGCTGGTCTCGGCCCTCGGCCTCGATCCGTTCGTCGCCGCAGCGCTGGCGCTGCCGGTGATGTTCGCGCTCGGCTGGGCGCTGCAGTTCCTCGTGCTCAACCGCACGCTCGGCAACGACATCCTCCCGCCCCTTCTCGTGACCTTCGGCCTTTCGGTCGTGATCCAGAACGGCCTGCTCGAAGGCTTTTCGGCCGACAGCCGCAGGATCTCGGCGGGCGCCCTGGAAACGGCGTCGCTCAAGGTCGGCCCCGTCAGCATCGGCACCATGCCGCTGCTCACCTTCCTGTCGGCGGTGGGCGTCATCGTCGCGCTCAACCTCGTCTTCTACCGCACCTCGCTCGGCCGCGCCTTCCGCGCCACCTCGGACGACAGCGCAACGGCGGGCCTGATGGGCATCCGCACCGAGCGCATCTTCGCCACCGCCACCGGTATTGCCATGATGGTGGTGACGATCGCGGCGCTCTATCTCGGCACGCGCGCCAATTTCGACCCGACCATGGGCCCCGCGCGCCTGATCTACGCCTTCGAGGCGGTGATCATCGGCGGGCTCGGCTCCTTCTGGGGCACGCTCGCCGGGGGCATCATCATCGGCGTGGCGCAGACCGTGGGCGCCGCGATCAATCCGGAATGGCAGATCCTGGCAGGCCACGTCGCCTTCCTGCTGGTGCTGGTCGTCAGGCCGCGCGGCCTTTTCCCACGGGCGGTGGACTGACATGAGCGACCACGTTTCCTCCTCCTGGACCGTCTCGACGCGCACGCGGGGCTCCGCGGCCTCCATGCTGGCGGTCCTCGCGCTGGTGGTGCTCGCCGTCGCCGCGCCGCTCTTCGTGTCGCGCTCGGTGGTGCAGGACCTGTTCTTCATCATGACCATGCTGGTGCTCGCGCAGTGCTGGAACCTGCTCGCCGGCTATGCGGGCCTCGTCTCCGTCGGCCAGCAGGCCTTTGTCGGCTTCGGCGCCTATGCGATGTTTGCCGGCGTCAGCCTGCTCGGCATGGATCCGATGGCGGCCATCGTGCTCGGCGGGCTCGCGGCGCTGGCGCTGGCGATACCCACGGCCTTCTTCGTCTTCCGCCTGCAGGGCGCCTATTTCGCCATCGGCACCTGGGTGATCGCCGAGATCGTGCGGCTTTCGCTCGCGCAGTGGAAGGCGCTGGGCGGGGGCACCGGCACCTCGCTGCCGTCGGGCGCGACGCGCGACATGGTCGGCGTGCGCCTCGTCGCGGACCTTCTCGGCGTGCGCGGCCCGCAGGCCACCGACATCGTCTGCTACTGGCTGGCGCTGCTTCTGGCCGTCGTGACGATCGGCTCGATCTACAAGCTGCTGCGCTCCAAGCAGGGCCTGGGGCTTGCCGCGGTGCGCGACAACCGCGAGGCGGCGCGCTCGGTCGGCGTCGATCCGCTCTGGACGAAGTCCTTCGTCTATCTGGTCGCGGCGCTGGCGACGGGCCTTGCCGGTGCGCTGATCTATGTGCAGAAGGCGCGCATCTCGCCCGACGCCGCCTTCTCCGTTCCGGACTGGACGGCCTATGTCATCTTCATCGTCGTCATCGGCGGCATCGGCACGATCGAGGGGCCGATCGTCGGCGTGATCGTGTTCTACATCCTGCAGAGCCTGCTGGCCGACTACGGCTCCTGGTATCTGCTGGTCCTCGGCCTGATCGGCATCCTGATCATGCTGTTTGCGCCGCGCGGCCTGTGGGGCCTGTTCACCGACCGCACGGCGATCCAGCTCTTTCCCGTCCGCCGCATCCTGGCGGGCCAAGCGAAAACCAAAGACATCAGAGGGAGTGACTGATGGCCGATATCGAAACCGACGTCCTGATCATTGGAACCGGCCCGGCAGGCTCGGCGACCGCGGCGCTGCTTGCCAGCTACGGCGTCGAGAACATGGCGATCAACCGTTACCGCTGGCTGGCCAACACGCCGCGCGCCCACATCACCAACCAGCGCACCATGGAGGTGCTACGCGATCTCGGCCGCGAGGTCGAGGCGGAAGCCTATCTCCATGCCAGCCCGCAGGAGATCATGGGCGAGAACGTGTTCTGCACCGCGCTCGCCGGCGAAGAGCTCGGCCGCCTGAAGACCTGGGGCACCCATCCGGTCTCCAAGGCCGAGCACCTGCTCTCCTCGCCCTCCGAGATGAACGACCTGCCGCAGACCTTCATGGAGCCGCTGCTGTTCAAGACGGCCTGCGCGCGCGGCACGCAGGCGCGCATGTCCACCGAATATGTCAGCCACGAGCAGGACGACGAGGGCGTGACGACCACCTGCCGCGACCGCCTGACCGGCAGGGACTTCACCATCCGCTCGAAATACCTCGTCGGCGCCGATGGCGGCAATTCGCTGGTGGCGCAGCACATCGGCCTGCCCTTCGAGGGCAAGATGGGCGTGGCCGGCTCGATGAACATCCTGTTCAAGGCCGACCTCACCCGCTACGTCGCGCACCGCCCCTCCGTCCTCTACTGGGTGCTGCAGCCGGGCTCGAATGTCGGCGGCATCGGCATGGGCCTCGTGCGCATGATCCGGCCGTGGAACGAGTGGCTGATCAACTGGGGCTACGACATCAGCCAGGGCGTTCCTGATGTCGACAACGCCTTTGCCGAGGGCGTTGCCCGCGACCTGATCGGCGATCCCGACATCGACATCGAGATCACCTCCGTCTCGACCTGGACGGTCAACAACTGCTACGCCACGCGCGCCCAGAAGGGCCGCGTCTTCTGCATGGGCGATGCGATCCACCGCCATCCGCCGTCGAACGGGCTCGGCTCCAACACCTCGATCCAGGACGGCTTCAACCTCGCCTGGAAGCTCGCCATGGTCATCAAGGGCGAGGCCGGCGCCGGCCTGCTCGAAACCTATACGCAGGAGCGCGCGCCGATCGCCCGGCAGATCGTCACGCGCGCCAACCAGTCGATCGAGGAATTCGGCCCGATCTTCGGCGCGCTCGGCCTGCTCGATTCCATCGACCCGGTGAAGATGCAGGAGAACATGGACCGCCGCTGCGACGACGGCGCGGCCGCCGAGAGCCAGCGCGCGGCGCTGCGCGAGGCGATCGCCTTCAAGATCCATGAATTCGACGCCCATGGCGTGGAGATGAACCAGCGCTACAAATCCTCGGCCGTCGCGACCGACGGCCAGCCGGAACCGCCGTTCACCCGCAATCCGGAACTGCATTTCGAGCAGACGACCTGGCCCGGCGCGCGCCTGCCGCATGCCTGGCTGTTCGGCGAGGGCAACCGCAGGGCCTCCACGCTCGATCTCTGCGGCCATGGCAGGTTCACGCTCCTGACCGGCATCGGCGGGCAGGCCTGGGTCGATGCGGCGGAAGCGGTGTCGGCGGAACTCGGCCTGCCGCTCGCCGCCCATGTCATCGGGCCGCGGCAGACCTGGCAGGACCACTACGGCGACTGGGCGCGTGCCCGCGAGGTGGGCGATGCGGGCGTCGTCCTGGTGCGGCCCGACCACCATGTCGCATGGCGCTGCGAGGGACTTGCGGGCGATCCCGCAGCCGAACTGCGCCGCGTTCTGACAACAATTCTGGATCGGTGAGGCAATCATGGAAGCGCACGAGAAGGGCTATTTCACGGAGGAGAACTCCGTCGAGGTCGTGACCGGCCGCAATGCCGGGGCCAGCGACGAGCGTCTCAAGCAGGTGATGGAGGTCATCACCCGCAAGCTGCACGAGACGGTGAAGGAACTGGAGCCGACGCAGGACGAATGGATGCAGGCGATCCTCTTCCTCACCCGCACCGGCCAGATGTGCAACGAGTGGCGGCAGGAATTCATCCTGCTGTCGGACGTGCTCGGCGTGTCGATGCTGGTCGACGCGATCAACAACCGCAAGCCTTCGGGCGCGTCCGAAAGCACGGTGCTCGGCCCGTTCCACGTCGCCGACGCCCCGGAACTGCCGATGGGCGCCAATATCTGCCTCGACAGCAAGGGCGAGGACATGGTCATCGAGGGCCGCATCCTCGACACCGAGGGCAAGCCGATCGCCAATGCCGTCATCGACGTCTGGCAGGCCAACGACGAGGGCTTCTACGACGTGCAGCAGAAGGGCATCCAGCCCGACTTCAACCTGCGCGGCATCTTCCGGACCGGCCCGGACGGACATTACTGGTTCCGCGCCGTCAAGCCGAAATACTACCCGATCCCGGATGACGGCCCCGTCGGGCAGTTGCTCGGCCATCTCGGCCGCCACCCCTACCGGCCGGCGCATCTGCACTACATCATCAGCGCCGACGGTTTCGAGACGCTGACGACGCATATCTTCGACCCCGACGATCCCTATATCCATTCGGATGCGGTGTTCGGGGTCAAGGAAAGCCTGCTGGCGAAATTCAACCGGGTGAACGATCCGGCGCGCGCCGAAAGCTACGATTTCGCCGGCGATTTCTGGGACGTGACGCACGACTTCGTGCTGGCGAGAAACCGCGCCTGACACGATGGCGGCGGGAGAGGATGCAAGGCCGCGCCCCCTCCCGCCCTTTCATTCGGCGGACGAGATGCGCTCGCGCTCGCCCATGAACGGTCCCTGCACCCAGCGGATCGTCTTTTCGTGCTTTTCGACCGCCCGCCGCAGCTCCGCGAATTCCCGGCGCATATGGCCGAGAAACTTGCGGCCGGCCGGGTTCGAATAGGGCTTCCTGCGCGTCATGACGCCGAGCACGCGCTCGGGCTGCGGAATATCGAGCGGGATGATGCTGATCTTGTTCTCGCCGCGGAAGGCGTGGACCACGGAATGCGGCAGAATGGCGAGCGCATCGGTGCCGGCAAGGTAATTGACCACGCTCAGCAGCGACCCGCCGGCATAGCGCAGCGACACCTCCTCCAGGCCCAGCGTCAGCAGGATATTGTGCAGGTCGAGCACCAGCGGAGACCCCGGCAGCGGCGCGATCCAGGGATAATTGACGATGTCCTCCGTGGCGAGGTTGCGCTTGCGGACCAGGGGATGGCCGGCCCCGCAGGTCAGCACGTTGCGCGCCGTGAGGATCGGCTCGAACTGCAGGTCGGCGCGCAGGTCCACCGATCCGGTCGGGGTCACCGCAAGATCGATCTGGCCGGAATCCAGCTCGGCGACGAGGTCGGGATAGTTGCCGTAGGACTGGTGCACCATGATGCCCGGCTCGCCGCGCTGGAACGAGGCGATCATCGGCGATACGACCGCGTCCATGAAGAACGGCACGCCGCCGATCCGCACCCGCCCCGATGAACCGGACTTGAAGCTGCGGATGATCTCCATCGCCTTGCGCGAGGAGGCGAGGATCGCCTTGCCCTGCTGGCCGAGCTGCTCGCCGAGCGGCGTCGGCTGCATCGGCCGGCGGCCGGAGACGAAGAGCGGCTCGCCGATGCGCTTTTCCAGGATCGACAGCGTGCGCGAGACCGCCGACTGCGTCATGCCGAGCATGGCGGCCGCTTCGGTGACGCCGCCGGTCTCGATGACGGCGGCAAGCTGGACGAGATGGGCTTCGACGATCTTCATAGCAAATTGCTATAACTTCCATGAACAATGTCAATCAACAGTCGAACGGAGCGGCTATAGTCGGACAATCACGGCATGCCCGCGACAGGCAGGCGCCCCGTGGTTCCGGAGATCAGCGGCGGAGGAACCGTTTCCGGAAGAGGCAATGTCTTTGGGAGGAGGACAACATGGCCCTTGTCAGCGGCTATCATCACCTGACGCTCTGCACCGACGGCGTGCAGGAGGATTACGACTTCTACACCAAGGTGCTCGGGCTCCATTCGGTCAAGCGCACCGTGCTGTTCGACGGCACGATCCCCGTCTACCACCTCTATTACGGCTCGCGGAACGGCGACGCCTCGACGATCATCACCACCTTCCCGTTCCGCAAGCCGGCCGTCTTCGGCAGGCGCGGCACCAACCAGTCGAAGATCATCCAGCAGGCCATCCCCGTCGGTTCGGCCGACTACTGGGTCGACCGGCTGAACGGCAAGGGCGTCGAGGCCGCGAAGATCTCGCGCTTCGGCATCACCCGCGTCGCGTTCAAGCATCCCTGCGGCATTCCGCATGAGCTG
Source organism: Shinella sp. PSBB067 (assembly GCF_016839145.1). Lineage (NCBI taxonomy): Bacteria > Pseudomonadati > Pseudomonadota > Alphaproteobacteria > Hyphomicrobiales > Rhizobiaceae > Shinella > Shinella sp. PSBB067. Next base: position 671,331 of record NZ_CP069304.1, on the reverse strand, counting down.
GTCGAAAGCCCGGCCGACAACCGCCCGTCCATCGTCAACGAGGCGCAGGGCGTGAACGCCGCCCACGGCATCAAGGGCATCTACGGCGCGGCGATCGCCGTCTTCGACCGCACCGCCATGGACGACTTCCTCGGCGTCGGCATGTCGATGACGAAGGAGGCCGACAGCAACGAGGGCCTGATGTTCTCGGTGCCCAACGCGGGCGGCCCGAGCAGCATGGTCGAAGTGCTGCACGAATCGACGGGCCCGCAGGGCACCTGGACGCTGGCCGGCGGCACGATCCACCATCTCGCGCTCAACACCGGCAACGAAGAGAACCAGCTCAAGCTCAAGGCGCATCTGGAAGGCCTCGGCTTCACCGACGTGTCGGACCAGAAGGACCGCAACTATTTCAAGTCCTGCTATGTCCGTTCGCCCGGCGGCGCGCTGTTCGAGATCGCCTGGTCGGTCGAAGGCGGCTGGGCGCTCGACGAGCCGGCCGACCAGATCGGCACGACGCTGGTCTTCCCGCCGTGGTTCGAGGATCGCCGGCAGGAACTGATCGCAGGTCTAGAACCGGCAACGTTCTGAGCCTGGCGCCATGTCGATCCACGACACGCCGCTCCTCCTCGGCGCGAGCCCCGGGGAGGCTCTGGTGCACTGCGTCTTCATCCACGGGCGGACCCAGTCGCCGGAGGACATGCAGGAACAGGTGATCGCAAAGCTGAGGATGCCCGGCGTCTGCTTCGTGCTGCCGCGGGCGCGGGGCAACAGCTGGTATGACGCGCGCGCGACGGACGTGCTGACCGATCGAACGCGGCAGCAGCTCGATCAGGCGATCGGCCATGTCCGGCAACTGGTCGGGGCGCTTCCCGGCATGGACGACCACGCAAGGCCGCTCGTCATCGGCGGCTTCAGCCAGGGCGCCTGCCTTGCGGTCGAATATGCCATGCGGCACGGTCCGTGGCACGGCGCCCTGGCCAGCCTGACCGGCTGCCGCGTCGGCACGCCGGACTGCGACCGGCCCTTCGCCGACCTCGACCGGCTGCCGGTCTACCTGACCGGCTCCGACAAGGACCCCTGGATTCCCGTCGCCGCCTTCGCCGACACCGCGGCCGCCCTCGCCCGGGCCCGCGCGCGGCTCCACTGCGACATCCTGCCGGACAGGTCGCACGAGGTCTCCGCCACCGAGATCGCGCAGCTCGACAAGGTCCTGTGCGGGCTTTCGAACCGGAGCTGGTGGTAGGAACGCCAAGACACGCGCGGGCACGGGCCGGTCAGCGCGGCTTCGTCTCGATGAAGGGAACGAAGGCCGTGCCGTTCAGGGTGTCGGCGGCATAGTCCAGTTGGCGTTCGGGATCGGAAACCGCGGCCACGGCGGCCACGAGGCCCGTCCGGTCGAGGTTCCGCCCGGCGCTCTTCAATGCGGAAACGAGGAGGCGGGCGGCTGCCGCGGCATGGACATCCACGAGATTCGCCTTCTTGTCGCGGGAAACGAGCAGGGCTTCGGGCGAGGCGAGGACCAGATGGTGACGGCCGGCCTCCGCGGACGAGAGAAGCTCGCCCGCAAGGCCGTAGATGCGCGTGCCGGCCGGAAGGCCGTGAAGGACCCGCCGCGCCACCTGCCGGTCCGGGCAAAGCAGCAGCACATCGTGCGGCGCCTTTGCGGAGAGCGGCAGGACCGACAGCGTGTAGCGGACGCCCGTCGCGGCGTATCGGCGCGCGAAGCTCTCCGCCTGCCCGCCGCATCCCGGCGCGTCGATGGCGGTCATGGCCGTCACCTTGTCGGATGCCAAGCGGGCGGCGATGGCGGCAAGGGCATCCTGCCGGTCCGCCATCAGCCCGCGCACGACCGTCGCGTCCTCGCCGCCGGCGAGCGGGAAGAGCGGAAAGAGAACGGGAACCTGCCGGTCGGCGAACGCCGCGACGTCGAGCCGCGCGGACGGCGCAAGACCGACGACGGCGACCGCGTCTTCCGCCCCTTCGAGGATCGCCGCCGTGTCCCCGGCAAGAAGCCTGACGCCGACCGTCCGCCCGTGAACCGGCCTGCCGCCCAGAAGATCGTCCAGCGCCGCCCTGAGCGCGTCCGCATAGCGGCGGGCGGTGGCGGCGTTGTCGGGCGGAACGGCGACGGCAAGGGTCACGGCGCGCGGATGGACACCGCGCCGTTGCAGCCCGGCGAGCCGCTCGAGATAGGCCGCAAGGCTGGCGAATGTTGCATCGTCCATCGCATAGCGCGGCATGAGGCTGGCAAGGACGCGCCCGTCCGGTGCGCGTCCCTCCGCCAGGGCGCGCTTCAGGCTGGCGGTGTCGTAGGCCGGGCGGGCAAGGGTGGCGTGGAAGAGGTCGCTTGCGCGGATCGGCGGGGCCGCGCCCTCGCGGCCGCCCGCGCCATTGCGTCCATGGCAGGCGCGGCAGGCGAACCGCGTCGCCGGAAGCGCCGCGGCGCCCCCCATCGAGACGGTCGCCGTCGCCGCGCCCACGCCGTTATAGAGATCGCGGCCGGCATCCGGTCGGTCGCTGCCGGCGGCAGCCGCCGTCCAGACCAGGAGCAGCAGGCCGGCAAAAGCGGGCCCTTTCAACGGCCGTATCCGTCGAGCGCCGCGATGATGCCGGAAACGGTCCCGTCGTTGACCGGCATGCGGCGGAAGTCCTTCCGCCTTCCGTCCCCGACGATGAAGACGAGCTCGTGCAGCTCGATGTCGGCCGTTCGCGCGTTGGCCTGCCGCAGCACCTTGTCGATGTCGCTCGGCCGCCCGGTCGTCCAGAGCCAGCGCTCGCTCGGCGCCCATTCGCGCGCCGCGCCGGCCAGGATATCCGGCGTGTCGACCGTCGGGTTTATCGTTATGGACACGAGACGGACGGGCCGCTCCACCTGCGGCGCGACGGTCCTGTCCAGCTCCTGCATGATCGCGTTGCCGACCCCGCAGATGGACTGGCAGGACGTGTAGTTGAACGTCACCACGAGGAGATCGTCGCCGGCAAGCTCGCTGACCAGCGCCGCATCGCGCCCGTGCTGGTCGGTCAGGCGCACGTCGGGAAGGTCCACCGGCTCCTGCGCCATCGTGGCGGCCTGCCGGGCAGGCAGGACGCGGCCGGCGACGATCGCCGCCGATGCCGCAAGGCCGAGGAACACCGCAAGGGGAAGGGCGACGGAGACGATCCTGTTCATGGCGACACCTGTGCGAGCGCCGGCTCCCGCAGATCGAAGGCCTGCGGTATGTCGACCGGGCTGATCGAGAAGAGGCCGGGATGGGGAAAGCGGATCTCGGCTTCGAGGCGGTTGTCCCGGCCGCGCCGCGCATCCACCGGCATCGTCCAGGACGATTGCAGGCTGGAGACCAGGAAGCGGGCGCCCGCGACGGCGATCTCCCGGCCCTCCCCGTCGCGCAACTCGAAATCGACGGTTTCCGGCCGGCCGGCGCTGTAGGTCCCGTCGCGCGGGAACGCCTTCAGGGTGAAGACCCGGTCGTTGCGCGCGCCGTCGCCCTCCACGTCGAAGCGGATGCATGTGGTGAGGCCGCCGACGCCGGTGGTGACGATCAGCTCGTGCTCGCCGCCGGCCTCCAGGCGCGCGACGGTTTCGAAGCGGCCGGGCGCGATCTCGGCAAGGCTCCTGTCGATAACGCCGATGGAGAGCGGCACGCCGCTGCTGAGGCGGACATAGTCTTCCGGCGGCACGTTGCCGATGGCCATCGCATCATGGAGGATGAGGCCGATGGCGCCGCCGCGGTCGACGACCAGCGCGCGGGACGCATCGAGCGGCGCGATGCGCGTGCCGGCGCCGCCGGCCTGCGGCTGGCCGCGGGCAAGGCCGACGATGCGCGGCGCAGGGCGATCCTTCCGCCCGAGCGCCGCTGTCTCGAAAATCGCGACCGCCCCGCCGTCCTCGCTGAGAATGTAGAGATTGCTGCCGACGAACGCGGCCTCCGCTACGGCCATCCGCTCCTGCAGGTGGCCGGCCTCGACGAGCCGGGAGGTGGCGAGGTCGACGACGACGAAGAGCGGCTCGCCCGGGCTGTAGGCCACGGCAAGGCGACCGTCCTCGCTGACCGCAAGACGGGTCGCATCGATGCCGATGGGGATGCGGAGCGGCGCGCCCGGATCGTCCGTATAGCGGATGTCCATGGCCTTCCTGCCGGACGGCAGCACGACGACGGTTCCGTTGCCGATGAAACGGGCATCGGCGACGGGCGGTCCCGCCGCGCTCCAGACCATGGCGGGCGCCAGGTCGTCGATCAGGGCAAGCCGGCCGTCGCCGGAATAGGCGCCCATAAGGCTGGGAATGCCGGTCTCGCGCAGGAACAGACGGTTCTTCGCCGCGCCCGGTCCGCCCGCAAGCGCAAGGCGGGCGCCGACCGTGCCGTCCGGCTTGACTTCCACGAAGGTGTCGCGGCCGGCCTCCGCGATCCAGAGATTGCCCGCCGCGCTCGCCCTGACATCCGTCGGGGCGGCGAGGTCGCCGGCAACAAGCCGCCGCTCGCCCGTCAGGAGATCGACTGCATCGACCCGTCCCTCGCCGGTCAGGACCGCGAGCGCGCGCAGGCCCGCCCGGTCGAAGGCGATGGCATCCGGCAGGCGCTCGAAGGTCGCGGCGGCGATCATGTTCGCCCCGCTCTGGTCGAGCCGGCGATCCACGACGCCGAAGCTCGCATCGTCGTTGAGAACGCCGATCAATTCGCCGTTGAGGTCGATGACGCCGCGCGGCGTGCCGCGCGTCGCCCTGAGCGCGCGGGCCGTGTCGGTGCAGGAGGCATTGTCCGCCGCCACGGGGCGGATCCAGGCAGCCGGCCTGAGGCCTGTCGGCTGCTGGCCGGTCTTCGCATCGGAGATCTTCAGCGCGAGCCGGAACGGCTCCCGGCTTCGCGGTGTGCGCAGCGCCTCCCCCGCACGGTCGCGCACCGTCATTTCGACCACCAGCCCGCTGTCGGCCGGCTGGCCGGTCGCCGGCAGGGCCGCCGCCAGCACCGCGGCAACGCCCGGCCAAAGCACCGATCCCCGTTTCGAGGCGCCCGTCACCATCCTCGTCACCTCACGGCGCACGGGCGCAGGAGGTCCTGGCGGGATCGTCGAGGTCCTTCTCGGTGGCGACGACATCGACCAGCCCCCACAGGCCACCCGCCTGCAGATAGGTCGGCCCGTCGTGGAAGAGATAGCAGCCGACCACGGCCTTGCGCGTCAGCGACGCGGTGATCGCCTTGCCGGGCGCGACCAGCGCCGAGCGCGGGAAGCCGAAGCCCGGGAAGAGGTCGTTGTAGTTCTGGCCGATCATCGCGAAGGCATGCTGGCGCGCGCGCCCGCCCGGATGCACCACATGCACGACGATCTCCTCGCCCGCCACCACCTTCAGCACGGGCGGCGCGCCTCTCCCGCCGATCTCGGCCTGCTTGAGGCGGAAGAACTCGGCGGGGAACCGGTAGGCGTTGAGGTCGGTGTGCCGCTCGGCCTGCGGAAGCCCGGCATTGTCCGGTTCCTTGCGCAGGCGGATGTGGAAGGGGCTGGCGCGATAGCTGACGCCCTGGTCGCCGAAGTCGTAGGTGTCGTCACAAATCCGGCAGTCGCTGACAAGCCGCGGGCGCCTGCCGTCGCGCGCCGCGAAGGTATCGGCGGTGGAGCGGTCGCGCAGGTTCAGGCCGTCCTGCCAGAACAGCGTGAAGGACCGTATGTCATGCACGCCCCCTTGCGGGTCCCTGGTGGAGATGCGCAAGGCGCCGAACGGGTTCACGCGGCCGCTCCGGCCGACCACCGGCCGCGTGACCAGGACCTTGCAGTCCTGGCCGCGGCTGGACGGCGTCGCATCGTCGCAAAGATCGCGCTCGAAGGTCAGGCGGCCGATCTCGCTGCGGGTCTCGCCGCCGACCGCCGCGCCCGCGGGCAGGACATCCACCGCGCCGACCAGCCCGTGCGTCGGGTGGCCGATGACGTCACCCATGCTCTTGAGGGGCAGCGCGCCATAGGCATAGGGCATGAAATTGATCTTCTCGCTGAGGCTGAGCCGCGCATAGGACCGCCACAGGCGGTCGACCGCCGGCCGGGCGGGGGCATTTGCCGCCGCAAGGTCCGCAAGGTCGGCCACGCTGTCGTCGCTGAGCGTCACGCTCACCTTGTAGCGGCGCCCAGCGAAGACGAAGGCGCCTCCGTCGGCAGGGTCGATGCCGCTCAGCCTGGCGACGGTACGGCCCGGCAAGGCGCCAGCCAGCGCCGCATTCAGCGCGGTGACGAAATCCTCGGCATGGTTCTCGTCGGACGTGACGGTCGTCAGGTCCTCGTTGGACTTCGCCGCCGCCCGGCCGGCATAGAACGAGATCTGCTCGATCTGCGCCGTCCGGCTGGTGCCGGTGCCGGCCTCGTCCATGGTCAGCGTCGTGCCGCCGGCGGCAAGTCCGGCAAGCGCGCCCGTCGCATTGACGCCGAACGGCCGGGCGATCGCATTGGTATAGCTCAGGGTCGGCAGCGGCAGCATCAGGGCAAGGCGCGAGGACGGCCGGACATTCGCGCCGTCTTCGTACTTGAAATGCCAGGGGCCGAGTTCCTCCTCCGTGTTGCGGGTCGCCCATTCGGGCTCGGTGTTGAGGGCGGTGATGGCCGGCATCCGCGCATCGCCGAGATCGTCTATCAGGCCCTTGACGCCCGTATGGTCGCGCAGCGCGTTGATGACCGTCAGCACGACGCAATCGCCGGCTTTCACGGGCAGGACGAGCGGTTCGGGATGCGCATAGGCGGCCCTGACGGCCTTCACCACCGTCTCCAGCCTGATGTTCCGCCAGGCATCGGGACTTTCGAGATAGTCCGGCCAGGCGATACCGGCCGGCTTACGGTTGGCGACCGCCATCGGATCGACCTGCGCCAGGAACAGGCCGTTCCGGTCGTACAGGCCCTCGCCATAGGCGACGCCCGTATCGCCGACCGAGGCGTCCGGGCCGAAGACGGTCCGCGTCTCGATGGCCACCACGGCGGCATGGACCACCGGCGCCTCGTAGCGGCAGGCCGCCGGCTGGGTGTTGGCGAAGGCGCCCGCCCGTTCGGCCTCGACGCCCTCCGGGAACCTGTTCTTCGCGGAATCGCCGAGCTTGCGCTTCAGCGCTTCCGCCTTTGCCTGCACCTGCGCGATGCCGGCGATCTCCTTGCTGGCCCTGGGATAGGTTCGCAGCAGGCTCCAGGCGCCGTTCCACAGCGCGTCCTGCGAGCCGAAATGCTGCAACGTGTCGGAGGGAAGGTCGGCGGCGTTCGCCAATGGGTCCGTCGCTCCGAAGCGCTCCGTGTTGACGTCGTTGCGATAGGTGCCGCTGAACTCGAAATGCTCGGAGATCCCGACTTCCTGTGCGCTGACGCGGCCCTCGCGGTTGAAGCAGGACGCCATGCCCTGTTCGGCCGCTTCCCAGAAATCGACCGAATCGGGCAAGCCCGCCGCGCCGTTGCGCAGCCAGTAGAAATATTCGTCCGCATGGCCGGCATCGATCAGCCGCATCGCGTTGCCGCCGGCAAGGAAGGTCGCGTCGTCGCATTTCTGCGTCAGCGTCGCGCGCGGCGCGGTCTCGCCATGCGGCCAGGCGGCGGAGGGGAAGCGCTGGTCGATGTTGCGCGGCCAGGTGTAGCCTTCGAGGGTGAACGTATGCTGGACCTCCTGCGCGCCCTGGATGAGCCTGAACAGCACATGGTCGCCGGTCATCGTCTTCATGATGTGGGTGACGGGGTCGTTGTGATAGGCCGAGAGGAAGACATTGGCGAGATCCCCCTCGCCCCCCTTCTTCTGCACGGCGATGCTGCAGGAATCGCTGCCCGAAATGCCCGCTTCGAGCTTTCCGACCCATTTCTCGGGCGTATCGTCCTTGAACTGGCATTTTCGCGCGGTGTCCGTGCCGATGCGCAGCGGGATGGGCTCGCCGCGATAGTTCACGAGATAGGGGTCGTGGTGATCGACCGAGATGCTCTCCGGCCGCTTCACGGCCGCGACCGGCCGGGCCATCACGCCGCTGCTATCATTGCCCGCCGCCTTCTGGCGGTAGGCGGTCAGATAGGCGCGCAGGCCCTCCACGTCCGTAGCCGTGATCAGGCCGGGGAAGAGGTCCTCGGAATGGGACTGCGTGTCGCGCGGCATGGCGGCGGCAAGCCAGGCCGGCGAAACGTTGCCCGGCACGGCGAAGACCGCGTCCTTTTTCTGCTTCAGACCCGAGCCGCAATATTCGTTCATGTTGCCGGTCTGGCCGAGAAGGGCGTATTTCGCCTCGCAATAGAGCGTCGCCATGCCCTTCGCGAGCTTCGGCTCCTCCAGCGCGGCCTCTGGCCTGGTGCTGTCGGACTTCCTGTCGGGGAAGGCGGCAAGCAGCGTCTCCTTCGCCATCGTGTCGCTCGGGTCGTAGAGCGTCGCGAAATCGGCGATGGCGAGGGCGAATTCCCGGCTGGACACGTCGTCCAGCGTGTCGAAGTCGACGACGATCTTGTCCCTGCCGACATCGATCGGCCCGGCATCGATCAGCCGGCGGTCGACGCGCGGGCTGGTGCAGTCCTTGCCGTCGACCTCGCAGGTCTGCGACCCCTGCGGCTCGATCAGCAGCGCCGTGTAGAAGCCGTGCTGCTGGATCGAGGAGGGGCCGAAGTGATCGTGGCTGAAGACGGTGCGAAGGGTGCGGTCGACGAAGTCGTTATCCTTGTTGGCGCTGCTTCCGTCCGCCTTCGTGCCGCCGTCGCCCTTCCGGCGGACGGGCGAGAGCAGCGGATCGGCGAACCAGCGCTGGGTCGTCGTCTGGAACAGGCGGCGCTGGTTGCCCTCCTCTATGGAAAGCCGCCAGATCTCCTGCCTGTCCACCACCCAATGGGGGGGCTTGCCCGCCGCAGCCTCGTTCCGGCACAGCCCCGGATATTCGCGCAGGCGCGGCGCGGCGGCATCGCCTTGCGGATAGGTCGCCATGCCCGCGTTCTTGGCGGCGCAGATGCGGCTTGCGATCTCGTCCGGTGCGAAGGTGCCGTCCTCGTAGTTGAAGCCGTTGCCCGAACCGTCGGACGAGGTCACGTCGAACTTCACGAGATGGATGTGCTGGCCGATCGTGTCCGTCGGCGTCTTGACCTGGAAATCGTCGAGCGCCAGTTCCTTCGGCAGTTCGTTCGTGTGCCGGAACTCGATGCATTCGCCGGAAAGCGCCCGGAAGAAGAACGGCTGCTCGCTGGCGCTGATCAGCGGCGAAATGCGCTTCTCGCCGATCTCGCCCTTGTAGAGGCGCGAGCGTTCGGTCAGCACGTTGATGCGCGCCTGCGGATCGTGCCAGCCGGCCCTGTTCGTCACCATGTCCAGTTGCACGGCGGATGCCTTGTAGCGGCGGAAGCCGATCACGGCGGGATCGGTCGTCAGGCCGGCCTCGCCGGTGAAGGGATCGACCTCGCTCACCGTGACGAGGTCGCCGCCGGCAAGCGCGGTCGGCCGCTGGTCGCCGTCGAGATAGTAGAGGGTCGGCCGCTTGGCGATCCTGTCGTCCGACCGGCGCCACTTGACCCAGTTGGAGACCTCCTCGTCGCGGGCCGCCACGGGCGTCGCGCCCGCCGGTATCTGGTCCACCGCGCCGGGGGTGAAATAGAGCGGCCGGTCCTCGAACATGTATCTGGCCGGCTCGCTTCCCGCGCCCGGAACGCGCACCAGCATCCGGTAGCTGTCCGGCGCCGCGCAGGGATCGGCAAAGGGCGCGCCCGGCTTGGCCTTGCCGCCGTTGACGGCAAAGAGCATGCCGCCGCTGGCTGCCGCGCGCGCATAGCCGCCGCGCGTCATGTCATATTCGGCCTTGGACCCGTCCGCCAGGAGAAGATCGAGGCCGGCCCCGTTGTGGTGGAAGGCCATCGCGGCCTTTTCCAGCGCCGTCCCGTCATAGGGCAGGAGCTTGAGCGGCGCCTTCTCCAGATGCATGGTCAGGTCGCCGAGCGCCAGCATCTTGGCGACGAGCTGCGTCTGGCGGGCTTCGCGCTTGCGCAGCGCCGCATTGGTCTCGGCGCTGGCAAGGTCGGTCACCGCGTCGGGCGCATAGGCATCGAGAAAGCCCTCCGGCACCGCGACGCCGGGCTTGCGCTCCGCCGCGTCGAGCACGATGTGGCGCGGCAGGCCGCCGTCGAGATATTCGCCTTCCGGCACGCCGTCGCCGGCCGTGGCCCTGGCGATGTCGAGCGGCGCCTGCGCCGGACGATGGCCGGGCTTGCCGCCGATATAGTAGGGATAGCCGGGAAACGCGCGGGTCTCAGTGACCTCGGGCGTTTTGCCCTCATCGACTTCGGCGACCGTCGTCTCGCCGCTATAGGTCGGCAGCAGCGGCCAGGCCTCGCCCGGCAGGGGCACGAGCGCGGGCGTCGGCGTTCCCACGGAATAGAAGGGGGCGCCCGCCGCGGGATTGATCCACGCGCCGCTCGCGCTCACCGAGCCCGGTCGCTTGCGGGCGCGGGTGTCCTTGCTCATCTCGGCGAGCGAAAGCCCGGCCTCCCGCTGCCCGTCCGGCAGCTTGCGGGTGCCGTCCTCCAGCGCGTCGTGCACGCGCCAGAGCTCCCACATCCCTTGCGCGAAATGCGGGTAGAGGTGGCAGTGGAAGATGGAATCGCCCACCGTGCGGTTGCGGTTGCCGGAGCCGAGCGTCTCGTACCAGCCCTTCTCGCCCGCCGCGCCCCGGCGATAGATCTGCATGCCGCCGCCATAGATGTCGTAGGTGAAGCCCTGCTGCGGCGCGACCGTCTGGGAATCGAGATAGGTCCCCCGGTTCGCATCGTTGCCCGAGAACCATTGATGGGCATGGAGATGGAAGACGTGCGTCTCCTTCGGGCCGGCATGGAAGTTGCGGAAGACGATCGGGTCGTTCAGGTAGGAATGGTGGACGTTCGAGGGATCGTCGCTGAACTGCTCGAGCAGCGCCGGGTCGCCGTTGGCCCAGGAGGTGAGGAAGAACTCCTCGTAGAGGCATTCGGCGCAATTGGCGGCCGGGCCGATGCCCTTGCGGTTGGCGAGCAGCGCCGCCCCCATGCCGCTGGAGCCGTAATTGATGGCAAAGCCGTCGCGAACGCCGGCAAGCTGGCCTTCGCCGAACTTGCCGAGCTCCGAGAAGTTGCGCGTGTAGAAGGCCTTGAGCTCGTCATGGAAGAAGACGGAGAACTCGCGGAAGCTCTGCGGGCGGCCGTCGATGCGCGTTGCGGGATCGCGCTCGACGATGGCGTTGAGGTCGGAATGGACGATTTCGAGGAGCCCGTCGCCCACCCGCTTCGCCATCGCCAGGATCGGCACCCCGCCGACGCCGTCCGGCAGGCCCGCGAACGTGTCGCGCATCTGCCGAACCGCATGGCGCGGCGTGGATTTCGCGCCCCAAAGGTCCCGGAAGGCCTTGGCGGTGATCTGGCTGCGGTACCAGGCCGAGCCCTTCGGCTCGCCGATCACCGCGCCGAAGAGCCCGTGGGTGATCGATCCGCCGTCGCCTTCCCCGCCCGCGGGCGCCGCGATGCTGGAGAGGAAATAGGTGCCCTCGTCGTCGATCCTGTAGGTGCAGACCGCAAAGGCGCCGGGCGCCATGCCGCGCTGGCCGAGGCAGGTCCGGTCGTCCGCCTCCACGCCACTCGGCACGAGCGTCAGCCCCTGGATCGCCATGGACAGGAGCCTCGTCGCCGGCGCGTCGGTGTCCGGTTCCTGTCCGGCCTTTGCGTCCGGGCGCCTTCCGGCGGTGTCCGTGCTGCAATCCGCCTCCTTGTGCGCGGCGCGGTCGGCAGGCCCTTCCGAAACCCAGGACCGGATCGCGCCCAGCAATTCCCACATCCGGCCCGTCGCCGGCTCCGCCTTCGCCGACCGGCAGAAATCCTCGGAGTAACGTGGCTGGCTGTCGCGCAGCAGGTTCTGGACGCGGATGCGCAGGACGTCGCCGGCATTGGCGCGCAGCACCATCGGCCGCGGGCGCTTGCAGTCCTTCAGCCGCACGGCGCCGGGCGTGAGGGATGCGGCTGCGCCATAGGTTTCCGTCCCGTCCGTCTGCCCGCATGCGTCCGCGTCGTATTTCTCCGGGCCTTCCGCCGTCGGCACGACGTCGCGCCGGAGGGCGAAGATCATGCCGAACGGGTTGAAGGAGCCGAAACGGTTGTAAACCAGCGTCTGGTCGAGGGCGACGACATCCGCGCAGACGGTGCGGCTTTCGCCGATGGAAGAGCACCAGCCCGTGCCCTCCCCCTTCGTCTCGCCGCCTTTTCCCGCTGCCTGCGCGCAGGCCGCGCTGCCGATGAGGACGGTCGCCACGCTTGCAGCAAGGAAAACGAATGCACGAGACATGAGCAGCCTCCTCGAGAACGAACGTTCTCCAGCTTCAGAGCGGCATGTACTGCTATGCTATTTCCGATAGATGGCTGCATTGAAGATTAAGACGCCTGCATTGTCAACGACAAGTCGACGATGGATGCACTTATAAAAGTATGATAGAAGTGCTGATACGACTTACACTTCAAGGAGGCATGAAAAGAAGGTCTGCGCCGGCGCCGATTTCTATAAGGAGGGGTTTCATTTTGAAACGGCAGGCTAATTCCAAGTTAATCATGGCCCTGGTTCTGTTTGCCTCCTTCGCCTTTCTGGCGCGGCCCGGCGAAACGCAGGAGATCGATTCCACGCCTTACGGCCTCCCCTTCGTGGAAGGCATCGAGCCGAAAACCGTCTGCGGCCCGAGAAACGACCTCCAGGACGTCGAGCTCTACGACGGCAGCCTCGGGGTGACGCAGGATTACGTGGCGGAAAACGAGGGCTCCACGGTCCAGTTCCAGTGGAAGCCGGAACGGGCGATCCGGCGCGAATTGCCCGGCTACACGCCCGGCACGATCGGCGGGCGTCGATGGTGCACCGGCACGCTGATCTCCGACCGGATGGTCCTCACCGCCGGGCACTGCTTCGAGACCCAGCGCGGCGGCGCCTCCGGCTGGACGACGCCCTATTTCCGCGAGCGCGACGGGGAGCACCGCATCGTCTACGCCTCCGACCAGCAGCTCGCCAGGCTGCAACTCGTCCATTTCGGCTATCAGGTGAACCCGCAGACCCATGTCGCGCGGGTCGCGCGCAGCTTTTCCATCGAGCGGGTTGTGGAGCGGGTCTACACCGAGCGCGGGATCGATTTCGCGCTCGTCGAGCTCGCGCCGGACGCCGACGGAAAATATCCCGGCGCCTTCGTCCGCCCCGCCGCGCTCGCCTCCCGCCCGGCGGTGGCCGGGGAGAAACTCGCCATCATCCAGCATCCGCAGGGCGAGCCGAAGAAGATCGGCGTCGGGACGGCCGGCGCCCCGGGCGAGCCGTTCATCTTCTACGACGACATCGATACGCTCGGCGCCTCGTCGGGGGCGGGAGTGCGCGACGAACACGGCGACATCCTCGGCGTGCACATCCGGGGCGGCTGCGAGACCTCGGCCAACAGCGCGGTCTCGATCATCGCGATCGAAGGAGCCTCCAATGTCCTCTAGGTCCCCGCGCCTTTGCGCTCTTCTCGCCTGCCTGCTCGCCGCGGCGGGCGGAGGGGCGGCATCCGGCGAGGAGGCGCCGCCGGCCTATGCCTCGCGGGCCGTCGACGGCATGACGCCCGAGCTCAAGGAACTCATCGCGCAGAATTTCGAACCGACCTACATCACCGTGCAAAGCCCCGGCGTGACGCTCGAAAGCCTCCTTGCCGAAACCTGCGGCGAGCAGCCGCGGGCGGTGGCGGAGGCGCTCGCCGCCGAGGCGCTGAAACTGAACCGCCTGCAAGCGCCGGACGAGGCCCTCGTCCCGGGCGAGACGGTCGCCATTCCGAGCTGCGTGAAGCTGGAGCGCCGTATCGACGTGGAGGTGCGCGAGGGCGACACGATCGAAAGCCTGCTGCGCGAGCATACGGGCGTCTACGGCAACGTCACGCTGCGCAAGACGTTCGAGCTCAACCGCGGCAGGAGCGGGGCGCGCAGCCCGGATGCATTCTTCCGCAAGCTTGCCGTCGGCCAGAAGATCACGCTGCCCTATGCGGCCGAGCCGCAGATCTTCGTGCCCCGCACGGCGGGCACGGATTTCCGGCAGATCGTGCAGGAGAATTCCACGCCGCAGGTCGCGGCCGTCGCAGAGCAGGTGACGACGCCCGAGGCAAGGCCGCGCAACGAGGGGGACTATCTCCTGGTCGAGTCCGTGCAGATCGCCTCGGCCGACGGCCAGACGCCCTGCTCGGGATCGGAGGACATGCCCGAGCCGATCGACATGGCCGCCCTCAAGGCGGTGTTCGACGAGGAGGCGCGCCTGCGCGCCCTGTCGGGCGGCACGGTCGAGCCGACGAATATCGGCATCATCGACACCGGCCTTTCGGAACCGGAGGACGATTTCTTCACGCTCGACGTGCTCCTCGTCCGTCAGGAGGAGATGGACGGCGAGGACGGTAAGGACGACCTGCCGAAGAACGGCGCCGTCGACGACGTCTTCGGCGTCAATCTCAACAGCTCTCCCCTGACCGGCGATATCCGGCCCTTCGGTCCGGAACGGCCCGCCTGGCAGTTCCACGGCACGCGCATGGCCTCGCTGCTGCTCGGCGGTCCCGATATCGTCGCGCGCTGGGGCGGCACGCGCCCGCCGATCAAGCTGCGCATCGTCAATTTCGCCTCCTCGCAATTGAGCGGCGGCATGGTGTCCCCGCTCAACCTGCCGACGGCCATCGACCAGTTGCAGCGCGACCGGGTCGCCATCGTCAACATCAGCCTGGCCGGCAAGCAGGACCATGCCGGCGTGAAGCGCTACTTCGCCGACAAGACCGAGATGCTGTTCGTCGTCGCGGCCGGCAACAGGCAGGGCGGCGGGCCGGGGCAGAACCTCGTCTCCGCCCGGCAATATCCCGCCCGCTACGGCGGTTTCAGCGCGCAGAACGTGATCACGGTCGCCGCCCATGGCCTTTCCGGCCGGAAAGCGCCGTTCTCGCACTATGCCCGCGAATATGTGGACCTTGCCGCGCCCGGCTGCGGCGTCGCGACGCGCGACGGCGACGGCACCGTCGTTGCCGATTCCGGCTCCTCGCCGGCGACCGCGCTGGTCTCCTTCACGGCGGGCCTCGTGCATTCCCTCGGGCTGGAGAGCCCCAAGGACATCAAGATGCGCATCCTCGCCGCCGTCGACACCGACCCGCAACTGGAGGGAGCGTCCTGGAACGACGGCCGGCTGAACGCCGTGAAAGCCGTGAGCCTGAGACGCGACCTCGTCGAGACGGCGGACAAGGCGCTGCATTTCGGCAGGATAGCGGACCGCGACGCGCTCTGGGCGCTGTGCGACGACAATGCCGTCGATTTCTCCGGCGAATACGAGATCCTCAAGGTCGTGCCCAACATCCAGACGCCTTCCGGCCTCAAGGTGGACTACTTCATCGAGTCTGACGGCGTGGTGGGCGCGCAAAGATGCACCCAGCGCGACACGACGGACCGGGTGCTGACGATCGACGGCAACGAGATCCGCCTCTCCGATGTCCGCGACGTCGTCTTCCGGTCGCTGTGAATGGCACGCTTTTCGGCCCGTATCGCCCCCGGCCTCATATCACCTTGCAGGCGACGGCGCTGCCCGTGGCATCGAATACGTGGATGTCCTGGCGGCGCGCGGCAAAGCGGATGTCCTGCCCGCGCGTAAAGGCGCTCTCGCCGTCCGCCTTGATCAGGAACTTCTCGCTGGCGCCCGGCAGGTCGAGATAGAGGATCTGCACCTCGCCGAGATGCTCGACGAGATCGATGGCCCCGGTGAAGGCGAGATCGGTCCCCTCGCCCTTCGCGACCTGCGTGTTCTCCGGGCGGATGCCGATGCTGACCGCCTCGCCCTTCGAAAGCCTGCCCGGCTCCGTCGCCAGCTCCATCTCGACGCCGCAATCGAGCCGGCAGCGCGCCGACGTCTCGCCGCGCTCGATGACCGTGCCCTTGAGGATGTTCATCGCCGGCGAGCCGATGAACTGCGCGACGAAGAGATTTTGCGGCCTGCGGTAGAGATCGGTCGGCGAGCCGACCTGCTCGATGCAGCCGTCCTTGAACACGACGATACGGTCCGCCAGCGTCATCGCCTCGACCTGGTCGTGGGTGACGTAGATCATCGTCACGTCGGGCATGCTCTGCTTCAGCTTGGCGATCTCGATGCGGGTGGCGACGCGCAGCGCCGCGTCGAGGTTGGACAGCGGCTCGTCGAACAGGAAGACCCGCGGATTGCGCACGATGGCCCGGCCGATCGCCACGCGCTGGCGCTGCCCGCCGGAAAGCGCCTTCGGCTGGCGTTGCAGGTATTTGTCGAGCTGGAGGATCTCGGCCGCCCTGTGCACCCGCGCGTCGATCTCCGCCTTCGCCATGCCTGCGATGCGCAGCCCGAAGGCCATGTTCTCGTAGACGGTCATGTGCGGGTAGAGCGCATAGGACTGGAACACCATGGAGATGCCCCGTTTCGACGGGGCGACGGCGTTCATCCGCTCGCCGTCGATGACGAGGTCGCCCGACGTGATGGTCTCCAGCCCGGCGATCGATCGCAGGAGCGTGGATTTCCCGCAGCCCGACGGCCCGACGAAGACGATGAACTCGCCCGACCGGATCTCCAGGTCGATGCCGTGCAGGATTTCCAGTTCTCCATAGGCCTTGCGGATGTTTCTCAGCGACAGATCGGCCATCGTTCCATTCCGTTGTTTGATTTAAGGCGCCGTCGTCAGGGCGCGAGCCCGGCCAGGAACCGGGTGACCGGATCCGCCGTCCTGTTGCGGATTTCGAGATCGTTCTTGCGCCGGATGGCGCGCCGCACCACGCGCGCGCCGAGATAGCGCAGCGGTTCGGGCGGAAGCCGCGTGCGTCTGTCGAGGCCGACGAGCCCGCAACGGCTCCAGGCATCGTCGCGGCCGAGCACCAGGCTTGCCACGATGCGGCCTGCGACCGGCGCCTGCGCGATGCCCGTGCCGTTGAAGCCCATCGCGTAGAAGATGTTGGCGTGGTCCTGCAGATGGCCGAAGACCGGCAGGTGCTGCGCCGTGCAGTCGATCGGACCGCTCCAGTCGCACAGTACGGGCACGTCCCTGAGTTCGGGATAGACCCGGTGCATCTCGCGGATATTGTCCGCCCCGCCGTCGCCGCCGCGGTTGAAGCGGGCATCGATACGGTCGCCATAGGCGATGCCGCCCGTGCCGCGGCCGAAGATGACCGTGCCCTCGGGCGTGCGCTGGTAATAGAGCACATGCTGCTGCGCATCGCAGATCGACGCGCCGTCCGTCCAGCCGATCCGCCTGAGGACGTCCGGCACCGGCGCCGTCGCGATGACCTGGCTGCTGACGACGTAGAGATAGGGGTGCAGCTCCGCGATGGCCGACAGCCAGGCATTGGCGGCCAGCACCACCTTGCCGGCGCAAAGCGTGCCGCCCGCCGTGCGCAGCCGCGGCCGGGGGCCGGGCACGATCTCGAGGACGGGGCTGCGCTCGTGCACGACGATGCCCCTCGAAAGGGCGAGATCGCGCAGGCCGATGGCGAGCTTGGCCGGCTGCACCGTCCCTGCCCTCTCCTCGACGATGCCGACATAGGAGACGGCCGAGCCGGTGCGGCGCAGGATGTCGTTGCGCCCGAGCGGGCGCAGGCGCGGCTCGCCGAGCGCGCGGCCGAGCTCCGCGGCCGCCGTCCATGCCCCTTCCTGGGCGGTCGAACTTGCGGTCCAGAGCCAGCCGTCGAGCCTCAGGTCCATGTCGATCGTGCCGGAGGCCTGCAGGCCATGCAGCTCCTCGATCGCATCGGCGGTCGCCCGGCACAGCATCAGCGCATCGTCCTCGCCGACGAGCGCGCGCAGCATGTCGATCTCGGCAAACCAGCTATGGACCTGGCCGCCATTGCGGCCGGAGGCGCCGGAACCGCAGAAATCCGCCTCCAGCACGGTGACGCGCGTTTCGGGCGCCTGTTCCTTGATCCGCAGCGCCGTCCAGAGCCCGGCGTACCCGCCGCCGACGATCGCCACGTCGCAGTCCAGGCTGCCCTCCAGGGGCGGCGTCACGGCATCCGCGCCGATGCTCTGCAGCCAGAAGGAGCGGTCGCCCCGTTTCGCCGCGACGGGCGGCCGCATGGTGATGGCGTTCATGTTCCGGCCCTCTGTGTGCTGCGGATGACGGCGTCGTATTTGGCAAGCAGCCATTGCGGGATCGCCCGGACCGGCTGCGGGAAGCCGCCGAGATGGGTGCAGGTCTGCGAGGCCCTTTCGGCGGCGCGGTCGAGCGCGGCCTTGCCGGGCAGGTCCGAGAAGAACCGCGCCGTGATGAAGGTCGCGATGAAGCTGTCGCCCGCGCCGCAGGTATCGACGACGGCGACCGGCACCGAGCCCGCCTCGACCGTGCCGGCGCCGTCGTCATAGAACGAGCCGCGCTTGCCGCAGGTGACGACGACATGGCGCGCGCCCGCGGCCCTGAACCGCGCGATCAAGGGTTCGACGGGCTCGGCCGGATCGTCCGGGCCGGAGGCGAAGACCAGCGGCACGCCCTCCAGCGAAAGGTCGAAATGCCGGGTGGAGACGTCGATGCTGAAGGGCACGCCATCCGCCACGAGCCGGCGCACCAGCGTTGCGCTGGAATTCGTGCCGAGATGCACCCAGTCGGCCTGCCGCAAGGCCGCATAGCGGTCGTCGCTCGGCACGTAGTCCTCGCCGACGCCGAGGGATTCCAGAAGAAAGCGCCGCTCGCCGGCATCGTCGGTGAGCAGTGTCACGGCGGACGCGCCGGGACGGATCTCGACGTCGCGCCGATCAAGGCCCGCCTCCTCGATGGCTGCGAGCATGATGTCGGCCTCCGCATCCGCGCCGAGCGCGCCGAAATAGCGGGCGTTCAGCCCGTGCCGGCGCCATTGCACGGCGACATTGAGCGCGTTTCCACCCACCGCGAGGAAGCCCTTGTTCAGGTAGGCGTCAAGGCAATTGTCGCCGACCGCGATCAGGTTGGGATTGGCTTTCGTCATTCGTCATCCGCTCGGTCGAGATGGGGGGCGATCGCATCGAGGCAGCGCCTCCAGGCGGCGACGGGGTCGAGCGCGTAGGAGCCGTTGCCGAAGGGCTCGAAGGTGAGCGTGCCGGCATAGCCATGCGCGCCGAGCGCGGCGAGATAAGCGTCGAGCGGCAGGTTGCCGTCGCCCCAGGCAAGGTGCCCGGCCGGCGCCCCGTCGACGACATGCACATGGGCGATCCGCTGTCCGAAGCGCTCGAAATATCCCTCGACGCTGTCGCCGGCCGTCGCCATGGCGACGAGGTCGAGAACGATGTCGATCCCTTCGCCGTCGAGCGCGCGCCAGAAGGCTTCAAGCGTGCCCGCATCGGTGACGATGTTGCTTTCGAGCCGCTGGAGGGGCTCCAGCAGGCAGGCGACGCCGAGCGGCCTCGCATGGGCGGCGATCCGGTTGACGGACTGGACCGAATGCGCCCAGGCGACCTCCCGGCTCTCGCACTCGAAGCCGCGGCCGGGCGTCAGGAAGAGATAGCGCGCGCCGAGTTCCGCGCAGAGATCGGCGGCCCGCAGGAAGCGCTCGACGCTCGCCTCGCGGTAGGCGGCGTCTCCCGAGGCGATGTTGATCGGGTAGAGGACCTGCTCGGGCGTGAAGCAGCGAACCGCCAGGCCATTGTCGGCGAGGATCGACTTCACCTCGGCGAGCCGCGTGCGATCGTCGTGGAAGAGGTCGAGATGCGGGGCGATGCCCCACAGTTCCATCCGCTCGAACCCCATGGCGGCGAGCTGCTCGGCCGTCCAGCGGAAGGGGTGGTGCTGGAAGGAGAAGTTCGCGCCGATGAGCTGGTTTCGCTTAAACATGATCCCTCCACTACTTTCCGATGCCTTCGGCGAGCCCGCGGATGAAGAAGCGCTGGGCCGCGAAGAAGGTGATGACGATGGGAAGCGCCGAGAGCGTCATGGCGGCGAAGACCACGGCATAGTTGGTGCCGTGCTTGGCCATGATGGAGGTGAGGCCGACCGGCAGCGTCTGCAGGTCCGCGCCGCTGGTGAAGATCATCGCGAAGAGATATTCGTTCCAGGCAAAGAGCACATGCAGGATGACGCAGGACACCAGGATCGGCTTGCACAGCGGCAGCGTCACCTTCCAGAAGATCTGCCCCTCGCTGGCGCCGTCCATGATCGCCGCCTCGTCGAGGTCGCGCGGCAGCCCCAGCATGTAGGCGCGGATCAGGAAGGTGGTGAAGGGGATGCGGAAGGCGGTGTAGAGGATGATCAGCGCCCAGTAGGTGTTGTAGAGGCCGAGCTCCTGCATCATGCGCACGAGCGGGATGACCGCGACCGTCGGGCTCAGCATGAGGCCGCCGAGCACGATGCCGACGAAGAACGGCTTGCCCGGCAGTTTCGAGCGGGTGAGGCCATAGGCCGTCCAGGCGCTGACCAGCACCGTGCAGACGGCGGACCCGAGCGTGACGATGACGCTCGTGGCGATGTAGTTGCGGATCCCCTGGTTCCAGGCCGAGATGTAGTTCGCGATGCTGAAGCCGCCGGGCAGCGCGAACGGGTTGCCGAAGATCTCGGCATTGGTCTTGAAGCCGTTGAGCGCCATCCAGAGCAGCGGATAGAGCACGACGATGCCGAGGCTGGTCAGAAAGGTGACGAGGCACACCTTCGCGAGAACCGCGAGGAAATCCGTGCGCTCGGTCTCGTGCGGTCGATAGGCGTCGCTCACAGCTCGACCCTCCGTCTCTTCGTGTACCAGAGCTGCGCCAGGCCGGTCAGGAGCGTGATGACGAAGATGACCGATGCGATCGCCGCGCCGTAGCCGAAGTCGTTTTCGATGAAGCCCTGCTGGTAGAGCCATGTCCCCAGCACCTGGCTGCTGTTGTTCGGCCCGCCGCCGGTCATCACCATGACCTCGTTGAACACCTGGAAGGCACCGGTGATGGTGACGATCACCATGAGGCCGGTCATTTCGCGGGTGAGCGGAAAGGTGATGTTCCACAGCCGCCGCCAGGTCCCCGCCCCGTCCATGATCGCCGCATCGTAGAGTTCGCGCGGGATCTTCTGGATGGCGATGGCGAAGAGCAGCGTGGAATAGCCGAAGCCCTGCCACTGGCTCATGGCGATGATGGCATAGATCGCGGTCCCCTCCTCGCCGAGCCAGGCGCGCGACCAGTCCGCAAGGCCGATCTGCGTCAGCGCCGAATCGAGGAGGCCGATGTCCGGCTGGTAGATGAAGTAGAAGAGAAGGCCGGTGACGGTGATCGAGATGGCCGAGGGCACGAAGTAGACGGCCCGCCAGAACCGGCGCCATTTCTCCTCGCCAAGCCCTTCGATGAGCGCCGCCAGCACGAATGCCCCGAAGACCTGGAAAATGACGGAGATGACGGCATAGAGCGTGTTGTTGACGATCGCGGTCCACACCACCGGATCGCCCTGCAGGCGGCGGTAGTTCTCAAGCCCGACGAAGGCGGTCTCGCCGGTGAAGATGTCCTGGTTCTTGGTGCTGACGACGAAGTTGTCGACGATGGGATAATAGACGAACCAGAGGATCAGGACGAAGGCGACCAGGACCCAGCGGAAGGACAGGATCCCGGCGAGCGGGCCGGACCGGTCGCTTTGCGCCCGGGCCGGCCCGGTGAAGCCGATTTTGACGGCTCCACCCTTCTGCTCACGCTTCATGACGGTCATGTCTGGCCGATCCTTACTTGGATGAAGCCGCTGCTTCCTTGACGCGCTCCATGACCGCTTCCGGCGTCATCGAGCCGCCGATCAGCGCCTGAAGGCCGGAGAGCCACGCAGCCGCGACGCGAGGCGGATTGGCGGTGTCGAGCCAGGGCATCAGGTAGGAGGCGTCGGCGATCACCTTCAGGCCGTCGACCACCGCCGGGTTCATGGCCTCGGCGGAATAGCCGCCGACCGTGGCGCTCGGCTGGCCGTAGGGCGGGGCCGAGAGGACCTTGCCGTTTTCCGCCGAGGTGACGAAGCGCATGAAGTCGATCGCCAGCGGGATGTTCTTCGAAGCCGAGTTGATCATGTAGCCCTCGGGCGCGCCTTCGACGGACCTGGGATCACCCTTGGCATCCTTGGGAACCGGCAGCTTGAAGAAGCCGAAATCCTCCCGCTTCAGCGCGCCCTCGGCGGTCGCCTGGTCGAATTCGATGATCTCCTGGTAGTACATCGCCGACTTGCCGTTGCTGAACTGCTGCAGAGCCGAGGCATAGGAGGAGCCGTTGGTGCCCGATCCGTCCGAGCACTCGTCGATGAGCTGCTTGAACTGCGTCAGGCTGGTGACATAGCCGGGATCGCTGAACTCGGCCGTCGCGGGCACGAAATCCTTTTCGAGCGTCGCCTGCGGCACGTTGTAGGCAAGAAGCTGCCCGGCATAGTGCACGCCCGGCCAGCCTTCCTTGTTGCCGAACGAGATCGGCGTCGTGCCGGATTTCTTCAGCGCCGCGCAGGCGCCGAGCAGATCCTCGAAGGTGCCCGGCTCGGCAACGCCGGCCTTTTCGAACAGGCTCTTGTTGTAGCCCATGAACTTGGCGTCGAGATAAAGCGGAATGCCGTAGAGCTTGCCATTGTACTGGAAGGCGGAGACGGCGGCGCTCGCCAGCGTCTTGCCCCATTCGGTATCCGGGCCGATGACCGGGGTGAGATCGACGGCGCGGTTGCCGCGCACGAAGTTCTCGCCCCAGCTTCCCGTCCAGGTGAAGTAGACGTCCGGCAGCGAATTGGATGCGACGAGGGCCTTGGTCTTGCCCTTCACGCTGTCGTCGCTCTCCTGGATGAGCTCGACCTTCACGCCGGGATGAAGCTTTTCATATTCTTTCGCGGCATCGACGAAGAAGGGCGAGAGCTGCTGCAGGCCGAATTTCGTCAGCACGCTGACGGTGCCGGAATAGTCGACCTTGGCATTGGGATCGGCGACGACCGGGTCTGCGGCGGTCGCCATGCTGGCGCTGCCGATGACGAATGCGGCGGCAACGATCGACCCGAGGCTCGTCGTGCTCAAGACCATATTGGCTTTCATTTCGCGGTTCCTCTCTGTTGTTTTCGTTTCGTCGGGCATGCAGGGCAGGCGGCCGGCCCGGCGTTTCCGCCGGACCGGAAGGTCTCAGTATTCGACGCGCTTGTAGTAGCGGCGCGTGGTCAGCGGATGGTCGCGCAGCACCTCCAGATGCGCGCTGAGGCGCTCCAGCATGGTGGCAAGGACGATCGGCGAGATGAGGCTGCGCGTGCCGGCCGAGATGCCCGGAAGGTTGGCGGAGGCCGCATCGAGAACGCGCACCTTGTCGGTGTAGCGCCGGGCGAAGTTGTCCACGCGGTCTGTCAGCGGCCGGAAGGCATCCTCGCCCTTGAAGATGAAGAGGCTGACGCCCGGCTCCACCAGTTCGAGCGTGCCGTGGAAGAAGTCGGACGCCTGCACCGGGCGGGTGCGGATCCACTGCATCTCCTCGAGGATGCACATGCCGTAATAGTGGGCTTCGGGCCAGACGGAGCCCGCGCCGGTGAAGATGTGATAGGTCTCGTCCTTGATCTCCGCAGCAAGCGCGGCAGCCTCGGCCTCGTAGCCTTCCTTCACGGACACGAGCAGTTCCGGCAGCAGCGCGAGCTCGGCCACCGTGGCGTCGAAATCGGCATGTTCGCCACGCTCGGCGAGCAGCGCGAGGACGATGATCAGGGTCTGGAGGTAGAAGGATTCGGAGGACGTGTCGTCCTCGGCGAAGTTGGTGAAGTTGTAGTCGGCGTCGCGGCCGAGCGGGGTGTCCTTGTGGCCGGTGAGCGACAGCGTCTTCACGCCGCGTTCCTTGAGGAAGGAAAGGAGCTGGACGCTCTCCTTGGTGGTTCCCGAAAGCGACGGCAGCACGACCAGCGCCTTCTCGTCGAGGCCCGCCGGCGGCTCCAGCACGACCTGTGCGGGATAGGCGGCCGAGACCGGAAAGAGCGTCGCATTGCGCGCAAGCTCGATGGCCGGCTGGGTCAGAAACTGCACGCCGCCGGTCCCCATGAAGAAGATGCGTTCCAGACCGCCATCCAGCAGATCCCGCATCAGGGCACGCATGTCCCCGGCGATTGCAACCGCGCCGCTTTGAATCTTCACAAAGCGATCCCTGTCGAAGTTGAGCATTTGAACCTTCCCGTTTTGCGCTCCGCGATCGCCCTCGCCATGAGCCGGCGTCGCCACGCAAATGATCTTTGAGACGTTATGAGATCGATCTCACATATATTTAGCGCACAAGAACCGCGCGCTGGCAAGTGGGGCGTCAAAAAATAATGGAAGGCGTTTTCGGGGCTCAGCCGGCGCTGCGCCGACTGACCGAGCCGCGGACTATCAGCTTGGTTTCAAAGCGGATTTTCTGCGGAAGGTCGCTTTTTCCGGAAAGCCGGTCGAAGAGAAGCCGGCCCGCCGCCCGGCCGATTTCCGACACCGGCTGGGAGACCACGGTGATCTGCGGATCGGTGAAAGTCGCCAGATTGAAGTCGTCGAAGCCGATCAGCGAGACGTCGTGGGGAATGGACATTCCCATCGAGCGGAAGGCCAGGAGAGCGCCCTGCGTCATCAGGCTGTCGACCGTGAAGAGCGCCGTCGGCGGCGTCTTCTGGCGGAAGAGCCGTATCGTGGCATCGACCGCGTGCTCTACCGTCGATTGCGAGACCGCCACCATCCGCTCGTCGAGCGAAATGCCCGCGGCGGCAAGGGCGGACCGGTAGCCGGTCATGCGCTCGCGCGAGGTGAAGATGCGCATGTCGTCCTGCAGCAGCCCGATGCGGCGGTGGCCCATGGCGATGAGATACTCGACGGCCTTGCGCGCGCCGCCCTCGTTGTCGACCACGACGCTGTCGCAATCGACGTCCTCGGCGACGCGGTCGATCAGCACCAGCGGCACGTTTTCCGCGGCGAGGCTTTGCAGATGGGCATTATCGCCGGCCGAGGTCGGCGCGACGATGAAGCCGCGGATGGAGAGCGAGCGCAGGCTCGACAGGAGGGAGATTTCCTGGTCGAGCTCTTCCTCGCTGCTGCCGATGACGAGGTTGTGGCCGCACTCGCGGGCAAGAACCTCGATGTCATGCGCGATCCGGGCGAAGAACGGGTTCTGGATGTCGCCGAGGATGCAGCCGATGATCGGCAACTGGCCGTTGCGCAGCGCCTGCGCCAGCCGGTTCCCGCGATAGCCGAGCTTCTCCGCCGCCGCCTGGACCTTTTGCGCGGTCTCGCCGCCGACATAGCCGTAGCTGTTGAGGGCGCGGGCCGCCGTCGCCCGCGAGACATTCGCGAGCGCCGCCACATCCTTCAAAGTCGCCGGTTTGCGAACCATGTCACCCTTCGATCCTACAGCAGGCTTCTCGTGAGCCCTTGTAGCTTCGGGTTGCCGGTTCGCATAGGCCTGCGCTTGAGGAAAGCAGCCGGCCGGTCGCCATGCTCGGCCATCACGGGGACCTATCCCGCCGTGAAACGTTCCGGCCGGAAGGTCGCGAGCATGGGATGCTCGGTGCCGGTCGCGATCTCATCGGCGAGCAGCTCGCCGACGATGAGGCCGAGCGTCGCGCCGCTGTGGCTGAAGGCAACATGGTAGCCCGCAACCGCCTTGAACGCACCGACGACCGGCTCGCCGTCGCCGGGGATGGGCTTGCCGCCGACGCCGATCGTGGCGACGTCGAGCCGGGGATTGCCCTCCATCACCCTTCCGGCTTCGGCAAGAAGGGCGGCAACGACGGCCTCGTCGATCTCGTATCCGCCGTCCGCGCGCCGCTTCACCCCTTCCTCGGCCGCCCAGTCGGCATCCAGCGCGAAAGTGCCGCCCGGCGCCGGGCGGACCGCGACGCGCGGCGTGTTGAGGACGGCGCGCAGGGGATGGGCGAGCGGCCTCGTCTGCACGAGCAGGGCGAGCGGCGTGCCGTCGTCGATGGCCAGCCCGCTCTCCGCGGCCATTTTCGGCACGGCGGGGCCGGTGGCGAGCACGACGCCATCCGCCCGGAAGCGCCCACCTTTGGCGGTTTCGGCGCCGACGGCCCGGCCGCCTTCGATCACCGCCCGCGCCGCACCCTGATCCGTCACCAGCACACCGCCGAGCGCGGAGAATTCCCTGAGAAGCATGCCGATCAGCATCGGAAGATCGACCCAGCCCTCGCCCGGATTGAAGATCGCGCCCTGCGGCGTGATCGCGCGGGCATCGACGCCGGGCGTGACGCGGGCGACCTCGGCCGCCGACAGCCGCCGCGCATCGTAGCCGAGCGACACTTCGTGGCGACAGGCCGCGTCGATCTCGTTGCGCTCGTCATCGGCATCCCAGGTCAGGCCACCGTCGAAGCGGAGCCATCCGGCATCCGGGTTTCGCGCAGAAAGCGTGCGGTAGCGGTCGATGCCGGCCATGCGCAGCCGGTGATAGGGCAATGAGCGCATGCGCGACGAATTCAGCCAGGACAGCGAACGACCGGAGGCGCCGTTGGCCGGCGGCCCGTCGTTGACGATGGTGACGTCAATGCCGCGCCGGGCAAGGTGAACGCCTGTGGAGACGCCGAAGATGCCGGCGCCGATGATGACGGCCGAAGAGATGGCGTTGTCGGTCATGAGAGTTGTCTTTCCGTCGGTTGGTCATGCGGAGGAACGAGGTGGCCAGGGATCTTCCAGGCGGTCCCCTCGCCGGTGCTTGTGATCCGGCCGCGCTGCAACGGCCGCAGCGGCGGATCGGCCGTGCCTGGCGCCATGGCCGGCAAGGCTTCCGGCGCAGCGGCTGGATTCCGTCGCGCGATGTCCGCACCCATCCGCTATGCCCGGCCGAGGGCCTTGCGCATGGCCTCGACGCATTGCCTCAGCGGCGGGGTGGGATCGACATTGTATTTCCAGTTCGTCAGCTCGACCGTCAGCGCGCCATCGTAGTTCCGGCTGCGCAGATAGGCGACCAGTTTGTCGAGATCGATGATGCCGTCGCCCCAGGCAAGGTGGCTGCCGCCGGCATCGGAATCGGTGAAATGCACGTGCGCGAGGCGGCCGGCGAGATGCGTGAAGTAATCCTCCGGCGTCTCATGGGTCATGACGGCACCGGCCACGTCATAGACCGCATGCAGCACGGGGCTTGCGAGCCTGTCCATCAAGTCGCGGATTTCGCTGGCCGAGCGGACGATGTTGGCGAAGGAATCCGGCAGCGATTCCATCCACAGGTCGATGCCGAGCCTTTGCGCGCGGTCGCACAGGAGGCCCATGGAATCGACGCAGCGCTCCAGCGCCTGTTCCGCCGGCTCGTCGCGGTAGCCGCCGCCCGCCGTCACGAGAAGCGCCGGCGCGCCGCATTCGACGGCGAATTCCATCGATTCCAGGAAATAGCGCAGCGAACGGTCGCGCAGTTCCGGCTCCTTCGCCGAGATGTTGACCGGATAGATGCATTGCTCCGGCGTGAAGGCGACGATGTCGATGCCCATGCCGCGGACCTTCCGCCCCAGCGCCCGCGCATCGGCCAGCGTCTTGTCGCCAATGTAGAAATGCGGCGCGGCGGCCCAGAGCTCGATGCGCGAGACCCCGGCATCGCAGACGTCGGCCAGGAACCGGTCCAGCGTATGGCGCACATAGTGGAAATTCATCACGCTGATGCTGCGTTCGTCAAGGGCCATCGCCTGTCCTCCTCCATGGCCGCCGGTGCGGCTGTTGTCGTCGATTTATGAGAACGCTCTCTCTTCCAGTCGCCCTTTATCGCGGCCCGGCCGTGCGCAGATTGAACGCGGTGGCGGTCTCGTCGATGAACGCGGCAACCTGCGCCGCCGTCTCCTCCGGCGTCCAGCCGAGAAGCGGGGCGGCAAGGCCGGCGACCGTTTCGGCATGGCGCCGGCCGAGATCCGGCTCCCAGCCGACGGAAAGGCGGCGGCGCAGGATGTCCGAGAGCGTCTGCGCCTGCTCGTTCAGGATGGCATGGGCGACCGAGGCCTCCGTCACATGGTCCATGTCCGCAGAGGCCGGCACCGGCGCATCGAGCGGACGGCGCGGCCCCGATGGCGCCAGCCGGCGGGCGACGGCCCGCGTCAGCCGCCGCCCGGCATCGCGATGCGTCATCAGCAGCCCGCCGGTGAAGGCAAAGACATTCGGCAGGCCTTCGCTTGTCAGGTCGTGCTCGCGCACGGCGGGGGCCGCGCTGCGGCCATCCCCGGCAAGGCTGCGCGGCCGCACGCCCGCCCAGGCATAGAGCACGTCCTCGCGCGTGCGGCCGAAGCCCGGAAACAGGCGGCCGAGCTGGTCGAGGATCGCCGAAATCTCCGCCTCGGCCGCGCGAAACCCCTCCGGCCTGCCGTCCGAGACGCAATCCCATGGCCCGACGTAATGGAGTTCGCCCCATGGGATCAGGTAGAAGGGCGCCCCCGCCGCCGTCACGGTCTCGAAACCGGCGCCGCGCAGGCTTTCCGGCAGGCGCAGGACGATGTTCGTGCCCTTTTCGCCGGTATTCTTGCGGATATGCGGCGCGCCGGCCAGCGCGGTGATCTCGTCGACCCAGACGCCCGCGCAGTTGACGACCGCGCGCGCCAGGACATGCCGCGTGCCCTCGGCCATCGCAAGCGTGACGCGCCAGAGATCGCCCTCCCGCGCCAGGCCCGTCACCGCGGTATGGTTCAGCGCCTCCATGCCGATCGCCCGCGCCTTCATGACCGTATCGACGACGATGCGCTCGGGCCAATGGTACTGGTATTCGGTGAAGCTCATCGCGCCGCGAATGTGCTCGATCCCCGCCATGCCCTGAAGCGCCGGATGGGCCCGCGCCTCCGCGGCAGACAGGATGCGAAGGTCGAGCGGCACTTCGCCGCCGTCGCTGGCCGCCATCAGGCGGAAGGCGAGCCGCGCCTTCCAGCGGGGAATGGCGTTTTCCGGCGTCAGCGGGACGATGAAGGTGACGGGCTTCACCCGCTCGGGCGCCAGGCGCACGAACTCCGCCCGCCCGCGCATCGCGCGGTGCATGAGGCTGAAACATTCGATGGCCCTGCGCGGATGGAGCAGAAAGGCCGCAATCGAGCCGCTGGCGGCGGAAAGATAGCCGAGCCCGCAATGCTGGAGGCGCGAGGTCCGGCTGGAGGTGCCCGCGCCATAGTCGTCGCGCTCGACCAGCAGCGTGCGATAGCCCGCCGCCGCAAGATGCTGCCCGGCCGCCGCGGCGATGATGCCGCCGCCGATCACCACGGTGTCGTAAATCCGGCTCACGCTCAACTCCCCGCCCACGGTCGGGCCAGCCACTTTCGCATCGAATGTGAGAACGTTCGCAAAATTTCGTCCCGGGTGTCAAGCCTGCTTGACGCCGCCATGCGGATTATAATACGTATTATAACGTCATATAGAAAGGTCCGATCATGTCCCTCCCCTCCGCCTTCGACGCCGGCGTCGTCGCCGCGCTCTCCGCCCTGGATGCAAAATCGGTGAAGCATGTCTTCTTCGTCGCCTGCGGCGGATCGCTGTCGATCATGCATCCGGCGAAGTTCCTGCTCGACCAGCATTCGCCGCTGCCCTCGGATGTCTACAATGCCGCCGAGTTCGTCGCCCGCGCGCCCCGCGCCCTCGATGCGAATTCGCTGGTCATCCTCTGCTCGATGACCGGCACCACGAAGGAGACCACCGCCGCGGCCGAATTTGCCCGCGCCCAAGGTGCCAAAACCATCGGCCTGACGGTCGAGCCGGCCTCGCCGCTCGGCAAGGCGGTGGATCACGTCGTCGGCTTCGAGGCGCCCTACACGACCGGCGTGCCGATCGATGCGAAGGACAGCAACTATGCGCGGATTTACCAGATCGTCCTCGGCCTCGTGGCGCTGGCCGGCGGCGAGGACCTGACCGGGACGCTGATCGAAAGCCTTGCCGCCCTGCAGCCGGCGATCGACCGGGCGCATGCCGCCTTCGCGCCTATGTTCGAGGACTACGCGCCGCGCTTTGCGAAAGAGGACGTGATCTACACCGTCGCCAGCGGCGCGAGCTACGGCGCGGCCTACTCCTTCGCCATCTGCGTGCTCATGGAGATGCAGTGGATCAACAGCCAGGCGATCCATGCCAATGAGTTCTTCCACGGCCCCTTCGAGGTGCTCGACAAGGACCGCGCCTTCATCCTCATGAAGGGCCTCGACAGCACGCGCCCGCTCGAGGAGCGCGCCGATGAATTCCTGCACCGCTTCGGCTCGGCCGAGAACATCCTCGTTCTCGACGCCGAGAAGCTCGATCTTGCCGGCATCGACCCGCGGCTGCGCGGCAATGTCGTGCCACTGATCTTCTTCGACACGCTCTGGCGTTTCGCCTATAAGATCGCCGACCTGCGCAAGCACGAAATGCTGGCGGCGCGGCGCTACATGAAGAAGATCAGCTACTGAGAAAGCCCGGAAGAGCGGATGGAAGACCAAGCAAACCTCTTGCCGCTCTACGAACAGGTCCGGCGCTCGATCCTTTCCGGCATCGACGCCGGCCAGTATGCCGAGGGCAGCTTCCTGCCCACCGAACCGGAGCTCATGGCGCAGTACGGCGTCAGCCGGATCACCCTCAGGCGCGCGATCGGCGAGCTTTGCGCCGATGGCCGCCTGCAGCGCCAGCAGGGCCGCGGCACCATCGTCATGCCCGGCAAGGTGCGCCAGACGCTCGTTTCGCTCTCCGGCTTCTCCGAGACGATGGACGGGCTCGGCCGAAAGGCCGGCCACCGCATCCTGTCGCGCGACGACAATCCCGACGCGCCGGCCATCCGCGCCCGGCTGCGGGCCGGAGCGCTGATCCGCTTCGACCGGCTGCTGGAGGACGACGGACGGCCGATGACGCTCGAAACGCTCTGGTTCGATCCGCAGCGCTTTCCCGACGTCATCGCCCCGGTCGCAAGGGGCGGCTCCTTCTTCGCGGCGCTGCGCGACAAGGCCGGCATCGAGCCGGCCCATGCGGAACGGCAGATCGATGTCGGCTTCGCCTCGGCCAGTGAGCGCGACATCCTGGCCATCACGGCCGCCCAGCCGGTCTACCGGATCGAGAAGATCGTCACCGACGCCGAAGGGCGCCCGCTCGCCCTGTCGCAGCTCGTAACCCCAAGCCATCTGGTCACCTATACCCTCAAGACCTGAAAGGTTCGACATGCATGTTTTCGACGCGGCCGCCGTTCACGCGGCGCTTGACTGGCCGTTCCTGATCGAGGCGCTGCGGAAGGCCCATCGCGGGGCCATGCCCGCGTGCGAGGTCGTGGTGCAGTCCGACCCGGCCGGCGGCGACGCGCAGTTCGTCACCCTGCCCGGCTGGGCGCCCGCCGGCCCGATCGTCGTGAAGATGGTCGGCGTCTTCCCGCAGAACGCACGCCTGCAGCCACCGCAGCCCGCCGTCCAGGGGCTGGTCGCGCTGTTCGACGGCGGCACGGGCGGCCCGCTGCTCGTCGCCGACGGCGCGGCCATGACGGCGCGCAAGACCGCCGCCGATTCCGCTCTCGGCGCCGCCATCCTCGCCCGCGACGACGTGGAGGACCTGCTGATCGTCGGCGCCGGCGCCCTCGCGCCGCATTTCGCCGAGGCGCATATTGCCGCCCGGCCTTCGCTGCGGCGGGTCGTCATCTGGAACCGCACCGCCGCCCGCGCCGAGGCCGTCGCGGCCGGGCTGCGGGAGAAAGGCATCGATGCGGCGGCGAGCGGCGACCTCGACGGCGCGGTCGCCCGCGCCGATGTCGTGTCCTGCGTCACCATGTCGGATACGGCGCTGGTCAAGGGTGCGCTGCTGCGGCCCGGCAGCCATCTCGACCTCGCCGGCGCCTACCTGCCGACGCTTCGCGAGGCGGACGATGCGGCGCTGGCGCGCGGCACGATCTTCGTCGACAGCCGCAACAACATCGAGGGCGGCGGGGACCTGTCGCAGGCCGTCGCCTCCGGCGCGATCACCTGGGATGCCGTGAAGGCCGACCTGTTCGAACTCGTCCAGGGGAAGGCACAAGGCCGCAGGAACGCCGAAGAAATCACCGTGTTCAAGAACAACGGCGGCGCCCATCTCGACCTTTTCACCGCATCCGCGCTGGGACAGACGCTCGGCTGACGCCTCACGCGTCAGCCAGCACGCGCGCCAGGAACGCCCGCGTACGATCGTGCTGCGGGCGCGTCAGCACGTCGGCCGGCCGGCCCTGCTCGACGATCACCCCGCCGTCCATGAAGATCAGGTGGTCGGCGACGTCGCGCGCAAAACCCATTTCATGGGTGACGACGACCATGGTCATGCCGTCGTCGGCAAGCTTGCGCATGACGGCAAGGACCTCGCCGACGAGCTCGGGGTCGAGCGCCGAGGTCGGCTCGTCGAACAGCATGACATCGGGCTTCATCGCCAGCGAGCGGGCAATCGCCGCGCGCTGCTGCTGGCCGCCGGAAAGCTGCGCGGGATAATAGTCCGCCCGCTCCTTCATGCCGACGCGGTCCAGAAGCACCATCGCCTCCTCGACCGCCGCGGCCCGCGGCACGCGCTTGACGAGGACCGGCGCCTCGATGACGTTTTCCAGCACGGTCTTGTGCGGGAACAGATGGAAGCCCTGGAATACCATGCCCATGCGCTGGCGCTGGCGGGCGAGCTCGTTGAAGCTCATCTCGTAGAGCCTGTCGCCCTTCCAGCGCACGCCGACGGGTTCGCCATGCAGGAAGATCGCGCCGCCCGTCGGCTTTTCGAGATAGTTGAGGCAGCGCAGCAGCGTGCTCTTGCCGGAACCGGACGGGCCGACGATGCAGGTCACGTCGCCGCGCATCACCGCCACGTCGATCCCGCACAGCACCTCATGGGCGCCGAAGCTCTTGCGCAGGCGCTCGACCTTCAGCAGCGGTTCGGCGGTCATCTGGTCGTCCATCAAAGGGCCTCCTGCTGGCGCGCGAACAGGCGGAAGGGGAAAAATCCGCCCGCCTTCTTCGCACCCGCGCGGTGTTCGGATTTCAACCGGTGCTCGACGGCATGCTCGACGACCGTCAGGACGGTGGTGAGCACGAGATACCAGATGGTCGCGACCAGCAGCAGCGGCACGGTCTGGTAGGTGCGCGCATAGACCATCTGCGCGGAATAGAGCAGGTCGGGCAGCGCCAGCACGGAGACGAGCGAGGTGAATTTCAGCATCGAGATCGTGTCGTTGCCGATGGGCGGAATGACGATGCGCAGCGCCTGCGGCAGCACGATGCGGCGAAGCGTCTGGCCGCGCGTCATGCCGAGCGTGGCGGCCGCTTCCGTCTGGCCGGCATTGATCGCCTGGATGCCGGCGCGGATCATCTCGGCGGCATAGGCGCTCTCGGTGAAGGCAAGGCCCATGATGGCCGCGCTGAAGGGCGTGATGAGCGCGTTGGTATTCCAGGAGAAAAGCTTCGGCCCGTCGAACGGGATGCCGATCGAGATCTCCGGCAGAAGCAGCGCGAGATTGTACCAGAAGATCATCTGCACCAGCGGCGGCACGCCGCGAAAGAACCAGATCCAGCCCCAGCTTACCGACCGGAAGACGCTGCTGGCCGAAAGGCGCATGATGGCGAGCACGACGCCGATCGCCAGGCCGAGCACCATGGCAAGCACCGTCAGCAGCAGCGTCATGCCGAGACCCGAAAGGATCGGCCGGCTGAACATGTATTCGGCGACCACGCTCCATTGCATGTTCTTGTTGGTGACGAGCACCTGCAGGAAGACGACCGCGAGAACGGCAAGCGCCACCCCGCCGATCCAGTGGCCGATCTTCGGCACCGCGATGGGCTTCACATCGTGGATCGAGGGGCGGGAGAGTGGTTTTTCAGACATCGTCATTCCTTGCTGGCCGTCCGGGACTGCCTGATCCGGCCCGAAGCGCGTCCGGACCGGATGGATTTGCACGCGGCAAGACAGGCGGCTCAAAGATCGGCCGGGTTCTCTTCCGTGATCAGCAGCGCCTTGGTCAGCATGCCGCTGTCGTCGAGGCCCCACTTGGCCATGATCTTCTCATAGGTGCCGTCGTCGATCATCGACTGGATCGTATCCGTCAGCACCTGGCCGAGCGGATCGCCCTTGCGCACGCCAATGCAGCTATTGACCGGCGAAAGGACCAGATCGGACACCTTGAGGTCACCCGTCTGCTTTGCCATATAGGCCAGCTTGACCGATCCGCCCACCGTGGCCTGCGCGCGGTTGGAGCGCACGGCAAGCTCGGCCTGCGCCTGCGTGCCATGGGTCTGCATGACGACCGGCTTGTCCTTGCACTCGTTGGCGTTCAGCCTTTCGAGAAGGCCGATGTCCCAGGAACCGTTGAGCACGGCGACCGTCAGGCCGCAGGCATCGCCCGCCGACTTGATGTCCAGCGTGCTGTCCGCCGGGTAGGCGAAGGAGGTGCCGATCCGGCGCTGGGACACGAAGTCGAGCGTCTTCAGGCGCTCCGCCGTGGTGCCGAAGGACGAGAAGCCCGCGTCGAAACGCTTGGACTGCAGGCCCGGAATGATGGCGTCGAAGCTCGTGCCCTCGAAGGTGAAGGTCACGCCGAGGCGCTGCTCCATCTCCTTGGCGATGTCGACGCTCCAGCCCTTGAGCTGGCCGTCGGCGTCCTGGTACTCGTCCGGCGCCCAGTCGTTGAAGACCGCGGCCTTGATGCCGTTGTCCCTGTATTCCTGCGGCAGCGCATCGTGCAGCGCGGGAATGACATCGGCCAGCGCCGGCATCGCCAAAGCGGCGCTCAGGACGCATCCGGCCAGAATGGATTTAAACATGACGACCTCCTTGTTGTGGCGAACCCCGCGGGCTCGCGATGGCGCTCTCCGGTTCCCCTTTTTCAAAGTCGCGAGAACGTTCTCACATATGAGACACGGAGATTGCCCATCCGTCAAGCATGACTTAACAGGAAGAAGCGCCCAGAGACGTTGAAAACCATCGCCGATCTGTTAACACCTAAGAAGAGCTGCCATTTTCTCCAAACCGAAGCATGATAAAATTCTCATTTCGGCGGCTCAAATTGTGAGAGGAATTGCCAGTGGCTCCGAAAAGCAAGGCAACGATCACGGATGTTGCGCGGGCAGCCGGCGTTTCCACGGCGACCGCCGGACGCGTGCTCGGCGGTTACGGCTATACCAGCGAGGACAAGAAGGAACAGGTCCTCAAGGCCGCGCAGAGCCTCGGCTACCGGCCCAATGCGCTGGCGCGCAGCCTGATCACCGGCAAGACCCGCACGCTCGGCGTCGTCGCCGGCGACATCCAGAACCCGTTCTACGCCTCGGTGCTGCGCGGCATTTCCAACGTGGCGGAGGCCAACGGCTTCGGCCTGCTGATCACCAACAGCGACGAGGCCCAGCCCAAGGAGGTCCATTCGGTCGAGCTTTTGGCGCAAAAGCAGGTGGACGGGCTGATCGTCACCCCGAGCGACACGCGCAAGGCGCGGCACCTGCACAATCTGCGGGCCATGGGCGTGCCGCTCGTGCTGATCGATCGCGCCGTCGCCGGCCTGATGGTCGACCGCGTGGCGACCGACAACATCGCCGCCGCCGAACAGGCCGTGCGCCATCTGATCGCCGCCGGCCATCGCCGCATCGGCATCGTGGCCGAACTCGTCGATGAGGAAAGCGGCGGTCTCGACACCTTCCTCGCCCGCGCCATCGCCGGCGATCCGATCGAAAGCGAGACGCTCTATCCGAGCTGGCAGCGTCTTCTCGGCTATATCCGCGCCCACCGGATCGAGGGCCTGCCCGTCGACCCGCGCCTGACGCTGCGGGCCGGAAGCTATTCGGCCCTTGCCGCGCAGGCCGTTGTGCCCGGCCTGATGACCGCCCCCGAAGCGCCGACCGCGCTCTTCACCACGGACGGCACCATGTCCGAAGGCACGATGCGGGCGCTCGCCGAGATGCAGATCTCCATCCCGCAGGACATCTCGATCATCTGCTTCGACGACCTCGACTGGATGAGCTTCCACCGGCCCGGCATCACCACCGTCGCGCAGCCGCGCCTGGCCATGGGCGAGGCGGCGGCGCGGATGCTGCTGGAGCGCATTCGCGGCGAGGATTATCCCCCGCGCACCGTGCTGATGCCCGCGGAACTGATCGAGCGCGGCTCCGTCGCACGGCTTTGACCCTCCCGGCGCGGGAGAAGGCCCTTATCGCCGCCCGCGCCTGACGCCGGATTATCCTCCTGTTTTTCCATTGTCTTTTCCAGCAATGCTGCCGGCGGGCACCTTTCGGCGCCACTGAGCCCGGCCTTGCGAACGCGATCACGATTGCGCATTGCCGGCTCCCCTGACGCGGGAAACCATTTGCCTTTTTTACCGCAGGCCTATAATTGAGAACGTTCTCAGTTTCTTCTCAGGAGAGCTTGCCAGATGCCGCATCCCGCCAGAATCCTCGCCTTCGGTGACAATGTCGTCGATTGCTATCGCGACCAGAACCTGATGTTTCCCGGCGGGAACTGCGTCAACCATGCCGTCTTCGCACGCCGCGCCGGCGCCGAGACCGCCTATGCCGGCGCGGTCTGCGACGACGATGCCGGGCGCCTGATCCGTGCGGCCCTCATCCACGAAGGGGTCGACGTCTCCCTGCTGCGGATCGAGCCGGGGCAGACGGCCTATTGCGTGATCGAGACGCAGGACGGCGACCGGGTCTTCGTCGGCGCCAATCTCGGCCCGTCGATCATCGCGCCCTCGCCGGCCGACCTGTCGCGGCTTTCGCAGTTCGACGCCGTCCACACCGGCCGGTCGAGCCATGTCGACGCCTGGCTGCCGCGCTTTGCCGCGGTGACGAAGGTCTCCTACGATCTCGCCACGGTGCACGATCCCGAGCGCATCGCGAAGGTCGCGCCGTACAGCTTCCTGATCGCCTTCTCCGCCGGCGGCATGTCGCGCCGGGAGGCGCTTTCGCTGGCGCAGCGTGCCCGGACGGCGGGGGCCCGCTGGAGCCTCGTCACCCGCGGCACCGACGGGGCTCTTCTTGCCGGCGAAACCGGCGTCTTCGAAGCCCCGGCCAAGACCGTCGAGGCCATCGACACGCTGGGCGCAGGAGATACCTATATCGCCAACGTCCTCGTCGGCCTGCTCGACGACCGGTCGCCCGAGGCCATCTTGGAAAACGCCGCGGAGGCCGCCGCCCGGACCTGCCTGATGCGCGGCGCCTTCGGGCACCAGGCCCCGATGAGCGTCGACCTCTCCAACATGATGAGCCTGGACGAAATCTACCGCACCACCCGGCCCGCGAAGGTGCCCGCCGAGGCGTGACGGAGGCCCGGCCGTCCGCATTCCAGCCGGCGGACAAGCACTGGCAGGGAAACGGGTCTCCTCAAATGGACGGCACCATGACGATGGGGAGGCCGCGAACAGGCCGTGTCCGGTGACGAGTATCGTGTCGAGGCCGGCGGCCTGCCGGAGTGCATCACCGGCCATCTCCAGGCTGAAAGCCGCAAGTCGTGGACGACCGGGGTCATCCTGAAAAAGTGCCGTCCCCGTGATGCCGGAGACCGATCGGCGGGTCGAAATCCGCGCCGGGCGCCTTACATTGCCATTGCACCGCGCCGTTACGCCGCCGGCAAGGCCGGCCGAACGGAGAGGTCATGTGCGACGATCATCGTCCTGACGTATCGCGGTCCGTGGATGAGGTGGGATGATGCGCTTTTCCTTCCCGCACAGCCATGCCTTTCAAGGCGGCCGCCTCACGATAGAGGATGCCGAGATGAGCGAAGGCATGTGCGTGGTCGAGTTCGGCGACGGCGTCGCGATGATCGGCGAATGGCACCCGGACGGCGACGACATCCGCCTGAGCGTCCCGGCCTATCGCACGGCGGAGGGCACGGGCGTCGATGCGCGCCGCTGGCAACTGGTGCGAGGCCAGGATGGATCGTGGCGATCCTACCGCCGGTCCTGATCGTATCGTGAGGTGCAGCACCATGACGTTCACCGACCCCCCGCCGATGTCGCGCTCAAAAGCCGCCGCCTATGCCATCGGCCTGCCGATCGCCCTCCTCGCGCTGGTTTTCCTGCCCGTCGGGCGGTTCGACTGGACACCCGGCTGGATCTTTGTCGGCTTTCTCGTCGCCGCATACGCGGTGTCCGCCCTGGTCCTCCAGCGGGCGAACCCCGTCATCTATCGCGCGCGCAGCCGGTTCCAGCCCGGGACCGAGGGTTGGGATCGGATCCTCCTGCTGCTGATGCTGCCGGCCATGGTGGCGGAGATCCCGCTCGCCACGCTCGATGCGGGCCGGATGGCCTGGTCGGCCGTGCCCATGGCATTCGTGGCGCTCGGCTACCTCCTGCTCCTTGCCGGCATCGCCATCACGACCTGGGCGCAGGCGGTCAACCGCTTCTTCGAGCCGGGTGTGCGCCTGCAGCGCGAGCGCGGCCAGCGCGTCATCTCCACCGGGCCCTACGCCTTCGTCCGCCATCCCGGCTATGTCGGGGCGCTCGTGATGTTCGCCGGGATCGCGCTGGCGCTCGCTTCCTGGTGGGCGCTCGTGCCGGCGGCGTTCGCCGGCGCCATCCTCGTGCTGCGCACGAGCTGGGAGGATGTGCTTCTTCGCACCGGGCTCGTGGGCTATGGCGATTATGCCCGCCGCGTCCGCTTCCGCCTCCTTCCGGGCCTGTGGTGAGAGACGGAACGAATCGGCCGCCCGCGCATTTATAAACCGATGTTGGTTTTTCGCCCCGCTGCGCCAGCGGGGCGTTTTTTTTTGCAGCAGGAGAATTGCCATGGATATCGGAATTCCCCCGCCGCAACGCCCGACCTCCGATCCGGATGCCGCGCTGGAATGCACGAATGCCATCGACGGCGCGGTCCACGCGCTCGTCGACG
Source organism: Shinella sp. PSBB067 (assembly GCF_016839145.1). NCBI lineage: Bacteria > Pseudomonadati > Pseudomonadota > Alphaproteobacteria > Hyphomicrobiales > Rhizobiaceae > Shinella > Shinella sp. PSBB067. The sequence continues at coordinate 632,746 of NZ_CP069304.1, read as the reverse complement.
AGGCGATCACCGCCGGCTGGCCGCCCGCGCTGGTATTCGAGGCCGTCATGCGCGCTGCCGGTCATCAGGCGGCCGCCTACCTGGAAGACCCGGACCCCGCGGACGATCCCGCCATGCCCCGCCCGGACGCTGCCCTTGCGGGCGGCAATAGACGCGCGGACTGAGGATCGATGAAGATCGCGACCTACAACGTCAACGGCGTGAACGGGCGCCTCGCCGTGCTTCTTCGCTGGCTTGAGGACGACGCGCCCGACGTGGTGTGCCTGCAGGAATTGAAATCGCCGAACGACCGGTTCCCGCGCGCGGAACTGGAGCGTGCCGGCTATGGGGCGGTCTGGCACGGCCAGAAAAGCTGGAACGGCGTTGCGATCCTCGCAAAGGGCCTGGTGCCCCTTCTCACGCGCCGGGGCCTGCCGGGCGACCCTGACGACACGCACAGCCGCTACATCGAAGCCGCCGTCGACGGGATGCTGGTCGGCTGCCTCTACCTTCCCAACGGCAACCCTGCTCCCGGCCCGAAGTTCGATTACAAGCTGCGCTGGTTCCAGCGCCTTCTCGCCTATGCGGCGGAACTGATCGATCTCGATGTTCCCGTTCTGCTGGCCGGCGACTACAACGTCATGCCGACCGACCTCGACGTCCACGTGCCCGAGCGCTGGCGAGACGACGCGCTGTTTCGCCCCGAGGTTCGCAAGGCCTATGCCGATCTCCTCGCGCAAGGCTGGACGGATGCGATCCGCCGTCTCCATCCCGACGAGCGGATCTACACATTCTGGAAGTATTGGCGCAATTCCTTCGAGCGCGATGCGGGCCTGCGGATCGATCATTTCCTGCTCAGCCCCGCCATCGCGCCGCGGCTGCGCTCCGCCGGCGTCCGCCGCGCGCCCAGGAGCTGGGATCACACCAGCGACCACGCACCGGTCATGATCGAGATCGCGCCGCCGGCCGACAGTTGAAGGACCGGGCTTGTCCGCCGCATTTCACGCAATTCTTGGGGGTCGCGAACCACCGTCGGCACCTAGCGGTCGAGGTCGGCGTGGTCGAGACCGAAATGATCCAGCACAAGCTGGAGGTTGCGGCGGTTGGACTTGAAATAGACGTCGAAGACGTCGCCCAGCACCGGCACGCTTCCCGCGACCGTATCGAAGCCGATATTGACCAGCATCCTCATGAGCTTGTCGTTCGGCACGCCGAGACGCCGGGCCTCGTTGACGATGACGAGGCTGACGGCCGCGGCCGCGAAATCGCCGATGCCCGGGACAAGGCCGAGCACGGAGTCCGCGCCGAACGACACGCGCGTGCCGGGAATGCGCAGCGCCGTGTCCATCAGCCGCGCCAGGCCGCGGATCCGCCGGAGGCGCGCCAGATGCTCGATGGGTATGCTGGACCTGTTCATTCTCCTGATGTGGTCCCGGCGCCCGGCGGTTGAAAGGTCCTGCCGCAACTTTTGCTTGCCGGGCGGCTTGATCGCCCGCCGGCCACCGCCATGCGCCCGCTTCGCAGATGATCGGGAGGCGCTTCCTCTCGCAGGTCGGGCTTGTCGGCCTCTCTCCCTCCGGCCCCCCACTGTTCCGCCTACCAGATCCTTCGGTCGAGCTGCGAGGCGATCATCGGCACGGCGGCCGCGCCCGGCGCGCCGAGGCGAAGCCGTTGCACGAGCCGCCCGAGGAGATAGGTCGTCGCGGCCGTCGCGGCGATCCTCAGCCAGGGGTGCAGCTCGCCCCGGGAGGGCGGCACATCCATCCCTTCCGCCTGCCTGCGGATCGTCGCCAGACGGGCGCGAAGATCGGCGACCTCCCGGCGAAGGTCCGCGACCTGCTGGACGGCGGAAGGCGTTTTCGTCTCGCCCGGCCCCTCCGCCGGGCTCTCGTCCTCGATTTCGGCCAGATGCTCGCGCAGTTGAGCGGGGCTGTCGAACCCCTTGGCCCGGATGTCCGTCATGACGTGTACCTCTCCTGGAACGATGTCGGCGCTTGCCGAAGTCGGGATGAAGAACCCGTCTGTGCGATGGTTGTTCCGCATGCACGGTCACCTGTTGCGGGAACGGCAGATGACGAATAAGCTAAGGTGATGGCGCCGCCGGCGCGAAGCTCACGAGGACGATATGGCAACGGGTACAGTCAAGTTTTTTAATCAGGACAAGGGGTTCGGCTTCATTACGCCCGACAACGGCGGATCGGACGTCTTCGTCCATGTCTCGGCGGTCGAATCCGGCGGCCCGCTGCGCGACGGCGCGAAGGTGAGCTACGACATCGGCCAGGACCGCAAGACGGGCAAGTCGAAGGCGGAAAACGTTCGCTCGATCTGACGACCGTCAAAGTCTCTGACATCGAATCGACAAGGCTACCCGCGCGGGGCGGGATGGCGTGGCGCCTGAAAACGGCCCGCACTCCCGCCTTCGGCGGCCTGGCCGGGCATGCGCCGGATCTTCGATCATCCGGCGCATGTCTCTTGGCGTGCCGAGATTGCCGGCGCCCTGGAAAGAATGTGTACTCGCCTGCCCCGCACATGCCGGGACGAACGAGCACGCCTTTTGATCCGGGCAGGGCGGCGACAGCAGTCACCCCGCCATCACTCGGCGTTGCACCGGGATCACGGCGTTCGGCCGCTCCCGATGAACGAGCGAAGGCATCCGCCACGACAGCCGGACGCACCCCTTCCGTTCGTCTTCCATGAACGATCGCGCGGACTGGCAGGACCTGCGAGGCAGGGTGGCGGGCCTGTCGACTTGAATACAGTTCCAGCCCTTTGCGATGACCGCCGAAAGGACCGTGCTGCCGGCAGAGGCGTCGACTGTTACCGCTCCGTTTTCTCCCAGGCGAGCGCGGTCGCGAGATAGCCGAGGGCGAAGGCTGCGCCGATGCTGTAGATCACGAGCAGGACTTCCAAGGGGCCGAGCGCCGCGCCGAATGCAGACGGTTCGAGCAGCAGGACGACCACCGTGCTTGCGGCGCCGAGCGCGAAGCCGATGCAGAGGCGACTCAGTATGTAGCGGACGAGCGCTGGCATTGGTCGGACTCCGGGTTCAGGACAGTCAACGATCCCGGCCCGCCAATGTTCCGTTCGAGCAGCGCGCCCGCACGAAGGCTTGGCCTGTCTGCGAGGATCGCATCGCCTGAGGCGAAATCCGCTCGGCCGGCCACGCAAAACCGGCACGGATGGAGCCGCTCTTTGCGCTTCGACAAACACCGATCCGGAGTATCGTCGCGCCCGGCTTTTATCGATTGACGGTCTTGTCCCCCAGCGACTAGGTTCCGCGCTGGAAACGGCTCCGCCGCAAGGCGGATTAAAAGGGAACACGGTGAAGCCGGTTTGAGGCTGAAGCCGGGACTGCCCCCGCAACTGTAACCGTCGAGTCTTCTTCCAATTGCCACTGGGACGCGTCCTGCGCAGCCGGGAAGGCGGAAGAGAGACGAAGAAACGGAAGTCAGGAGACCTGCCCTTTCCAGTCACCCATGCCAGGCACGAGGGGTGCCCCGGCGCGGACGTCCGTGGCGGTGACACGATGTGTTGCCGTGTGCGGGACGGGCCGGGTGGAGCTTTCCTTGCTCCTCAGCTTTGCCAGTCGGACCGCGGTTTATAGCGAACCGGGGCGCAACGATGCGCCCGAACATGCCTGGGGGGTTGATTTGAAGAAGGTTCTTTTGACGACGAGCGCGCTGGCATTGGCGTTCACCGGGGTGGCCGGCACGGGCATGGCCCAGGATGCGGGCGCCGGTGAAGGCGGGGCCACGCAGCTCGAAGCCATCGTGGTCACCACGCCGCTGCGCCGCGAATCGAGCCTGGCGCGCTCGACATCCTCCGTGACGGTCGTAAGCGAGGAGGAGATCCGGCGGTCCGCCGCGTCCGACCTGACATCCCTGCTCAGAAGCTATCCCGGCGTCACGGTGACCTCGAACGGCGGCATGGGCGCCGATTCGAGCGTCTCGCTGCGCGGTGCCACGGCGGCGCAGACGCTGGTCCTCGTCAATGGCGTGCGCGCCGGTTCGGCGACCGCCGGCACCGTCAACCTCTCCGCGATCCCGCTTGCCTCGATCGAGCGCATCGAGATCGCCAAGGGCGGCCATTCCGCGCAATACGGCGCCGACGCCATCGGCGGCATCATCAACATCGTCACCCGGCAGGGTGGCGTCTGTGCCGATGGCCGCGCAAGCTGCGGCACGGCCATCGTCGGCGTGCTGCATCCGTGGGGCGGCTATGTTTCGGGCAATGTGCAGGGCCGGAGCGCCGATGGGATCGACTATGCCTTCGGCGCGCAGGTTCTGGGCACCGAGGGCTACGATTTCACGCTGCCCACCACCTGGGGACACGAACCCGACAAGGACGGCTTCCGGCTGGGCTCCTTCAACGCCTCGCTGTCGAAGGACTTCGATTGGGGGCGCGTCTATGCCGACGGGCTCTATGCACGCGGCCGCAACCAGTATGACCGCCAGCCGGCGAACGAGGCGGACACGGCCAACGCCTCCGGCCGCGTCGGCGCGCGCATCGACCATTCCGATAGCTGGTCGTCGACCGTCGAAGTGATGGGCGCGATCGACAATGCCTCGAATTTCGGGCGGGGCACCAGGGGCGACGATTTCGACACGCTGCGCTACGGCATCCTCGCCTCCACGCAAAAGACGTTCGAAACGGGCGAGGCGAAGCACATTCTGGCGGGCGGGGTCGAAGCCTATCGCGATTCGGTCGACAGCACGTCCATCTCGGGCGTCGCCTACGCGACGACGAAGCGCGACCTGGCCGCCGTCTTCGGCCAGTATTCGTTCGAGTATCAGGGCCTTACGTTCGACAGCGGCCTGCGCCTCGACCACAACGAACAGTTCGGCGGGGCCACCACCTACAATATCGGCGCGAGCTACGAACTGACGCCGGACCTGGTGACGCGCGCATCCTACGCCACCGGCTTTCGCGCACCGACCTTCAACGACCTCTACTATCCGGACCCCTACCTCTCGGGCAATCCCGACCTCAGACCGGAAAAGTCGCGTTCCTACGAGATGGGATTGAAGTGGCAGGCCACGGCCGATACGGGCCTCGACATGGCGGTCTATCACATGCGCGTGGAAGACCAGATCAACTGGGCGCCGGTCGATCCCGCCAACCCCCTCGGCGCCTGGCACCCGGACAATGTGGAAAAGGTGCAGGTAACCGGTTTCGAGGCCACCCTGACGCACCGGTTCAGCGAGGCGTGGAGCGGCAATCTCGGCCTCGACATCCGCGAACCGCTGAACAAGAGCCCGGGCAGCCACGGCAGGTATGTCGCCTATGGCGACCGCTTCAAGGGCATGGCGGGGCTCACCTACACGCCCATGGAGGATCTCGAACTGTCGGCAGCCGTCATCTACGGCGGCGCGCGCTATGCGGATGCCGCCAACACCATCAGGCTTCCGCACTACATCACGGCCGACTTCACGGCGCTCTATGCGCTCGACGAACAGTCGCGCCTCAAGCTTTCGGTGGCAAACATCCTCGACGAGCAGTATCAGACCAAGCAGGGCTACAGGGCGCCGGGCCGGTCCGTCGATTTCAGCTTTACCCGGTCGTTCTGAAAGGCCTTGTCATCATGACCGCTGCTTCCGCACGATGCCGCAGGATCGCAATGGCGGCCACCGCAGCGCTCATGCCTGCCTTTGTCCCTGCCGCGGCCGCTGCCGACCCGCCGCCGCAGCGGGTCGTCTCCATCAACCTGTGCACCGATCAGCTCGCCATGCTGATGGCGGCGCCCGGACAGCTCAGGTCGGTGTCCTTCCTCGCCGGCGAGGAAGGAACGTCCGTGATGGTGGAGGAAGCCGCGCAATACCGGCCCAACAGCGGCCAGGCCGAGGAGATCTTCCTCATGCAGCCCGATCTCGTGCTTGCCGGCACCTACACCGCGAAGGCGACGGTCGTCCTGCTTCGCGAGCTTGGCTTCAGGGTCGAGCAGTTCACGCCCGCCGCGTCTTTCGACGACGTGCGCGAGAACCTCACGCGCATGGGCCGCCTGCTCCATCGCGAGCAGCGGGCCGGCGAGCTGGTGGCGGAACTGGACAAGGGCCTTGCCGACCTTGCCGCGCGTCATCCGCCCGCCAGGACCGTCGCCATCTACTATGCCAACAGCTACACGTCGGGTTCGGGCACGCTGGCCGATGCGATCGTGCAGGCCGCGGGCCTTGTCAATCTCGGCGATACGCTCGGCTTCAAGGGCATGACGCGCCTGCCGCTGGAGCTGCTGATCTCCGCCAATCCCGACATCATCCTGGAAGGCGACAGCCAGTACAGCGCACCGGCGCTGGCCAAGGCGAATTTCTCGCATCCCGCCTTCAGGGCACTTTCCGACCGGGCGATCGCCATCCCGGACAAGTACACGATCTGCGGCGCGCCCTTCACGCTGGAGGCATCGCGCATGCTGCAGCGCGCAGCGCTCGGCGAACGGAGCGAAACGCCATGAGCGACACGGCGCGTTTCCGGCTGGTGATCGCCGGGCTCGGATTTCTCACCTTCCTTCTCTTCCTGCTGTCGCTGACGGTCGGGCCGGCGGCGGTCGCCTTCGGCGACAGCCTCAGGGCGCTCCTTTCCGACAAGGGCGATACGATTGCCCTCGTCATGCAGGAAATCCGGCTGCCGCGCGCGCTGCTGGGGCTGATGATCGGCGCCACGCTCGGCCTGTCGGGCGCGGCGCTGCAGGGCTGGCTGCGCAACCCGCTGGCCGAGCCGGCGCTTCTCGGGGTGAGCGCATCGGCCTCGCTGGGCGCGGTGCTGGCCATCTATACCGGCTTTTCCGCCCTGTTCCCGCTCGGCCTGCCGCTTGCGGCGCTGGCGGGCGCGGTCGCCGCCGTGCTGGTGGTGCAGGCGATGGTCGGCCTCAGCGGCGGCGCGCTCACGGTCATTCTCGCCGGCATCGCCGTCTCGAGCCTGGCGAGCGCCCTGACCGCGCTTGCGCTCAACCTGTCGCCCAATCCCTTCGCGGCGCTGGAAATCATGTTCTGGATGCTGGGCTCGCTCTCCGACCGCTCGATGACCCATGTGTGGCTGGCCGGTCCGTTCATGGTCGCAGGCTGGGTGATGCTGGCGAGCCTCGGCCGGGCGCTCGACGCGCTGACGCTGGGCGGCGATGCGGCGGCCAGCATGGGCGTCGACATGCGGCGGGTGCAGTTTCTCGCCGTCTTCGGCACCGCCGCCAGCGTCGGCGCGGCGACCGCGGTGGCGGGCGTCATCGGCTTCGTCGGGCTGGTGGTGCCGCACATGCTTCGCCCGCTGGTCGGCGCGCGCCCGGCGCGGCTCCTGCCGGCGAGCGCGCTCGGCGGGGCCTGCGTGCTTCTGGCGGCCGACACGCTCGTGCGCATCATCGCACCCGAACGCGACCTCAAGCTCGGCGTGCTGACGGCCCTCGTCGGCGCACCCTTCTTCCTGTGGCTGGTCTACAAGACGCGGAGGCAGATGCTGTGACGCTGCTGTCGGTAAAGGCCCTCGGCGCCTCGCTGGGCGGCAGGCAAATCCTGAAGGACATCTCGTTCGATCTGGCCGCCGGAGAGTTCGTCGGCCTGATCGGGCCGAACGGGGCGGGAAAATCGACGCTGCTGCGGACGATCCTCGGCTTCACGCCGCATCGCGGCGACGTCGGGATCGACGGTCGCGCGGTCGCGGCGATGGGTGCGCGCGAACGCGCCCGCCATGCCGCCTACCTGCCGCAGGAGCGCGACATCGCCTGGCCCGTTCCGGTCGAGATGATCGTGGCGCTCGGCCGCCATGCCCACCGGCCGGCCTTCTCCCGGCCGGGCAAGGCGGACCTGGACCTTGTCGAACGTGCCATGCGGCGCATGGAGGTCGACGGGTTTCGCGCCCGCCCGGCGACGGAACTTTCCGGCGGCGAAAAGGCAAGGGTGCTGATCGCGCGCGCGCTCGCCCAGGATGCGCCGCTGCTGCTGGCCGACGAACCGGCGGCCGGGCTCGACCCCTCGCACCAGATCATGCTGATGAAGACCTTTGCGGAGCTTGCCGGCGAAGGCCGCGGCGTCATCGCCTCGCTGCACGATCTCAGCCTCGCCGCGCGCTGGTGCTCCCGCCTGATCCTGCTCGACAAGGGCGTGATCGTCGCCGATGGGCCGCCGGACGCGGTCTTGACGCCGGAGCGGCTGCGCGCGGTCTACGCCGTGGAAGCCCATCTCGGCGAGGCCGCGGGAAAGCCGATCGTCGTGCCGCTCGACCTCGTATAGTTCAACAGGCGCTGCCGGGCGCACGAGCTGCCGGTTGCGAAATTGCGCGGCGTTCCCTGAGACGCGACGCGCGGCAACAGGCGCCGTGCGGCGCCTGTTGCAACGTCCGGAAGGCCGGGCAGACGTGCCCGACCAATGCGCTGGAGCTTACGCCCGCACCACGAGGGCCGCCTCTTCATCGTCGCGCTGACGGCCGCCGAGAGCGGCAGCGGCGGAAGCGACGAAGGCACCGACCAGCAGGGACAGGGCACCCAGCAACGCCACCGTAGCGGCTGACTTGCGTGCCTCGTCGGCCGCCTGGAGGGCGGCGTTCTTGGCGTCCTCGATCTGCTGCAGCACCTGGTCAACGCGGGCGCGGGCCTCGTCCGGCGAAATGGCGGCGCGCGACGCGACGATGGTCGCGATATAGGCGCGATCGGCCTCCGGCACCTCGCCCCTGGCTGCGCCCTGCATGAGAATGCGCGAAACCTCGGCGGTGGCGGCCGCATCGTCCGACTGCGCCCTGGCCGTGGCCTCCTGGGGACGAAGAAGCAGGTCCGTAAAGTAGCCCGTCGCAAGATCGGGCGCCTCGTTGGTTCCTGCCGCGGCCGCTGTGGCGCCGACGGTCGCGGTCGTGGCGATCGACGATGCCGCCTGTATCCCGCTTCCGACGAACGAGGTGAAGGCCGAGCCGGCAAGCCCGGCGACGACGACGGTCGCCAGCGCCCAGCTCAGGAACCCGTGCGCGGTATCGCGGAAGAACACCTCATCGGTGTGAACGCCGGCCCATTTCGTGCGCAGCCGCCCGGTGAGATAGCCGCCGAGCGCCGAGGACAGCCACTGCACGATGACGAACCAGATGGCGGCGGTGACGCTGACCGTCGTGAACGAAGCGCTCTCCCCCGACCAGGGCGACACCATGGTGAGCCCGACACCCGAACCGAGAAGAAGGAGAATGAGGCTTGCCGCGGATGCCGTGGTCGCCCCACCGATGACCGGTCCCCACGCCAGGGCAGGAACGTTGGATTCGATGCCGACGTCTGAAACGCCCGTCGTATAACTCGCCATCTCTGCCTCCTATCGCATGAACAGGACAAGCAGGATGACGATCGGCAGGGGGATGCCAAGGAGCCAGAGAAGAATGCCGCGACCCATTTTGAAATCTCCTTCATGTCGTGAACGCGTCTTGCGCGTGGCACAACAACTTCCGGTGCGCCCCGATGTTCCATGATACGGCCGCATTCATCGTTTCGGGGCCTTTTCAAGGCACCGCCGCACCCAATATCGCCCCGCAGGACGGGTTTCGCAGGACGGCATCACCATCGAGCCGTTGGCTCGCGTGGCGGCCATGGCGCTTTTTTGTCAGGCCTGCATGCAGGTTGTATGGAGATTGCGTGGAGACGTGCCGTTCCGGGTTGACGCCGACAATGGCGATGCACTCTTTAGGAAGAACACAGCCGGGGGCGATGTCATGGACAATCCGCTGATCCTTATCGTCGAGGACGAGCCAGAAATCGCGGACATACTGGAAACCTATTTCGTCCGGGAGGGCTTCCGTACCGTCAGCGCCGGCGACGGGTCGATCGGGCTTGCGCATTACGTCCGGCTCCGGCCCGACCTGATCGTCCTCGATATAAAGCTGCCCGGCCAGGACGGCTATGACGTGCTGGCCGCCATTCGCAGGCGCGACGACACGCCGGTCATCATGGTGACGGCGCTGGCCGAGGACCTCGACAAGCTGCAGGCCCTGCGGATCGGCGCGGACGACTATGTCGTCAAGCCGTTCAATCCGCTGGAGGTCGTCGCCCGGGCCAAGGCCGTGCTGCGCCGCACGACAGGGCGCAAGGGAAGACAGCCGCTGCGTATCGGGCCGCTGACCATCGATCCCGACGCCTATATCGCAACGGTCGGGCAAGGCGCAGGCGCGGCGACGCTGGAACTGACGCGCACGGAATTCCGGCTGCTTGCCTATATGGCGGCCTCCCCCAGCCGTGTCTTCGAGCGTTCCGAGCTCGTCGATGCGTGCCTTCCGGAAGGAGAAGCGCTCGATCGCACCGTCGACAGCCACGTCAGCAACCTCAGGCGCAAACTGACCGCCGCCGGCGCCGATGGATTGCTGACGGGTGTCCGCGGCGTGGGTTATCGGCTGGCGGATCGCCATGGCTAGGAGCCTCAACGCACAGATCGTCCGCGTGATGAGCGCCCTGACGCTTGCCGCCTTCGCCGTGATGGTCACGGGTACTTTCGGCTACTACACGTTCTTCTATCCGTGGCTTTATCCCGACGACCTCTACAGCGACAAATGGAACGCCGGCGATTTCGTCGTCCTCGGCCTGATCCTTGCGATCAGCCTGTCTGCCGCGGCTGTCGTCGCATGGCGCCTGGCGCAGAGCATCGTTCAGCCGCTGAAGTCGGTCGCGGGCGCGGTCCATTTAATCGCGCACGGCGATTTCTCCGCGCGGGCCGAGACGATCAGGACGGTGTATGGCGAGGCGGAAAGCCTCATCGCCGACTTCAACGCGATGGCGATGCGCCTCGAGAACGCGGAAGCGGAGCTGAAATACTCGAATTCGGCCATCGCCCATGAACTGCGCACGCCGCTGACCATTCTGCGAGGGCGCCTGCAGGGGCTTTCCGACGGGGTGTTCACGCCGAGCCCGGAGCTTTACGGCCGGCTGATAGCGCATGTCGACGATCTCGCGCGTATCGTCGAGGATCTCAGAACCCTCGGCCTGTCGAATGCCGGCAGGCTGGAGCTCAAGCTTGACGAGATCGATCTCGCCATTGAGGTCGAGAGCGTCACGGCCTCCATCGAGCAGGACCTGGCGAAAGCCGGCCTTGCCGTCGAATACGACCTCGGAAGCGCCGTCGTCGTCGCCGATCGGGCGAGGATACGGCAGGCGCTGTTCGCAATCCTCGACAATGCCAGGCGTTACGCTCCGCGCAGCACGCTGTCGATCCAGACGCGCAGGGCAAGGGACCGCGTGGTGATCCGGTGCACCGACGACGGCCCGGGCCTGCCGCCCGGGACCGGGCATCGCGCCTTCGAGCGGTTCTGGCGGGCCGATGATTCCCGCGCGCGCGCCAGTGGCGGCTCGGGGCTTGGCCTGCCCGTCGTCCAGGCCATTGCCCGCGCCCATGGCGGCGATGCGATCGTTACCGGCAACGAGGAGGGCAGCGGCCTTTCGATCGAGATCTGGCTGCCGGCGGGCGGGCCCGCCTGACGGTCGGGGCCGCCGCCGGCCGACGACGACAGGTCAGGCGGCCCCGGCCTCTTGCCGCCGCCGCGCAAACACCTTCATCACGACGACGTAGAAGACGGGCACGAAGAACACGGCCAGCACCGTGGCGGAGACCATGCCGCCGAACACCCCCGTCCCGATCGCGTGCTGCGTCTCGGAACTTGCGCCCCGGGCGATCATCAGCGGGACCACGCCGAGCGCGAAGGCGAGCGAGGTCATCAGGATGGGCCGCAGCCGCAACCGCGCCGCCTCGATAACGGCATCGTCGATGCTTCTGCCCTCGCTGCGCAGGTTCTTCGCGAATTCGACGATCAGGATGGCGTTCTTTGCCGACAGACCGATGATGGTGATCAGCCCGACCTTGAAGAACACGTCGTTCTCGAGCCCGCGCAACGACACGGCCGCCACCGCGCCGAGAACGCCGAGCGGCACGACCAGCATCACCGAAAACGGGATCGACCAGCTTTCGTAAAGCGCGGACAGGACCAGGAAGACCACCAGTGCCGAGAGGGCGAACAGCAGGGGAGCCTGCGAGGCCGACTGCTTTTCCTGGAGAGACTGCCCCGTCCATTCGATCATGAAGCCGGCGGGAAGTCGTGCGGCGAGCCGCTCCATCTCCGCCATCGCATCGCCGCTGGATACGCCGGGGGCGGCATTGCCGGAAATCGACGCCGCGGGATAGCCGTTGTAGCGGGCGAGCTGGAGCGGGCTTGCCTGCCAGACCGGCGTGACGACTTCGGACAGCGCGACCATCCCGCCGGCATTGTTGCGCACGTAGAGCTTCAGGACGTCGTCCACCTGCATGCGGCTTGGCGCATCCGCCTGGACGATGACCTGTTGCAGGCGCCCGGCATTCGGGAAGTCGTTGACATAGGTCGAGCCGATGGCGGCCGTCAGCGTTTCGCTGATCGCCGGGAACGGCACGCCCAGCGCCTCGGCCTTCTGCCGGTCGATCTCCAGGGCGATGCTGGCGCCGTCCGGCAGCCCTTCCGGATAGACACCGGTGACGAGCCTGCTCTGCCCGGCCAGCCGCGTCAGTTGCGCCTCGGCCTGCTGAAGCGCCGCACTGCCATGGTTGGCCCGATCTTCGAGGCGCAGCGAGAAGCCGGATTTCGTGCCGAGACCTTCGATCGATGGCGGCTTCAGGATCATCACCGTGCCTTCCGGCGCCTCTGCCATCGCCTGCGTCGCCGCGGCGATTTCCCGGTCCAGGGTGGTCTTGCGCTCGCTCCAGTCCTTCAATGTCGTGAACGACATCGCGGCGTTCGGGCCCGAGCCGGAAAAGCCGAAGCCGAGGATGGAGGTGTTGCTCTCGACATCCGGCCGCGAGGCCACATGGCTATCGAACATCGCGACGATCCTGCGCGTCCGTTCCGCGGTCGCGTCCGCCGGCAGCGAGAAGGAGGTCAGGTAGCTGCCCTGGTCCTCTTCCGGAACGAAGGAGGACGGCAGCCTCAGGTAGCCATAGCCAAGTGCGCCGAGGATCACGGCATAAAGCGCCATCATGCGGCCGCCTCGCCGCAGGAGCGCGCCGACCCAGCCTGCATAACCGTTCGTCACCCGGTCGAAACCGCGGTTGAACCAGCCGAAGAAACCCGTCTTCCCGTGATGACCGGGGTCGACGGGCTTCAGCAGCGTCGCGCACAGCGCCGGGGTCAGCGAAAGGGCAAGGAAGGCGGAAAAGAGGATCGACACCGACATCGACAGGGTGAACTGCCTGTAGATCGCGCCGACCGAACCGCCGGCGAACCCCATCGGAATGAAGACGGCCGCCAGCACGAGCGTGATGCCGATGACAGCGCCGGTGATCTCCTTCATCGCCTTCTCGGTGGCTTGCCTTGGCGGCAGGCCTTCGCGCGCCATGATGCGCTCGACATTCTCCACCACCACGATCGCGTCGTCGACGATGATGCCGATCGCCAGCACCATGCCGAACATGGTCAGCACGTTGATGGAGAATCCTGCAGCCCACATGACGGCGAACGTGCCGAGCAGGGCGATCGGCGCGACGATCGCGGGGATCAGGGTATAGCGGACCTTCTGCAGGAAAAGCAGCATGACGAGGAAGACCAGCACCATGGCTTCGCCGAACGTCTGGACGACCTTCTCGATCGACAGCTTCACGAACGGCGCCGTGTCATAGGAGATCGCATATTCCATCCCGTCGGGCATCGCCCCGGCGAGTTCGGCGAGCCGGGTGCGCACGGCCGCGGCGGTGCTGACCGCATTGGCGCCCGTGGCGAGCTGGATGGCGGCGCCCGTCGCGGGCTGGCCGTTGTTGCTGATCGAGAAGCCGAGCGTCTGGGCTCCGAACTCGACGCGCGCCACATCGCCGAGAAGCAGTTTCGAGCCGTCCGGTTCCGAACGCAGGACAACCGCCGCGAACGCCTCCGGCGTCGTCAGTTGGCCATGCACCGTGAGCGGTATGCTGATCATCTGCCCCGGCACGGTCGGCTCGTCGCCGACACGTCCGGGAGCGATCGGGACGTTCTGGCTCTGGATGGCCTGGGTAATCTGTTCCAGCGACAGGGAGTAGGAGGCGAGCCTCGCCGGATCGACCCAGATCCTTATTGCCCTTTCCGAGCCGAAGGCCTGGACGCGGCCGACGCCCGGCACGCGCTTCAGTTCCTCGCTGATGTTGCGGGTCATGTAGTCGCCGAGCGCGAGGGGGTCGTATTCCCCGTTTCTGGAATTCAGCGTCACCATCATGAGAAAGCCGGAATCGGCCGCCTCGACCGACACGCCGGACCTTCGAACCGTCTCGGGGAGCCGGGGCTCGGCGGCCTTGAGGCGGTTCTGGACGTCGACCTGCGCCAGTTCCGGGTCGGTGCCCGGCTTGAAGGTTGCCGTGATGCTGGCGCTGCCGGACGTGTCCGAGGTGGACTCGAAATAGAGCAGGTTCTTGACGCTCGGCAGCTCGCGCTCGATCACGCCGATGACGCTGTCGTTGATCGTCTGCACGCTCGCGCCGGTATAGCTTGCATAGATCGAGACGGACGGCGGCGCGATCGCCGGATAGCGCGAGATCGGCAGTTGCGGAATCGCGATGACGCCGAGCAGCACGATGAAAATGGCGATGACCCAGGCGAAGACCGGGCGATTGATGAAGAACTGGGGCATGGCGGCTTCCCGGTCAGTTCCGCGCCGAAACAGCGGTGTTGAAGGATGCGTCCTTTGTCGCGAAGGGAACGGTCCTGAGGGCGACGCCGTCCTGAACGCGATCCTGACCCTGCACGACGACGGTCTCGCCGGCGACAAGGCCGGACGTCACGATGGCGCGGCCCCCGATCGTCTCGCCGATCTCGACGGGACGCCGCACGCCCTGCTTCTTCCCGTCGACGATGACGAGCTGCGGCCGGCCGGCCAGGTCGCGCACGATCGCCTCCTGCGGCACGAGCAGCACATCGCGGCGGACGCCGCGCGGCAGGCGGGCGCGGACGAACATGCCGGGCAACAGCAGCCGGTCCGCGTTCGGCACCTCCACCCGCACCGTCACATTGCCCGTGCCGGGATCGACGCTGATGTCGGAGAACAGCGCGCGCCCCGCCACCGGATAAGGCTTGCCGCCCGCCGCGAATATCGCGACCGGCGTCCTGGAGGCATCATCGAGCTCGCCCGCGCGCTCCGCCTGCCTGATCACGTCGATCTGCGAGGCGGGCTGGCGCACGTCGACATAGACGCGATCGATCTGCTGGATGACGGCCAGGGCGCCTGTTCCGGCGGTGGACACGAGCGAGCCTTCGCTTGCGAGCGATTGCCCGATGCGGCCGGAGATCGGCGCGCGCACGGTCGCGAATTGAAGGTCGAGCCGCCGCCGCTGCAAGGTCGCGCGAGCCTCGGCCACGCCGGCCTTCGCCTGGGCGAGATCGGCGACCGCATCGTCATACGCATCGCGGCTGACGGCCTTTGCCGCAACCAGTTGGCGGGCACGGTCGAATCTTGCCTGCGAGCGGACCAGGACGGCCTCGACCCTTTGCAGCGCCGCCGCGGCGCTGTCGGCGTCGGCCTTGAACGGGTCCGCATTGATCTGGAACAGCGCCTGCCCTTCCCTCACCTCGGAGCCCTGCTCGAAGAGCCGCCTTTCCAGGATGCCGCCGACCTGCGGCCTGATCTCGGCGGTGCGGAAGGCAACCACGCGCGCCGGCAACTCATCGGTCAGGGTCAGCGTCTCCGGCTTTACCGACATCACGGTGACCAATGCGGCAGGGGCGGCCTGCTGGCCCGCATCGCCGCCCGGCTCCCCGCTCTCCTTGCATGCGGCAAGCAGGAGGGACGTGGCTGCGAGGAGGATAAGGGAGCTTCGTATTCCAAGTGCCATTCGATCAGCCCAAGCATGGTCGGCGCGACCTTCGCGCTGTTCGATTTCAGCTTTGCAGGCGATGCGTCGGGTGGGTGTCGAGTTCGTGTGGAGGAATGGTGGAGATCTGCGCGTCTACCAGGACCGCGGCCTTGCCTTGCCGGGCGCACGGTTCCGATCCGCCGCAGCGCGGCGAACCGGGCGGCGGCTAGTGCCGCGCATCCGGCCGCTTGCGATAGCCCGCCAGGGTGAAGAACACCGCGATTGCCAGCAGCGCGATCACCGTGGCCGCTGTCGTCAGGAGCACCGTATGCGTCTGGGTGAACGCGGCCTTGCCGGCCTCGATCAACGCGGCGCCCTGCGCGCCCGCTAGCCGGCCGGCGACGATGTAGGTATCGCCGATCGTTCGCGAGGCCTGCTCGGCCAGGGCCGGCGGCAGGCCGGACGGCAGCTCGATGGCGCGGCTGAATACGCCCGACATGAAGACGCCGAAAAGGGTGATCCCGAGGCCGGTGCCGAGCTCGTAGCCCGTCGCTTCCAGCGACCCCGCCGCCCCGCCCCTGCTCGCGTCGACGGCGCCCATGATGGCGATCGACGAGGCCGTCAGTCCGATGCTGAGCGCGAGGCCCAGGACGGCCAGCACGAACGGCACGAGAAAGCCCGGATCGTGAAAATCCCGATACCCGAGGAACACCAGCGCGCCCGCCGAGATCGCAAGCGACAGGGTCGCGACGGACCGCAGGCCGAACCGGTTGGACAGATAGCCCGCGACGGGGCCGCCGACCGCCGCCGCGGCCATGATCGGTATCATGAAGACGCCGGCCTGCAGCGGCGTCTTGCCGAGCACGTATTGCAGCTCCTGCGCCAATGTCAGCTCCACGCCGGCCAGCGCGCCCGATGCCACGATGGCCATGACCAGGCCGGCGACGATCGCCGGATGGGACAGGAGCGACAGGTCCAGCATCGGCTCCGGCGACCTCAGCTGCTTGCGCACGAACAGCGTCACAAGCGCGATGCCGAGCACGACCACGAGGGCGATGACCGGCAGCGGCTGCTTGCCGGCGAAACCGGCCTTGATCCCGTATACGAGCGATATCATGCCGGCGATCAGCAGCAGCGCCTGACCGATCGCCCATTTGCCGGGCGTCGTCTGCTCGACACGCGGCAGCAGGACATGGCAGGCGGGCGCCACCACCAGCATGACCGGCACGTTGATCAGGAAAACCGAGCCCCACCAGAAGCGTTCGAGAAGAGCGCCGCCGACGAGCGGCCCCACCGCCGCGCCCGCCGCCCCGACCATGCCCCAGAGGCCGAGCGCCATGGCGCGCTCGCCGTCGTCCTCGAAGGTCTTGCGGATGATGCCGAGAACACATGGCATGATCATCGAACCGCCGAGAGCCAGCAGCACGCGCGCGGCGATCAGTGTGACCGATCCTTGCGCGAAGGCGGCCCATGCGGAAGCCGCGCCGAAGACGACGAGGCCGGTGAGCAGGATCCTCCGGTTGCCGACCCTGTCGGCGAGCGTGCCCATCGGAACCAGAAGCCCCGCCATCAAAAGAGGATAGATGTCGATGATCCACAGGACTTCATTGCCGGAGGCATTCAACGACTGCGTGAGCGTCGGCACGGCGACATGGAGGACCGTCATGTCGAGCACGACCGGCAGAAAGGCCAGCATGACGGCGATCAGGACAAGCCAGCGGTTGGTTGCGAGGGGAGCGGAAGACATTCTTACACCTGAACAAGGGTTGCGCCCGATGATATAAATACATACGTATGGATTTCAACATCTATCGACGGATCGGGGGTGGCGAGGTGGGCCGGAAGCCGACAATCACGCGCGAGGGACTGCTCGAAATTGCCGAGGCGATCGTTCGCAACGACGGCGCGGCCGCCCTCACCATCGACGCCCTGGCCAGGGCCGCGGGCATCTCGAAGGGCGGCGTGCAGTATTCCTTCGCCTCGAAGGACGACCTGGTGCGCGCGCTGGTCCGGCGATGGACATACCGGTTCGACGAGATGCTGGGCGCCATGGACGGCGCTTCGCCGGCCGATCTCGTCCGAAGATACATCAGGGTCATGCGCAGTTCGCAAGAGGCCATGAACGCCAAGATGGCCGGCCTGATGATCGCCTATATCCAGAATCCGCAGAACCTCGAAGAAACGCGCCAGTGGTATCGTTCCATGTTCGAGCGCCTGGGCGGCGAAACGAAGGACGCGCAGGCGGCCCGCGTCGCGCTGCTGGCGGTCGAGGGCCTGTTCCTGCTGCGCATCGCCGGCATAGACGAGGACGGGGAATGGAGCGGCTTTCTCGATGACGTGGAGAGCGTGATCGATCGCCTGCTGTAGGCTCGCTGCCATGGCGCACCGCTGCAGGACGTCGCGGCAGAGCGCCGAAAGCCGGCTGCCGGCGGCGCGGTATCGGTATCAACTGCCGGGTCTCGTGCAGGAAGAGGCTCACGGCCCGCCACAACGACGCGGCGGCGCCGGGCTTCCACCAGAGCCGGTTCAGCACTCCGGGAATCCCGGCGGCCCGGCAATGGCCGAAATGCACGGCCGCTGCGACAGGCTCGACAGGGATGCTTCGCATCGCCACCGCTTCCGGCATCTTCACCTCGTGGCCGGTTGCGCAGGGCTATGCGGGATGATCGAAAGCCGCACCACGAAAGGATGCACATACGGCACATTTGTGCTAATGTGGGCTTGTGGGAATTGACGGAGCACTCCATGAGCCGCCTGACGATAGACATCACCGACCAGCAGCATCAGAGCCTGAAGGCGCTCGCCGCCCTGCAGGGCAAGACGATCAAGCAATATGCGCTTGAACGGCTGTTTCCCGGCGACGCGGATGGCGGACAGGCATGGCAGGAACTGAAGGCCCTGCTGGGCGAGCGCATTGCCGGGGGTCTGGCCGGGAAGGTTTCGGCCAAGGGCGTTGGCGAGATCCTTGACGAGGAACTTGCCCGGGAACGCCGCGATTGAGCAGAAACTATGTCCTGACGGATGCCGCGGAAGCGGACCTGCGCGGAATCATCCGCTACACGCGCGACCAGTGGGGCGAAGCGCAGCTACGCCGCTATATGGCGCGGCTTGAGGAAGGCATCATCCGCCTCGCGTCATCCCGCCAACCCTTCAAGGACATGCGTTCGCTCCACCCGGCGCTTCGCATGGCGCGTTGCGAGCAACACTATATTTTCTGCCTGCCGCGCGAGAACGCGCCCGCGCTGATCGTCGCGATTCTTCACGAACGCATGGACTTGATGGTTCGGCTGGCCGGCAGGTTGAACGCGCCGGACATGCAGCGCGGCGAATGAGCCGAAGGCGCCGGTCGGGATCGGCGAGCGGCGCGACATCGGGCCGGGTATCGGCCGACCGAATTCGGGCAGGCGCCGCACGGACGGCTTGACCGGCGAAACCGGCGCTTTCAAACTCGGGGAAGCAGGACCCGCGAAACCTCGCGGCGGCGCCGATCCGCAATCAGGAGACCCCATGGAGAGTATCGGTATCGCGCTGATCCTGTTGCTGGCGGTGGTGGTGAGCGGGACGCTTGCGCGCCTCTCCCCCGTCGCCATTCCCCTGCCGCTGGTGCAGATCGCGCTCGGCGCGGCGATCGCCGGCGTCACCGGGTCCAGCGTGCAGCTCGAACCGCATATCTTCTTCCTGCTCTTCCTGCCGCCGCTCCTCTTCCTCGACGGCTGGCGCATTCCCAAGGACGGGCTGTTCCGCGACAAGGGAACGATCCTCGAACTCTCGCTCGGCCTCGTGGTCTTCACCGTAATCGGGGTCGGCTTCTTCATCAACTGGATGATCCCGTCGATGCCGCTGCCCGTCGCCTTCGCGCTGGCGGCCATCGTTTCCCCGACGGACCCGATCGCCGTCTCGGCGATCACCGCCCGCGTGCCGATGCCGCATCGCCTGATGCACATCCTGGAAGGGGAATCCCTCCTGAACGACGCCTCGGGCCTCGTCTGCATGCGCTTTGCCGTCGCCGCCGCCCTCACCGGGGTGTTCTCGCCGGTCGCCGCGCTCGGCACCTTCCTCTGGCTCGCCATCGGCGGCATCGCCATCGGCGCCGGCGTGACCTGGGTCGTGATGAAGGCCAAGGATCACCTTTCCCGCAAGCTCGGCGAGGAGCCGGGCTCGCAGATCCTCATCAGCCTGCTCATTCCCTTCGGCGCCTATCTGCTGGCGGAAGAGCTTCATTGCTCCGGCATCCTGGCGGCCGTCGCCGCCGGCATCAAGATGAGCTATGCGGAACAGACCGGCCAGACCCTTGCCGTGACGCGCGTGCGCCGCACCGCCGTCTGGGACACCGTGCAGTTCTCCCTGAACGGCGTCATCTTCGTGCTGCTCGGCGAACAGTTGCCGAGCATCGTCGCCGGCGCGGCGCAGGTCGTCATGGACACCGGCCATCACGAACCGATCTGGCTGGCGGTCTATGTGGTGGCGATCAACGTCGCGCTGGCGCTGCTGCGCCTGCTCTGGGTCTGGATATCGCTGCGCTTCACCCTCTATCACGCCGCGCGGCAGGGGCGGACGGTGACGAGGCCGGACTGGCGGCTGGTGGTGGCGGTGTCGGTCGCCGGCGTGCGCGGCGCCATAACGCTCGCCGGCATCCTCACGCTGCCGCTCGTGCTTGACGACGGAACGCCGTTTCCGGCGCGCGACCTTGCCATTTTCCTGGCGGCGGGCGTCATCATCGCCTCGCTCGTGGCCGCCAGCATCGGGCTGCCGTTCCTGCTGCGCAACCTGGAACTGCCGCCGGAACCGGACCACCAGCGCGAGGAGGATGCGGCGCGCATCGCGGCGGCGGAAGCGGCGATGCGCATGATCGAAAGGTTGCAGCACGAGCTGGGCGAAGGCCGCGGCAATGTCGACCTTTATGCCGATGTCGGAAGCCGGCTGATGGAGCTCTACCGCAAGAGGATCGACACCCGCTCGAAGACCGGCGACGAGGCCGAGCAACTGAAGCACCTGGAGGAGATCGAGCGGCGGCTGCGCCTTGCCGGGGTGAGAGCCGAGCGGGACGAAATCTACCGCCTCGGACGTGCCCGCAAGCTCTCCGACGACCTCGTGCGCAAGCTCGTGCGCGAGGCGGACCTGATGGAGGCCCGCTACATGACCGCCGGATAGGCCCCGGCACGTGCGGTATCGGCCTGAAACCAAGTTGACGAATAGATCGAGGGCGGGGCCGGGAAGCAGGAGATCAGAACGCGCTTCCCGAAGGCGCGCGACAGCCACCGGATTGCCGGCTGCCGGGGCCGGCACGGCAACATGGAAGACGCGCAGGACGAGGAAGCGGCAAGCGGCGGATCATGCCGCCGGCCCTGCCCGCGCCTGCGACCCGATCTCGCCGCGAGGATAACCGGCCCGGCCTGTCAGCGCGCGTTCGATCCGGGCTTGTTCCTGGCGGGTTCCGTCGCGGGCTGGCCGAACAGGGCGGCACTTATCTCCTCGCGTTCGCGCCAAAGCGCCGGAAGAGCGAGCAGGGCTATGCAGACGACCGCGATCGTCGTCTTCGTGAGCTGCGAAAGCTCCGGCGTTCGTCCGTCCACGTAGTAGACGGCATAGACGATGGCGACGTGCCAGACATAGACCTGCAGCGAGTGACGGCCGAGCAACCGCAGGAAGCGCAGCGTGAAGACGCCCGTCACGATGCCTGCGGCGGTGCGGATCCAGGCGCTGCGGTGCTTCGGGCCGGCGATGAGCAGCCAGGCCAGGCCCGTCGCGACGGCGGCAAAGTTCAGCAGGTAGACAGGACCGAAATCGGCGCGGATTTCCATCGTCGCGAACTTCTCCAGCACCGGCTGGGGAAGCAGGTCCCACGCGGTGGCAATGCGCAACGGCAGGAAGAACAGGCAAATGGCGAGCGCGAGCTTCGGAAGCCATGTCCTTTCCGGCGAGAAGATGCGCGTCCAGTCGATTTTCCCCTGCGCGACGAGCACGCCGATCACCATGGCCGGGAAGAAGACGATCTGCCATCCGAGCATGTTGAAGCTGTCGCGGATCCCCTGTTCGTCGGCGCCCGTGATCAGCGCATTCAGCGGCTCCGTGGCGAAGCGTTGCAGGCCGAGTTGCGCCGCCATCCAGGCAATCAGCGAGCCGGCGAGCACATGCAGCCATTTTCCCCGCAGGCACAGCCAGACCAGCAGCGGGGCGAAGAGCATGTAGACGATGTATTGCGGCAGGATGTCCATGAAGGTCGGCTGGAACAGGAAGGTCGCGATCGCCGCCAGCCGCAGCGGCGCATCGAAATTCGTCGTGCCGAGCCAGTTGTACCAGAGCCGGAAGGCGTCCGGCAGAACCATCTGCACGACCAGCACGGCCATCACCGTGCCCATGGCGTAGCGGTAGAGTTCGAACGCCCGGCCATGGATGGCCTGGCGGCCGACCTCATATCCGTATTTCAGCATCTTGCGCGCATAGACCATGCCGATCAGCAGGCCGGAGAGGAAGACGAAGCCCTGCGCGTCTTCGACGAAGGCGAACTGGCGATGGTTCACTTCCACCATCCAGTAGCCACCGACGAAGACCAGGTGGTTGATGAGCATGAAGACGAGAAAATAACCTCGCATGCCGTCGATGATTTCAAATCGCTTCAAAATCCGCACTCCGTCAATATTCGAGGCGCGCCTCCGTAGGTCGCTGAATGGACGCTTGTCGAACCGATGATGGGACCTGCCGCAAGCCTCGCCACGCGACGGCCGTCGCCCACCCTGCGCCCCTTCGCGCGGAGCACGAAGGTCAGGCTCTTCCCGGTGAGCACCAAGGAGGGTAGCGGTGGAAAAATGAACCCAGGATGAACCCGGCGCTCACGTTTTTGCCGATAGGAAGGCGGAAAAGCCGGACTGACGGACATCCGCCCGACCGCTTCGGCATGGGCTGACGCTGCCGGGACCCGGCCAGGCCGCCGCCTGCATTCCCGACGTCCGCGCCGGGAATCCCCTTAAAATTCAGCCACCGTCCGCGAGGTTGGAAACGGCCGGCGGGCCTGAGCCGCCCCGGCGGCGTTCAGTGCACCGCGGCATACATGATGCTTTCGCTGGATGCGTCGACGGGCGAGAATTCCTCGACCACCCGGCCCTGCCTCGCGACCAGGATGCGGTCGGAAAGGGAGAGGATTTCCGGGAGATAGGAGGAGATCACCACGACGGCGAGGCCCTCGTCGGCGAGGCGATGGATGAGCGCGTGGATTTCGGCCACCGCGCCGACGTCGACGCCGCGCGTCGGCTCGTCGAAGATGATGAGCCGCGGCTTCTGGATCAGCGCCTTGCCGATCACCACCTTCTGCTGGTTGCCGCCGGACAGCTCGACCACGCGCGCCTCGGCGCCGATCGAGCGGATGGCGAGCCTGCCGGTCCATTCTTCGGCCAGCGCCTTCATCTCCGACAGGGAGACGAAGGGAAAACGGTTCAGCCCCGCCGCCAGCAGCCCGGCATAGAGGTTTTCGGCGATCGACATGTTCTCGAAGAAGCCTTCGAGCTTGCGGTCCTCGGTCACATAGACGATGCCGTCCGCGACGGCCGGGCCGGGCGTGGCATAGCGCACGGGACGGCCCTCGTATTCGATGGCGCCGCCGCGCAGGAAATCGCGCTTGAAGGCGCCGGCGACGATCTTGGCGGTCTCGGTGCGGCCCGAGCCGACGAGGCCGAAGAGGCCCGTCACCTGCCCGGCGAAGACCGAGAAGGACGTGTTGCGGACGAGCGCGCCCATCGAGACGTCCTCGACCGAAAGCACGCGCGCGCCGGCCGGCCGGGTGCCGGTGCGCGGCGTGAATTCGGTCGCCAGTTCCCGGCCGACCATGGCCTGGACGATGCGCGCCTGCGTCAGGTCCCGGGCCTTTTCGGTCAGCACCCTGCGGCCGTCGCGCATGACGGTGATGCGGTCGGATATCTGGAGCGCCTCCTCCAGCGCGTGGGTGATGAAGACGATGGCGACCCCGCGGGCGCGCAGGCGCTCGATCAGCGAGAAGAAATGCCGCCGCTCCTCGGGCGTCAGCGTCGCCGTCGGCTCGTCGAAGATGATGACGCGCGCATTCAGCCGCACCGCGCGGGCGATCTCGACCATCTGGCGCTTGGCCGCCCCGAGGCTGGAGACCAGCGCGGTCGGATCGACGGTGAAGTTCAGCGATTGCAGGAACTGCTGCGCCGCGA
This sequence comes from Shinella sp. PSBB067, assembly GCF_016839145.1. Lineage (NCBI taxonomy): Bacteria > Pseudomonadati > Pseudomonadota > Alphaproteobacteria > Hyphomicrobiales > Rhizobiaceae > Shinella > Shinella sp. PSBB067. The sequence continues at coordinate 608,886 of NZ_CP069304.1, read as the reverse complement.
TGGTGATGCCGCGCAGGCGGTTGAACGCCTTTTCATGGCCGAGGAACAGGTTCTGCGCCACGGTCATCGAGGGCACGAGGCTCGTTTCCTGGTAGACCATGGCGATCCCGCGGCTGAGCGCTTCCGCCGGCCCCTCGGCGCGCAGCGGCTCGCCGAGATAGAGGATCTCGCCGCCTTCGGGCGGATAGACGCCGGCCAGGAGCTTGCTGAAGGTCGACTTGCCGGCGCCGTTCTCGCCGAGAAGCGCATGGACCTCCCCGGCCGCAAGGTCGAAATCGACCGCGTCCACCGCCACGTTGCCGTGGAAGGCCTTGGTCAGCGCGCGTGCCTCGAGGATGGTGGTCATGCCTGCGGCTCCCGGTTCAGGATATCGACGACCTCGCCCGCCCCCTTGAAGGCGACCAGCCGGCTTTCCGGCAGGTCCAGCACGCAGACCGCCCCATGGCGCCGCCCGTCTGCCCGCGAATGGAGGCTTTCGACCGGGCGGAACTGCGCGTCCAGCCGTGCGACAAGGCCGTAGGACCGCGCGGGCGCCCAGGGCTTGCGCACGCCCATGGTGCGCACCCCGCCCCGCTGCAGCGGCTCCAGGAAGCTCTCGCCCGAGCGCAGCGCGGGGGCGATCCAGTGGTCCTGCGGCACGGTGGCGATCATGTCGGCGCGGAAGCGGTCCTCGCGCAGCACGAGTTCGATCAGCCTGTTGCGCGGGGCGAAGACCGCCAGCCACCAGCCGCCGCCGCTGGCCGGCGAAAGCTTCCCCGGATAGCCGGGGATGCGATCGAGAACGGTGCGCGGGCGCCCGCCGCCAAGGGCGACGAGCCGATGCGCGAAGGCCTCTGCGACGACGGGCGCACCGCTTTCGTCGAGCGCCAGTCCCGTCGGGAAGGCAAGCCCATCGGCGATCCGCTCCGCCTTTCCGCCGGCAAGGTCGAGCCGCCAGAGCGCGCCGTCACGCCGCTTGCGCATCAGCGCCGGCACCCATTCCGTCGCCGGCAGACCGGCCGAGCCCTGCGCGACCAGCAGCGTGCCGTCATCGCCCGCGAAGAGCGCCGTGGCCGAGACGGCGGCGGGAAAGGCCTCGCGCAGGTCGCGGCTCTCCCCGCCGCGCCGCAGGAGCAGGCCGCCGTCGGAAAGCGCCACGACGAGCCCTCCGGCCGGCAGGGCAGCCAGCGCGGTGATCGCCGAGGGGAAGGTGGCGACCGGTTCCACGTCCCGCCCCGCCAGCCGGTAGAGCACCGGGCCGCCCGACAGCCAGACAGCCCCGTCGCCATCGCGAGCGAGATTGTCGGCCTCCGCCAGCGTGGCGACCTTGGCGGCGGTTTCCAGCAGCGTGTTCGGCTTCCATGCGCCGTCATAGGGCGGAATGGTGATGGCTTCGCCGCGGAACGGATCGAGCAGGCGGTCGAGGAGCGTCATGCCCTTTCTCCCGAGGCCGGGCCTGCCCAGTAGGAATTCCAGCTCGTCCAGTGCGGATCGGCATCGGGCAGGCGGATGCGGCCGATACGGTTGTTGAGGATGCCGCCGATATAGAGCCAGCCCTTGTGCTCGCGCATCGAGGTGACCATCGGATGGGCCGCGCCGCCGAGATCGCCGAGCGTGGCGACGATGGCGCCCGTCTCGTCGAACTTCACCACGCCGCCGGTGTTGATGTTCGGGAAGAGCCAGTCGTCCTGCGGCAGGTTGCGCGTCATGCGCTTGCGCATGGCGGGGTGGCGCAGCGCCAGGTCGAAGCTCGGCGTGCGCATGCCGAGCCACGCCATCCAGTAGGTGCCATCCGAGGCGCGGTTGATGTTGTCGGGATAGCCGGGCATGTCGCGGATCACCGTTTCCAGCCGGCCCTCCTTCGGGCCGGCGATCCAGTAGCGGTGCACCGAGCAGGCCCAGCTTTCGGCGATCAGCAGCGACTGGCCGTCATGGGAGAGGCAGACGCCGTTGGCATAGCGCAGGTTCTTCAGCACGGTGCGCGTCCTGCCGGTCTTCGGGTCGTGGACGAGGAGGCGACCGGTCGGCCGGCTTTCGATGGAATCGAGCGCCCAGTCATGGGCATCGTAGCGCGTGGTGGAATCGGTGAACCAGATGCGCCCGTCCGGGCCGATGTCGCAATCGTTCGGATCGCGCAGGCGCGCGTCGTCGACGACCGAAAAGAGCGAGCGCTGCGTCTCCGTGGAAAGCTCGCGCACGTCGCCGTCCTTCGCCACGCCGTAAAGGCCCATGGCGCCGACGCAGGAGACGATCTCCCCGTCGCGGCCCATGGCAAGGCCGAGCGGGAAGCCGCCGATATGGGCGAACACCTCCGAGCGCGTATAGTCCGGCGCGAACCAGCGCACGATCTGGCCATGGCGCGTGCCGGCATAGAGATTGTCGTCGGCATCGAGGATCACGTCCTCCGGCCCCTCGACCGTGCCGAGCGCGATGGGCTCGGCCGAGGCCAGCGCATCGTTCAGCGCATAGGCCGTGCCCGAGCCCGGCAGCGCCGACTGGGCGGGCTGCATGGCATGGTGCAGCGGGGCGACATAGACTTCGGACAGGACCTTGTGGCGGTTCTTCAGCCAGCGCACGTCGAGCACGATGGCGGCCGCCAGCAGCAGGCCGACGATGAGCTGGCTGGTGCCGGTGCCCGCGCCCATGCGGATGAGGCCGTTGGTGATGAGCAGCACGACGACGGCGCCCATCAGCCCCCTGGCGATGGAGCCGCGCCCCCCGCCGAGGCTGTTGCCGCCGACGACGGCGGCGGTGAGGGCGGCGAGCTCCAGGCCCAGCCCCGTGCCCGGCCCGACGCCGGAAAGGCGCGCGGCGAAGAGGAAGCCGGCCAGCCCGCAGGCGGCCCCCGAGATCACATAGGTGAGGAAGATCGTGCGGCGCACGTTGATGCCGACATTGAAGGCCGAGCGGCGCGCGCCGCCGACGGCGGTAAAGTGCCAGCCGATGCGCGAGCGGCTCATCACCAGATGGGCGACGAGCGCGAAGGCGAGCGCGATCAGCGCGCTGATCGGCTGGCCCCAGACCGCGCCCATGCCGATATGGTCGAACGTGTCGTTGAACACCGGCGAGCTCTGGATGCGCGCGCCCCATGTGGTGATCAGGATATCGTAGAGGGAGCGGCCGATGATGAGCGTGACCAGCGTGGTCAGGAAGGCGCGCAGGCGAAGATAGCCGACGAGAAAACCGTTGAGCGCGCCGAAAAGCGCACCGGCCCCGAGCGCGGCGAGCAGCGCCAGCCAGACCGGCCCCTCGGCGATGTAGATGACGGCAAGCGTCGCGAAGGCGGCGAGCGCGAAGATCGAGCCGACGGAAAGATCGATGCCGCCGCCGATGATGACGACCGTGAGGCCGAGCACGACGATCAGGAATTCGCCGAGCTGGCGCGTCGTGTCGAGGAGGCTGGAGGGCGCGAAGAAGCCCGGCAGGAGAAGGCCGAAGGCGGCCACCACCACGAGGAGGAAGGCGAAGGGCACGAGATTGTCGGCCCAGCTCTTCGACAGGATTTCGCCCAGCAGGTGATCGGGCACCTTGTTGTAGCGCAGGCGGGTGAGTTTCTCGCGGAGGGTCATTCTGGCCGGTTCCGTATGCTGGGGGAGGCTGGCCGGCGGCCGGCCTCCCCGCGTCTGCGTCATTTCTTGGCGGCGGCCTCGATCTCGGCCTGGCTCCAGCAGGTGCCGGGCGCGACGTCCTTCTTGGTGCGGGCGATCTCGTGCGTATAGAGGTAGTTCTTGCTCTCGCCCGGCTTGATGCCGCTCTGGAGCAGGATCTTGATCGCCGCCACGACGTCCTGCGACTGGCGCGGCAGCTCGCTGGTCACGATGGCGCCGAAGGTGCCGTCCTCCAGCAGCTTGCAGTCGATGGCCTCGCCCGATCCCGTCGTGGCGAGGAAGATCTTGTCCTTGAGGCCGGCGTCGCGGATCGCCGATGCGGTGCCCTGCGCCGTCGCATCCCAGAAGTCGACGATGCCGCAGACGTCGGGATGCTGCTGGAGGATGGTGGCGGCCGCGTTGCGCGCCGTCGTCGCGTCCCAGTTGGAATCGGCGGTGCCCGCCACCGTCCAGCCCGGATTGCGCTCGAGGACCGCCTGCACGCCGGCCCACTGGTCGAGGCTGGAGGCGTTCACCTGGTCGCCCTGGATGACCGCGATCTTCTTGGAGGAGCCCTCGCCGCAATGGTCGATGACGGCCTGGGTCTCCAGTTCGCCGAGACGCTTCCAGTCCGAGCCGGCGAAGACGTCGGAGGCGTAGTTCGAGGGGTTGTCGAGCTGGATGACGAAGATGCCCGCCTCCTGCGCGCGCTTGAAGAGGCGCGAATAGGAGTTGAGGTCCGGCGTCTGGACGATCAGCACGTCCGGCTTCTCGGCGGACGAGATGAGGTCGGTGATCGCCTGCGCGCCCGCATCGACGCTCCAGTTGGGATCGCGCGTTTCCCAGATGCCGCCGAACTGCTTGACCTCCTCGCCGATGAAGTGGTTCCAGCCCTGCGCCAGGTCGAAGCCCATGGTCATCGGCACCATCACGACGCGCTTGCCTTCCAGCGCGGAGCGATAGGCCTCGGGGCCGGGATTGGTCTCCTGCGCCTGCGCGCCGATGACCGCACCCGCAAGGCAGGCGCCCGCAAGGATCGCATGCCGCAGTGTCTTCGTCAGTTTGCTCATGTCATTGCCTCCGCTGAAGATGCGCCCCTCTCCGGGCCGCGATTGTTGCCGTTCGCTTACCGCCGGCGGGCCGAATGCCCCGCCGCCTAGATGTCGCCCTGCTGACTGGTCTGCTCGTCGCGGGGATTGAGTTGCCCATCGAGGATGATCGCCCCGAGGAGGATCAGCGCCTTGATGAGATTCTGGTGGATGTTGGGCAGGTTGAGGATGGTCATGCCGTTGAGCAGGATGCCGATCAGCAGCGCGCCCACCACCACGTTGCGCATGCCGCCCTTGCCGCCCGAAAGGCCGATGCCGCCGATCACCACGACCAGCACGACATCGTAGAGAAGCGCCGAATTGACGAGGCGCGTGTTCATGCTCTGCAGGCTGACGGCGCTCGCCACGCCCGCAAGCCAGGCAAGCAGGGCGCTCGCCATGAAGGAGGCGACGATCAGCGGGCGGACGGGAATGCCCATGGTGCGCGCCGCCTGGAAATTGTCGCCCATCAGGTAGAGGAAGCGGCCCGGCCGCGACCAGCGCAGCAGCACCAGCGCCACCGCCACCACGGCGAGGAAGACGACCACGTCGACCGGCAGGCCGAGGATGCGCGCCTTGCCCAGCCACAGCAGCGTGCCGGCCGTCTCGGGAATGTAGATCACGTCCTGTGTGAGGATGCGCGAGCGCACGAAGCCGAAGACGAAGGCGCTGGACGCGAGCGTCGCGAACAGGGCCGAGACGCCGGCATAGGCCACCATGAAACCGTTCATGAAGCCGAGCGCCAGCGTGATGGCGGCCACCACGGCGCTGGCGGACCAGAGCGACCATCCCGCCTGGAGAAGCTGGAGCTGGATGGCGACCGTGACGACCATGATCGACACCATGGACAGGTCGATGCCCCGTCCGATGACCACGATGCCCATGCCGGCGGCGAGGATCCCCAGGACGGAAACGCTCCGCACGATGTTGAGGAGGTTGGCCGGGGCGGTAAAGCCGTCGAGCGCGAGGGCGAAGCCGGCGAACAGCGCCACCGCCATCATCAGCACGATGGTTTCCTGCGTGAATATCCTGAACAGGGAGCGGCTCTCTGGCACCTGGCGACTTTCGGCTAGATCATGCGGAGCGGGCGCGCCCGCGGATAGATTGATACGTCCGGGCGCAAATGCCCACAATGTCTATGGATTTCCTTTTATATGCCGAACAGGGCAGGCTTTTCCCGAAACGCCGCCTCATGCGGAAAATCCATCCATCGTCAGGATCGTCGATCCGGTGGTCGCCCGGCCTTCCAGCGCGCGGTGCGCCTGCGCCGCCTCGCGCAACGGCAGCCGCGCCGCCGGGGCGGCCCTGAGGCGGCCGTCGGCAAGGCGTGCGAACAGGGCCTCGCTGCGCGCGCGGCGCTCCTGCGGCGTGGTCAGGTAATCGAAGACGACGGGCCGGATGGCGGACCGGGAACCGGCCGCAAGGTCCGCGATGCGGAAGCCCTCGATCGGCCCGGATGCCTGGCCGAAGCTGACGAAGCGCCCGTGCGGGCGCAGGCAGGCGAGCGAGCCGCGCCAGGTGTCCTTGCCGACCGCGTCGAAAACCGTGTCGCACAGCGCCCCGTCCGTCAGCTCGGCCACGCGCGCGGCGAAATCCTCGCGGCGGTATTCGATCACCGCGTCGTAGCCGTGCGCGCGGGCGAGCGCCGCCTTCTCCGGCGAGCCGGCCGTGCCGATGGCGCGCGCCCCGAGCGAGGCGATCCACTGCCCGAGCAGCAGCCCGACCCCGCCGGCGGCGGCGTGGACGAGAACCGTCTGCCCCGCCTCCACGGGCGCGGCGCTCGAAACAAGCGCCTGCGCCGTCAGTCCCTTCAGCAGGACCGAGGCGGCCAGCGCGGCGTCGATCCCGTCCGGCAGGAGGAACAGCCTGTCGGCGGGCATCACCCGCATTTCCCGATAGGCGCCGGTGCGTTCCAGATAGGCGACGCGCTGGCCGGCGGAAAACGCCGTGACGCCGGCACCGACGGCCACCACCGTGCCCGCCGCCTCCGCGCCCGGCACGAGCACGCCCTCCGGCCAGGGATAGAGCCCGGAGCGGTAATAGGTATCGATGAAGTTGAGCCCGGCCGCCTCCTGGCGGATCAGCACTTCACCGGGGCCCGGCATCTCGACGGCGAGCTCCGTCCATTCCAGGACCTCCGGCCCGCCGGGCCTGTGCGCGACGACCGCGCCCGCCATGTTCGCGGCCATGTCTCAGCTCTCGACCAGGAACTGCGGGTCGATCGGCAGCTGCAGCGCGTTGAGCAGGGCGTTGGTCTGCGAGGCCATGCCGATCACCGCGAGCAGCTCGCCGTGCTGGTCCTCGGTCATGCCCTTCGCCTTGGCGGCCGCCGTGTGGGAATGGACGCAATAGCTGCAGCCATTGGCGACCGACACGGCGATATAGAGCATTTCCTTGACCAGCGGATCGAGCGCGCCGGGCTTGACCATGATGTCCTTCAGGCCCGCCCAGATGCGCTCCAGCGTATCCGGCTGGTTGGCGAGCGCGCGCCAGACATTGTTGACGAAATCGGACTTGCGGGTGGCGCGGATGTCGTCGAACACCGCCTTGACGCGCGGGTTCGCTTCGACTTCGGCATCGCTCCACAGGCGAACGGTACTCATGGCAGGTCTCCTTCCGGGCGTCAGCTATGCGCCCAATCCCAGTAAAGCTGGCGCGCTCTCTTCGCGAACGGGCCATGGTCGAAAGCGCGGTCGTCGAAGCCGAGGACCGGCATGACCTTGGAAATGTTGCCGGTGCTGAAGATCTCGTCGGCAGCGCGGAAGTCGCCGACCGTCAGCGTCTTCTCGTGCACCGCGACCCCGTCCGCGCGCAGGAGGCCGATCACCCGCTGGCGGGTGATGCCGTCGAGGAACGTGCCGTTCGGCACGGGCGTGAAGACCGCCCCGTCCTTCGCCATGAACACGTTCGAGGTGGCAAGCTCCGCCACATTGCCCAGCGTGTCGCAGACCAGCGCATTGCCGAAGCCCCTGGCGCGGGCCTCGGCCAGCATGCGGGCGTTGTTGGGATAGAGGCAGGCGGCCTTGGCATTGACCGGCATGGTCTCCAGCGTCGGCCGGCGGAACCGCGTCGTGGTGATGGTGAAGCCGCCGGGCACGGCCATCGGCCGCTTCTCCAGGCACAGGGCGAATGCCGTCGATGCCGGATCGGGTGCGACGACGCTCGCATCGCTCTCCTCGGCCCAGTACATCGGGCGGATATAGATCGCGGCATCGGGCGCGAAATGCGTCAGCCCCTCGTGCACGCGGTCGATGATCTGCGCGACCGTCAGGGTCGGCTGAAGGCCGAGCGCCCGTGCCGATTCGTTCACCCGTTCCGCATGCAGGTCGAGATCGGGCACGACGCCCTCGAAGCGGCGCGCGCCGTCGAACACCAGCGATCCGAGCCATGTCGCGTGCGAGCCCGCGCCGAGAATGCGGACATCGCCCGCGTGCCAGCGGTTGTCGTACCACGTCCATACGGAAGGAGCTTCAGCCATCGCATACCTCGTCATTTCAAAAGCGCCATTACCTAGACACAGCTTGCCTCATGCGTCCAATGCAAATATCCCTTGGCGATACATGCAGGATCGGCATGAATCGGAGGGACCCGCGTTGGACGAGAGGCTGTTGAAAAGTTTCGTGACGACCGCCCAGCTCGGCAGCGTCACCTCGGCCGCCGAGCGGCTCAACCTTACCCAGCCGGCCCTGTCGCGGCAGATCCAGCGGCTCGAGCAGGAGCTCGGGCTGCCGCTCTTCCAGCGCAGCGGCCGCAACCTGCGCCTGTCGGTGCATGGCGACCGGCTGCTGGTCGATGCGCAGGCCGTCCTCGCCGCGAGCAAGCGCCTCCACGATGCGGTCGCCGAGATGCGCGAGGGCGAGTGCGGCCTGCTGCGCGTCGGCGCCTGTTCCCAGGTCATCGAGCGGCACATGAGCGAGGTGCTGCCCGCCTGGAAGCGGGACAATCCCAACATCGACATCCGCCTGGAGGAAGGCGGCGGGGCGGAGCTTGCGCGCCGCCTCGACGACAACGAACTGCATCTGGCGATCAACGCCCGCCATTTCGCGCGGCCCGATCGCTTCAGCCGCATCGACATCGGCGCCATGCGCGTGCGCGCCTTCTGCATCCCCTCGGTCTTCACCGCCGAACCGGGGGCCGTCACGCTGGCGCAGTTGTGCCGCCAACCGCTGCTCCTGCTCAATCGCTGGCATTTCACGCGCGAATTGCTCGAAACGGCCTGCCAGGCCGAAGGCTGCCTCGCGCAGCCGACCCTGGAATCCGGTTCGCCGCACACGCTGCTCGCCATCGCCAGGAGCAGCGGGGTCGCCGTGGTGCCGCATCTGGGCACCGGCCCGGTGGAGGGCCTTCTCGCGCACGACATCCTGCACCGCGGCAGGCCGCTCGATTTCGAAATATCGGCCATCTGGCCCTCGGCCATGCCGCTGCCCGGCTACGGCCGCCGCTTCATCGCCTACCTGCGCGAATGCCTCCTGCCCGCATCCTGAGCGTCGCGCGATACGCCTGCGAGACGCACCTGCGGTAGCCGGCCGTCATGTCCCTGCCGAAACACCCGCCCGGCAGTCGGCCCGCGGGCTCCGGGCCGTCCGGTTCGCCGTTCATCGGGGGCGGTTTCTAGCCTTGCCACTCGACGATCGACAGGCCCGCATTCATGTCGGAAACGTAAAGCAGGCCATTGGCGTCGGCAAAGACGTCGTTGGTGTGCAGGACGGGCGGAATGCCCGGCCGGTGATCGAGGAACCGCCGCGGGGCGGCCGGCACGAAGGCGCCGATCTCCACCGGGCGATAGGGATCGCGGATGTCGTAGGCGCGCACGCCGGCATTGTTGTAGGTCGCGAAGATCGTCTCGGACGAAACGAAGCTTCCGGGCCTGTTCTCATGCAGGTTGTGCGGCCCGAAATGTCCGCCCTTGGCGATATAGTCCGCCTCCTGCGGCGCCGGCATGGTGGAGATGGAGACGGGATTTGCCGGCTCGCGGATATCGAACATCCAGATGCGTTTCTCACCGTCGGCGCAGTTCGTCAGCACTGCCTCGTCAAGCACCACCAGCAGATCGCGGTCGACCAGCGGCAGCGCATTGTGCGTGCCGCCGCCATAAGGCGGGCACCAGTTGCGATGGGAAATCAGCCGGGGAGTACCCTTGTCGGCGATGTCGAGGAGCGTGACGCCCCCGTCGCGCCAGGTGACATAGGCCGTGTCCCCCGCCACGAGGCCGTGGTGGCAGGAATAGCGGAATTTCCTGTCGTCCCAGGCAGGCCGCTCGCCTGCGGCGGTGTTCATGCCCGGCAGCCAGTATTTCCCGGCGATCACCGGGCGCGTGGGATCGGACATGTCCACGATCAGGAAGATGAAGTCGGAGAACCCGTCCAGCATCGCCGACATGTAGGCCCAGCGTCCCCCCACGTACCAGATGCGGTGGACACCCACGCCATCGACCGGCATGAAGCCGATTTCGCGCGGATTGGCGGGATCCTTGATGTCGTAGACGCGCATGCCGGCGCTGTAGCCCGTCTCGGCCGCGCTCAGCTTGTCGCGCATCGAGCCCGTGTAATATTTCCGCTCGTCCATCAGGACGGCATCGCGATAGAGGTCCTTGGCGTTGACCACCAGCAGCAGGTCGTCATGCGCCTGGAGATGCAGCGTCCAGGTGTTCGGCGGACTGGGAATGTAGTTGACCGGGCGGGGGCGGCGCGGGTCGCGCACGTCGATCACCGAAAAGCCCTGCGAGAACATGTGCCCGACGATCGCATGGCCCTTGTTGATCATGATCTGCACGCCGTCCGACCGGCCGTCCATCTCGGTAAAGCCGATCAGCCGCATGTTGCGGGCATATTCGGGCTCCGGAAGCATGTCGCTGCCCATTCGTTCCTCCATTGGTTCAATGCCGTGTCAGGATGTTCCGGCAGGCGACGCATCGCCCATCGACACCAGATAGTGGTCCTCGACCCGGCCGATATGCCGGTCCATCAGCTCGACGGCGAGGTCGACGTCCCGGGCCTCGATGGCCGCCGTGATCGCCGTGTGCTGGGTGAGCGATGCGTCGCCGTGCTTCGGATCGCGGAAGAAATCCTCCCGCCGGTTCCGCGACATGAGGTAGAAGGGCGTCACGACCCGGGTGAAGATGTCGTTCTGCGCGGCGCGGAAGACCGCCATATGGAACTCGAAATCGAGTTCGGCGATGCTTCCGCCCGCTTCGATCGTCGCCTGCGTGTCGCGCAGGTTCTGCCGCAGGGTCTCGATGTCGGCCTCGGTGCGCCGCTTGCATGCAAGCGCGATGGCCTGCACCTCCAGGATCTTGCGCACCTCCATGCAATCCATGATGGTCCGGCGGTCGAAGGGAATATTGACCTTGGAATAGAGAACCAGCGCCTCCAGGCTGACCTGGTCCATTCCGTCGGTCAGGTAGATGCCGGAATTGCGCTTGCGCTCGATGTAACGGCTGGCCTCCAGAAAGGTCAGCGCCTCGCGGATTACCCCGCGCCCGACCGAGAAACGCTCGGTCAGGTCGCGTTCGGAAGGCAGTCTCTCGCCCGGCTCGTAGCCGCGCTTCTGGATGAACGCCATCAGGTCGTTCACGGTCCGCATCACCTGGTTTTCCGCTTCCTGCATTCCCGGCTCCCTCAAATCCGGCCGCAGCCGGGGATTATCGCACCATCCGCGCCGGACCAGGCGCATAAGCCGGCCCTTCGATGAAGGGATGGGCGCGGATGAAGTCTTCGTCCACCTCGACACCGATGCCCGGCCTGTCCAGCGGCGAAACGGTACCATCCTTTGCCACCACATACGGCGTGGAGACAAGCTGGTCGCGGAACGGATTGGGCGTGGAGATGTCGCCCTCGAACCAGCCCGCGTTCTCGACGGCGGCCAGGACGTGGATGGTGACCGCCATGTTGATCCCGGTCGTCGCGGTGTGCGGGCACAGCGGCAATTTCCAGGCCGAGCCCAGCGCGGCGATGCGGAGCACCTCGGTGATGCCGCCCGCCTTGGACAGGTCCGGCTGCAGGATGCGGACATGCGCGTCCTCGATCAGCCGGTGGAACTCGAAGCGGGTATAGTGGTTTTCGCCCGCCGCCAGCGGGATCCGGCTGCGGTCGGCCTGCGCGTAGGAGCGATGGTCGTGCGGCGCGAAGGGCTCTTCCAGCCATTCGACGTTCAGCGCCTCGAAAGCCGGCAGGACCGCCAATGCGTCTGCCAGCGAATAGGCCGTGTTGGCATCGACCATGATGACGAGATCGTCGCCGAAGGCCTTGCGCACCGCCTCCACCCGCTGGATGTCGCGGCGGGGCGCGTCCCCCCCGCGCAGCTTGACGGCCTTGTAACCGAGCGCCAGCGCCGCGCCGACCTCCTGGCAGAGCGCGTCCGGCTCGCTCCAGCCGAGCGACACCCCGCCCGCATAGGCCGGGATGCCGCGCCTCGACCCGCCGAGCAGCTTGTAGAGCGGCCAGCCGACGGCCTTGCCGCGGATATCCCACAAGGCCTGGTCGATGCCGCTCATGGCGATCGAGGTGCCGGCGCCCATCCCGTGGCTGCGCAGTTGCATCTCGTATATCCTGGCCCAGACGCCCGTGACGTCGCTGGCGTCCATTCCGACCACGAAATAGCGCAGCAGGTTGTTGACGATATCGGCCACCGAGCTCGCCGCGCGGCCGTGATGGGATTCGCCGTATCCGACGATGCCGCTCTCCGTCTCGACGCGAACGACGACGGTGTCGCGGCGCAGCACCTTGCCGATGCCGAAGGTGATGCCGTCCTCGACCGGCACGGAGAGGGCCCAGGCTTTGACGTCGACGATTTTCATGCTGTCCTCACTGTTTGGAATGGGGTTCAAAGGCGCACGCCGCTCACGCCATCGAAAAGCGAGATGCGCGACGACGACAGGCCGAGGGTCACGGTTCCGCTCCGCGCGATGCGGCGGTCGGTGTTGATACGGGCGGAAAGCATCGTGGATCCGATGGATGCCCAGACGAGCACGTCCGCTCCCATCGGCTCGACCAGCTCGATCCGGGCCTCCTGCCGGAAGGGATCGCCGGCCGCATCCCCGGCCAGCCGGACGTGCTCGGGCCGGATGCCGAGCGACACCGCCTGCCCCGCTTCGACCGGGCCCAGAAAGCGATAGCCGGAAAGCGGAAGGCTCAGCGAGGCGCTCTCGAAGACCATCCCGCCGTCCCGCTCGGCGAGGCGGCCTTCGACGAAGTTCATGCCGGGCGAACCGAGGAAGCCGGCGACGAAGCGGTTGGCCGGGGTGGCGTAGACCACCTCGGGGGAATCCAGTTGCTGGATGATGCCGTCCTTCATCACCGCCACGCGGTCGGCAAGCGTCAGGGCCTCGATCTGGTCGTGCGTGACGTAGATCATCGTGGTGCCGAGATCGCGGTGGAGGCGCTTGATCTCGACCCGCAGCTCGGCGCGCAGCTTCGCATCGAGGTTCGAGAGCGGCTCGTCGAACAGGAAGACATCCACATTGCGCACCAGCGCCCGGCCGATCGCCACGCGCTGGCGCTGCCCGCCCGACAGGTCCGACGGGCGGCGGTCGAAATAGGGCTCGATCTGGAGGATGCGCGCGGCCTCGCGGACCCGCCGGTCGATCTCGTCGCGGGCGACGCCCTGCATCCTCAGGCCGAACGACATGTTGCCGTAGACGGTCATGCGCGGATAGAGCGCGTAGGACTGGAACACCATGCCGATATGGCGCTCCTTCGGCTCCTTCCAGGTGACGTTGTCCCCGCCGATCCAGATCTGGCCGCCGGAGATCTCGCCGAGGCCGGCAATGGCATTGAGCAGGGTGGATTTTCCGCAGCCCGAAGGGCCGAGCAGCACGAGGAATTCCCCCTTGCCCACATTCAGATTGAGGTGATGCAGCACGGTCAGCGAGCCGTAGGCGATATGCAGGTCGCGGATTTCGATGCTGTTGCGGGTCGCTTGCGGGTTGTTCATCCCTTGACGGCTCCTGCCATGATGCCGCGGACGAACCAGCGCCCGGACAGGAAGTAGAGGACCAGCGGCACCAGGCCCGTGAGGATGGTGGCCGCCATGTTGACGTTGTATTCGCGCTCGCCGAACTGCGAGTTCACCACGTTGTTGAGCAGCACGGTGATCGGCATGTTGTCGGCGCCGGCGAAGATCAGGCCGAGGATGAAGTCGTTCCAGGTGCCGGTTATCTGGATGATGAAGGCCACGACGGTGATCGGCACCGACATCGGGGCGAAGACGTGGATCAGCAATTGCCAGAACCCGGCCCCGTCGACCCTGGCCGCCTTGTAGAGGTCCATCGGGACGCTGCCGTAGAAATTGCGGAACAGCAGCGTCATCAGCGGCAGGCTGAAGCAGATATGCAGCAGGATGACGCCCGGCAACGTGCCGAAGACGCCCGCCGCGGAGGCGATCCGCACCAGCGGGTATATGAACACCTGCAGCGGAATGAACGCGCCGGCCATCAGCACGGCGAAGACGAGATTGGCGCCCGGAAACCGCCAGAACGAGAGGGCATAGCCATTGATGGCGCCAAGGAACACCGAGCAGGTGACGGCCGGAAGCGTGATCAGGACCGAGTTCACGAACCCCGCGCCGACGCCCTCGCAGGTGAGGCCGGTGCAGGCGCCGGACCAGGCCTTGATCCAGGGCGCGATGGTCGGGGCGGCGGGCAGCGCGAAGATGTTGCCCTGGCGGATCTCCGCCATGTCCTTCAGCGACGTGACGACCATCACGTAAAGCGGCATGATGAAGAAGAGCGCCGACAGGAAGAGGAAGACATAGATCGCGATGCGGCTTGCGCCCATGCGCTGCGGCCGGCGGCCGGCGGGGCCTTCGAGATGCGCGCTCACCGGGCCCCTCCCTTCGCCTTGCGGAAATATTCGAGATGCAGCCACGGCACCAGCACGGCCAGGACCGCGAGCAGCATCAGCGTGGCGGCCGCCGTGGCGAGGCCGATATTGCCGCGCTCGAACAGGTGATCCATGACGAATTTCGCGGGCATTTCCGTGCCGATGCCCGGCCCGCCCTGCGTCATCGAGACGATCAGGTCGTAGGCCTTGACCACCGCGATCGCCAGAAGGACGACGGAAGTGACGATCATGGGACGCAGCTCCGGCAGGATGATGCTGACATAGGCGCGCCAGATCGGGATGCCGTCGACGCGCGCCGCCTTGAGTATCTCGCCGTCCACGCTGCGCAGGCCCGCCAGCAGCATGACCATGACAAGCCCGGCGCCCTGCCAGACGGCCGCGATGACCAGTGCGGCGATGGCCGTGCCGGGTGACGAGAGGATGCCGATATGGCTTTCGAGGCCGAGCCCCCGCAACGCCGCCTCGATGCCCAGTTGCGGATCGAAGATCCACTGCCAGACCGCGCCGGTCACGATGAAGGACAGGGCGTAGGGGAACAGGTAGATGGTGCGCAGGGTATTTTCGAAGCGGACCTTCTGGTCGATCGCCACGGCTGTCAGGAAGCCCAGGAGCAGGCATCCGAGAATGTAGCACGCGCCATAGATCAGGATGTTGTGGACGGAGACGGTCCAGCGTTCCGTCGCCAGCAGGCGCTCGTATTGCGTTGCGCCTGCCCATCTGGCGACCGGCAGCACCTTCGACGTCGTGAACGAGATGGCCACCGTCCAGGCCATGCAGCCCAGATAGATGATCACCACGAAGAGCGTGGTCGGCAGCATCGCCACGAATGACGGCAGATGCCTGGAAATTCTCTTGGACTGCATCCTCGGTCTTCCCGGACAGTGAGCAGGAGGGACGGGCGGCGCTACCCGCCGCCCGTCGACACGTTCGCGTCAGTCGACGCTCGCCAGCACCTTGCCGAGCGCGTCCGAGAATTCGCCCGGCGTCATTGCGGGCGTGTTCCAGTAGGTGGTGATCACGTCGCGGACCGCCCCCAACCCGTCATTCGTCATCAGGAACTGGGGGTTCGGAACCTGCCGTGCGGGATCCTTCAGCACCTCGGCCGCATGCCGGGCGCAGACATCCATGCTCGACACGTCGACATCCTGGCGGATGGGGTTCGAGCCCTTCTTGATGTTGAAGGCGATCTGGGTTTCCGGCGCGAACAGCACATGGGCGAGGAGATCCTGCGCCTGCGTGCGCTGGGCATCTTTCAGCTTCGGCATGACGAAGACGTCACCCGACATGATCGAGACTTCCTGGCCCGGGAACAGCGTGCAGCCATATTCCTTGCCGGGCGTCAGCCCCGCAGCCGCGAACTCGCCCTTGGCCCAGTCGCCCATGATCTGGAAGCCCGCCTTGTTGGTGATGACGAGGTTGGTCGCATCGTTCCACTTGCGGCTGGCCGCGCCGGAATCGGCGTATTGGCGCAGCTTGCCGAGAACCGCGAAGGCCTCCTGAACCTTGGCGTCCTTCAGCGCCTCGCCATCGCGATCCTTCAGAACGCGCAGGTAGAGCTCGGGCCCGGCAACGCTGACCAGGACCTTCTGGAACACGAAGCGCTCGGCCCAGGAGCCGCCACCGAGTGCCATGGGGATATAGCCGGCAGCCTTGATCTTGTCGGCGGCGGCGAAGAAATCGTCCCAGTTCTGCGGCGGCTCGCCGACTCCCGACTTTTCGAAGACCTCCCTGGAATACCAGATCCAGTTTTCCGTCTGGAGGTTGATCGGAACGGCCATGATCTTGTCGTCGCGGGTGACCGCGTCCAGGAACACTTTCGGAATGACCGCCGCCCATCCTTCTGCCCTGGCAACCGTGTCGACGTCGCGCAGCAGCCCCGCCTCGATCAGCTCCTCGAACGGCTTGCCGGTGTTGAAATGGGATGCCGATGGCGGATCGCCGCCGATGATGCGGTTCATCGCGGCGGCGAGCAGGGCGTCGTTGCCGGCGATCGCGCGGTCGACCCAGACGCCGCCGGCCGCCGTGAACTTGTCGGCGAACACCTTGGCGGCCGCCGATTCGCCGCCCGATGTCCAAGGGTGCATCACCTCCGCCGTAAGGTCGTCAGCCGATACGGGCGTGGCGAGGGCGCACAACACCAGCGCGGCCCAAACAGGACTTCTCTGCCTGAAATTCATCGATTCCTCCTCCCATCGCCGGCTCTCTCCCCGACGCTTGCGAGCACACCATAGGAGTGGTCGATCATTATCGCAAGCAATTTTGGTACTACCAATTTATCGCAACTCGACGGACGATGAAGTCCGATGCGGACCGGCCTGGATGTACGGGGTGAAGGTGCCGTCCCTTGATCGGCCATCGGGTCTGCCCATGTGCCATCCGTGCGCGGCAGCAAGTCCGCGCCCGCATGGACGATCGAGCAGCACCTCGGATGGCGCCGCTGCATAAGCCGGTGCCTCTCCCGGCCTATCCGGCAGGCGGCGGCGCGCCCAGGTCCCGGGAGCGCCGTTCGGCCGCGGCGACCGCGCGCCGCAGGAGCGGGGCCAGTCCATCCTGCGGGTCCATCAACACGGACAAGGCGGCCGCCGTCGTTCCATTCGGGCTCGTCACCTGGTCGCGCAGAACAGCCGGATCGACCTCCGGCGCAAGGGCGAGCTTGGCCGCCCCGAAGATCGTCTGCTTGGCAAGCATCATGGCGAGCTTTGGCGGCAGGCCGACGTAGACGCCTGCCGCGCTGAAGGCTTCCATCAGATGGAAGACATAGGCGGGACCGGAGCCGGAGATGGCCGTCACCGCATCCATCAGCGTTTCTTCATCGACAAAGGCGACACGGCCGGCAGCGGAGAGCAGGGTGCGCGCGCACTCCTGGTCCAGAGGACGTGCATTCGTGCTGGCGCAGCAAACGATCATGCCCTCGCCGATGGCGGCGGGCATGTTCGGCATGCAGCGGATTATCGCCGGCCCGTCGCCGACTTGCGCGCGGATCGCATCGATGGTGATGCCCGCCGCCACGCAAACCACCAGCCCGCCGTCCTTGAGAGCGGGACGGCTGGCGGCCGCCGCTTGCGCGACCGCTTGAGGCTTGGTCGCGATCACCACGACATCGGCGCAAAATCCATCGGGAAGATCGCCAAGTGACGCGAATGCCTCCGCGCCCGTCGCGGCCGCCCTGTCCCGCAACGGCGCGTTCAACTCGATGACCGCGAACCGATGCCCGTCCAGGGTTGTCCAGGTGCGCAACAGGGCAAAGCCCATGTTGCCCGCGCCGATCAAGAGGATCTGCATGGTCTTTCCTCCGCGGAATCCGAACCGTCAGCGACCAGACGAACGCTCCGCCTAGACGGCGACCCGGTGCACGTCGAGCGCCGTATGGCAGGTCAGGCGTTCGTAGCCGTCGTCCGTCACCAGATAGCAATCCCCGATGTTCGAACCCGCCTTCAGCGGGTCGAGCCACTGGGCGTGCACGACAAAGACCATGCCCTCCTCCGCCCGGTCGCAATTGTGCGACGACACGTTGAAGACCGGCATTTTCGGCATGCCGACGGCATGGCCGAGATTGGGGTTGTGCGGTCCCTTGAGCGGCGGATAGACGTGAGACAGCCGCCGTCCCTGGGCTTGCCAGTCGATATCCTCCACGTCGGCGCTGGGAATGCGGCGCGGGGTCCCGTCGTCCTGCGCCGCCCAGTTGAACGGCATGGTGCGCGTGCGATCGTCCTTGAGATAGCCGCGCTCGGTATAGGCGGTGAAGGCAGCGGCATGCAGATCGCTCATGGCGACGCCCGGCCGGATCAGCCGTTCGGCGCGGCGGACCGCATCCGTCGTCATTTCCAGGACGGCCTCCTGCTCCCGCGTCAGGTCGCCGACCGCGATCATCCGGGCGCTCTGGGCGAAATAGCCCTGGTAGGTGACGTTGGAGACGTAGATGTTGATCAGGTCGCCCGGCCGGACGACATGGCCGT
This sequence comes from Shinella sp. PSBB067, assembly GCF_016839145.1. Lineage (NCBI taxonomy): Bacteria > Pseudomonadati > Pseudomonadota > Alphaproteobacteria > Hyphomicrobiales > Rhizobiaceae > Shinella > Shinella sp. PSBB067. The sequence goes on along the minus strand of NZ_CP069304.1, from coordinate 590,437 downwards.
AGGGCTTGCCGCAGTGGGTGCCGTAGCGGTTGACGCCGATCTGGTATCCGTCGCCGGTCTCGCCGCCGCGGGCGAGCTGGGCAAAGGTGAAGGCCGCGTAGATCTCCCGGTCGGCAACGCCCGGCCGCGTGACGTGATAGGCGGCCTGCAGCCCGATGTCGATCAACTGCGCGGCGGCGCGCAGCCGTGCCTGCTCGGCCCTGGAGCGCCGCCGTTGCAGGTTGTCGACGATGGCATTGGCATCGGCGAAGGCGCAATCCGGCAGGAGCTTGCCGAGGGCGGCAAAATAGTCGTGCGAGGTCTTGTCGCCCACAAGGCCGATTCTGCCCCTGCCGAGACCGAACCGGCGCAGGATGCCGGCGCAGCCTTCGGCCGCCTTGGCGATCGGCGAGCCAGGCCGATCGAGCGCTTCGCGCCCCCAGGGACCGACCTGCCATATGTCCTCGACCAGAAGCGGCTCGCCCGCCGGCGGCAGCAGGACGGAATCGCTGAAGAACGACAGAAGCTGGAGGCCCTTGTCCGTATCGGTCGGCACGATCAGCATGCCCTCGCGCATCCAGTCGCAGACATAGCGCAGATAGGAATTCGACGTGTGGTACCAGCCGATCTGGTCGCAGTGCAGGACGATCGCGTCCAGTTCCTCGACGGCGGCCTGGCGGCGGATGCGTCGCAGCCGTTCGGCGAACTCCGCCTCCGGCAACGGCGGTGGCGGCTCGAAGACGAAATCCGGCTCGAAGCCTTCGAGCAGTCTTTCCATGCTTGCTTGCATCTTCACGCGATCAGGCTTCATCGGCGCTCACTCCAGAAGTCCAGCCGGAGTACCGGCAACGAATGTCTTTGCCCGTGGCGGCGCAGGGCGCCACCACGGCGGTCGGTCCGGTCAATCCCGCGAAACGTCCGGCGGTCCTATCCCGCCGGCGGGATAGGACACGACGTCGTCGAACGGGAACGGACGTTCGATCAGGCCGAAATCCGCGATGATGCGTTGATAGTTGTCGAAAGGATCACGCGGGATCGTGGTATCCTGGCGCCAGACCCCGTCGGCCCGAAGCCGGGCGATGGAACGGGCGAGCAGCGCCACCGGCTTGCCAGGGAAATAGGAGGCGATCGCCTCGGCGACCTCCTCGTCCGTGTGGGCATGCATCCAGCCAAGGGCCTCGCCGATCGAGCGCACGAACAGCGACGCCATGCCGTCCTCGCGCTGCAGCACGCGTGGCGCGGTATAATAGACGCTCCACGGTACGGGGCCGCAGATCCGGCCGAGCGTCGTGACGACGTGATAGCCCTCGTCCTCCAGTTCCTCGGCGGTCAGCGGATCGGCCAGGAAGAACGCTCCGAGACCGGCGCGCCAGAGGCGGATATTGGTGAGGGCGTCGAGGTCGCGCAGGAACTGCACCTTCGACGGGTCGGCGCCGGCCTGCTTCATGACGCCTTCGAGGAACATCCACTGGCTGGTGGAGCTCATCGAGAGAAGCATCTTCTGGCCGTAAAGGCTCTCCCACCCGAAATTCTCGATCGGACGGCGCGCCATGATCGCCTGCGGGTTGCGATGGCAGACGAGCGCGCAGATCGGCAGTTCGGCAAGCCGCCCGCGATAGGCGAGCGGGATCCAGATCCCGCCCATGGCGAAATCGGCCTTGTCGTCGAGGAGATTGCTGGAAAGCCACGAGCTGCCCGGCCCGGCGGGAATGGACGCATCGACCCGCAGGCCGTTCGCGGCATAGATGCCGAGCGTGTCGGCCAGGTAACAGGGCGCATAGTTGGTGTGGAGTGCGGATGAGGTCACGCGGACGTCGATCATGTATTGGGGCTCCAAAGATCAGGATGCGGTGGCCAGAGGCCGCGCGGACGCGGCCCGGTCGTCAACGATGGTGCCGTGCGGCATGGGCGCCGGGATGAGGCCGTAGGACGCGATCATCTTCTGGTAGCGCTGAAGGGGTTCGGCCGGCACATGCATGTCCCTGTTCCAGGTTCCCTTCGCCCGCATGCGCGCCAGCGCGCGCTCCACGACCGGCAGGTCCCACGCGGGAAAATCCTGTCCGATCAACCGGGCGATTTCACTCGCCGGCACGGTCTCCATCCAGCCGACGGCGCGCGACAGGGCCTCGACGAAGCGCGAAAGCGGCTCGGCCTTTTCCTCGATGGCGATGCGCGGGGCATAGTAGACGCTCCAGGGAACCGCACCCGTATCGGCAAGGTCGAGCGCGGCATGGTGGCCCTCGCCCATCAGCGTCTCCGCGAGCGGCGGCGAGGTGAGGAACCCGTCCGCATAGCCGCCGCGCCACAGGCGCAGCATGGTGCGCACTTCCAGGTCCCGGATCCACAGAACCTTCTTCCAGTCGGCCCCCTGCTCCTCGAAGAGACCGCGCACATACATCCACTGGCTGGTCGCTGCCGCCGGCAGCATGATGCGGCGCCCCTCAAGCTCCCGCAGCGAGAAATTTTCGGACGGCGTGCGGGTGAACAGGACCTGCGCGTTGCGATGACACAGCGCTGCGAAGAGCCGCAGGTCTTCCAGGTGGTCGCGGTACATCATCGGGATCCATACGCCGCCGCGCGCGATGTCGGCCTCGCCCCGCGCCAGCACTTCGGCGAGCCAGGAGCCGCCGGGGCCGGATTCATAGCTGAGGTCGATATCGAGCCCGGCATCGGTGAAGTAGCCGAGATGGTCGGCCACATGATGGGGCGCATAGGTCAGGGAATGCTCGGCGATGAGGCGCAAGCGATCGTTCATGTCGTCACCTGTATTTTTTCAATTTTTCAGAGGATCTTCGAGAAGAAATTCCTGGTCCGGGCGTTCTTCGGCGAGACCATGATCTCGCCGGGCGGTCCCATTTCGACGATGCGCCCGGCATCCATGAAGACGATGCGGTCGCTCACCTCGCGGGCGAAACCCATTTCGTGTGTGACCACCAGCATGGTCATGCCCTCGCGCGCCAGCTGGCGGATGACGGACAGCACCTCGCCGACCGATTCCGGGTCCAGTGCGGACGTCGGTTCATCGAAGAGCATGACCTTCGGGCGCATGGCGAGCGCCCGGGCGATGGCCACGCGCTGCTGCTGGCCGCCGGAAAGATGCTCGGGATAGGCATTGGCGCATTCGGCAAGCCCCACCTTGGAAAGGAGTTCGCGCCCATGTGCGATGGCTGCGTCCTTGCGCTCTCCCCGCACCAGCACCGGCGCCTCGATGATGTTCCCCATCGCGGTCATGTGCGAGAACAGGTTGAAGCGCTGGAACACCATGCCGATCTCCATGCGCTGGCGGTCGATCTGCTCGTCGGGGAGCGGGCGGCGGCGCGCGCCTTCCTCGTAGCCTATGGCCTCCCCGTTCACGACGATGCTGCCGATGTCGAACGTTTCGAGCAGGTTGATGCAGCGCAGGAGCGTGCTCTTGCCGGAACCGGAAGGACCGAGGATCGACACGACCTCGCCGGAGGCGACATCGAGATCGACGTCGTGCAGCACGCGGACAGAGCCGAAAGCCTTGCTCAAACCTGCGATCTTGATCATGGGGCCGGTCATACGAGCTGCTCCGAACCGGAGGAAACCTGCGGCCTGCCGACCTCTTCGCGCGGGTCGGAGGGCCGGTGGGACGCCCACTTTTCAAGGAAGTGCTGGAGAAGCGAGGCGAGTGCGGTCAGCGCGAGATACCAGATGGCCGCCACGATCAGCAGCTCCATGATGAGATAGTTGGCGGTGTAGATGAACTGCGCCTGGGTCAGCAGGTCGTGCACGCCGATGACGGAGACGAGCGACGTCGCCTTGAGCATGCCGATGAGCTGGTTGCCGGTTGCCGGAATGACCATGCGCAGGGCCTGCGGCAGGACGATCCGGCGGAAGGTGCGAGCGCGGCTGAGGCCGAGCGCCCGCGCCGCCTCGACCTGCCCCCGGTCGATGGCGAGAATGCCGCCGCGAACGATCTCCGCCATATAGGCGCCTTCGTTCAGGCTGAGCGCGATGAGCGCGGCGGTGAAGCTGCCCATCACCTGGTTGGTGGAGACCGAATAGTCGCCGAACCCGATGCGCGGCATGAAAAGCGCCAGGTTGAACCAGAAAATGATCTGCACGAGCAGCGGAATGCCCCGGAACAGCCAGATATATCCGGCAGCGACCACCTGCGGCACAAGCAGCGAGGAGACGCGCATCATGGCGAAGACCACGCCGATGGCGATGCCGATCGCCATCGACAGGATTGTCAGCACCAGCGTGACGCGGGCGCCGGCGATGATCTGGGGTGCCAGGATATATTTCGGAATCTCGTTCCACGAGAAGCTTGCCGTCGCGAAAATGTAAAGGACGGCAGCCACCCCCGCCACGCAGAGCGCGACGGAGAGGCGGCTTTTCTGGCTGGCGCTCAACATGGGCGGCCTCCCTTTCGAAAACCTGGCATTGTCCGTCACCCTCTGCCGCCTACTTCCTGCCGAGCTGGAAATTGTTGATCTCGGCCTTTTTCAGCGCCATGTCCGCAGTGCCCCACTTGGCGAAGATCTTCGTGTAGGTGCCGTCCGCGATCATGTCGTCAATTGCCGCCGCGACGGCATCGCGCAGCGCCGCCTTCTCCTTGGCGAGGCCGATCCCGAGCGGCTTTCCGGCGAAGTCCTTGGTGAAGACCGCCTCGATGCCCTTGGAGGCGAATGTGCCGTTGCCGGAAAGATAGCCGCTGACGATGTAGCCGTCGATCGTCGCATCGGCCCGCTTCGTCTCCACCTGTAGGAAGGCGTCGGACTTGGCAGGGAAGGTGCTGATCGTGATCGGCTTGTCGCAGCCGGCCGAGACCTCCTGGAGGATCGCGAACTGTGCCGAGCCGATGACAGCCGAGGCCGTCTTGCCGCAAAGATCCTGCGGAGACTTGATGGCGAGCGGATTGCCGGCCTGGACGAGGATGGCGTTGGAATCCACTGCATAATCGACGAGGTCGATCACCTTCGTCCGCTCCTCGGTGGTCGTCATGCCGACCATCACCATGTCATAACGGCCGGCGCGGATCGCGGGAACGATGCCCGCGAAAGCGAGCGAGACGAAACGAATCTCGACGCCGAGGCGCTCGGAGATGCCCTTGGCGATATCCGGGTCGATCCCTTCGTAGACGGTCTGGTCCGTGCCCGGGTGATAGTTCCACGGCGGCCCGAAGGACGGATCGGTGACCACCTCGATATATCCCTTTTCCTTGATGTCCGCGGGAACCAGGCTCGAAAGGTCCCTGGCGCCGGCCGGGCCGGAAAGGGCGAGCGCAGTGACGGAAACAGCGAGAAGCAGATTGCGATGCATGACGTTCCCTTTTTCGTTGTGTAATTGGACAGAAATTTCAGTTGTCATATCTAGGCACAATCGCGATTTGCCGTCAAGCAACTGTTTTGGCGCGTCGATGCGGGACGCTGCATTTTTCTCGTGCGAGCGGGCGCGAAACTCTGGAAAACCAGGTTGTTTTGCGCTATGCGACTACCATGACCATAGAAATTTCACGCATGCCCGCCGAGAGCCCCGGCCTGTCCGACCTCGCCTACGAGCGTCTCAGGGATCGGATCGTGCGGGTGGAGATCCCGCCGGGAGCGCCGTTGGCCGAGGATCGGCTCAGCGAGGAGTTCGGTGTCGGCCTCACACCGATCCGCAATGCCGTTCGCCGGCTTTCCTATGAGCACCTGGTATCGATCTACCCCCGGCGCGGAACCTTCGCCGCGGACATCAATATCGGGGACGAGCGCTGGCTGACCGAGGTGCGCCTCGAAATCGAGGGGCTCAGCGCGCAACTGGCCGCCGAGCGCGCCACCGAAGCCGAGCGCAACAAGCTCCTGCATCTTGCGGAAGAGATCAAGACGACGACCGACAATGCCGGCGTCACGGATCTGGACGCCGCTTTCCATCGGCAGATTTTCCTGGCCGCGCGCAATCCCTTCCTGGAATCCTCGGCCAATCTCTACTTCAATCTTTCCCTTCGCATCTGGTATTTCTGCAACCAGAGCTTCACCATCTCCGACACGCGCGGCGCCGATCAATACGCCGTCGCATCCGCAATCGCACGACGCGATGCCCAGGGCGCCCGCAAGGCGGCGTGCGAGCATCTGCTCAACGCGTCACGAACGCTGCGAGGTCTGTTGGGAGCGTAGGACCGCCGCGACCGCGACGCCCCTCCTCCCGCCTGATAATTTGGGGAATTGCTTCGGCGCCGAGAGCGCCGGAACCGCCGACCTGTCCTGCCGGATCGACGACGCGGATCGAACCTGCGCGGATGATGCTTGCGGCAACACAGGCAAGGCGGCAGTGCAGCGGGCGGAGGGGCATCCCTCCCTCCCGGCTGACTGCCGCCAAGCTTCACGGATTCGCGCACCTGCGCGACTTCCCGCCCTTGCGAGGCATATTTCAGACGCGCGATGCGTCTCCGTTGGCAAGCGCGACCTCGACCAGATAATGGCCACGCTTTGTTGTCCGTGACGGATAGAGCTCGGCCATCTTCTGGTCGTGCGGAATAAGGACACGGCGTATGTCGTTGCCGACGGTCTTCATGATCTCGTCGGTCACCAGCAGCAGCTTGGTGTTGCTGCCGTAGGACAATCCGTTGGCCACGTAGAAGGGATCGTCCGGCGTGCCGCCGTGAATGTTGTCGTGCCGGTAGATGAGGTCGCCCGTATAGATGTAGCAATCCTCGCTGACGGCCTTTCCGTCATTGCGCACGACGACATATTGCGAGTGGGCCGTATGCGTGTCGGGCGCGACGCGCAGGTCGATGCCCGGCAGGATGTCGTCGGCGTCGCCGTCGATGCCGAGCAGGCGGCCTTCCCGGGCGAGCTGCACGGCTTCCATCATGTCGTTCGGATCGGTCGCGCCCATCAGCCAGCGGAACTTGCGGTCCATGGCCATGATCTTGACCCAGGCCGCCAGCTCCTCCGACTGGATCATGAACGTCGCGTTCGGGAACAGCGACAGGCCGCCCATGTGGTCGAAATGCGCATGGGTCAGGATGACGTAGTCGATCTCCTCCGGCGTGACGCCGATTTCACCGAGCACGTCTCTCGGATGCGCCCATTTCTGCACGTTGAACTTTTCGACGAAGGCCTTGCCGTGCGATTCCGCGTTCAGGCCGCAATCGAGCAGGATCGTCTTGCCGTGCCCCTTCAGCAGCGTGTAGGCGTAGGGCAGCACCTGCGTGCCGGCATTGTGGCGGCCGAAGATGAGCGAGCTCGTCGCCGCATCCGGCACCTCCGCGAAATTAAGAATCCAGATTGAATATTCGGCCATGTCGTCCTCCGCTGTTAGCCGGCTTGATGTGCAGGGCACAGCAAGATTGTTGAAAATCGACGGTCTCGAAGCCGGGCATCGCACGCGATGCCGCTTCCATGTCGCGCCAGGCCGAACGCAGGGACGGCAGCGGATCTCCCGCCGCAACCAGTCCCGCCAGCCTGCCGTCGATATGGTCCAGCGATGCCGTCAGCTTGCCGAGGGCATCGGTGAGGTGATGATGGAAATGCGCCGCGACCGCCGGCGGCCGGAGCCGCCGATACGCGGCCTGCGCGCTCTCCAGCCTCGCCCTTGCCGCGAGGCGGCTTTCGACATCCAGAACATGCCGCGACTTGAGCATTTCCAGCGACATCAGCAGCCCTGCGAGCCGCGTCGCGACTTCGTGCAGGGCGTCGAACACCCGCTGCGCCTCGGTGACATAAAGGCGCGTTGCCTCGCCGTGCCGGTCGGCGGCCGTCATGGCGATGCCTGCCGGCCGAGGATCATGTCGGCCGCCTTCTCGGCGATCATCAGCGTCGAGGCATTGGTGTTGGCCGAGGGCATGGACGGCATGATCGACGCGTCGCAGACACGCAGGTTCTCGATGCCGTGGAACCTCAGTTCATGATCGACCACGCTGTCCGGCCGATCCCTGGGCCCCATGCGGGCGGTGCCGATCATGTGGTAGACGGTCGTTCCCTTCTCGCGGGCAAAGGCGAGAAGTTCATCATCGCCTTCCAGCTCCGGCTTCGGGGACGTCTCGGCCTCGACATACCGTGCCAGCGGCGGCGCGCGGAACAGCTTTCGCGCAATGCGCATGCCGCCGAGAAGCGCCTTCTGGTCGCGCTCGTCCGTCAGGTAGTTCGGCTGGATCGACGGCGCCTGGAAGACATCGCTGCTCTTGACCCGGACATGGCCGAGGCTTTCCGGCCGCTCCTGCCAGACGCCGAGCGTCAGGCCCGGATGCTTGTCGAGAAGGCCGACTACACCCTCCCGGAAGCTGGCCGGCGCGCAGGCGAATTCGAGGTCCGGCCGGTCGAGCGACGGGTCGGAACGGGTGAAGATGTGGACGAGCGACGGGCTGATGGCGAGCGGGCTCGGCAGCCCGACCAGCCAGCGGGCGACCTGCACGGCAAGCGCCGGCCCCTGGACCTTGGCATTGATCGTCGGCGCCCCGTGAATTCTCGACACCATGCGCACCGCGTAGTGATCGCGCAGATTGGCGCCGACGCCCTGGATGTCGCGCAACACCTCGATGCCGGCCGCCCTCAGCACGTCGGCCGGCCCGAGCCCGGAAAGCTGCAGCAGCTTCGGCGTGTTGAGCGCCCCGGCCGTCAGCAGCACCTCGCGGCGGGCGCGGACCGTCCGCGACGTGCCGCCCGGTCCGCCCTGGATATAGCGCACCCCGCGCGCAACGCCGTTCTCGATGACGATCGACGTGCACTGCGCATGGGTACGGATCGAAACGTTCGGGCGGCGCTTCGCCTTGGACAGGAAAGCCCTGGCGGCGCTGACGCGCTTGCCGCGATGGATCGTGCGCTGGAAGAAGCCGACGCCTTCCTGCGTCGCGCCGTTGTGGTCGGGATTGCGGGGAATGCCGATCGCCACCGCGGCATCGACCAGAGCGTCGCTGACCGGGTTGTGCCAGTCGAGATCCGAGATCGGCAACTCGCCCTCCGTGCCGCGATATTTCGGATCCGGGTTTCCGAGCCGCCGCTCGGAGCGCCGGAAATAGGGCAGGACATCCTGGTAGCTCCAGCCCGGATTGCCGGCCGCGGCCCAGTTGTCGTAGTCGACCGACTGGCCGCGCACGTAGTTCAGCCCGTTGATCGAACTCGACCCGCCGAGGACGCGGCCCTGCGGCAGCGAGAACGAGCGGTTGTTGACGCCCGGACCGGGCTCCGACTGGAAATTCCAGGTCAGCGTCCTGGAATAGATGTTCTTGATGTAGCCGGCCGGGATGTGGATCAGCGGATTGGTGTCCCGCGGCCCGGCCTCCAGGGTGCAGACGGAATGACCGACGGCGCTCAGGCGCTCGGTCAGGACGCAGCCCGAGGTCCCTGCCCCCACGATGATGTAATCGAAGACGTCTTCGCTGTCAGTAGCCATGATTTTCCTCCCCGCAGCTTCCGGTGAAGCCGCGACCTTCTTTCAAAAATGATCCGGCGTGACGCGGCGCCGGGCGATCAGGAAATTCCCCCGAGGCAGACGTATTTCAGCGACAGGAAATCGTCGAGACCGTATTTCGAACCCTCGCGGCCAAAGCCCGATTGCTTGACGCCGCCGAAGGGGGCGACCTCGGTCGAGATCAGGCCCGTATTGACGCCGACCATGCCGTATTCGAGCGCCTCGGCCACTTTCCAGACCTGTTTCAGGTCATTGGCGTAGAAATAGGAGGCGAGCCCGAACTCGGTGTCGTTGGCAAGCGCGATCACCTCGTCCACGTCGTCGAAGCGGAAGACCGGCGCAAGCGGTGCGAAGGTCTCCTCGCGCGCGACCTTCATCCCTGACGTCACGCCGGTGACGATCGTCGGCGCAACGAAGGTCCTGCCGAGGGGATGGGGCTGGCCGCCTGTGACGATGCTGGCGCCCTTGGCCACCGCGTCGTCGATATGGTCCTTCAGCTTCACCATCGCCGCCTCGTTGATCAGCGGGCCGAGCTCGGTCGCCTCTTCGAAGCCGTCGCCGACCTTCATCGCCGACACGGCCTTGCCGAAGCGGCGGACGAATTCGTCGTGGATGCCCGACTGGACATAGAGGCGGTTGGCGCAGACGCAGGTCTGGCCGTTGTTGCGGAACTTCGACTGGAGCGCACCCTCGACCGCCGCATCGACATCGGCGTCGTCGAACACGATGAAGGGCGCATTGCCGCCGAGTTCGAGGCTGAGCTTGAGGATTTTCTGCGCGCCCTGCGCCATCAGGATGCGGCCGACTTCCGTCGAACCGGTGAAGGTCAGCTTCTTGATGATCGGGTTGGTGCAGACCTCGGTGCCGAACTCGCGCGAACGTTTGGTCGGCAGCACGCTGAGCAGGCCCTTCGGCAGCCCTGCCCGCTCGGCGAGCGTTGCAAGGGCGAGCGCCGAAAGCGGCGTTTCCGCGGCCGGCTTGAACACCATCGAGCATCCGGCGGCGAGCGCCGGCGCGAACTTGCGCGCCACCATGGCCGAGGGGAAATTCCACGGCGTGATCGCCGCGACGACGCCGACCGGCTGCTTCAGCACGATGATGCGCTTGTCGCGATGATGGCCGGGGATGGTGTCGCCATAGATGCGCTTGGCCTCTTCGCCGAACCATTCGATATAGCCCGCGCCATAGGCCACCTCGCCCATGGCCTCGGCAAAAGGCTTGCCCATTTCGGCGGTCAGGATGGTGGCGAGGTCCTTCTGGTTCGCCATCACGAGGTCGTACCAGCGGCGCAGGATTACGGCGCGCTCCTTGCCGGTCGCCAGCGCCCAGGATTTCTGGGCCTTGTCCGCAGCCGTGATCGCGGCACGGATTTCCTCAAGGCCCATGTCCGGCACCTGCGCCAGAACCTCGCCGGTCGAGGGGTTCCTCACGTCGATCGCCTGGCCGTTGGCCGATGTCACCCAATCGCCGGCAAGCAGGGCCTGCTCGCGGACAAGCGTCGGGTCGGAGAGGCGGGAGAGAAGGGATTGCGCTGTCATGTCTGCAGGTCTCAGATCTGGTTGCGGATGTGCGGGGCGCGGGCGTAGATCGCCACCATCGGAATGATCAGCAGGCCGACCACGGCCTGTTGCGAGGCAAAGCTGAGGCCGAGGCCGACCAGGATCGAGGTCAGCACGGTCAGCACCAGCACGCCGAGAACGGTGGCGCCATAGCCGCCGGCGCCGCCAAGCAGCGACGTGCCGCCGATGACGACCGCCGCGACCGTGGTGAAGAGGTAGGGATCGCCGACGCCGACGAAACCGCCGCCGGAAAAGCCGAGCAGCAGCATGCCGGCCGAGACCGAGGCCACGCCTGAAATCGCATGGACGGCGACCCAGAGCTTGCGCTCGGAGATTTGCAGCCGCGCCGCCGCGACACGGCTTCCGCCGAGCGCATAGATGCCGCGGCCGAACCAGGTGCGGTGCATGGCGAGGATCACGACGGCCGCCAGGATGGCCCAGATCAGGATCACCGGGGGCATGGGAATGCCGAGGGTGGTGCCGTTGAAGGCGGCGAGGTTGCGCAGCCAGTCGGGAATTGTGGCGAAGACCGTCCCGGCATAGATGGAGCCGAGCGTCGTATAGATCTGCGTCGCGCCGACCACGGCGAAGCCGACGGCGAGCGACATGATCAGCGCCTGCCCCTGGATCCTGAAGCTCATCAACCCGTTGACCGCGCCGACGAGCGCACCGAGCAGGAGGATCAGCGCGATCGCCACCGCCGGCGGCAGGCCGGACACCAGCAGGCTCGGCAGCAGGATATTCGCCGAACCGATGACGAAGGGTATCGACAGGTCGAGCGCGCCGAGCAGCGCGCAGAGCGTCTGCCCCAGCGAGGCGATCCCGAGGAACGAAGCGAGCAGCAGGATCGATCGGGCGTTCTGCATCGAGACGAAGCCCGGAACCAGCACGGCACCGGCGACGGCAAGCACGGCCAGGAGGCCGGCGCCGATGGCGAGCGATCTCTGCACGCGGATGCCGGCGGCGGAGCGGCCCGGAGAAAGCGTGGTGTCGGCGGTCTTGTCCATGTCCTTCCTCATGCCTTGCTCGCGGACGGAGACGTGAAGAGGTTCACCAGAAGAGAACATGCGAGGATCGCTCCGAAGGCCATCTGGGTAACGTAGCCCGACAGCGAGCCGAAATTGAACGTTCCCAGGAGGTAGTTGATGAGGAACATGTTGACCGCGCCGAGAGCCGCGCCGATCGCGCCGCCACGCCCGCCGGAAAGGCTCGCGCCACCCAGCACCAGTGCGGTGACCGCCTGCAGCGTGTAGGTCGAGCCCTGGGTCGGATCGCCGGAGGCGATGAGGGCGGTATAGCTCAGCGCCGCCAGGCCCGCGAACATGCCGCCGATGGCAAAGGCGATCAGGCGGACGAGATCGACATTGATGCCGGCCGTGTAGGCCATGCGTTCGTCGGAGCCGACCATGCGCAACTGGCGATGGAAGCCCGTGCGGGTGATCGCGACCCAGGCCACGAAGGCGACCAGCGCGAGCAGGAAGATCGGCGAGATCACCTGTGCGGCACTGGCGGCGCCCCAGTTCATGAGCCAGTCGGGCGCCACGCCGCCCGGCCGCGACATGATCATCAGGTTGACCCCGCTCAGGACCAGATAGCCGGACAGCGAGACGATGATCGGCGCGATGCGGACATAGATGACGATCAGCGCCAGCAGGACCTGCCACAGCGCGCCGGCAAAAAGGGCCCAGCCGATGAACAGGACCGGATGCGTGATGCCCCTGGCCGACAGCCAGGTAATCAGCGTCACGTTGAGGAAGCCGATCAGCGGGCCGATCGACAGGTCCACCGCCCCTCGCCCAGACATGACGATGGGCGTGAGCGCCATGGTCGCGAAGAACAGCGGCGCCGCGACGAGGATGCCGTTGCCGATGCCGGACGGCGTGAACAGGTTCGGCGAGCGGACCGCGGCGATCGCGAGCAGCACGACGACGAGCGTGAGGGGGACGGCAAGCGACCCGAGTTTCTGGAAGGCCTTGGCCGCTGTCATTGTGCCACCTCATGTGCTGCTTCGAGTTCGACATGGGCCCCTGGCGGCTGCCCGAACATGGCGCCGAGGATTTCCCGCTCCTCGATCTCGTCGCCGCTCAGCGACCGGAACAGCGACCCGTTGACGAAGACATCGACGCGATGGGCAAAGCCGAAGAACTCCTCGATCTCGCTGGAGAGGTACACGACGGCACCGCCGCTTTCGGTGAAACGCTGCAATTCCCGGTAAAGGTCGCGCTTTGTACCGATGTCGACGCCGCGCGCCGGGTCATTGAGGACGATCACGCGCGGCGTGTCGGCGAAGGCCCGGGCGATCAGCACCTTCTGCTGGTTACCGCCGGACAGCGAGGTGATGCGGTTGCCGGACGAGCCCATGCGGATGGAGAGACGCCGCGCCTCGTCCTCGAACAGGGAGCGCGCGCGTCCGGCATCGATCGTCCCGAAGGCGCCGAGCTTGCGGCGATAGATGCCGAGGGCGAAATTGTCGAAGATGCTGAGCTGCGGGAAGATGCCCTCGCGCTTGCGGTCCCCCGACACCCAGGAAATATGGTTCCGCCAGGCAGCCTGAAGGCCGTCGATGCTTTCCATCCCGCCGTCGCGGCTGCGGCACGAGACGTCGCCGGAGGACGGCTGCAGGATCCCGGCGAGAATGCGGGCGAAGTGCTCCTGCCCGTGCCCGTCGAGGCCTGCCAGCCCGACGATGGTTCCGGGCTGCAGAGAAAAGTCGAAGCGCGCCGCCGCTTCGGACATGCGGATGTCCCTGGCGAGGATGATGGGCTTGTCCTCGGCATTGTCGCGCAGGCGCACGGTCGGCGCGGCGCTCAGCGTGCGGCCGGCCTGCGTCATCATTTCCAGAAGCCGGGCTTCGGTGATCTCCTCGCGCTGAAGCACGCCGACGGCCTTGCCGTCGCGCAGGATCGTGGCGCGGTCGGCAATGCTGACGAGTTCGGCGATGCGGTGCGTCACCAGCAGGATGGTCTTTCCCGCATCGCGAAGGCGGGTGATTTCGGCAAACAGACGCTGGGTCGCTTCCAGGTCGAGCGCGGCGGAGGATTCGTCGAAGATGAGCACGTCCGGCGACCGCAGGATGGCGCGGACGATGACAATCCACTGGCGCACGCTCAGCGGCAGGCCGCCGGCGCGCGCATCGAGATCGACGGCATCCCCGACGCAGCGCGTCATGATCTCGCCGGCCTCGCGCAGCTTGCGGCTGCGGCTCTTGCCGGTGCCGACCAGCCCTTCGCTGCCGACATAGAGATTGTCGAGCACGCTCGCCTCGTCGGCGATCAGCACTTCCTGGAAGATCGTCGCGACGCCGCGGTCGCGCGCCTGGCGCGGCGTCGCGATGCTGGCGCCGAGCACCTCGCAGTCACCGCTGTCCGGCACAAGGACGCCGGAAATGATCTTCGCCAGCGTGCTCTTGCCGCTGCCGTTCTCCCCGACGATCGCGTGGACTTCGCCCTTGCAGGCTTCGAAGTCGCAATCCGTCAGGGCGCGGGTTTCCCCGAAGCGCTTCGAAACGTTGCGCAAACGGATTGAAATCGTGCCCGCCATGCTTGCTCCAGTTCATCTGTGGCCGCGACAGGACGACCGGGCCTGCCTGAAGGCCCGGTCGCGCGGTCCGGTTACTTCGGGTTGGCGAAGAACTGCGTGGCGACATCCTTCGGCCACCAGGCATCCGCCGTCGGCTGCACCCAGTCGGTGGAGTTGAGGTCGCAGTCTTCCGGCAGCGCCGCCTTCACGTCTTCGATCGTGTAGGGCAGCACCGGCCGCAGCATCGACTGAATCTTCGGACCCTCGCCGCCCAGCGTGCGCAGCATGACATCCCAGACCTGGTCCATTTCGCGGGCCGGCGGCCAGATGTGGAAGGACTTGGAAATCCAATCCGGGTTCTTGCGCCAGTAGCAGGCGGCCGATGCCTCGCCGCCGAGCGTGATCGGCACCATCGGACGGCCGGATTGCAGCATGGCGTTCAGGACGCCGTTTTCCTGCGCCGCCTGGGTCAGGATGCCATCGACCTTGGCCGGGTTGATCGCCAGGAACTTCTGCAGCTCGGTCTGCGCGACCTGGTCGGTCCACTTCCCGGCCACTTCGCCGATGATCTTGATGTCCGGATAGTCCTCCAGCGCCTTCTTGGCGCCGGAATCGAAGGCGTCGGACGAGGCCGTGCCGGGAACGCCGGAGACGAGGACGACATTGCCCTTGCCGCCCATCTCGTCGGCCAGCCATTTGGCCATGTCGAAGCCGCCCTGCATGTGGTTGGCGGCGACGTTGATCGAATACGGCGAGGTCGTGTAGCCGGAATAGGCGAAGACCGCGACGCCCTTGGACCAGGCATATTCAATGGTCGGGTTGAAGGCCGTGACGTTCGAGCAGCAGATGATGATCGCATCGACATCGTTGTCGATCATCTGGCGCATCTGCTGAATCTGCACGGCGTCCTTGAAGTCGGCCTGCGTGACGACGAGTTCCGAAACGAGGCCGGCCTCCTTGGCTGCCGGGGCAAGCTTGTTGACGATCTCGTCGAGTGCCGTGGCCTGCCAGGTGTTGCCGGCATAGGTCGAGGCATAGCCGATCTTCCACGGCGGGCCCTTCTTGGCCTTGAAGTTCGCCAGCGGCGATGCGCCGACCGGGATCTGGCTGTCGACCATGCTGTAGACGCTGCGGATATTCTCAGGCAGCGTGTCAAGGCCGTCCGCCTGCGCGCTGGCAGCCGTCATCATTGCCGCGACGGACACCGCCGCAGCCAGGGATTTCATCTTCATGTTACTTTCTCCTCCTCTAGAACCCTCTATGTCCTGGACTGAACCTCTTCCAGGATCGGCAGCAGATATTCGCGGAACTTCGTGTAGTCCTCGGTGGCGGGGAAATGGCCGAGATCCTTCATCGCCCAGAACTTCGAGCCCTTCACCAGCTTGGCGAGCGCTTCGGTCTCCTTCGGCGATGTATTGGGGTCGTATTCGCCCGTCAGCATGTAGAGCATGCATTTCGACGTATCGATCGCACGCGCCTCGTCGTCGGACATGTTGTGATCGTAATAGTAGTAATAAAGGTCGCCGGCGAAGATGCCGGGTCCGCCGCAACTGTATTCCCACTGTATCTCGCGGACGTTCTTCTCCGGCGAATAGGGCGAGATGTTCAGCATCATCGCGGCGCCGATCGACGTGCGGTTGACGTTGGGGTTGTCGAATTCCTTGCGGATGCCGGCCATGCCGACATCGACATATTCGACGGCCGAGCGCAGCGCGCCCTCCACGGCAATCGTCGCGCGATAGCGATCCGGGTGGTTGGAGGCGAGGTCGACCGCCAGATGCCCGCCCATCGAGCTGCCCATGTAAACCGGCCGGTCGAGCCCGAGGGCATCGGACAAGGCGTTCGGAAACGCCATCATCCGGCTCTTGGTCATGTTGTATTCCTGCTCCCACCAGTTGACGCCGTAGGGCGGCAGCGACTTGCCGTGGTAGGGAAGATCGAAGGCGATGACGCGGAAGCGCGAGGTGACCGCCTCGTCGCAGAGCAGATGGCGGTACTGGCGGCCGTCGGAGCCTGCCGTGTGACCGACGATCAGCGGAATGCCGGAACCGGCCTCCTCGTAATACACGCGGTACTCGATGCCCTCGACGGTGAGATAGACGTAGCGTCCCGTGATCGGATCGTGCCTGGTCATGATCAAGCCTTCCCGTTGTAAAGCTGGCGCAGCAGCGTCGTCATGCGGTTGAGTGCGGGCAGGTAGGCGAAGGTCTCGTTGGCGACGTTGATCCTCATGCCGTGCTTGACCGCGGCCGACTGGATGCACTGGTAGAAGGGACGCGGCTTCGACTGCAGGAGCTCATGCCACTGGTCGGCGCCTCCGCCGACGATGATGTTGGCTTCCGCATCCGGCACGAGCGTGCCGTCGGTGATGCCCGCGAGCGCACCATTGGCGAAGCTGAGCGCCCAGGACTCGCCGCCGAAATCAAGGCGGATGACGCCGGTCAGGTAGCGGGTCTCGTGGGTGAACTCGAAGTCGCCGCGCGCGATCTCGGCGAATGCCGATCTGTCGATTCTCTTCATGATGGTCTCCTCCCTCTTCGCTTATTCGCTCAGCTCGTCGAGAACCTGCTGGGCGCTTCTGAAGCTGTCGATCGCCGCCGGCACGCCGCAATAGATGGCGACCTGAAGGAAGATTTCGGTGATCTCGTCGCGGCTGAGGCCGTTGTTCAGCGCACCGCGGACATGGGTGCGAAGCTCGTGCTGGCGGTTGAGGGCCGAGATCATGCCGAGGTTGAGGATCGATCGCTCGCGGCGGCCGAGGCCCGGGCGGTTCCAGATCTCGTCCCAGCAATATTCGGTGACCAGCTTCTGCATCGGCCAGCTGAAGGCGGTGGCCTTGTCCAGGGAGGCATCCACGTAGGAATCTCCCAGCACCTCGCGCCGCGTCTTCAGACCGCGGTCGAACGCTTCGCTGCGTTCGCGCGCGCCTTCCCCTTCGAAGTGGCGATCATCGCCCGCCCCGTTTGGCATGCCTGTTCCTCCGTTTAGGTGTTTTCCGGCTGGCCGAGGCTAGCCGACCTGCCTTTTGAGATAATCGTAGAAGCGGGTGTGATCGACGGCGCCGCCGAGCGTGCGCGCCGCATCGTCCCAGAGATCGGCGGTCTGCGTCAGCCCCTGCTGACTGAGCCCGAGAGAAACCGAAAGATTGGCCGCGGTGCGGATGTCCTTCGCCATCAGCCCGAGCGCAAAGCCCGAACCGAAGGTGCCGGAGAGGATGAACTGGTTCATCTTGACCTCCGTGGCGTTGTTCTTTCCGCTGGATGCGTTGAGCACCTCGACGACCTTCGCCTCGTCCAGCCCGAAGGCATTGCCCAGCAGGACGGCCTCCACGGCCGCGATGACGCCGGCGCCCGAAACATAGTTGTTGATCGCCTTCATCGCATGGCCGGCACCGACCGGGCCGCAATGGAAGATCCTGGCCGACATGGCTTCGAGCACCGGCCTGGCGGCCGAGAAATCGGCGTCGGCGCCGCCTGCCATGACCGCGAGCGTGCCATCGACGGCGCGCTTGACACCGCCCGATACCGGGGCATCCACCACGCGCAGATGACCGGAAACGGCCTGCGCCAGCGATCGGGTTTCCTCCGGCGCGGAAGAACTCATTTCAAGAAGGAGCGCGCCCCTCGGCGCATGGCGGTAGGCCTCGCCCTCGGTGAGGACATTGCGGACGACCTTGCCGTTGGACAGCATGGTGATGATGACGTCGCTGCCCGCCATGGCATCGGCGGCGCTCTTCGCGGCCTGACCGCCCTCGTCTACCAGTTTCTGCAGGGCGTCCGCGGACAGGTCGAAGCCGGCAACCTCGTAGCCGGCCTTCAGCAGATTGGTCGCCATCGGCAAACCCATCTGTCCAAGCCCGATAAAGGCGATACGCGTTGCCGTCTGCATCAAAACCAGTCCTCCCTGCTGCTGGAATTCTGATTAGCAGATTGTCTGACAAACTGTCAAAGAAAAATTTGGGCGACACCCCCTCCTGCCGAGGCCGCAGCCGTGAAATCAGCAGGCGCGAGGCGGAAATTGCAACACGAAATCTCGATTATTGCCGCAAAAACAGCATCATACAAACCTGCCGAGTTTTTCCGCCATGCGGACGCCTGCAACCGCGCATTTGTGACGGCCTTGCACCGGCCCGCGACTCGCATTAGCTTTGAATCAGACAATCGTACCGCTTCGCTTGAATTCGATCGGCAAGGCTGATTAGTATGGGGCGACAACGACACAGGACTGACAATGGCAGATTCGGAACTGCAGATTGCACGACAGAGCGCGTCACTGCGGATACAGGTGGAAGACAGGATCAGGCAGGCCATCGCCAATGGCCGTTTCAAACCCGGCCAAAGGCTCGTCGAGCGCGAGCTCTGCGAAATGATCGGCGTCGGGCGGACCTCCGTTCGCGAGGCGCTGCGGCAGCTCGAGGCGGAAGGGCTGATCACCAGCTACCCGCACAAGGGCCCCGTCGTCAGCACCATCACCTACGACGAGGCGGCGCAGCTCTATACGGTGCGCGCATTGCTGGAAAGCTTCGCAGGCCAGCAGTTTGCCGAGAACGGCACCTATGAGGACATGGCCACGCTGCAGGCGGCGGTCACCGAATTCGAGGCCGCGGCCGAAAGCGGCGTGGGAAGCCGGCTGATCGAGGCGAAGAACGCCTTCTACGACTGTCTCATGGACGGCAGCAAGAACGTGTTCGTGCGCCAGATGCTGACGTCGCTGCACAACCGGATCAACCTCTTGCGCATGACCACCATGACCCAGCCGGGCCGCCTTCGCCACAGCATCGCCGAGATCAAGGAGATCGCCGACGCGATCCTCCAGCGAAACGGGCCACGCGCCGCGGCCGCCTGCAAGCACCATATCGACATGGCCGCCAAGGTCGCCCTCGCCTACCTGCGCGACAACCCGCCGGCGGACGCGACGCAGGGGTGATTGTCTGATTATCCTACAACGCAGGCGAGCCCTGTCCGCCGCTTCCCGCGACTTGCAGGCACGCGATCCTATCGCCCTTGCAGGAGCGCCGTGAGGGCGGAAACGATCGTGTTGCTGCTGTAGGGCTTGCGCACGATGGGCACGCCGGCGAGTTCCTCCGGAAGCTGCGCATTTTCGCCGTAACCGGTCGCAAAGACGAAGGGAACGGCACGTTTGCGGAGCTCGGCCGCCACGGAGAAGGACGTGGTCGGCCCCAGATTGATATCGAGGATGGCAAGTTCCGGCGCCTGCACTTCGATCTGGGCCATCGCCTGGCGGGCAGAGCTGGTGGTGATCACTCTCGACAGGCCTTCATCCGCGAGCATGGCCTCGAGATCGAGGGCGATCAGGATCTGGTCTTCCAGAATGAGGACGGAAGGATCGGCTGCGCCCAATGCGTTCGCCGGGGCAGGCGCGCGCACCGCCGCCTGCGCCGTCGTCCTTGGTTTCGATGACGTCAGCTTCACATGCGCCGGCGGAATTCTGAAGGTCGCCACGAGCCCCGAAGGCTCGAACCGGATGATGCTTTCGCCACCGAGGTCATAGGGAACGCTGCGATCGATCAGCGCGCTGCCGAAGCCGCTGCGGGCGGGAACGCTGACGAGGGGGCCGCCCCGCTCGCGCCAGACGATCTGGCATAGGCCCGTGTCCGTCATCTCCCATGTGATCGCCACCTCGCCCGTCGGCACGGAGAGCGCACCATATTTGGCGGCATTGGTCGCAAGTTCATGGAAGACCAGCGCCATGACGGAGAACGCGCGGCTGTCCAGCCAGACCGGCGGCCCGTCGAGAGCGACCGTGGATGCCTTGGCCCGGTAGGGCTGGAGCTCGGCTTCCAGGAGCTCGGCGAGTATGCCGCCGCCATCGCCGCGGACCACCTGGTCATGCGCGATGGACAGGGCTTCGATCCGGCCCTGCAGGGTCGCGACATACGCCTCCAGCGTGCTCTTGTGATGCTGGGGGCTCGTCACCAGGGACTTTATGACCGCCAGGATGTTTTTCACCCGATGGCTCAGTTCCTGGTTCAGCATGCGCTGGCGCACTTCGGACTTGCGCCTTTCGTCGGCCATCAGCTCGTTCTGCCGGAGCACGATCTCGACGATCGCGACACGGATGATCTCGGCGATCTCCCGTTCGGACTCGGTCCAGGACTGGGCCTGCGCCTTGACCGTCTCCTTCCAGATCGCAAAGCTCTTGCGCGGCGTGAGCCGGTCGCCGAGCGGCCCGACCTCGTAGGTCTTGTCCGGGTTGCCCGCCCAGTCGAGGGTCTGGACGAGTTCCTTGCGGAAGAAGAGAAGGCAGTCCGATCCCGTCTGCGAAAGCGGAACGGCAAGGACGCCGGAAACACGGTCGCTATAGGCCGCAGCCTCCGGCATCTTCTGCGACAGGGCATGGGTCGCCCAGATGCGGCCCTCCCCGACGCCCTGCACGAAATCGAGAAGAGCGGGCAGCGCGTTATCCGGCGGCGTGACGCCGATGCCGATCCACCGCCCATCGAACATCACGCCGATACCGTCGTTGGGAAGCAGGCTGGAAAACTCGTGAAGGCTCTGCCGCAGCAGTTCGCCGACATCCTCGTGATGGGACGAAAGGATAAGGAAGCGATCGAGCGCCTCGCGGGTGCCGGCAACTGCCGCCACGCGCCGGCGCTCCTTCAGCGATTTCAGATGGAGGGAGAAAAACTCGCCGAAGATCTCCATGGCGACGCGCTGCGCCATGGGCAGCACGCGCGGCGAATAGTGGTGGCAGGCGATCAGGCCCCAGAGCTGGCCGTCGAGAACGATCGAGATGGACATGGAGGCGGCAACCCCCATGTTGCGCAGATATTCGCAATGGATGGGCGACACGCTGCGCAGATGCGCGAAGCTGAGGTCGAGCGGTTCGCCCGATGCATCCAGCACCGGTTCGACCGGAACGCGGCTGCCGCTTGCGTCGGCAATGACGCGGATCGTGTTCTTCAGGTAGAGCGCACGCGCCTGCTGGGGGATGTCGCTCGCCGGAAAATACTGCCCGAGAAAGCTCTCCAGGTCCGCCCGCCTGGTTTCGCTCACCACTTTTCCCGAACCGTCGTGCTCGAAGCGGTAGACCATCACGCGGTCGTAGCCGGTGGCGCCGGCAACGATCCGCCCCGCGCGCTGCACAAGGCGTTCGACCTCGGTGACATCGCTGATCCGGCCGATCATCTCGCGGGCGATATGCAGGGGCTGGCCGATGGAGGGCGCCGGCTCGAACTCGATGATGACCGCGGACCTGTAGTGATGGATGGCGATGTCCAGCACGCGTTCGCCGATGGTGACGTCCAGCATGAGCGCGGGCCGTGACGCCGAGCTGGTCGCAGCCATTGCGTTGCGCAGGTCGTGCAGCAGTTTCGCGCCCAGGACGTCCGCGATGGCGCGACCGACAAGCCCTCCCGGATGACCCAGGATGCCGGCCGCATTCGCGGAGGCACGCTCGATCCTCGACAGGCTGATGTCGCAGGCGAGAAGGCAGCCATGCGGCTGGATGGTGCCGGGGATGTGGATCGGCTCCCGGTCGCAGGTGCTGAGGTTTACACGGTCACTGGCAAACAACACGATCACTTTCAAAGCATCGCAGGGCGAGGTCGAAGACCTCGTTGGCCGACGCGGCCGCGCGTTCGATATCGAAATCCCGAGCTTCGTCCAACAATAATAGGAACGACTGCCATTGCGCGATATCATTTGACATAAGGGCGAGATGTCTTGCGCCGAAGTCGTCCCGCATCCCGAGCGCGGCGGCGCGCTGGCGCAGCACGCGCGCGCCTAGGGTGGATCCCTCCAGCACATAAAGGGCGCCGAGCAGCGCGCTCGGCTCGCCGAGGTCGATACCCGCCTTCATGGGACGCGTTGCCGCCAGGCCGAGATCGTCGGCATCCTGCGCCAAAGCTGCCGATACGACAGTCGGCCGCCAGTCCCATCCGGCGGGCCAGGCGGCGCCGGACACCTGCCCGTCCATCGTGGAGCGAAACGCGCCCAGCAAGCCGACATAGCGGCGATAGGAGGCCAGCGTATCGAACACGCCCACCGCTGCATCCAATTGTTCGTGGCCGTCGCGCGTGCGGTCTCTCAGTTCAAAGCGTCTTTTGCTGTAGGTCATCGGTCTCGTTCATCGGGATCTGGAAATTGCCCTGCCGGATCGGGTTAACCGGGGCTTGAGGACAAAAAGTGGCGGCTACGCTTCACCGCCGATCAAATCCTTCACGCGCCGCGCGAGCGTTTCAGCGGTGAACGGTTTCGTGACGACCTGCATGCCACGCTCGAGATGACCGTGGTTGAGCACGGCGTTCTCCGCATATCCCGTGACGAAAAGCACGTTGAGATCGGGCCTTTTTCCCCGGACGACATCGGCAAGCTGGCGGCCGTTCATGCCGTTCGGCAAGCCGACATCGGTGACGAGAAGGCTGATTTCGGGGCGCGCTTCGAGGATCTTGAGCGCCGAAGGCCCGTCGCCGGCCTCGAGCACGACATAGCCGAGCTCCTCCAGCATATCGACAGCGACCATCCTGACGAGCGGCTCGTCGTCGACGACGAGGATGGTGTCCTGCGCGGCGGACATCGGCACGGCATCATTTTCCAAGGGCGGTTCCTCGTCCTGCTGTTCTGCGGCATGGCGCGGGAGATAGATGCAGACCATCGTCCCCCTGCCGGCCTCCGAATATATGCGCACCGCGCCGCCGGACTGCCCGGCGAAGCCGTAGACCATCGACAGCCCGAGGCCGGTTCCCTGGCCGATCGGCTTGGTGGTAAAGAACGGATCGAAGGCCCGGGCGACGATCTCCGGGGACATGCCGGCCCCCGTGTCGCTGACGCAGAGGGAAACGTATTGTCCCGGCGACACGCCCCGCTGTGCCGCGGCCCGCTCGTCAAGCCAGCGGTTTCCTGTCTCGATCGTCAGGCGCCCGCCATCCGGCATGGCGTCGCGGGCATTGATGCACAGGTTCAAAAGCGCGTTCTCAAGCTGGCCGACATCCACGAACGCCATCCAAAGCCCGCCGGCGGCAACGGTTTCCACCGCCACGCCCGGCCCGACGCTTCGGCTTATCAACTCCTGCATGCCCGCCACGATCCGGTTGATGTCGGAGGCCTTGGGATCGAGCGTCTGCCGGCGTGAAAAGGCAAGCAGGCGCTGGGTCAGCGCCGCCGCGCGCTTCACCGCCCCCTGAGCGCCGGCCAGATAGCGATCGATCTCGCCTATGCGCCCCTGCGCCAGGCGCGTCTTCATCAGGTCGAGGCTTCCGCTGACGCCAGCGAGGATATTGTTGAAGTCATGCGCCAGGCCACCGGTCAACTGGCCGACGGCTTCCATCTTCTGGGCCTGTCGAAGCGCCGCCTCGGTTTGCATCAGCGCCGCCGTCCGTTCCTCGACGCGCTGCTCCAGCGTATCGTTGAGGCCGCGCAACGCCGCCAGCGCACGGTCGCGCTCGGCCTCGACGGCGCGCCGGCCCTCGATGTCGATCACGACGCCGGGAAACTTCAGCGCCCTG
This sequence comes from Shinella sp. PSBB067, assembly GCF_016839145.1. NCBI lineage: Bacteria > Pseudomonadati > Pseudomonadota > Alphaproteobacteria > Hyphomicrobiales > Rhizobiaceae > Shinella > Shinella sp. PSBB067. Next base: position 566,554 of record NZ_CP069304.1, on the reverse strand, counting down.
CCGTCGGGACCGTGCTCGACGCGTCCGTTCGCCTCCAGCCAGTAATATTTCCCGTCCGCCCTGCGCGTGCGGAACTGGTGGGCATAGGCGCCGCCTTTCGAAAGCGCGTTCCGGATGGCGGAGACGAGCGGCTTGCGGTCGTCGGGATGAACCGTCTCGGTAACATCGGCGAGGCTGAGGCCGGTATGGCCTTTTTCCGGATCGAGGCCGAAGGCTGCGGCGAAACCTTCATCGACCGTGAACCGATCGGACGGGACATCCCAGAACCATGTGCCGATGATGGCGCCCGCAGCCATTGCGAGCTGGACGCGCTGCACGTTGTCGCGCGCGCGGCTCTCGCTTTCCCGAAGCGCCGCTTCGGCCAGCCTGCGTGCCGTGACGTCGCGGAAAAGCACTGCGACCTGGCAAAGGGATTCCGGCTCGATGCGGGTGGCGGAGACCTCGATGAAGCGACCGACAGCCTTGAATTCCTGCTCGAAACGAACCGGCTGGCCCGTGCGAAGCACGCCGCCATAGATTTCCAGCCAGACATCGGCATTGGCCGGCTCGATCTCCCGCAGGCGCTTTCCGACGATATCCGAAATTCCCGTGTGCCGCTCGTAGCCGGTATTGGCCTCCACATGCACATAGTCGCTCAGGGGACCATGCGGCCCGTCCATGAAGCCGATGATGCAGAAGCCGTCGTCGATCGCCTCGAAGAGGGCGCGGTATCGCGCATGCGCGCGCAGCGCGTCCGCCTGCATGCCTTCGGCTTCCGCGTCGGCCTGCAGGCCGCGAAGCCGGGCGACCTCCCGCTCGAGCTCATCGCGAGACAACGACTTCAAATCCATGGACAAAACCTGCCTTCCGTGCACCGCTGCGCATAACATAGGACCCGTCCCCGAAATGCCAACGGCCCCGACGGTCGCCAAAACGACTTTCCTGGCGACATGGGCGGCGCCGGAAGCACGCCGCGCGTTGCGCTACGCCGAATTGCCCGAGACGCAGGCGGATGCCGGCAAGGTCGTGCTCCCCCGAAGCGCACGACCCCGCCCTTGCGCAACGCCGGCGGGCCGAGCCGCTCGCAAAAGCGTCCTCGACCGCGGGAACCGGAATGCAGGTCCCGCTGCGAAGCCGCGGAGTGGCAGGCGAGTCCGGCCCCAGAGGGACTGCCGCGCTTCGCCCACCAGAGGCAGGGCGGCTTGGGCGAAGCCGCCGCCGGCCGTGCGTCGCCGCTAGACGAGGCCGCGGCGCACGGCCTCGACCGCCGCTTCTGCGCGAGAGGAAATGTTCAGCTTGCCGTAGATCGCCTTCACATGGTCGCGCGCCGTGTGCACGCTGATGCCCATCTCGCGGCCGACGTCCTGGATGCGCATGCCGAGCCCCAGCAGCGCCAGAGCCCGGGTTTCCTGCTGCGTCAGCTCCACGCTGCTCGGCGTCCCGATGTCGCGAAAATGCGCGATCATCCGCCGCGCGACGGCGGGAGAGAGCGGCGGCTCGCCGCGCCGGATGCGCTGGAGGTTGCTTTCGATCGCCTCGGGGTCGTCGTCCTTGAGCAGGTAGCCCTGCGCGCCGGCGGCGATGGCGTCGAAGAGCCGCCGGTCGTCGCCGTAGATCGTGACGACGACCGGCAGCGTCCCCGGATGATGAAGCGACAGCTCGCGGATGAGATCGATGCCCGAGCCGTCGGGCAGGCCGAGATCGACCAGCGCGAAGGCCAGCTCCGTTTCCTCGCAGCGGAGCCTGCGCAGGAAGGTCCGCGCCGACGCGAGATCGCAGCATGCCGTGACGGCGACATCCGGGAAGACGCGCGCGCAGACCCCGGCCAGCCATTCGCGGACGGCGGAAAGATCCTCGACGATCATGCCCGCGACCCTCATGACGCGGCCTCCGCCAGGGGAAGCACGAGCTCGACGCGCGCGCCCCCATGCCGCGAGGCGCCGAGCGCCATCTCGCCGTCGAGCGCCGACACCCGCCGGCGCACATTCTCAAGTCCGCTTCCCCTCCCGCTCGCCGGACCCGTGCCGAACCCCGCGCCATCGTCCTCGAAGACGAGGCGCAGGCGGCCATCCTCGCGCGCGACCATGATTTCGAGCCTGCGGGCCCCGGCATGGCGGATGACGTTGCTGACCAGCTCGCGATGGGCCGAAACGAGGTTCCGGTAGGTACGATAGACAAGGAACGGATCGCTCGCGCCGTCGTGCCGTTCGCTCCAGGCGAGGTCTATGCCCGCCTGGTCGAGCCGCTGGCCGGCCTCGTGCCGCAGGTCGGCCAGAACCAGCCCCAGCGCCTGCCTGTCGCCGGAGAGCCCGACGGCGATGGTCCTGACATCGGCCATCGCCTCGCGCAGCGCCTGCTTGATCTCGCCGGGCTCCTCCCGATGAAGCCCTGTCAGCAGGCGCGCGCCGACATCGTCGTGCAGGTCGGCCGCGATGCGGTGGCGTTCCTCCACCGCACCGCGCTCATAGGCGTCGCGGCTCGCCTCGACATGGCGCATGACGCCGACCAGCTGGGCCGCCACCTCGGCGTCGTTCGGTCCGAACAGCCCGCGCCCGCCCCGCGGGCGGCGCAGCAGCAGCGCCGGCGCGCCGGCAACCGCCGGCACGGCCAGCTCGAGCCCCTCGTGACGGATCGCCGCCGCAGCCACGGGCCGGTCGGCCGCCGCGCAGTCGAGCGGGTCGAACAGCCGCCCGAGCAGGCCCTGCCAGCGGGCGGCGCGCTCGCCGTCCGAGGAACCGAAGGCGACGTCGACCACCGCACGCAGCAGCGTGTGCCGGTCGAGCGTGCTGCGCGCGGCAAAGCGCCGGGCAAGACCGTCGCGCAGCGGCAGGTAGAGGAACGCCACCAGCAGCAGCGCCGCGCCGAGCGCGGGCGCGCGGTCGAGCGAGACGACGTAGACCAGCAGCGCGTCGAGGCCGAGAAGCAGCACGGCGCCGAACGTGTAGAACAGGATGCGGAAGGCCCAGGCATCGAGCTCGAACAGCCGGTAGCGGACGACCGCCACCACGAGGCCGCCGTTCAGGAGGAGCGCGAAGGCGTAGGTGAGCACCTGCGGCGCGCCGGCGGGCCGGCCCGCGAGCGCCGGCACGGCATTGGCGAGCACATACATGACGACGCCGATGGAAAGCGAGATGCCGAACCATTTGAGCGCCGTCCGGGCCAGGGGATCGCCCCGCGCGCGAAGATACTGCACGCCCGCCGCGACGAGGCTCCCGGCCAGCAGCAGCATGATGACCAGGTAGCGCTGGGTTGCCGGCGTTTCGAGGCCGATGCGAAGCACGTCGGCCAGCCAGGCCGCGGCCGGAACCGCCGCGACCAGCAGCACGGCCGCGCGCGGGACGAGCCGCCGCGGATGGATCAGGAACAGCACGAGGATCGATCCGGCAAAACCGAGCGCGCCGGCAAGGTTGAGCGAGGACAGGACGTGGATCACCCGGCCGTCGAGCGCCAGCTCGCGATAGATGAAGATGGCCGACGCCCAGGCCGTGACAACCGAGGCCGCGCTGGCAAGCGCCATCACCCGCACCGCGGGGTCGCGGGGCTTGAGGCAATAGGCCCAGGTTCCGACGAGAAGGCAGGCAAGGCCGATGAACTCCTGCAGCCAGAAGGCCGGCGGAAGGCTTGCAAGGGGGCGCGAGGGCGCCGGACGGACGGCAAGGACGGCACCGTCAGCCGCCGTCAGCCGGACCTCGCCGCCATCAAGCAGCCCCGCGATGCGGCTCTGCCGGTCGAGGAAATCATCGAAAGCGGCATAGGTGGGCGCGGTGTCCGGGTCTTCGACCATGTCGAAGGGCTCCAGCGGGACGAAAACGCCGGCCGGGTTTCCAATGGCGGTCAGAACCGTATCCGGGCGGATGCCGGCCGAAGGCCCGCCGGGAAACACGCCCACCACGCGGATACCCCGCTCGACCGACGCGTCGAGCTGAAGGCCGAGCCAGGGTTGCCGGAGCAGAAACGCCGCCGACGCCGCGATGAGGGCGATGCCGCACGCGAGCGCCGTCAGCATGACAACGGCTGGAGACGCGCTGCGCCTCAAATCAGGCCCCTTCTTCCCCACTCGAGCGGCGCAAGACAGCCCCGCCCGCCGGTCCCCTCGCCGGGGAATTACGGCCGGCTTCCCGAAACGCTGCCCCAGACCGGCCAGAAATATTCCCCGAGACTATAGCCCGCCGGCAGGCCGAGGGCAAACCGGCGCTGCAGGATCCCGGCCGTATCCGCAGGGAGGTCCGCAGGCCGGACGGCGACCGGCCCTAGAACTTCATGCGCCAGTTTGCGGCGAGCCAGGCTTTCGTGCCCTGCGACCGGGAGGTGACGTTGCCCATCAGCGACAGGGTGGAGCCGGCGATATCGGCCTCGAAGCCGGCGCCGGCGCGCAACCAGTTCTGCTTGTAGGCGACGCTGCCGAGATCGAAGGCATAAAGACCCGGCACCGCGCCGGTCACGTTGGCGCTCCTGCCCTCGAAGCGATGCACGCCTTCCAGCGTGCCGATGACGCGGAACTCGCTCGACAGGGGATAGGCGACGTCGAAGCCGTAGCGCAGCTCGGTCGACCCGTCGCACAGCTTGCCGAAGGAGGCCGGGAAGCCGCCGCCGGTCTCGCTATAGGCGTCGAAGCATCCCCTGACATAGGAGAGATCCGCATAGGGCGAAACGTGGTCGACCGCGTTTTCCCATTGCAGCCGGCCGCGCAGCCCGTAGCCGGAGGTGTCCGTGGAGCCGTAGGAGGTGTCGACCAGGCCACCGTTCAGATAGTTGCGCTCCATGTCGGCATGGCCCCACATGGCCGATGCGGTGACGGCGCCCCACAGACCGCCGTTGCCCGTCGCATAGAGCTGCGCAAGCGCTTCCGCCTTCACGTAGCCGGCGGAAAGCTCCGCCTTGCCGCCGAGCGCCATCGCCTGGTCGAAGCGGCTGAAGCCGGCCACCGCGTTGATCTGCAGGCCGCCGAAATTGTGGCCGGCGCCGATCTCGCCGAGGCCGATGTCGCCGTCATCGAGGCGGCCCCAGTCGCCGCCGAGCCAGGTGATGGAGCGGCCGGGATCGGCACGGCGGTCGAGCGGCCGGCTTCCCGCGCCGTTGAGCAGCAGGTTGACATTGCCGAGCATGGCGGTGTTCGCCGCCCCGGCATCGGCCAGCGTTGCGTTGAATTCGTCGACGACGATGACGCCCACGCCGCCGGGATTCTGGCCGCCGGGGTTCTGGCCGCCGGGCGTCTCGCCGCCGGGATTTTCGCCGCCCGGGTTTTCACCACCCGGGTCCTCCCCGGCGGGGCTGCCGGCCATGCGGCAATCGTTCGGGCCGGTGCCGGTGCCGCGGGCGATGAACAGGGCACTCGGCGGTGCGCCCACCAGGCCATGGACGATGCCCGTCTCGCCCACCACGACGCTGCCGTCGCAGTTGGCCGAGCGGGCGAGATAGGTCATGTCGGCGGCGATCACCGCGCCGCTGTCGCGCAGCCAGTCCTCCACGCTCTGCATCCCGGTCCCTTCCGTCCAGCGGAAGCCGCGATACGGGTCGTTGACGGCCGGCCCGGTGGAGGCCATGCCGACGATCACCTCTCCGTTGCCGGAAACGCCGTAGGCCACGGAAGCGGCCCTGTCGCTGCTGGCGCCGAGGTGGCCGAGCGAAAAGACCCCGGCATCGGTCCAGCGCACCGCCTGGATGCCCGTCCAGCCGACGATGACCGCGCCGTCGTCGGAGACGTCGAACGCCGAGGACGAGGCGGTATCCGGCAACAGCGGCAGAACCTCCGTTCCGAGGCCCTTCTTCCAGCGAATGGCCATGATGTCGGGATAGGTTCTCGTGCCGACGACGACCGACCCGTCATAGCTGGTGGCCATGGGATGCTGGTCGGCGAAATTGCCGGGCAGCGCCTGCATGCCCAGCCCCTCCTCCCAGCGGAAGCCCGTCATCGCATAGGCGCCGCCGCTGCTGCCGACCACGACCCTGCCGTTGCCGGAAATGGCCTTGCCCCTGCTCTCGTTGCCGGGCAGCAGGGCGCCGAGATCCTCGAAGCCGCCCGCCGCACTCCAGCGATAGGCGCGCGCCGACATGGCGCTCTCGCCCGAAACGAGCATGTCGGCCGTGGCGCTGCCGACGATATAGGCGCCGTCATTGGAGACACCGGTCGCCATGAAGCGGCCGAACAGTCCGGGATCGGCGAAAACGCTCATCCCGCCCGCCTGCGTCCACAGGAAGCCGCGCCCGTCGACATCGGCCGGATTGACGTGAGGATTGATCGTGCCGACGATCGCCGAGCCGTCCGCCGAGATGCCCCCGACGATGACGCTCTTGTCGCCCGGCCCCGCCACGCGCTCGATCTCCGCGGCAAGGGTCGGCGTCACCGCAGCGCCTGAAAGCATGGTACAGGCGAGCAGCCGGGCGACGATATGGCAGTTCATGGTTCCCCCTGTCGGAATGCGCAACGGGCGCGATGCCGCAAATCGGGAGCAATCTAAAGGGCCGGCGGAACGGCACCATCCCACGTTCGAGGGGGTACCGGCCCGGCTAGCGGGCGGAGCGCACGCCGTGCACCGGCGCCCGCATCGGTGGTCGAGAGCGAAGGCATGCCCGACGATGGCCGGCAGCGCATCTTGCGGCCGACCCCGCTGCTTCTTGAGGAAGTCGGATGCTCCTGCATGGCTTTCCTGGAATCCGACGATGCCGTGCGCGACACCACCCGCGCGCAGCAGGTCCGGGTGTCCGCCGACCAGCTCGCCTCTTCCCGGCGGTCCAGGCCATGGCGCAGTTCGATTGCGGCTATCCGATGGTTGGATTTCGAGAGATCGGACTTTGGATTCAGTGAAGGATCTGGCTAAGGAAGAGCTTGGTGCGCTCGTGCTGCGGGTTGTCGAAGAACGCGGCCGGCGCATTCTCCTCGACGATCTGCCCCTGGTCCATGAAGATCACCCGGTTGGCGACCTGGCGGGCAAAGCCCATTTCGTGCGTCACGCACAGCATTGTCATGCCTTCCTCGGCGAGCGAGACCATCGTGTCGAGCACTTCCTTGACCATTTCCGGGTCGAGCGCCGAGGTCGGCTCGTCGAACAGCATGATCTTCGGCTTCATGCACAGCGAGCGGGCGATCGCCACGCGCTGCTGCTGGCCGCCGGAGAGCTGGCCGGGATACTTGTGCGCCTGTTCCGGAATCTTGACGCGCTTGAGGTAATGCATCGCCACTTCCTCGGCTTCCTTCTTCGGCATCTTGCGCACCCAGATCGGTGCGAGGGTGCAGTTTTCGAGGATCGTCAGGTGCGGGAAGAGATTGAAGTGCTGGAACACCATGCCGACCTCGCGGCGCACCTCGTCGATCTTCTTGAGGTCGTTGGTGAGCTCGATGCCGTCGACGACGATGCGGCCCTTCTGGTGCTCCTCCAGCCGGTTGATGCAGCGGATCATCGTCGACTTGCCGGAGCCGGACGGGCCGCAGATGACGATGCGCTCGCCCTTCATCACCGTCAGGTCGATGTCCCTGAGGACATGGAATTCGCCGTACCACTTGCTGACCTTGATCATCTCGATGGCGACGTCGGTGCCGATGGCAGGCGCCTTGGCGGTTTGAGCGGACATCTGTAACTCCGGTGTCGGAACGTTTATTCGGCAAGCGCCGCGGTTATGTCGTTCGCCGTCTGGATGACGGCGGGCGCAAGGCCCGCGATACGGCCATCGGGCATCCGCTCCGCAGGTCCCGACACGCTGACGGCCGCAAAGACGCGGCCGGAGGAATCGCGCACCGGCGCGCCGACGCAGCGCAGGCCGAGTTCGATCTCCTCGTCGTCGATCGCGAAGCCCTGGGCGCGCACCCTGGCGAGTTCGGCTGCGAGAGCGTCGGCGTTGACGATGGTGTTCGCCGTGTAGGCGTGCAGGCCCTCGGCGACGATGCGGCGCACCAGTTCCTGGTCCTGGAAGGCAAGGAAGGCCTTGCCGACGCTGGTACAGTAAGTCGGGGCGGCCTGGACGATGGTGCGGCTGGAGGCGACCATCTCTTCATGTTCGACGCAGACCATCTGGCTGCCGTCGAACATGTGGAAATGGATCACCTCGCCTGTGAGCTGCTGCAGCTTGGCGATGTGCGGATGGGCCCGCGTCGCGGTATCGAGGTTCGCAAGGACGCTGCTGCCGTAATAGAACAGCTTCAACCCGAGCCGGTATCCCTGCCGGCGACCGTCCTGGTCGAGCAGGCCGACTTCCCGCAGCGACGTGACGATCCGGTGCACCGTCGCCTTCGGCAGGCCGGTGGCGTCCGACATTTCCGCGATCGTCATCATCGGCCGGGCGCGCGAGAAGCTGTCGAGGACGGCGGCCATCTTGCGCAGGGACTTCGCGCCGCCGTCGCGGCCTTCGCTCGCGCTGGAGATTTCGTCCCGTTCTGCAATCGATGCCATTGGATCTGCTTTCATGTTCTTTCCGATCTCACTGCCCCGAGAGAATCCGCCGGGCACGTCCCTCCAATTGGCGCGCGAACAGTTCTAGCAGAAAACACACGACAAAGTAGGTAAGCGCCAGCAGCGTGAACACCACGAAGGGCTCGTTGGTGCGGATCACGACCTCGCGGCCGAGCCGGGTGATCTCGCTGATCCCGACCACGGAAACAAGCGATGTATCCTTGATGATCAGGATCGACTGGCCGAGCAGCGACGGGATGATCGCCATCAGGGCCTGCGGCAGGGTGATATCCTTCAACCGGTGGAAGAGGCCGAAGCCGAGCGCGACCGCCGCCTCGCCCTGCCCCTTGTCCAGCCCGCGCAATCCGCCACGGATGATCTCGGTCATATAGGCGCCGTGCGACAGCGACAAGGCGATGATCGCCGTCGTCACCGGCCCGATGTCGATGTCGTATTGCGGCAAGCCGTAATAGACAAGGAAGATGAACATCAGGAAGGGCGTGCTGCGGAAAACATAGACATAGACGCTGACGAGGAGGCGGACGAGCCGGAACCGGGAGGAGGCCAGCAGTCCGCCGACGATGCCGATGAACAGGGCCGGAAAGAAGGCCGCCACCGTCAGCATCAGCACGATCGGCAGTCCGGTGATGATGAGCCCCAGTGCGTCGCGGGCGACGGATATGATGTCGATCATGGTCAGGCTCGCTGGTGTCTGGAAAAGCCGGCACGGCTTTCGTAGAGGTCGACGATCAGGTTCAGGACGATGCAGACCGCCACATAGATGGCGCAGCTCACCATGTAGGCCGGCAGGAACTGGTAGGTCTCGTTGCCGACGTCGTCGGCGGCCTTGGTGATTTCCAGGACCGAGATCGTATAGAGCAGCGACGTGTCCTTGATCAGTTGCACGAACTGCCCGGTGACGGCCGGCAGGATGGTTGGCCCGGCCTGCGGCAGCAGCACCTTCCACAACACCACCCTTTGGCGAAGCCCCAGCGACATCGCCGCTTCCGTCTGGCCCCGCGGGATGGCGTTCAGGCCACCGCGCACCATTTCGGCGATATAGGCGCCGGAATTGAAGGTCAGCGCAATCACGCCGGTCCAGAAGGCGCTGAGCGTGACGCCCATCGCCGGCAGGCCGAAATAGATGAAGTAGACCTGCACCAGAAGCGGCGTGTTGCGCACGAACGAGACATAGACGGCAACGGCACGGCCGATGATGCTGCCCCTCGAGGCGTAGCGCGTGACACCGGCCAGCATGCCGACGACGAGCGCCATGCAAAGGCCGAAAGCTGCCGCCGTCAGCGCGTTGCGCAGGCCCTCCATATAGGTGTCTTTATATTGCCAGAAGAGATCGTAAGCGTCTGAGAACATGACGATGCCGCCTAGTGCCGGAGGATCTGGTCGAGAAAGGCCCGTGTGCGCGCCTCTTTCGGATGGGAAAAGAAGTCGGCCGGCGGCCCCTTCTCGATAAGCTGGCCGCTTTCGAGGAACACCACCTCGCTCGCCAGTTCCCGGGCAAAACCCATCTCGTGGGTCACGACCATCATGGTCATGCCGGAGGTGACCAGCTCGCGCATGACCTGCAGCACCTCGCCGACCATTTCCGGGTCGAGCGCCGAGGTCGGCTCATCGAAGAGGAGAAGCTCGGGATCCATGGCGAGCGCCCGGCAGATCGCCACGCGCTGCTGCTGGCCGCCGGAAAGCTGCACCGGATAGGCGGCCGCCTTCTCGCCGAGCCCTACCCTTTCCAGAAGCGCCATCGCCCGCTCGTTGGCTTCCTTGCGGCTCCTGCCCAGCGCGCGGCGCTGCGGCAGGGCGATATTGTCGAGAACGGACAGATGCTGGAAGAGATTGAAGCGCTGGAACACCATGCCGACCTTGCGATAGAGCTCCTTCGAGCGCATCGTCGAAAGGCTCTTGCCTTCGAGCTTGATGTCGCCGCTGGTCAGCGGGCCGGCAAGCCGGTTGATCGTGCGGATGAAGGTGCTCTTGCCCGATCCCGACGGCCCGCAGATGACCAGCACGTCCGACTTCTCGAACGCCAGCGAAATATCGCGCAGCGCATGGTGCTTGCCGAAATGGAAGTTGACGTCCCGCGCCTCGAAGAATGGCATCCCGAACCCCTCTTGTTTCAACCGGACCGACCCGGGCCATCCATCCGCGATGGTGGCCCGGATGGGTATCCCTTACTGCAGGGTGTGGCGCGTGCCGTTGTTTTCGGGAACATAGGCACCGATGCCGAGCAGCTCGACCAGCTTCTTGCGGTCTTCCGAGACGCCGCTGTTCTTCTCCAGGAAGTCCTTCTTCCAGGTCTCGCCGTCGACCCAGTATTTCTTCAGGGCGTCGAGCTCGCCGCTTTCCTGGATCTTGGCCAGGAAGAAGTTGAGATACTGCCAGGTGTAGATGTCGCCCGGGCGGACGGCAAAGCCCCAGGTATCGGCCGTGATCAACTGGCGCGGCTCGGACAGGGCCTCGAAATCATACTCGGCCTTGACGACGCCGAGCACGGCGAGGTCGTTGAGCGAGGCATCGACGCGGCCGGTCTTGAGGGCCTGGTAGGTATCGACGTCGTTCGGATAGCTCTGCACGTCGGCCTGCGGGAAGAACTGCTTGGCAGCGTCCACCGCGTTTGTGCCGGCCTTGACGGCAATGCGCTTGCCGGGCTGGTTCAGCTCTTCCCAGGACTTGTCCTTGTCTTCCGCCTTCACGATCGCCACGACGCCCGTCGAATACCAGCTCCCGGTCGTGAACAGGATCTGCTGGGCGCGCTTGAAGGTCGTGGACATGCTGGTCGCCAGGATGTCGGACTTGCGGCTGAGCAGGCCCGGAATGAGGCCGGCCCATTCGACATTGCGCATTTCCAGGTCGACGTCGAGCTTGGCTGCGATCAGGCGGTCGAGGTCGACCGAAAAGCCGGCCGGGTTGCCGTTGGCGTCGCGGAACTGCCACGGCGCCGCCGACAGGTCGTTCATGATGACGATCTTCTTAGCCTTGAGTATCTCGCCGATCGTGCCGCGCGGATCGTCGGCTGCCGAAACGACGGTCGTGGCTGCCATCAGCAGGGCGCCTGCCCAGATTATCAGTTTTCTCATTCTTATGCGCTCCCATCCTGTTTTAATTCCGCAATGCGGATTATTTTGATCTGACGAGGCGATCTACACACAATCTGAGAGAAACCGCAACCTTTCTGTTGACTGTTCCGAAATAATTTCATTATGTGGATGCAGTACGGATCTTTATTCCATATTGTGGAATATGTAGTCCGTATAGCCGCTGGCGGGACACGCGAGATCGCCGGCCGCGCCTTGGGAGCATCGTGAGGGAGACATACATGGACTACAACGATCCTGAATGGCCGATCGCCGGCACGCCGGAGCGCATCAGCCGGATCGAACTGAACCAGATCTGCGACATTGCCGACCTCGCGCGCGAAGACCCCGATGTCATCAAGCTGTGGATCGGTGAAGGCGACCTGCCGACGCCGGACTTCATCAAGGACGCCGCGGTCGCCGCCATGCAGGCCGGCCATACCCGCTACACCTATTCGCACGGCGTGCCGGCGCTGCGCGCGGCACTCGACCGCTACCACAAGCGCCACTGGAACGTGGATGTCGGCCCGAACCGCTTCAGCGTCACGGCCGGCGGCGTCCAGGCCATCATGCAGGCCTTCCAGGCGATCATCAGCCCCGGCGACGAGGTGATCGTTCCGGTTCCCGCCTGGCCGAACCTCGTCGAGATCATCGGCATCCTCGGCGGCACGGTCGTGCCCGTGCCCTATCGCACCACCGGCAGCGGCGGCTTCACGCTGGACCTCGACGACGTCTATGCCGCCGTCACCCCGAGGACCCGCGCCATCGCCATCAATTCCCCTTCCAATCCGACCGGCTGGATCATGCCGAAGGAGCAGATGGTCGAGGTGCGCGATTTCGCCCGCGAGCGCGGCCTGTGGATTGTCTCCGACGAGGTCTATTGCCACTTCACCTATGACGGCACCATCGCGCCCTCCTTCCTCGAAGTCACCGAACCGACCGACCGCCTGCTGATCACCAACACCTTCTCGAAGAACTGGTGCATGACGGGCTGGCGCATCGGCTGGCTGATCTATCCCGAGGGCATGTCGACGGTGTTCGACAATCTCAGCCAGTACAACACCACCAGTGTCTCCACGTTCAGCCAGTACGCGGCGGTTGCGGCCCTCGATCAGGGCGACGACTTCATCCGCCAGCTCGTGGAACGTTCGGCGCGCGGCCGCGAGATCATCTGCGCGACGCTGGACAAGCTCCCAAACGTCAAGGTCTTCTGGCCGCAGGGCACCTTCTACTTCTTCTTCTCGGTGCGCGGCATGAACAGCGGCTATGAAATGGCCCGCCGCATCCTCAGGGAAGCCGGCGTCGGGGTGGCGCCCGGCTCCGCCTTCGGCCCGGGCAGCGAGCAGTATCTGCGCGTCTGCTTCGCCGTCGATCCCGCGCTGATCGCCGAAGGCGCCTCGCGCCTGGAGGCCTTCCTGCGCGCCCAGGACAGCGAGGCGGCGTGATGAAGAAGCTGATCAACAGGACCGCCGACATCGTTCGCGAAATGCTGGAAGGCACCGTCGGCCTCAATCCCGGCCTCGCTCTCCTCGACACCGAAAACGTCGTCATCCGGGCAGGCCTGCCGGCTGCGGCCGACCGCCCGGTTGCCCTGATCTCCGGCGGCGGGGCGGGCCACGAGCCGGCCCATGCCGGCTATGTCGGCCGCGGCATGCTGACGGCGGCGGTGACCGGCGAGGTCTTCACCTCGCCGAGCGTCGATGCGGTGCTTGCCGCGATCCGCGCCACGGCAGGACCGGCCGGCGCGCTGCTGATCGTCAAGAACTATACGGGCGACCGCCTGAACTTCGGCCTCGCCGGCGAACTGGCGGCGGTCGAAGGCATCCCGACCGAACTCGTCGTCGTCGCCGACGACGTGGCGCTGGCCGGTCTCGTCCCCCGCGACCGGCGTCGCGGCATTGCCGGGACGGTCTTCGTCCACAAGATCGCCGGGGCGGCCGCTGAAAGCGGCAAGACTTTGCAGGAGGTCGCGGCCGTCGCCCGCGCCGCCGCCGCCCGCATCGGCACGATGGGCGTGGCGCTTGGCGCCTGCACCGTGCCGGCGGCAGGCAAGCCCGGCTTCGAACTGGCCGAGGACGAGATCGAACTCGGGCTCGGCATCCATGGCGAAAAGGGCGTCGAACGGACCGGCATCATGTCCGCCGACGCGCTGGTCGACCGGCTGGTCGAGACCATCGTCACCGACATGAAGATCGGGCGCGGCGCCCGTGTCGCGATGCTGGTCAACGGACTTGGCGCGACCCCGCCGATGGAGCTGGCGATCGTCGCCCGCCGGGCGCTGGCCGTGCTGCGCGAAAAGGGCATCACCGTCGAACGCGCCTGGAGCGGCGACTTCCTGACGGCGATCGAAATGCCGGGCTGCTCGATTTCGCTCCTGCCGTTGCAGGACGGCGATGCCGAACTGCTCGACGCGCCGACCGGCGCGACCGCCTGGCCGGGCGGCGGCAAGGTGCCGGACACCGCCGTAATCGTGAAGACGGATAACGTGAACGAGGACGAGTCCGTGCTCTGCGAGGGCGTGCCGTTCGACGCCGCCAGGTTGAAGGCGGTCGCGCTTGCCGTCGCCTCTGCGCTGGAGGCGGCGGAAGCCTATCTCACCGATCTCGACAGCCGCGCCGGCGACGGCGATCTCGGCGCCAGCATGTTGCGCGGCGCCCAGGCTGTCCGCGGACTGCCGGACACGGCCTGGGCCAATCCCGCCCATGCCTTCGTGTCGATCGGCAACGCGCTGCGCCGCGCGATCGCCGGCAGTTCCGGTCCCTTCTACGCCATCGCGCTGACCCGCGCCGGCCGGCACCTCGCCGGCGACCCGGGTTTCGCGCCGGAGACCTTCATCGAGGCGCTGGAGATCGCGGTGGCCGCGATCAGCCAGATCGGCGGCGCCAGGCCGGGTGACCGCACCATGCTCGACGCGCTCCACCCGGCGCTGGCGGCCGCGCGCGCGGCCGTCGGCAGCGATCCGAAGTCGGCCTGGCGCGCCGCCGCCAAGGCGGCCGAGGATGGCGCCAGGGCGACCGAGACGATGAGCCCGAAGCTCGGGCGTGCCGCCTATCTCGGCGACCGCGCGGTGGGCGTCCCGGATGGCGGCGCGGCCGCCGTCGCGATCTGGATGCGGGCTCTGGCCGAAGCGCTCTGAAGCGATCCCTTTTTTCAACCCGTTCACGGCGCCGGAGGCGGCGCCCTGGAATCACAGAACCGAACAGAACTCACAACAGGAGCATTGAAATGAACCTCGACCACGTCAACGGCATCATCCCGCCGATCGTCACGCCCTTCACCAAGGAAGGCGAGATCGACGAGGCGGCCTTCCGCAACATCGTCAAGTTCAACCTTTCCAAGAACGTCCACGGCGTCTGCGTCGGCGGCAGCTCGGGCGAAGGCCACACGCTGACCATCGAGGAATTCACCCGCCTCATGGAAATCTGCGTTGAGGAGGTCAACGGCAGGATCCCGGTTCTCGCCGGCATCATCGCCAACTCGACCCGCGACGCCATCCGCCGCGCCAAGGCGATCTCGCACCTGTCGATCCAGGGCCTGCAGGTCACCCCGGTCCACTACGTCTTCAAGCCGGATGACGAAGCCACCTTCGCCCACTTCAAGGCGCTGACCGAAGCGACCGACGTGCCTGTTATCATCTACAACGTCGTGCCGTGGAACTATCTCAGCCCGGCGCTGCTCGTTCGCCTGATGAAGGAGCTGCCGGGCGTGCAGGGCGTCAAGCAGAGCGCCGGCGACCTCAAGCTGATGGCCGACCTCATGCTGAACGTTCCGGAAGGCTGCAAGGTCTATTCGGCGATCGACGCGCTGCTTTATCCGTCCTTCGCCATCGGCTGCCACGGCACCATCGCGGCCAATCCGGCGGCCGTTCCGGGCGTGTGCATCGCGCTGTGGAACGCCGTGCAGCGCGGCGACCACAAGCTCGCCAGGGAAATCCACGAAGCCCTGCTGCGCTTCTGGAACACCATCTATGCCGACAACCTGCCGGCCAACATCAAGACCGCGATCCGCCTGCAGGGCACCGAAGCCGGCCTGCCGCGCATGCCGATGCCGGCGACGAGCGCTGCCCAGCTCGCCAATATCGAGCGCGAGCTGAAGAACGTCCTGCGCTACGAGGACGTCTCGCAGTCGGCAGCCGCCTGACGCGCTTTTCGCGGGCGCCATGTCACGGCGCCCGCGTTTTGCAAAAATCCTCCCAAGGCAAAAGCCCCGGTCTCGTTCAAACCGGGGCTTTTGCCGTCGTGCTGGCCGTCAAGCAGCCCTGGAAAGCGCGGGATCGAAGCGAAGCAGCGCTTCGAGGGCCGGCTTGATCTTCTCCTTCTGCGCCTGCGAGGCGGCGGGCATCGGGTGGCGCGGCAGGCCGACATCGCCGCCCTGGAGCTCGAGGCAGTACTTGACGAGGGCGGGCAGGTTCTCGTGGCCCATCAGGTGCCAGAAGATCACCAGCTTGTCGTGGATCTGCTGCGCAAGCTCATGGTTGCCGGCCTTCACCGCATCCCACAGCGCAACGCACGGGCCGGGCGCCGCCGTCGGCGAGGCGGCCAGCGTGCCCTGGGCGCCGAACATGAAGCAGGGGTACAGCAGGTCGTCGATCGCCGCCAGGATCGACTTGCCCTTGGGCGCGCGGATGACCAGCTCGGCCGCCCGCGAAATGTTGCCCTGGCTCTGCTTGATGCCGATCACGCCCGGGATTTCCTCCATCATGCGGATGACGAGATCGGCGCTCAAAAGGTTCCAGGGGATGACATTGTAGATGACGAGCGGAATGCCGGTCTCCTCCCAGATCCGCTTGAAATATTCGAACATGGCGTCTTCGCCGTAGTTGAAGACGTAGTAGGTCGGCGTCACCTGCAGGGCGGCGACGCCGAGGTCCTTCAGGGCATCGGCCCGCTCCAGGACTTCCCGGGTGGAATTGGCGATGATGCCGGCGACGACCGGCACCTTGCCGTTAACCTCCTCCAGCGTGGCCGCCGTGAGACGGCGCAGTTCCTGCGGGCTGAACGTATAGCCTTCGCCCGTGCTGCCGCCGAGGCAGACGCCATGGACCTTCTTGCCCAGAATGAAACGGGTATGGGCGCGAAATTTCTCTTCGTTGATATCGCCATTGGCGTCGAACGGCGTCACCAGGGCGGGGATGATCCCCATCAGTTCGTTTTTCATGTCGAGATGCTTCCTAAAACAGGCTGGTCGATCGGGCGTCTTCTGCGGGAGGCGGCACCTGGGCGCCGCCTCCCCGTGTTGCTATTCCAGCGTCATGCGCGTGCCGCCGGTCTCGGCCGTGTAGTCCTGGATGCCGAGAAGGTTGACGAGGTCCTTGCGCTGCTGGGACACGCCGTCGTTCTTCTTCATGAAGTCCGCCTGCCACTGCTCGCCGGTGACCCAGTACTTGTAGAGGGCGTCGAGCTCGCCGCTTTCGTGGATCTTGGTCAGGAAGAAATCGAGATACTGCCAGGTGTAGACATCGCCCGGCCGGACCGCGAAGGCCCAGGTGTCCGTGCTGATCAGTTCGCGCGGCTCCTTCAGCGTGTCGAAGCCGTAGGAATCCTTGATCGCATTCAGGGCCGCCAGGTCGTTCAGAGCGGCATCGACACGGCCGCCCTTCAGCACCTGGTAGAGATCGATATCCGACGGATAGCTCTGGATCTTGGCATCGGGAAAGAACTGCTTGGCGACGTCGACGCCGCTGGTGCCGGCCTTGATGGCGATCGTCCTGTCCGGCTTGTTGAGGTCTTCCCACGAGGTGACGCCGATGTCAGGCTTGACGATGGCGACCACGCCCGTCTTGTACCAGGTGCCGTTGGTGAACAGCACCTGCTGCGCGCGCTTGAAGGTCGTCGACATCGAGCTTGCGACGAAATCCGTCTTGCGCGACAGCAGGCCCGGGATGAGGCCGGCCCATTCCGTGTTGATCAGATGCAGGTCGACGCCGAGGCGGGCCGCGATCATCCGGTCGAGATCGATCGAGAAGCCGGCGGCATTGCCGGCGGCGTCGCGGAACTGCCAGGGCGCCGACGACAGGTCGTTCATCAGGACGACACGCTTGGCCGACAGGATCTCGCCGATCGTGCCGCGATTGTCGTCCGCGCCGGCGGCGATGCCCGCCGCCATGAGAATACCCGCCGCGGCGAGTGCGATTTTCCGAAATAACAACTCTCAGTCCTCCCTTGAAAGGATGTTACGATGAATGAATCGACCGCCAGCCGCCCCGGACGTCGCGTTGCCCGGAGGGTCCCCAAACTGTATCGGCAAGAGAAAAGCGGTTACGATGCAGGCCCGATTATAGGAGCCGCGCAAAACGCCGCAAATTTTAAATACTATTTATAATCAATAGCTTGTATTTTTCGCATTGCGATATCGTCCCATTTTCCGGGACGTGCCAGCAAGAATTCTTGCGGCTCTCCTCGAATTCCGACACAGTCGCGAGATGGGGAGGCATGACGATGACGGACGTTTCGGAGAAGGGCAGCAGCGCGCCTGAAAAGATGTTGCGCGTGCTCGACTGCTTCACCCTGAAGGAAGGCCAGCTGACGCTTTCGGACATATCCGAACTGACCGGAATGCCGCGTTCCACGGTGCATCGCTGGGTCAGCGTGCTGAGAAGCACCGGGCTTCTCGACCAGGACTGCAACGGCGAGCGCTATCGGCTTGGCGTGCGGCTGATCCATCTCGGCAACAGCGCTCTTGCCAGCATGGACATCGCGCGTGACGCAAGGCACGTGCTGGAAGCGCTCAGCCGCAGCGCCGGTGCGCGCAGCCACCTCTGCATCTTCGACGGAAACCAGATGATCTTCGTCACCCGCACGATCGGCGGGCGCGCCGGGCGGTTCAATTCCACGACCACGATGGAAAGCTCGCCCTGCTATTGCACCAGCGTCGGCAAGGCCGCGCTTGCCTTTCAGCCGGAGGAAACGATCGAGCGGATCATCCAGCAGGGCCTGAAACCCTATACCGTCAACACGATCACCGACCCGGAGCGCTTACGAAGGGACCTGCGCCTGACCCGCGAGCAAGGCTACGCCGTCAACAATGGCGAAATGGAGCTGAGCGAACGCTGCATCGGCGCCCCGGTGCGCAACGCGGCCGGCCGGGTGATCGCCGGCCTGAGCATCACCGACGGCCATCGCAAGATCACCGACGAAAAGATACCCCATTACGCACAACTCGTCGTTCGGCATGCAGACCTTCTGTCAATCCAGCTCGGCTATGCACTCCGGTTCTAGAGCACGTCCGGTGATCAATGAATCGATTGTAACGTGACTTGATGCCGGTATTTGCTTTGGAATGATGGCCAGAGCACTCAGCGAGGATTTGCGGTTGCGTGTCTCGAGCGCTGCGGACGACGGTGCACCGGCCCGTCAGGCGGCGGCCCGGTTCGGCGTGGGGGTTTCGAGTGCGGTCCGCTGGACTACACGAGCAAAGATAAGCAGGGTGACGGCGCGGCCACAAGGACGGCGGTGCGGGTTGCGCATCGACGAACATCATGCTGAACGAGATGGTCGAGCGTCCTGAGGCGGAGCACTCGATGTGCATCAGCCTGGGCGCCTTGAGCGATTGATTTGGCGGGCACGGCTGGGCTTTCAAAAAAGTCCGCACATGCACCGGAGCAAGATCGTCCCGACATCCTGAAACGCCGGCCGCGCTGCGGCTGACCGATATGACCGCTCCTTTCACCTACGAGGGTGCTATGAGCGGCAACCTGTTCCGCGCCTATATCGAGCCAGTGCTGGCTCCAATACTTGCCGCCGGCGACGTAACCGCTCTCTGGAATGCCAGCAGTTCCATCGTTTTCACGCCACCCGAACCGGAGTGCTCCAAATGAGAGATAACAGAGGCGCCGGTATACCGAAGGTGACCATATCCGATGAGGAACTTAATAATCGATCCCAAGAAAAGACTTCTTTAAATCACTCTTCGATAAACGCATGTTGCGCAGAATCGACAAGGGGCTTCAACAAATATTCGAAGAATGTACGCTCGCCAGTGTTTATGAACACTTCAACTGGCATCCCGGGTCGGAGTTGTTCCTCCGGAATAGCCGCTGGAAGCCTCTCGCTGATCTGCAACAAGGCTCGATAGTAGGGCTGCCGCGTGGTTTGATCAATAAGGCGATCTGCAGAGACATGGGTGACCGTCGCGTCCACCTCGGGCGTCAAACGTGCGTTAAGAGCGGTGAAGTGGAGGCGAGCTTTCTGACCGATATATACGACATCAATGTCCGTGGGCAGTAAGCGTGCCTCAACAAGAGGCCTCACCGTGGTTGGTAAAATTTCCATGATTTTTTCTCCGGATGCAACGACATTGCCCACGAAATTGTAGGCTGAAGTCACCACGATACCATCGGCCGGCGCTCGGATGACTGTACGCGTCAACACGTCCGCAGCCGAAGTAATCTGCTCATCGATATCGCGAAGAGATGTGTTTACTTCGGTGAGTTTTGTAACCGTATCCTCTATACGCTGTGTGCGGAGCCGTTCAAGTTGTTCCCTGGCTTCAGCGATCTGAGAATCGGTTGATAGTTGCTGTGCAATTATTGACGCCGACTGGCCCAGAAGATCGGCATCAATGCGCAAAAGGTCTGTATACTCCGACCTGTCGATCAGCCCCTTTTGAAGCAAAGATTCCTTGCGATCCAATTCGGACCGAACAACGATCGCCTGCTTTTCTATAGCTCTCTTTTGCTCATTAAGGCCGGCCCTACTCCTGTCCAATTGCTCGAGGCGTGTGGTGAGGATTTCGTGCTCTGAGCTGAAGCGTGCCAACCGAGCGGAAAACTCCTTTTGCTCTTCTAGGAGAATATCCGTCATCTGCTGTACACCAGACAACTTTACCGAGGTCGAGTCTGGATCAAAAGCGTGCAGTCCTTCTCTTTCGGCTCGAAGGCGTTGCGCCTTAATGTCAAGTGAGACTCTCTGCTTTATGAGGCGGTTGAGCTGTCCTTTGGCGGCAGTCTCATCGAGAACCATCACAATGTCACCTCGGCGTACGTGATCCCCTTCCAGCACGCGTATTTCCTTGATGATGCCGCCTTCAAGATGCTGCACCTGAACATTTCTGCCAAACGCGGTGATCGTGCCAGGCGCGGTTGCGGCTTCAGAAATTGGCGCCCACGCTCCCCATAATCCGAAGGTGCCGCCCATGGCCAACATAGCGACATAGCCAATTAAAGCCGGCGCTCGCGTCGTCGTGGTAAGCCGGTCGTGCCAACCAGCTTGACTTGAAACGCTGGTCGTCGCCGTCATGTCCCACCCCCCGAGGCGAATGACTTGCGCGGTGCCTTAAGCCCTGCCGTTGGTGAGTTGTGAGACTGGCTTGTCATTGGCCGCTTCACTGCGTTCCGGGCGGCTGCGGATAAACGCTCAAGGACCTCAGGAGCAGGCCCAAAAACCTCGACGGACCCTTCCCGCATGACAAGTGCTTTATCACACCGAGCGATGATGCCTGGCCGGTGCGTGACAATCAGAATTGTGTTTCCTGCTGCCTTTGCTGCTACAATCGCTCTATCGAGCGCCGCCTCGCCGTCGGCATCCAGATTAGAGTTCGGCTCGTCAAGTATGAGGACTTTGGGGTTGCGGAAGAACGCTCGCGCAAGGCCCACACGCTGGCGCACGCCACCGGACAGCGACGTATCCGACGAGCTAAGCGATGTTTGGTAGCCATCTTTCTGAGCGGATATTAGAGCATGTGCTTCAGCTCGCTGCGCCGCGCCAATAATCTCGCTGTCACTGGCGTCGAGATCGAAGCGCGAGATATTGGCCGCAATAGTTCCAGGAAGTAATTGAACTTCCTGCGGTAGATATCCAATCTGGCTGCCGAGTTGATGCTCATCCCATGTTTTGTAGTCCGCCTCATCGAGGAAAATCGACCCAGCAGTTGGTCTCAAAGCCCCAGCGAGCAGTTTTACCAAAGTCGATTTGCCCGCGCTGCTCGGTCCGAGAATGGCGATCACCTCTCCAGCGCGCACTTCGAAGCTGATACGCTTTATGATAGGCAGACCCCCGGTTCCTGGCGGCGCCCACAACAAATCCCTCACTGAGATCTTGCCCAGAGGATCCGGAAGGCGAATCCGATCAATGTGCGCCGCGGCAACAGCAACGGTAGCTTCATTCAACCTCTTCCAAGCTGCTCTGGCCTCGACGACCTGCTTCCAACCCGCAATCAGTTGATCAATAGGCTGGAGCGCCCTGCCCGAAATGATCGATGACGCAAATATCATCCCTCCGGTAAGCTCACCTGCCATAACCAGAGCCGCTCCGGATCCGAGGATGGCTAACTGAAGGGCCATGCGAGAAGCCCGCGAAATTCCGGCGAATATGGAATTGATGCTGGTGGCTCGATCTTGACTGAGGGCGGCCTCTGCGAACTTTCGACCCCAGACCTCTGAGACATTCATGAGCATTCCCAAGCCACGAATAGTATCGGCACTTCCAACAAAAGCCTGCGCAAGTGAATTTGCAACCCGCGCTTCGCCGAGAGACTGTGTAATTGATCGCCGGGCCGCAAACTGGTTAGCCACCACGACGATTATCAGAACTAGTGCACCGGCAGTCGTCACAAGGCTCAAGACAGGATGAATTAAGTAGAGCAAAATGATGAAGAGCGGTGCGAAGGGTAGGTCGATGAGATTGGTCAGGCCGCGCGACGCGATAAATGCCCTGACGGTAGCGAGATCACGGAGAGGCTGAATCTCACCATGCTTCGCCCTTGCCGAGCTCAAGGTGGCCATGAAAGAAGCGCTGCCAAAATTTCGCTCCAGCGACAAGCCGACCCTCTGGCAATATATAGACCGGACGATATCGAGGAGCGCCATCAAAGCGAGAGCAGCCACGGCAATCAATGAGAGATACACCAGCGTTGGGATGCTGGCCGCCGGCAGCACACGATCATAAATCTGCATCATATAGAGCGATGGCACGAGCAGAAGCACGTTCATCAGCACGGAGAAGATAGCGATCTCCAGCCACGCCCTATGAAGGGTGCGACGAAAATGCGCCGGAGAATTCTCAGTCACGAACTTTTACCTAGTCACAGTAAAGGAGCGGGATACCGCGGCGTTCGATGCCGCGTTATCCAACGTCGCAAACGTGCGTCATCGTTAGACGAGGGCACCAATTGGTTCCGGTTCAAACCAGATGTCCGAGATGACATCTTCTGAAGCCGCCAGATTCGCGAATTCGGCGAATGAGAATATTTGTGCGGTATGCGCAACTTCACCGTCGTCCCGCTCAGGTTCCACGATGTGGGACGAATAGACCTCCCCTGACGATTCCATCGCCAAATGGGCTGTCGGGAATGCAATCACATCCGCTTCGAAATCTGAAGCAGTCGGTGTCGATGACCCGCCGCCGGAATGGTGGATGGAGGTATCGGAACCTCTAGCCCCATGGAAGAGATCATCGCCAAGACCACCTCTGGCGTTACCATCATCCGAGGTCCCAACGAGCGTTTCGTTGCCTGATGTTCCGAGGATCGTATCGGGATCTTCTCCATTAATAACGAGGGCGATATCTGCCCGGCTATAGGAAACGCCTCCGGCGAAGTGAAGCTGCTCGATCCCTCGCCCTTGGTTGTCGGTGGAGAACTGTCCGACGACCGTGATGACGTCACCGGTCGCTAAGACGGTGATTTCAAGATTCTCATCTGCTGCCGTGAGACTCACTCCGCTTGCGGAAATGTCCAGAAGCTTGAGCAGATCGACTTCGACAAGCGATTCCGAATCGTCATAGATGACATCGAAACCGTCGCCGGAACGATAAAGGTAAATGTCCCCGCCTATGCCGCCGACGAGATAGTCAGCTCCTGCGCCACCGTCCAAGATGTCATCACCGGCGCCCCCTTCCAGATAATCGTCACCCTCGTTCCCCGAGAACGCATTATCATTCGAGTCCCCCACAAGAACATCTGCGTAGGCGGTGCCAACGATTTTTTCGATAGAGAAGTATTTGTCGCCTAATGCATCCCCTGACTGACCTTCCCTGCTCATTTCAACATAAATAGAGCCGGTCGAGGTGCTGTAGTCCACGGTATCAAAACCGCTTCCGCCAGTAAATTTTTGCGCCGCTTCTTTGCCATCAAATTGATTGTCCCCGGCATCTCCCGTCTCCCAGGCATACTGAAAATCGCTCAGATTCAGCGAATAAGGGAGAAAACTGCCGTACCCCGCCGGCTTTATCGACCAGCCTTCCGTCAGCTCGACGGTTACTTCCGGGTCCCCAACTATCTGGTACTCACTTGAAATCAGCCTCGCACGGTGTTCCCATGGGCGATATTCAATTACGTTTTCCCCGTCGCCATACACGTTTTGGACAGTCGTCGTCTCCTCGATATCTCCATAGATACCGTTTCCAACAAACGAAATTCCGGCCAAGCCATCGCTAAATCCGGACATGGTCAGTGACCCTGCTGATCCTGCAACTACTCTTATGCCGAGGCCATTGCCGACAAGTACACTATCTTCCTCACCCACGTCAGCAGATTCAAAGCCATCCATTGCATAATAATCCTTAAGCTCAACCCTTTGAACCCGCGTCATGCTGTTGGCTCTATAGTAATCATATGAATATCCGTCATATGATCCGCTATACTGGTAGTCATCAAAATCCAATCGGAAGCCTGTATCGGAGTACTCTGTATTTTGAACCGCGATCGCTGTACCAACCCTATTACCATTAAGGTATATCTTGTCTTTATCCTCAAGATTTATGATTATTGTATCGTATGGCCATTCAAGACCGTTATTTATCATTGAGAATAGTGCAGTTGTTGAGAGATTCAACAACAACTCATCATTAATTTCGCTGACTGTAATCGATAGAGCATGCACCTTTCCTACAAAATAGAAAGAATCGACTCCCGAGCCGCCCCATATTACTGATCGCTGATATCCACTTTCATAATCGGTGGGTCTTTTCACGTAAACTTCATCGTCGCCATCACCGAGCGATATCACATCAGCTCCCGCATAGCTGTAGACCTTGTCATCTCCTGAACCTGCAAAGACAACGTCATTTTCGGTGTCAGACCACCAATCGTCCTCCTCGGGCGGCGTCTGGGCGTCCCCCCATATCTCGTCGTCTCCCGCCCCGCCGAAGATGATGTCGTTTCCGGCGCCGCCGATTATGTGGTCGATACCTGCCCAGCCAATCAGGATGTCGTCGCCTCCGCCGCCATCGATCAAGCCAATTTGACCGGAAAACGCATCGGCTGGATTAGCTGAATCACCAGCGAAGACGACATCGTTCTCATCTGTTCCCGTTATATCGTCTGCGGCGCCGGTGCCCACGAACACGGTTATGCCGTCCTCGCTGCCGTGCGCAAAGGTTCCGGAAAATGGCTCTTCACCGAGGGCAAAAGTTAGGAGGTCTACTTTTTCAAGAGGGTTGCTGCCGTGAAGCTGTTGAAGAGCATCTTCCAAACTCACGGTGTCCAGCCAAGCGAGATCATCTAGAATGTCACTCAGTCCGAATATTTCTACCGCTTCGTTTTCGGTGGCGCCAAGCTTCCAAAGCTCCTGTGAGAGATTGAGCGACAAAAGTTCGGGTTCATCCGCTCCAGGATCATCGGGTAATACGTCAATGATCCCCTTTTCTGGATTATAGATACTTCCCGCGTCATATGCGTGATAGTCGATCTTGCGCAACGCCATCAAACCGGCGAACTGAACGATCACTTTCGTGATTGCATCCAGGAAATGTTCAAGCGGCGTCGACTGCCTGTTGGCCCCTACAACGGCGCCAAGAGCATCCGCATCGTCGAAGAGCGCTCGAATGCCGGTATTCCCGAAAACATAGCCATAGTCGGAAGAAGCAGATGAACCGCTATCCAATGCCGAATAGGCGATTGCCGTGAGAAGCTTGTCTACGTTATTATAGTGTCCTGATAGCGAGTTGAAGCCTATTGCCTCGGCAAGGTCTCCGTCATGCAGTGCGGTCAGCACTTCATTCGAGATGCTTCGCCACTCGGTTAAATCCTCGGCGAACATTAGCGCAGTAAGAAGCGGCTGCGAGTGCCTTGGTGTGCCAAATACACCGTCGTTCGGCTTGTCCCATTGGTATGTCGAGAGCGAATGCTTGGTGATATTTGACTCAGCGCCTGTCTGTCCGTCGGAAATGCTGGCGCCGAGCGACTGGAAGAATGGAATGCCGCCAATTGCACCGAGAATTAATCCGAGGCTCATCGCGATGGAGCCGTCGCGCAATCCGGCATTCACCTCACCATCGACATAGTATCCCGTGAAGTCGGAATAACTTGGTAAATGCATGCCGCTATTTGTCATGAGCGTTGTTAGGAACTGCGGGTCCGTATAGGGTTCGGGATCGAACATGCTTCCCACTCGCTGCCCCAATTCAGACAGGATGGCGGCCATTGCCCCTTCTCCGAACGGCATATGATCGAAGCCAACCGCGTTGGCGCCTGTAATCATTGAAACAAAACCGGCCAGACCGCCGCCCAGCGAGTGACCGGTCAGGATAATGCCGGAATTGTCTATGGCGTCGAACGCCGACGTTTCAGGTCTTTCTTTAAATTCTTTTGCTACTCCTTGAAAAAATCTAATGGCTAGACCCGCTTGGGACGCCCATGGAAAACCTGCTCCCAACGTCCAGCCAGACCAAATATCGGCAGCCCAACTCAGTTCGACGGCGCTATCCGTACCGCGATATGAAATAACCTTTTGTCCATTCCAGTCGTAAGCGGCGGCGTAGAAGCCAGCCTGAAAGGCGTCTGAAGTATCTGCAATTTCGCTCTGCGAAGATAGAGTGGCATCACCAATACGCGATCCTACTGTGCCAAGCCCCAAAATCCCTTGATTATACCCTCTATTGTAAGAATCCAATGAAAGTATGGCCTTGAACAGTTCATTTGAAATAGACATTATTCGCTCTCCGTAGTGAAAAATCCAGATGCTAAAGAGTTTGCAAATCTGTTATTGGATTTTATTGTCTCATATCTATTTCCATCAAGCTGTTTCGACTGGTATTCCTTAGTCCAAGGGATTACGCGGATTATTCTTCCGCTAGATTTCGGATTGCTCGTGATTGCAATTTCTATTGAAGCTAATCGATACCCTGGCCCGAAAGTCGCCTCCAGATTGTCTGGATCGACCTTCTCGACGCTTGCCGGATCGTTGATATCCCGAAAAGTCACGAGTGTCGGATAGAGTTCGCGCGGCAATGCGCGGGTTTCCCGCAGGCGATAGAGACGATCGAATCCCTCGATCCTTTCCTCGCGCGACGTCGTGATCGGCCCGATAAATGTCTCGTAGGCCATTGCGGGGTCGTTTTCGCTCATTATCGCGAAGAGATACCTGCCCGAAGCAACCTCGACAAAAGCCGCTTCGCCGGAATGGGCAATGATGCTTCGCCCGCGATCACCCCACCCCCACCATTCAGGCCGGAAGCCGTACGAGGCCCGAATCACGGAACTGCCGCTTATCTCGCCATCGGGTGTTATCACCGTGAGCTCAAGTTCTTGGTTCCAAGACCAGTTATAGAGGCCGATCAGCCTGCAGCCGGGTAGAAGAAACGCCATCGCCAACAGCAAGGCCGCAGCAGTCTTTCGCCTATGACGGGGTCGAGCTGTGATCGACATAGCCGGTGCCGTTCCTCTCCTGGCTGCTTCGTATTTTCTTGCTTGATTGCTTCTGAAAAACTGGAGACGGGATGTTCAATGCGATCTGGCCCTCTCACCCGCCGCATTACCGTGCTCAGCTTCAATGCCGCCCCGTAGTTCCGCGAGAATGCCAGGATCGACCAGCCCTGCAATCAAAGGGTGGATCCGGATGCTTTCCTGTTTTGCGACGCGGCGGAAATTGGTCAGCGCCGTTGTCGCGATCTTCCGCGTCGGCGCGATCACGTCCAGCAACCAGATCTGTTCGCCACTGTTCCAGTCCCCCGGCTTCAGACGGATGGGAAACGACCCGGCCATTATCTGCTCTTCTATTTTCTTGCCCACAGCCTCGGATACGCTTGCCCAGATTGCAATCGCCGGGGGCGTGAGGACGGGCGCCGCCACGGGATCCGCGCCTTCAGATGACACAGGAGTCGCAATTGAAATGCGGTCGCGCGCGAGCGGATCTATGACGAGATGGGCGAGGTCCGCCAGGGATTGGTGGCGATAGCGGGGCAAACCACACATGGCAAGGACCACCTGCCCAAAGGCCGACTGCACCGTTGTGCGAAGATTTGCCAGCTTATCAAGCGTCTCTTCGTCAATTGGCTTCGGGACTGTTATCGCGTCGAACTCGCTCTTCATTCTTGCCTGCCCCACTACGGCGCCACCCAGTCGAGTGAGAGGCGCACATGCTGCTCCAACTGTAGTGCCCTGCATTCGCCAGAGCGCTGATATGCGATGCGTTTCTCATCCAACAAGAGTTGCTTCGAGAACGAACAAAATGCCCGTATAAGGCGATTCACGAAAAAGTGTAGCAACCCTATATCGCATAGACGCATGTGGGGCATTCCCAGTCAAGCATCTCTTCATGAGGTGGTGCCGGGAAGCCTCATGTGTAACGAGCGGGCGCCCTAACGAACGATTAACTATCTGATATTATTAGATTTTATTGAGAGGCACTAATATCGGATTTACGTTTCGCTCTCGAAGTTCCAGCAAAAAACGGCTCTGACGTCCCCCAAAGGAGAGCGCGGCAAATCGCCACAACCTATGCCGACAGTCTCACCGTACATGCAACCGCCGAGTACGGCAGTGCCCGAATGTCGGACCAACTGAACATTTGTCATTTCTGCTTCGCCGATCGTCGCCCTTACGCTCCCCGATCTCTTCACTCCTTATGAGCTTAAGCTCGCTGACGGAGAATCCGGGGCATAAGGGCCGACGGGTGAGACGCAATCTTCGGGCAGCCACTCCCCATCGGGAGAGTTCGTCGGCGAGGCCGCCGTATGCCATGATAGCCAATAGAGCGCGATGGGATAGCGCAAGTCGCGACCAGAGACCATCGATAGGAAGACAAGACGATTGCGTTGAGCGCGCTCGTGCTGATCTGCGCAGCAGCAAGCCAGCTTGCAGACATGTACTTGCCGCAGGGTGGGTCCAAGAACAGCGCACCGCATGGTAAGGAGGCGCGCAGGGTTCCCGACTTCTGCCCGCAGCCTGGTTCGACGCGCCGGAGCAGGCGATATCGACATCGCATTTGCATATCCAAAGCATCGCGCGTCCTACGGCCACCTGAAAGGCGGCCACCGACGCCAAGGGCTGCTTTAGCGGCAATGCCTCGGACGAGATCGGGCTACCAGCTCACGTCGCCACCATTCGGTGAGATCGACTGTCCGACCATGAAGCTTGCTTCCTCGGATGCGAGGAAAACGTAAGACGATGCGATCTCCTCCGGTCTCGCTATTCTTCGGATCGGAAGCTGTTCCTGTTTCCAGTGCCGCCATTCAGGGTCGCTGGCGCGCCATGTGGCCGTGTCGGTCGGGCCGGGGCATACGCAATTGACGAGGACACCTTTGGCTGCGACCTCGTGAGCGACGGCGACCGTCAAGGCGACCACGGCTGCCTTCGTGGCGCTGTAGACCGCCGCGCCCACCGCCGGCTTGTGTGCCAGCTGGGAAGCGGTGTTGATGACGCGGCCATATCCCCGCTCCAGCATCGGCGGCAGGCCATGGCGCAACCCGAAGGCGGCGCCGCGCAGGTTAACCTCGATAAGCTTTTGCCAATCAGTCCAGTCCAGCGCAGTGAAGTCACCCGGCGGCTGGCCGATCCCCGCGTTGTTGACAAGGATATCAATGCTTCCATATCGCGCGATGGTCGTTTCCACGGCCGACGCTACGTCCGACTCGACTGTCACGTCGCACGCAATGGACAAGGCGCCTACTCCACCGGATGCGATCTGCGTAGCCACGGCCAAGCATTCGGCCTCATGGCTCCGGTCGGCCACGACGACGTTTGCGCCCTCGCGCCCGAAGGCGAGCGCCACCGCGCGGCCGATACCGACAGCGCCGCCGATAACCAGCGCATTGCGTTTCGCAAGCCGGGGCATGCCGGATACTCCTTCTCGCGCGCTCAGGCCGCAGCAGTGACCATGACCTCGACCGTATAGTGGGGCGCCGCCAGCCGCGCCTCTACGCAGGCTCGCGCCGGTGCGCAGCTTTCCGGCAGCCAGGCATCCCAGACCGCGTTCATCTCGTCGAAGGTGCCGATATCGGTGAGCCAGATCGTCACCGTCAGAACCCGGCTCTTGTCCGTGCCGGCTTCTGCGAGCAGTCCGTCGATACGCGCAAGGATATCGCGGGTCTGCTCGGGCACGCTGGCGCCGGGGGCGCCGCTCGCCACCTGCCCGGCGAGGTAGACCAGCCCTCCATGGTTGACGATCTGGCTCATGCGCTGGTTCGTGTGAACGCGTTCGATGGTCATGTGCTTGCTCCTGAAATTAAGTTGTCGTCAGGTGAGGGATTCTTCGCGGCCCCGGACGAGTTGGGAAAGCGCCACGGCGATCACCAGCGCGCCGCCGTAGAAGAGGTCCTGAACGAAGGTATCGATGCCGAGGATGGACAGGCCCGTGATGCCGGTGACGAGGAGATAGACGGCGATCATGGAGCCGAGCGGATTGAAGCGTCCCGGCGAGATCGCGGTCGCCCCGAGATAGGCGGCGGCAAAGGCCGGCAGCATGAGCTGCGTTCCGGAATTGGGATCTGCCGAGCCGGAGGTGCCGGCGTAAAGCACGCCCGCGATGGCGGCGAAGGCGCCGGAGGACATGAAGCAAATCAGCCGGACGCGCGTGACGGGAATTCCCGAAAGCCGCGCCACTTCCCGCCCGCGCCCGACGAACAGCGCCTTGCGGCCGAACGACGTGAACTCGACGACATAAAGAAGCAGCAGCGCGAGGGCGAGCGCATAGTAGAAGGCGAGCGGAATGCCCAGGAACCGCGTCAGGATGACCGCGTTGACCAGTCCCCAGTCAACGCCGCCGATCGTCCGAGAACTGCTGATCCACAGCGTCAGTCCATGCAGGAACGTGCCCGTGCCGAGCGTGACGATCAGCGAGTGAATCCGGAAATAGAGCGTGAAGAACGCATTCAGCAGACCCGTGAGGACGCCTGCAGCCACCGCGGCCACGATCGCAAGGCCGATCGGCCAGCCGTAGTTGACGTTAAGAACGGCGATGATCATCGACGAAAGCGTCAGCACCTGCGCGATCGACAGGTCGATGTCGCCCGCCGTCAGCGGAATGATCAGTCCCAGCGTCAGGATCACCAGCACGGCCTGGGAGCCGAAGATGCTGGAGAAGTTCGGCCAGGTGAGAAAGGTCTCGGGCGCGATCGCGCCGAAGATCGCGATGATCAGCAGCCAGGCGATCAGGAGCGCGACGCGCTCGAGCTCCACGAGGAAGCGGCGCCGGCCGTGGCGCGGGATGTCATGGCCCGCAGGGAGATTTTCTGTGACTGCTTTGCTCATCGGGGATTCTCTTCCAGAAGGGCGGGTGCCGCCTCGAGCGTACCCGCAAGGCTGTCGAGGCAGCTTTCGGTGATGGTGGTCTTGTTCACGTCGGCGCCCGTCAGGCTCGCCACGACCCGGCCATGGCTGAAGACGAGGACGCGGTCGCAGATCATCTCGAGCTGCTCGTGATCGGAGCTGGCGCATATGACTGCCGCGCCGCGCGCCGCCGCATCCCGGATGAAGTCGTAGACCTGATGGCGGGCTCCCACATCGACACCTTGCGTCGGCTCATCCAGGAGGATGACCGCCGGTTCCGTCTGAAGCCATTTGGCCAGAACGACCTTCTGCTGGTTTCCGCCGGACAGTTCACGGATGGGGCGCTCGGGGTCGCGGGGGCGGACGTCGAAATCCTCCACCAGTCGGGCGGCGTGGCGTACCACCTGAGCGGCGCGGATGAAGACCGTCGGCAGCGAACGGCCGAATGCCGGAAGGGCGATATTTTCGGCAACCGTCAGCCCTTCCGCGATCGCCGCCTTCTGACGGTCCGCGGGAACGAGCACCATGCCCCGATCGATCGCCGCCGCGGGCGTCATGCCGGAAAGGCTTGCCGTCTCGCCCGCGACCGTGAGCGTGCCGCTTTCAGCCTTCTCGGCTCCGTAGAGATAGTAGGGGACCCGATCATAGCCCGATCCCACGAGACCGGTGAGCCCGAGCACCTCGCCGGCCTTCACCTCCAGGTCGAGCGATGACAGTTCCGCCGCCCGAAGGCCATGAACCGATATGGCCTGCTTTCCCTGCGGCTTCGCGGATATGGGCCGTTCCGAGGCGAGGTGGCGCCCGACGATCGCGGCGATGAAATCGCCCTTGCTGGCCTCGGCCGTCGTCAGGGTGGCGGCGATGCGGCCGTTGCGCAGCACGGTCGCGCGGTTCGTCAGCTCCTTGACCTCGTCCACGTCGTGCGAGACGAAGATGATGCTGGTCCCCTGCCCCGCAAGCGTGCGGACGAGCGCGAAAAGCCGCTCGACATCCACGCGCGACAGGAACGGCGTTGGCTCGTCGAGAATGAGGAGACCGCCCTCGCCGCCCGTCGTCTCCATGATCTCCCTGAAGGCACGAATGATGGCGACCAATGCACGCTCGACCGGAGCGAGATCGCTGACGGGCAGGCGCGGATCGATGTCCAGGCCCGCCTCGGCGAGGATTGCGGCGGCCTCGCGGTGGGCCGCGCCCCAGCGGATGAAGGGATTGGCCTGCCGCACGAGCCGGCGCGCCAGCAGGTTCTCCGTGACGGAGAGCGACGTGACAAGACCGAGAGCCTGGTGCACGACGGCAATGCCGTACCGGTTGAACTCGCCCGGCGGCAGCGGCAGGGGCAGATCCACCCCCGCCAGCGTCACCGCTCCCCCGTCCGGCGCATAGACGCCGGACAGCATCTTGATGAGCGTCGACTTGCCCGAGCCATTATGGCCGAGGAGGCCATGGATCTCGCCATGGCCGACCGTAAGCGAGACATTGTCGACAACCTTCGAACCGCCGAAGGACTTCGTCAGTCCCTCGACGATCAGATTGGCGGACCCGGACGCCGTCTCGACCATTATTGCAGGCCCCAGAGCTTGCGGTAGCCGGCAAGATAAGCATCGCCATAGCCTGTGGAGATCTGCGGCGGCTTTCCGGCGGTGTCCGCGTTCGAGGCATCGAAGATGTAGAGCGGCACCTTGGGATCCTTGACCGGCGGCAGGCCGCACAGCATGCGCATCTCGGCATCGACGATGGCATGGGCGACCCAGTCGATGCTTTCGCCTATATCCATTTCGACCTTGCCCTGCTGGACGAGCTGCAGCACGTAGGGGCTCCCGTTGAAGGTCGCGATCTTCACACGATCCGCCGACTGCGTCAGTTCCACGGCCGGGACGACGAACTGCGCCATGCCGTCGTAGATCGGCAGGATGTAGTTGACCGAGGGATCGCGCAGCAGCGCCGACTGAACCGTGGACTGCATCCGGGTCGCCCAATCCGTCACCGGCACGTTGATGTACTGGACCTTGCAGTCCTCGCACTCGTCCATCACCTCCTTGATGCCGTTCTGCAGGGAGTTGGCCGAAAAGGAATCCTCGGCGACGATGGCAAGGACATTCGCCTTGCCCTGCGTCTTCAGGATCGCCCACTGCGCCATGAGGCGGCCGGCCTGGGTGTAGTCGATATGCACGTTCTGGAAGGGTTCCGGGGCCGGCGTATCGAAGCCGGACGCATGCGCCGCCACGATCTTCAGCCCCGCCTGATCGGCCTGCATGGCCTGCGGAAGCAGGACGCGCGGATCCGACATCAGCACGTCCACGAGATCATAGCCCTGCGTGACGGCCTGGTTGATACCCTGGATCCATTGCGATGGCTGGCCCTGTGTCTGGTAGTGGTCGTACTGGAAGCCGATTTCCCTGGCGATCTCGGTCATGCGGGTGGCGACGCCCCCGGTGAACTCGACGGCGCTGGAGAACGGCACCACCATCAGCTTCTTGCCCGCCATGCAGGTTTTCGCATCAAAAGGCTCGCCCGCGGGCACGAAGGACGGCAGCTTCTGGTGCTCGGCGATGGTGGCCCCGATGGCGTCGAGGTCCACCGCTCCGGCCGCAACCGGAATGGCGGCCATGGAGGAGAAAAGTGCGAGCCCCGCAAGGTTCGTGAGAAATTTCGTCGTCATCTGCTTTCCCTCTGGATGAACCGCTGTCGCGGTGCGTTTTCTGTTTTTTGCAACAAGGCGTATCCGCCGTGAAACCAGGTATTCCGCTCTGCTGCTAGGGTAGGATCGTAACCTCTGACATTTCATGCAATCGAATTGATTTGAAGGAGACGCTTCAAGTTTCCTGAAGTAGTGCTGCCGCGTATGACCGGATTCCCTCCGGCAGGGCGATGCGCGCGCGCCAGCCGAGATCCGCGGCCGCTGCATCCAGATCGTACGCACCTTGCGGATCAGAGAGCGGGTCGTCCGCTGCCCCTACGACGACGGATGGTCCCGGTATGATCGTTCGGACAAGCTCTGCCAATTCGCCCATCGTGACGCCCCGATCCGCCGCGATCGTGTAGGCGGGCTTCCGGATGGAACCCACGCGAACCGCCGCCACGACGGCTTCGGCGACGTCCTCGACATGGATGTAGTGGTAGCGCTGGTCGCGTCCATGAGGCAGCGTAACCGGCCTTTCCGCCTTCCCTGCGAGAATCATGTCGCGGATGACGCAGGGCGTCCTGCGGCCCGGCCCGTAGACGGCCGCGATGCGAAGGCTCACGCCCGAAAGGCCGTATTGGCGCGAAAAGGCCTCGACCAGCGCCTCGCCGGCAACCTTGGTCGCAGCGTAGACGGAGGTCGGGTGCAACGGCCGCTCCTCGTCAACCGCCACCTCCTCCGGCGTTCGGCCATAGACGGCAGCCGAGGAGGCGAAGACGAAACGGGGCACGCCGCGCGCGACGGCGAGTTCCAGCAGGTTCACGGTACTTTCGATATTCGTCCGCGCCACATGGCCGGGATCGTCCCTGTGCAAAGCAGGCCCCGAAACCGCGCCGCAATGGACGATGGCCGCGAGCTCATGCGAATGCGTGACCGCCGCGAGCTGCCGTGCGTCGCGCAGATCGCACGCTGCGACGTCCCCTTGCGGATCGCCGCCAAGGTCGAGGCCAAGCACCGTGGCCCCACCCCGTCGCAGCGTGGAGGCCACGGCTCTCCCGACGAGACCGCTCGCACCGGTGACGAGAACGACCCTGCTCATGACCGGGGCGGATGCGTCTTACGCCAATGGTCGGCGATATCGATCCTGCGCGTGACCCAGACGTCGTCCGCGGCCGCGACGTGATCGAGGAACCTTTCCAGATCCGCCGCCCGGCCGGGCCGACCGACGATCCGGGTATGCAGGCCGATGCTCATCATGCGCGGAGAAACCTGCGCTTCCTTCCGCAGGAAGTCGAAAGCCTGGATCAGGTAGGCGGAGAAGCTCGGCGACTGGTAGCCGAAGGTGTTCACGTAGCGTCCGTCGTTGTTGTCCAGCGTGTAGGGCACGACGAGATGATCCTGCCCCTCCACCTCGACCCAGTAGGGCAGGTCGTCGGCGAAGGAATCGGCATCGTAGGTGAAGCCGCCGGCCTCGACGAGCAGGCGGCGCGTGTTGATGCTCATCCGTCCGGTATACCAGCCGGTCGGCCGCGATCCCGTCACCTCGGTATGGATGCGGATCGCCTCGGCGATCTGCGCCCTCTCCTGCTCCTCGGGCATCTCGGCATATTGAATCCAGCGCAGCCCATGGGAGGCGATCTCGAAGTTCGCCTCCTTCATCGCCGCCACGGCTTCCGGATTCTTCTGCAACGAGGCCGCAATGCCGAAGATGGTCACCGGGAAATTCCGCTCGGTGAACATCCGGTAGAGCCGCCACCAGCCGACGCGGCTACCATATTCGTATTGCGACTCGACATTGATGTTGCGGATATTCGCGAAAGCCGGCGTCGGCTCTTCCGTGAGGAACGCCTCGCTCTGCCTATCTCCATGCAAAACCGAATTCTCGCCACCCTCCTCGTAGTTGATGACGAACTGCACGGCCAGCTTCTTGCCGCCCGGCCACAAGGGATCGGGCGGATTGCGTCCATAACCTTTCAGGTCGCGCGGATAGACCATGGAATCTCTCCTCTGTTGCTCAGTATGCCAATGCGTGCAGCCCCGCAGCCAGCACGCGGATCCCCGCCACGATGTCCTCGACCGACGAGAATTCATCCGGCGTATGGCTCCGGCCATCCTTCGACCGGACAAAGATCATCGCGACGTCCGCGATAGCCGCCATCTGCTGCGAATCGTGGCCGGCACCGCTGGCCATGGTCATGAACGGCACGCCCTGCTCCGCGGCGACGCGCTGGAGGGTCGACACGAGGGCAGGATCGGAAGGAGAGGGCTCGTGATCGAGCATGACTTCCCAGTCTATCTCCAGGCCGCGCCGCGCGGCGACTTCGCTCATCAGGCTCTCGTGCATTGCATAGAGCCTGTGCCGCGCCTGCGGGTCGGGATGGCGGGCATCGATGGTGAAGCCGACTTTGGCGGGAATGATGCCCGGAAAATTCGGCTCGACGACGACGCGCCCGATCGTCGTAACGGCCGGCCGGCCGATGCGATGGGCCGTATTGATCAACCCCGAGGCGATTTCGGCGAATCCGGCAAGCGGATCGTGCCGAATGTCCATCGGGAAGGCGCCCGCATGATTCTGCACGCCGCCGATCTCGCCGCGATAGTGGCGGATACCGGTGATCGCGTCGACGATCGCGACGGGAAGGCCAGCCTGCTCCAGGATCGGCCCCTGCTCGATGTGGAGTTCGACGAAACTGCCGATATCGTCGCGGCGGGCTTCGGGGATACGCGCCGGGTCGAGCCCGACATCGCGCATCGCCTGTGCGATGGTCTCACCGGAAAAGGCGATGACGCGTTCGGGATCTTCGGGCGAGATGCGCCCCGTGACGGCACGCGAGCCCCAGTAGTTCGCATTCGGGAAGCGGCTGGATTCCTCCTCGCAGAACGCCACGGCCTCGATCGTCCGCCTGGGGGTGCCGAACTGCTCCTTCAGGACCTTGAGGGCGATGAGCGCGGCAAGCGCGCCCAGGGTGCCGTCATAGCGGCCGCCCGGCGTCTGGGAATCGATATGGGAGCCGGAGGCGACCGATTTCTCGTCCGTCGATCCTTTCAGCCTGCCCCAGACGTTGCCGACCGCGTCCCGGTGCACCTCCAGCCCCGCCGCCGCGCAGGCATCGGCATAATAATCCGTCGCCCCCACCCATTCCGGCGAATAGACCGTGCGGGAAACGCCCGTTTCCCCGACTGCTCCGAAAACGGCGATTTCCAGAATGGTTTTCTCGACGAATGCCGGGTCGATCTCGATATGCTTGGTAGACACGTTTCCTCGCTGTCGCTTGTATTCTGTCCAGCAGCCGGCCCCATGACCAGCCGGGCGATGTCAAATTCATTCCACGCGCGGCATCCCAGGAAAAACGAATTCTTCAATTGACGAAATATCAGGAAAATTGAAGTATCGCCCGAGAGCTTCGGGGACAGACATGAACCACCGGCATATCGAAACGTTCTACTGGGCGGCACGGCTGGGCAGCTTCGCCCAGGCCGCCCATCGTCTGAACGCGACCCAATCCGCCATCTCCATGCGCATCCAGGAACTGGAGATGCGCATCGGCGTGCCGTTGTTCGATCGCTCGCAGCGCACGGCGCGCCTGACCAACCAGGGCGTGCTGCTCATGCCCTTTGCGGAAGAGATCCTGCTGGCCGCGGAACGCTTCCGGCAGGCGGCGACGGCCAAGGAGGAAGTGGTCGGCTATGTCAGGCTTGGTGTCGCCGAGATCGTCGCCCTTACGTGGCTGCCGGCGCTTATCAGCGTGGTGCGACGCACCTATCCGCGCCTGCAACTCGAAATCGAGGTCGCGCTTTCGCATGTCATCGAGGAAAAGCTGGATGCAGGGACTCTCGACATGGCGTTTGCAGCCTGCGAAATGCCCCAGTCCCGCTTCGCATCCACGATCCTCGAATCGATCGATTTCTGCTGGATGTGCAGCCCGTTCGTTCCCGAGATACCGGACACAATCACGCCGCAGAGCCTCAGCGAGCTGCCGGTCGTGGCCACCTCGCGGGAATGGCAGTTCCGGGGCTCGACGCTGAACTGGATGACGACGAATGACGTGCATTTCCGCAACCTGACGATCTGCAACACGTTCCGCACAGCCGCCGACCTGGTGATCGCAGGTCTGGGGCTCGCCTATCTTCCGGAGCGGCTCTATCGGCTGGAGCTCGAGCACGGGCGGCTGAGGCGGCTGCGCTCCGATCCGAAGTCGGCTCCCTTGCAGATTTACTCGATACGGCCGATCAACAACGGGCTCCCGGCCCATCAGTTGCTGGAAGGAGCCGCCGAGGCTGTCGTGGCAGCTAACGGAAAAGGCGACACACGCGCCGACACCGTCGATCCGTCCCATGCTTATGGCCGACACGACGTGTCTCCACTCGAGCAGCCCATATGATATGTTGGGCTTGAGGCTGTCATAGGTGGTGCGAGTGCCACGTCTGCCGCTGGCCTGCCCATGGACAAAACGGGAGGGATGGTTATTTCTGCCCTGAAGAACAATGGTGCGACGAGCAGCCCTGATGAGCCAGAACGCCGAAGAATTTGCCCTGAGACTGCAGGATGTCAGTCGCGCCTTCGGGCAGACACCTGCGGTATCCGGCATATCGCTCGACATTCGCCGCGGCGAGGTGGTCTCGCTGGTCGGCCATTCCGGCTGCGGGAAGTCCACCTTGCTGCGCATCGTCGCGGGTGTCGAAACGGCCGATGGCGGGCAGATCTTTCTCGGCGACCGCCAGGTCAACGGTCCGCGCACCTTCGTCGAACCCGAGGCGCGAAACGTCGGCTTCGTCTTCCAGGACTACGCGCTCTTTCCGCACCTGACCGCGCGCGACAACATCTTTTTCGGCCTCAAGCGGCTGCCGCGGCAATTGGCAGAGGCCCGCTTTTCCGAAGTCGCTGAGCGTGTGGGAATTCAGCACCTCGTCCATCGCTTCCCGCATACCCTTTCGGGCGGTGAGCAGCAGCGCGTCGCGCTCGCGCGTGCCCTCGCGCCACGCCCCGCCATCGTCTTGATGGACGAGCCTTTCTCCAATCTCGACCAGGGCCTGCGGGAGAGAGTGCGCACGGAAACGCTGGCGCTTCTGAAATCGCTCGGGACGACCGTGATCATGGTGACGCACGACCCGCAGGAGGCGCTTTCGGCGGGCGATCGCGTCGTGCTGATGCGGTCCGGCAGGATCGTTCAGGAGGGGTCGGCCCATGACCTGCACGACCGTCCGAACAGCGCCTATGCCGCCGAGTTCTTCTGTGCCTTCAACAAGGTTCCCGGCGTCTATCGGGACGGAAGGCTCACCACCGCGATCGGCAGCTTCCCGCAACAACTCGACCTGCGGCCGGATAGCGCCGCGACGCTGTTCATCCGGCCCCAGTCGATTGCGGTATCGCTGCACGACGGCGACCTGCCTGCGCGGATCGAGCAGCGCGTCTTCCACGGCGAGATCGAGCAGCTTGTCCTTCGCGTCCAGGGGCTGGAGGCGCCGCTCAAGGTCCGCACGATGGAGCGCTTGCCCGACGGCGTGTCGGACGTGCGGATTTCCGTGCAGGCCGACCGCGTTCTGACCTTCTGACGGCGCGGGCCGGACGATCACGGCCCATCAAGTTTGCGTGATCTCGGCAATAAATTCCTCGGGAAACTTGACTAATCAAATCAGGAAATGATGCAAGGGTGTCGCGTTCCTAAAGGAGGGTCTTATGAACTCGCACGCCGCCCTGGCATCCACGTTTCTCGCAGCTTCGCTTCTGGCCGTTCCATCCGTTGCCGCTGCCGCCGAAATTAACGTCTACACGACGCGCGAACCGGCGCTCATCGCGCCCCTCCTCGAGGCCTACACGAAATCGACCGGCACGAAGGTCAACACCGTGTTCCTGAAGGACGGCCTTCCCGAGCGCG
The DNA here is from genome assembly GCF_016839145.1 of Shinella sp. PSBB067. Classification (NCBI taxonomy): domain Bacteria; kingdom Pseudomonadati; phylum Pseudomonadota; class Alphaproteobacteria; order Hyphomicrobiales; family Rhizobiaceae; genus Shinella; species Shinella sp. PSBB067. The sequence goes on along the minus strand of NZ_CP069304.1, from coordinate 527,184 downwards.
TCGCGTCGGAAGGCGAAAGCTCGCCTGCCGACATCCTGATGACCGTCGACGCCGGCAACCTCGTCGACCTCGTGGACAAGGGCCTCACCCAGCCGATCCAGTCCGAAGTGCTGGACGGCGCCGTCCCCGCGCAGTTGCGCGACGCCGGCGGCAACTGGTTCGGCCTTTCCTATCGCGCCCGCGTCCTCTATGCCGCCAAGGATCTCGACCTGGCGTCGTTCAACTACGAACAGCTCGCCGATCCGGCCTGGAAGGGCAAGGTGTGCATCCGTTCGGGCCAGCATCCCTACAACACGGCTCTCTTCGCAGATTACATCGCCCACCACGGCGCCGAGGAAACCGAGAAGTGGCTGGCCGGGGTCAAGGACAACCTGGCGCGCAAGGCCGGCGGCGGCGACCGCGACGTCGCCAAGGACATCCTCGGCGGCATTTGCGAGATCGGCATCGCCAACTCCTACTATGTCGGCCTGATGCGCTCGGGCAAGGGCGGCGAGGAGCAGGTTGCCTGGGGCGATGCGATCAAGGTCGTCCTGCCGACCTTCAAGGACGGCGGCACGCAGGTGAACATCAGCGGCGCGGCGATCGCCAAGCACGCGCCGAACAAGGACGAGGCGGTGAAGCTGCTCGAATACCTCGTTTCCGACGAGGCACAGAAGATCTATGCCGAGGCCAACTACGAATATCCGGTGAAGGCCGGCGTGGCGAGCGATCCGATCATCGCCTCCTTCGGCGAACTGAAGATCGACAGCAAGCCGCTGTCGGAGATCGTGGGCCACCGCAAACAGGCCAGCGAACTCGTCGACAAGGTCGGCTTCGACAACTAGGGAAACGAGGAAGGCGCCCATCGGGCGCCTTCTTTCCGCACAGCATGGTTCAGCCGGCCTCGACCAGCCCCCAAATCGACCGATCCGCGAAACGTCCGGGCAGCGGCTGGCTGACGTTCGCGGGCGTGATCGCGCTTGTCGTCCTCCTGCCGATCGCCGGCTTGCTGCTCGAGGCGGCCAAGGGATCGTCGGGTCTGTGGAACCATCTGTTTTCGACGATCCTGCCCGCCGCGATGGCGGATACCGTCATCCTGCTGGCCGGCGTCGGCATGGTCACGGCGGTGATCGGCACCACCACGGCCTGGCTGGTGACGGCCTACGATTTCACGGGCCGGCGCGTGCTGGAATGGGCGCTGCTGCTGCCGCTTGCCGTGCCGACCTATATCATAGCCTATGCCTATCTCGACATCCTGCATCCGATCGGCTCCGTGCAGGGAGCGATCCGGTGGATGCTGGGCCATGACAGCCCGCGCCAGTTCCGCCTGCCCGATATCCGGTCGATGACCGGCTGCATCCTGCTCCTGGGCTTCGTGCTCTACCCCTATGTCTATATTCCGACGCGCGCGATGTTCCTCACGCAGTCGGCAAACCTCATCGATGCGGCCCGTACGCTCGGCGTCTCCCGGCGCGCCGTGTTCTGGCGCGTCGCGCTGCCGCTGGCGCGCCCGGCCGTCGCCGTGGGCATCAGCCTTGCCCTGATGGAAACGCTGAACGACGTGGGCGCGGCCGAATTCCTCGGCGTGCGCACGATGACGGTTTCGATCTACACGACCTGGATCACCCGCTCCGATCTGCCGGGCGCCTCGCAGATTGCGCTGGCGCTCCTGCTGATCGTCGTGGCGCTGGTGGCGCTGGAGCGGTGGGCCCGGCGCCGGCAGCGTTATGCCAGCGACGCCCGGCGGAGCCCGCAGCTCGTCCTGCAACGGGTTCCGGCCTGGAAGGGGGCCTTGTTCCTGTGCACCGGCGCCCTGCCGGTGCTGCTGGGCTTCGGCGCGCCTGCGGTCTACCTGGTGACGGAAGCCTGGAAGCGATACCAGTTCGCCGGCCTCTCGCCACGTATCCTCAGCGAGGCGGCGAGCACCATCACGATCGCAACGACCGCGACTGTCGCGACCGTCGGTTTCGGCCTCATCGTCGCCTATGCCGCCCGCGTGCGGCTCGGCGCGAAATCCTCCTGGCTGCTGCGGCTCTCGACGCTGGGCTATGCCGCCCCCGGCACCGTCGTGGCGATCGGCGTGCTGATCGTGCTTGCCGGGCTCGACAGATTCATCGACAGGTCGGCGACGGCGTGGCTGGGCATCTCCACCGGCCTGCTGTTCATAGGATCGGGCACCGCGGTGGTCTATGCGCTCGTCGTGCGGTTCCTCGCCATTTCCGCAGGCGGTATCGAAGCCGGTCTCTCGCGCATTCCCGGATCCCTGGATCAGGCGTCGCGAACCCTCGGTCAATCCACCTCGGGCACGTTCTGGCATGTCCACCTGCCGCTTTCGAAAACCGCGATTTCCGCCGCGGCGCTTCTGGTTTTCGTGGACTGCGTGAAGGAATTGCCCGCAACGCTGCTGTTGCGCCCCCTCAATGTCGAAACCTTTGCCACCCACCTTTATGGTGAAGCGGCCCGGGGGACCTATGAGGAAGCCTCCCTTGCCGCCCTCGCGATTGTCGCGATCAGCATATTGCCGGTGATATTGCTGTCCCGCGTGGGGCGCGGCCGGGTCGCACAGCCCGCCGCCGGCCCGGCAGGCGTGCTCCCGTGAGCCGGCCTGCAAGGCCGCTGCTTCGACCGGCACCACGCCGGCCGGCTTCGATGGGCTCGCCCGGCAACGAAAAAAATTTTGCGATCCCTGTCACCCGAACAAGCCATGATCCAAATTACGCCGCGTGGACATCCTAGAGCGGACACGGAAGGCAGGTGGATCCATGCGTCGACTGATTGATTTCGCTCCCGGCGCGCCCGGCATTCCCGCCCGGTGGACCTCCAGCGCCAAGAGCGGCGTGGGCACGGCGCTCTCGCCGCAATCTCCCGTCTGGTTCACGCTCAGCCACGGCATCCTCAACGAAATCTACTATCCGCGCGTGGACAGCGCCTGCACGCGCGATTTCGGCCTGCTGGTCACGGGGCCCGCGGGCTATTTCTCCGAGGAAAAGCGCGACTGCATCGCGATGACGACGCGGCAGGCGGACGGCGTTCCGGCCTTCCATGTGGTCAATACCGCCCGCGACGGTCGATACAGCATCGAAAAGGATGTCGTCAGCGATCCGGCCCGCCCCTGCGTCCTCCAGCGCATCACCTTCAGGCCGGCCGAGGGCGCGGTCGGCGATTACGGCGTCTTCGCGCTGCTGGCGCCGCATCTCACCAATGCCGGCATGCAGAATTCGGCCTGGATCGCGGACTATTACGGCGCGCCGTTGCTGATGGCCTGCGGGCGCTCGCGCTATCTGGCGCTGGCGGCTTCCACCCCCTGGAAGGCACGCTCGGCGGGCTATGTCGGCACCTCCGACGGATACCGGCAATTGCGCGAACACGGCACGCTGGACCCGTGCTACCAGCGCGCCGACGAAGGCAATGTCGCGCTGACCGGCGAGATCGGCCTGACCGCCGACAACCCGACCGTCGTGCTGGCGCTCGCCTTCGGCCAGTCGGAAACCGAAGCCGCGGCCACCGCGCTCGAAAGCCTCGATGCCGGCTTCGACGTGGCGCAGGATCGCTATCGCGAGAACTGGCACCGCTGGCAGCACGGTCTCGTCGGGCTCGACCGCCCGCATGCGGGAAAGGTCAATGCCTACCGCGTGTCCACCGCCGTGCTGGCCGCCCATCGCGCCGCCGACCGCGCGGGCGCCGTCGTGGCGAGCCTTTCCATCCCGTGGGGCGACAACAAGGGCGACGACGACCTCGGCGGCTACCACCTCGTCTGGCCGCGCGATCTCGTCGAGACGGCAGGCGGTTTCCTGGCCGCCGGCGACAGCCGGGAAGCGCTGGCCATCCTCGACTACCTGCGCGAAGTCCAGCTCGCCTCCGGCCATTGGCCGCAGAACCTCTGGCTGGACGGGCGGCCCTACTGGCCCGGCGTGCAGATGGACGAATGCGCGTTTCCGATCCTGCTCGCCGACCTGCTTCACCGCCACCATCATCTGGCCGGCCGGCATCTCGATCGTTTCATGCCGATGATCCGCAAGGCGGCCGGCTATCTGGTCGCCAACGGCCCGGCGACCATCCAGGACCGCTGGGAAGAGGACGGCGGCTACAGCCCCTTCACGCTGGCCGTCGAGATCGCCGCCCTGCTTGCCGCCGCCGACCTGATCGAGGCCGAAGGCGACCCGGATGCCGCCGGACACCTGCGCGAAACGGCCGATTGCTGGAACGAGCAGATCGAGAACTGGACCTTTTCCTCAAGGCCGGACATCTGCGAGGCGGCCGGCATCAAGGGCTATTACGTGCGCATCGCCGGCGCGGCCGCGACGGATGTCGCCGCCGCGGACGGCGAGACCGCTATCCGCAACCAGGTTCCCGAAAAGGCCATGCTGCCGGCCTGGGACGTGCTGAGCCCCGATGCGCTGGCGCTGGTGCGGTTCGGACTGCGCAGGCCGGACGATCCGCGCATTCTCGATACGATCAAGGCGATCGACCACGCGCTCAAGGTGGACTTGCCGCAGGGCCCGCTCTGGTACCGCTACACCGGCGACGGCTACGGCGAGAAACCGGACGGCGGGCCGTTCGACGGCATCGGACAGGGGCGCGCCTGGCCGCTTCTTTCCGGCGAGCGCGCCCATTACGAGCTGGCGGCCGGCCGGCGCGATCGCGCCGAGGCCCTGCTGGCAACGCTGGAGGCGTCCGCCGGGGTCGAGGGCCTGCTGCCCGAGCAGAGCTGGGACGGCCCGGATGTTCCCGCACGCGAACTGGCCTTCGGCCGTCCGTCGGGCAGCGCCATGCCGCTGGTCTGGGCGCATGCCGAGCATATCAAGCTGCTGCGCTCGCTCGCCGACGGCGCGGTCTTCGACATGCCGCCGCAGACGGTCGAACGCTATATCCGCCGCCGAACGCCCGCCGCCCTGCGCATCTGGCGTCCCGACAACAGGATTGCGACCATGCCGCGCGGCAAGATCCTGCGGCTGGAACTGAATGCGCCGGCGCTGGTACACTGGAGCCTCGACGGCTGGGGCACGACCAGCGACAGCCCGACGCGCGAGACCGCCTTCGCCACCCATGTGGTGGACCTGCCGACGGCCGGGCTTGCGGCCGGAGGGTGCATCCTGTTCACGTTGCTGTGGCTGGGTTCGCAGCGGCGCTGGGAAAACATCGACTACGAAGTACGAATTCCGGGCGAATGAACACCTGAAACGGAGCTGGCATATGCAATTGGGAATGATCGGGCTGGGCCGCATGGGCGCAAACATGGTGCGGCGCCTCACGAAGGCCGGACATCGATGCGTCGTCTATGACGTCAATCCGCAAAGCGTGGCGGCGCTGGTTGCCGAAGGCGCGACGGGCGCGGAAAGCCTCGACGACCTCGTCGCCAGGCTCTCTCCCCCGCGCGCCGTCTGGCTGATGCTGCCGGCCGCCATCACCGGCGGCATCGCCCGGGACCTCGCCGCCCGCATGGAGGCCGGCGATACGCTGATCGACGGCGGCAATTCCCACTATCGCGATGCGGTCGATCTTGCCGCCGAGTTTTCCGCGAAGGACGTCTCCTTCGTCGACGTCGGCACCAGCGGCGGCGTCTGGGGGCTGGAGCGCGGCTACAGCCTGATGATCGGCGGCCCCGACGCGGCGGTCACGCGGCTCGATCCCATTTTCGCGGCGCTGGCGCCCGGCGCGAACGGAACGGGCGGAAAAGCCGGCACGGCGGACACCGCGGCACAAGGCTATCTCCATTGCGGTCCGTCGGGCGCCGGCCATTTCGTCAAGATGGTCCATAACGGCATCGAATACGGCATGATGGCCGCCTATGCCGAAGGGCTCAACATTCTGAAAGCCGCCAATGCCGGCAACGAGGCGCGCCCGGCCGACGCGGAAACCGCCCCCCTCGCCCAGCCGCAATATCACAAATTCGACATCGACCTTGCCGCCGTCACCGAAGTGTGGCGCCATGGCAGCGTCATCGGCTCATGGCTGCTCGACCTGACGGCCGGCGTCCTGAAGACGGACCCGACGCTTGCCGGTTTCGATGCCCGCGTCTCCGATTCCGGCGAAGGGCGCTGGACCCTGCAGGCGGCGGTGGAAACAGGCGTGCCGGCGCCGGTGCTCTCCTCGGCGCTGTTTGCACGCTTCAGCTCGCGCGACAACGACGAATTCGCCAACAGGCTGCTTTCGGCCATGCGCTTCGCCTTCGGCGGACATGGCAAGGCGAAATAGATCGAACGGGTGGAGACAGTCATGAGCCAGAACAGGTCGGACGCGCTGGTGGTCTTCGGCGCGAGCGGCGATCTCGCCCACAGGATGATCCTGCCCTCGCTGTACCAGATGGTGCGGCGCGGCCATCTGAGCGAACCGGTCATCGGCGTCGCGCTCGACGACTGGGACGCGGACAGGCTGGCAGAGCGCGCCCGCGACGGCATCCTCACGCAGTTCGGTTCGGTGGACGAAGCCGTCTTCGCAAGGTTCAAGAGCCTGCTGCGCTATGTCGGCGGCGACTACAAGGCCGCCGCGACCTTCGAAAGGCTGCGCCAGGCGCTCGGCGGCGCGACCCGGCCGCTCTACTACCTCGCCATCCCGCCTTCGCTGTTCGGCACCGTGATAGAAGCCCTCAAGGCCGCCGGCATCGCCGGCCACGCCCGCCTGATGGTGGAAAAGCCCTTCGGCCGCAATCTTGCGTCCGCACGGGCGCTCAACGAGGAACTGCTCTCCGTCTTCGAGGAGCAGTTGGTCTTTCGCATCGACCACTATCTCGGCAAGGAGGCGATCCAGAACCTGCTCTATTTCCGTTTCGCCAACACCTTCCTCGAACCCGTCTGGAACCGCAACTACGTGGAGAGCGTGCAGATCACCATGGCGGAGGATTTCGGCGTCGGCGGTCGCGGCCGGTTCTATGACGAGGTGGGCTGCGTGCGCGACGTGATCCAGAACCATCTGGTCAACGTGCTTCTCCTCCTGGCCATGGAGCCGCCCGCGACGAGCGATTCCGACGATCTCAGCGACGAGAAGGTCCAGGTGCTGAAATCGATCCGCCCCCTGCGGGAGGAGGACCTCGTCCGGGGCCAGTTCGACGGCTACCGCGACGAGCCGGGCGTGGCCGCGGGCTCGCCCGTGGAGACCTTTGCCGCCGTGCGGCTCTTCGTCGACACATGGCGCTGGAAGGGCGTTCCCTTCTACATCCGCGCCGGCAAGAACCTGCCGGTGCGCGCAACCGAGGTCGTCCTGCGCTTCAAGCGGCCGCCGATCGCGGTCTTCGACGACACCGACGCCGCCGACGCCAACTACGTGCGCTTCCGGGTCGGCCCCGAGGTGCTGATCGGCATCGGCGCGCGCCGCAAGGCTGCCGGCAGCGAAATGATCGGCGAGGACGTGGAGCTGGCCGCCGTCGACAGCACGGCGGACGACATGCTGCCCTACGAGCGGCTGATCGGCGACGCCATGAACGGCAAGCGGCAACTGTTCACCCGGCGGGATGCCTCCGAGCTTGCCTGGCGTGTCGTCGATCCGGTGCTGGACCTGAAAACCCGGCCCGCGTCCTATGCGCCGCACAGCTGGGGGCCGGAAGAGGCGATGAGCGACTTTGCGCCCCCCGGCGGCTGGGTCGATCCGGAGGCATGACGGAAAAGCACATGGACGATCACGCTCAACCCATCGTGCTTTCCGTCGACATCGGCGGATCGCATGTCAAGATCCTCACAAGCGCGGGCGGCGTGCCGCGCCGCGTCGTCTCCGGCCCGGACATGGATGCGGCCGCGATGGCCGATGCCGTCGAGCAGCTTGCGCAGGGCCTGCCGTTCGACGTCATCTCGATCGGCTATCCCGGGCCGGTGGTGCACGACAGGATCGTCGCCGAACCGCACAATCTCGGCCGTGGCTGGGTCGCCTATGATTTCGCGCGCCGCTTCGGCAAGCCGCTGAAGATCGTCAACGACGCGCTGATGCAGGCCGTCGGCAGCTACGACGGCGGGCGCATGCTGTTCCTCGGGCTTGGAACCGGCCTCGGCGCGGCCATGATCGTCGACAACGTGGCCCAGCCGCTGGAAATCGCGCATCTCCCCTACCGCAAGGGGCGGACATTCGAGGACTATCTCGGCAATGTGGGCCTCGAAAGGCGCGGCCGGAAGAAGTGGGAGAAGCACGTCTGCGCCGCCGTGGAAAAGCTGACGCAAGCGCTCGAGCCCGACTACGTCGTCATCGGCGGCGGCAATGCCGAAAAGCTGCACAGCCTCCCCGAAAAGTCCCGCCGCGGCGACAACATGAACGCCTTCAAGGGCGGATTCGCCCTCTGGCTCGATCGCGACCTTCGCGTATGAGGCAAGTTCGAGCCGGCAGAGCGCAGTTCAGCCATGGCGGCGTCCACCCGATCACCGCAATTGGGATCGATGGAAAGGGCCCGCCGTCAGGCGAGCGAGATCAGGAACTGCGAGACCGGAGCTAAAACCAACCCTTCAGCTTGAACCAGACCAAGGGAACGACGGTGCTCAGGATTATTGCGGCCCAGGCATAGGGATAACCCCAGGACCAATCGTACTCGGGCATGAATTTGAAATTCATGCCATAGATCCCCGCGACCAGCGTTGGGGGAATGCCGGCGATGGAGACAATCGTCAAGACCTTGATCACATCGTTCTGGACGATGCCGATAAGCCCGACGAGAGCGTCGAGAACGAACTGGATCTTGTTCGCGAGCTGCTCTTCGTACTCGGTCAGCGAATGAATGTCCTGGTGCAAGCTGGCGATGGCGGATTTGGGCCCTTCCGTGAACCAGCCGCCGCAATTCTGCTCGGTATAGGCCACGACGCGCGCCAGGCCCTGTATGCCGTCCCGAACCTCCGACAGCCTGTCACCGAGCCGGCCGACCTGGCGAAGTTGTACCCGCAGGAGCCTGTTGGAGCGGGCCGCATGCCGGCCGCGCGTATCGTCGGCATGAAATGCATCGACGGCCAGGACATTCAGTTCCCCGGCCAGGCGTTCGAGCATGTCCGCGACCCGATCCACGATCTCTTCGCAGAGGAGGACAAAGACGTCGAGGCTCGATTTCGGCACTTCCGGTCCTGAAGAAAATTTGTCGGCAACAGCATCGAAGGTCGCCAGTGCCATGAAACGAACCGTGATCAGCCGGTCGCGCGACAGGACGAACCCCAATGGCGGCGTCGCCGGGCTTTGCTCGGGATGAATCGCAGCAGACGGCGTGCTCATATAGAGCACGCCGTGTTCGTTCCTGAGGCGACGCGAAACCTGTATCTCGCTGAGCGCTCCCATGGAGGGAAGCGTCGCGCCGGTCATTTTCTCGATTTGTGCAACCTCATCGGCGCTTGGATCGAAAGCGTCTATCCATAGTGGCGCAGCGGCACCACCCGCCTCCTTCGCTCGTGTTGGATCGCTATCGGTGGGATAGAAGCGCAGCATCGCCAGTCACTCCAAAACAGCACGCATCATCATTCATATCGGCTCCGCCAAGTCTGGCCGGCATCTTTGCGGGGTTGTCTCCGCCGCGTGCCTTGGGAGCAAGAATACATGAATAAGGAAGCCTGGAGCTGGCGGCACTCATCGTTTGTCATCGCATAGCGGCGCTTCGATGCCGTCAGCTATTGACCAATGCGCCGCCTTTCGCGGATTCGATGAGTTTCTCAAGCACTTCGACATTGCGAAGCGCATCCGACGGATCGTATCGCGGGGTCGCGCCGTCGAGCACGATGCGGCCCATTTCTTCGAATTCCGCCGCGAAGGAATTGAAGGCCGGGAACGTCTCGGTCTGCGGCTCGACGCCGTTGAGGAAAACCTCGTCGCCGAAGCGGTGGGTCAGAAGCCGCGTGAAGGGTTCCCCGCGCATTCCCGTCCCCTGCAGGCTGATCCAGCCATCCGTGCCGACGATCTCGATCTGGCTGAGCGGATTGATATGGTCGAACGAAACGGAGAAGATCGACGTGCGCCCGTTTCCGAAGTCGAGCAGCCCCGAGGTCGTCGTGTCGACGCTCTCGCCCGGCCTGATCCATTGCGTTGCGAAGACGCCGGCCGGTTCGGCGGCAAAGATGAGCCGACTCATGTTCACCGCGTAGCATCCCATGTCCCAGAGCACCCCGCCGCCCGCCGCCGGATCGAAGCGGATGTTGTAGTTGTCGTAGTGCTGCTTGAAGCCGAGCGTCACGCGAGCGAGGCGGACATCCCCGATCGACCCGGATTGCGCAAGCTGCAGCGCCTTCAGCCAGCGCGGCGCAAAGCGATACATGAACGCTTCCATGACCACGCGATCGGCCCGCTTCGCCTCGGCGGCGATCGTCTCGACATCGTCCCGCGAAAGCGCGAGCGGCTTTTCGCAGAGCACATGCTTGCCGGCCTTTACGGCACGGATCGTCCATTCGGTGTGCAGGTGGTTGGGAAGCGGGATATAGACCGCATCGATCTGCGGATCCGCCAGCAGCGCATCGTAGGAGCCATACGCCTTTTGCGCGCCCCAGCGAACGCGGTCGGCCTCGGCCACTTCGGGCCTGCGGCTGGAAACCGCGGCAAGTGTCGCGTTCCCGGCCGCCAGGATGCCCGGGATGGCCGCCTCGTTGATCCATGCGGAGCCGAGAACGCCCCATCTCAGTTGCTTCTTGTTCATCGTCATCACCACACCGTTGTTCCGCCATCGACCACAAGATCTTCGCCCGTCACGTAGGAGGCCGCATCGCTCAGGAGAAAGACGACGGGGCCTGCGATTTCTTCCGGGCGCGCGAGGCGTCCAAGCGGCGCGTCCTTGGCATAGACGGACATCAGGTCGCGCATGTCCGGCCGGTCGTTCATCGGAGTCAACGTTACACCGGGGCTGACGGAATTGACGCGAATGCCGCGACCGCCCCATTCCGCGGCGAGGCATTTCGTGAAGTGCCGCACGCCCGCCTTGGAGGTGTTGTAGTTCACCTGCGACAGGCCGCGATTGGCGATCGTCGCCGACATGGACGCGATATTGACGATGCGCCCGCCGCCGTTGCGCAGCATGGCGCGGCCCTCCGCCTGGCAGGAAAAGAAGACGCCGCCGAGATTGACCTGCAGCACCGAGTCCCATTGCTCCGGCGACATGTCTTCCGCCGGGCCGGTCTTGGTTATGCCGGCGGCATTGACGGCAAGGCTCAAGGGGCCGAAGCGGCCTTCCACGGCTTCGATGGCCTTCGCGAGGCTCTGCGGGCTCGACACATCGACCTCGATGGCGACTGCCCGGTCCTCCCCGACATCCGCCACCACCTCGTGAATGCCACGGTTGCCGGGGATGTCGCCGCAGCCGACGAGCGCGCCCGAGGCGACGAGCGCCTCGACGATGCTGCGGCCGATGCCGCCGCCTGCACCCGTCACGAAGGCGACCCGCCCGTCGAGGCGGAACTGCGGGGGCTGAATGGACCTGGTCATGCCTTTTCCTTTCCGCGTGCGATCGTCCGCCGGACAGCCTCGGCCACCTTTTCCGGCGTGAAGCCGAAGTGAACCTGGAGAACCTCACCCGGCGCCGACTCGCCGAACCGATCGATCGCGACCGTCTCCCCGGCATCGCCGACGAGATCACGCCAGCCGAACTGGGTTGCCGCCTCGACGCTGACGCGCGCCTTGAGCGGCGGCGGCAGCACCGCATCTCGATAGGATTGCGGCTGCTCCAGGAAGATTTCCCGGCATGGCATGGAGACGATCCTCAGGGCGATGGCGTCGCCAAGCCTTTCACGGGCCGCAAGCGCGAGCGCCACCTCCGAGCCCGTCGCGATAATGATGGCTTCCGGCCTCGTTCCGCCAGGAGGATCACAAAGCACATAGGCACCCCTTGCAGCGCCGCTGCCGTCCGCGAAGTGGCCTGTGCCGCGCTTCAGCGTCTCGAGATTCTGCCTGGAGAGCACGAGGCATGTCGGCCGGTCCCTGCTCTCCACCGCCGACCGCCACGCCCAGACGGTTTCCGTGGCATCCGCCGGACGGAACACGTTGAGGCCGGGCATGGAGCGCAGGACGGCCAATTGTTCGATCGGCTGGTGCGTCGCCCCGTCTTCGCCCATGGCGATGGAGTCATGGGTGAGGATATAGATGACCGGCAGCCGCATGATGGCGGCAAGCCGCATGGACGGCAGCATGTGATAGCAGAATTGCAGGAAGGTCGCCGCATAGGGGCGCGTCAGCCCGTGAAGCGCGATCCCGCTCGTCATCGCCGCCATGCCGTGCTCGCGCACGCCATAATGGATGTTGCGGCCATAGAGCGCGACGTCGCCATAGGCCTTGGTGCTGTGGACCGCAGGCGCGAAGACCGCCTCGCCCCGCACGCTCGCATAGGTGGATTCGTCGAGGTCCGCCGCCCCGCCCCAGAGCTCCGGCATCAATGGCGCGATCGCATTGAGGATGCGACCGGACGCCTTTCGCGTCGAAAGCGTTTCGCCGGGTTCGAAGTCCGGCAGCGCGTCAAGCCATCCATCCGGCAAGGCCCCCGCTTCCAGCCGGGAAAGGAGAGCGGCGTGTTCCGGCTGACGCGACCGCCAGCGCTCCATCGCCCGCGCCCAGTCCGCGTGGCGTTGCCGGCCGCGGGCGGCAGCCCGCCTCGTATGGCCGAGCACGGCCTCCTCGATGACGAAGGTTTTTTCCGGATCAAAGCCGATGGCCCGCTTCATGCCCGCCACCTCCTGCGCACCCATCGGGGCCCCGTGGATCGCGCCGGTGTTCTGCTTTGTCGGCGCCGGCCAGCCCATGATGGTGCTGAGGCGGATCAGCGACGGCCTTCCGGTTTCCGCCTTAGCCGCCTGGAAAGCCTCGTTCAGGGCCTCGACATCCTCCCGGTAGGTCGTGCCGTCGATCGTCGGGCCGCGCCAGTCGACATGCTGGACATGCCAGCCCATGGCGGCGAATTTGGCAAGTGTGTCCTCGCTGACCGCGATGACGGTGTCATCGTCCGCGGAAATGCGGTTGTCATCCCACAGGAGGACGAGATTGCCGAGTTGCAGGTGACCGGCAAGGGCCGCCGCTTCCATGGCGACCCCCTCCTGCATGCAGCCGTCGCCGGCAAAGACCCAGATCGTATGGTCGAACGGACTTTCCCCTTCCGGCGCCCCGGGGTCGAGGAGCCCCCTCTCCCGCCGGGCCGCCATCGCCATGCCCACCGCGGATGCAACGCCCTCGCCGAGCGGTCCCGTCGTCATTTCGATACCGTTGGCGCGGTCGAGTTCGGGATGGCCCGGGGTTTTGGAATGCAGCGTGCGGGTCGCCTTGAGGTCCTCCAGCGTCATCGGGTAGCCCGTGAGGAAGAGCTGGATGTAGAGGGTCAGCGACGAATGTCCCATGGACAGCACGAAGCGGTCGCGGCCGAGCCATTCGGGATTGGACGGATCGTGGTTCATGACACGGCTGAAGAGCAGATGCGCCGCCGCCGCCATGCTGATCGCCGTTCCGGGATGCCCGCCCCTGGCATTCTCCACGATATCGGCGACGAGGGCGCGGATGGTGGCGACAGCCCGGTCGTCGAGGTCGCTCCAGTCGAAACTCTCCGCCGCGGAGGCGATGGCATTGCTGGTCATGGATATGGCACTTCCCTGCTGGTTCTGATGTCTGATCGGGTCTGGTGGTCAGGAGATCGCGCCGGTCATGATGGCGACGGCTTCCGACATGGTGTGGGTCTGGGGCGTCACGGTCGCGGCGCACCGGCCGAGCCGCTGGATGTGAATGCGGTCGGCGACGGCGAAGACCTGCGGCATGTTGTGACTGATGAGGATGATCGAGAGCCCGCGGTCGCGAAGGTCCCGGACGAGCTGGAGGACCTGTTCGGATTCGCGAACGCCGAGCGCTGCCGTCGGCTCGTCCAGCACGACGACGCGCGAGCCGAAAGCCGCCGCCCGCGCCACGGCGACCGCCTGGCGCTGCCCGCCGGAAAGGCTTTCCACGGGCTGCGTGACCGATTGGAGCGTCGAGATGCCGAGCGCCTCCAGATGCTCGCGCGCGATCTGCCGCATCCGCTTCTTGTCGAGCCGGCGCAGGACCGTGCCGAGCACGCCCGGCAGCCGCAGTTCCCGCCCGATGAAGAGATTGCTCGCGATGTCCAGCGCCGGCAGCATGGCAAGCGTCTGGTAGACCGTCGCGATCCCGGACTTCTGCGCGTCGAGCGGCGTGCGGAAACGCACGGGCTCGCCGTCGACGAGGATGTCGCCGTCATCCGGCTGGAGCGCGCCGGAGAGCGCCTTGATCAGCGTCGACTTGCCGGCGCCATTGTCGCCGATGATGGCGAGCACTTCGCCCTTCCAGAGTTTCAGGCTGACGCCGTCGAGGCCGACGACATGGCCGAAGGTCTTGACGAGGTTGCGGACCTCGATGACCGGTCTGCTCTCCTCGGCCATCACGCACTCGCCTTTCTGATCCACTGGTCGAGCGCGACCGCGACGATGATCAGGATGCCGACGGCGAGCGTCTGGTAGAGAACGTCGAGGCCCGCGAGCGACAGCCCGTTGCGGAAAACGCCGACGATGAGCGCGCCCAGAAGCGTGCCCCAGACGAGGCCGCGCCCGCCGAAGAGGCTGGTGCCGCCGATGACAACGGCCGTGATCGAGTCGAGATTGGCATCGACCGCACCATTCGGGCTGACGCCGTTGATCCGTCCCATGAAGATCCAGGCCGCGAAGACGGTGATGGCGCCCGCCATCATGTAGACGGCGAGAAGGACGCGCTCGGGGCGGAGCCCGACCAGCCGGGACGCCTCCACATCGTTTCCGACGGCATAGATGTGATAGCCGAAGGCTGTGTTCTTCAGCATGTAGGCGACAAGCGCATAGAGCCCGAGCATGAGCGGGATGCCGTAGCTCATGTTGACGTCGAACAGGCGGAAATAGGAGCCGGTCCAGGTGAGCGCCGGCGGGAGCGCCGTGCCCCGGGTGGTCAGGCCATCGGTCGTGAGAATGGACAGCGCATAGAAGATGCTGAGCGTGCCGAGCGTCACGATGAAGGGCGGCAGCTTGATCTTCGTGATCAGCAGCCCGTTGAGCCCACCCGCGACGATGCCCGTCAGGAGGCCGACCGCGAGGCAGGCAGGACCGCTCCAGCCGAGGATGAGATGGGCCTTCGCCATGGCCACCGTCGAGAAGATCATCACGGCGCCGATCGACAGGTCGATGCCCGCCGTCAGGATGATCAGCGTCTGGGCGATCGCGAGCGTGCCGACGATCGAGACCTGCTGGAAGATCAGCGAGAAATTGGAGAGGCGAAAGAACCGCTCGTTCGTCAGTCCGAAGACGAGGCCGGCGAGGAGAAGCACGATGGCCGGGCTAATCGCCGGGTTCTGGTAGAGGAACCGCCGAAGGTTCCCGAGGGCGCCGAGATCACGGTGGGCGAAATCCTTCGCCGTGCGATAGGTCTGCGCCGTTGCGGCCTTGGCCGTGGCGTCCGTGCTGTTCATCCTGCCTCCTCCTTGTGTCATGACCGGCCCCGTTCGCCGGGACCGGTCGCCATCACCACGGCTCGGGCTCAATTGCCCCAGCAGATCTTGGCTGCGTCGTCGGAGGTGATGCTCTTCACGCCGTCGACCGGCTTGTCCGTGATGAGCTCGACGCCGGTGTTGAAGAAGTCGCGGCCTTCGCTCGTCTGGGGCTTCTCACCGGTCTCGATCAGCTTCTTGATCGCCTCCACGCCGAGCGACGCCATGCGGTAGGGATATTGCTGGCTGTCGGCGCCGATCACGCCTTCCTTGATGAGCCGCACGCCCTCGCAACTGCCGTCGACCGTGACGAGGACGACATCCTTCTCCTTGCCGGCGGCCCGCAGCGCCTCATAGGCGCCGGAAGCGGACGGTTCGTTGATGGCGTAGACGAGGTTGATGTCCGGGTTCTTGGAAAGGCAGTTTTCCATCGCCGTGCGTCCGCCATCCGGCGTGCCGTGGCCGATCTCGCTGCAGGCGATCTCGTAGTCGCCGGCCGAGTACTTGCCCGTCAGGGGCTCGTCGTAGAGCTTGCCCGCATCGAGCGTGTCGATGCCCATGCCGTCGAGGAAACCCTGGTTGCGGTTGATGTTGGCGTCGTTGACGTCGATCGTGTAGTTGATCATGGCGATGACGGCCTTCTTGCCCTTCATGGTCCCGGCCGCCCATTCGCCGATCGCCTTGCCCGCGAGAAAGTTGTCGGTGGCGAAGGTGATGTCGACCGTGTCGAGCGGATCGGGCGCTGCGTCGAGCGCGATCACGAAGATGCCGGCCTGGCGTGCCTTGTCGATTGCCGAATAGACCCCCTGTCCCGTCGGAATGATCAGGATGCCCTTGTCGCCGCGGGCAATCGCATTCTCGATCGCCGCGATCTGGGTCTGGTCGTCGAAATCGTCCTTGCCCGCCGCGGTCGTGATGTTGATGTTGCCGAGCTTCCTCGCCTCCTCCTCGGCGCCCTTCTGAACCTGGAAGTAGAATGGATTGGTCGCGGTCTTGATGATGACCGCAACCCCGATTTCCTCCTGGGCCGCGCCCGGCGTGGCGGCAAGGACCGGCAGCGCGAAAGCGCTTGCGAAGGCTGCACGGCACAGCATCTGTCTGATCGAACCCGTATCTGGCATGTCTTCTCCTCCTCATTCCCTTGTTGAACGTCTTGTTTTCAGTCTTCTTCAGCCCCGACATCGAGGATGACCTTCATCACATCGGTCCCGGACGCGGCGGCGAAAGCAGCCTTGCAGTCCACGAGCGGATAGCGGCGCGAAACGAGCGGATCGAGATCGACCGCGCCACGCTCGATCAGCGCGATCGCGTCGCTCCAGCAATTGGCGGAGCGGAAGACGCCGGTGATGACGATCTCGCGCCGGCGTACGATATCCGGATCGATCGATATCCTGTCCGCGCCGACGCCGACGAGGATGGCGGTGCCGGCGGGGCGAAGCGCATCGATCCCGGCAAGAACGGCCGCTTCGTTTCCGGAGCAATCGACGAAGATGTCGAACGCGGGCTGATCCCATTCGGACGGTGCGCGCACGTCGGGCGCCCCGAGATCCCTGGCCATCGCACGCCGTTTTTCGCTGGGATCCGTGATCGTGATGCGGCCGGCGCCAAGAGCCCGGGCTGCCAGCATGGTCATGATCCCGATCGGCCCGGCACCTGCGATCAGCACCGCCTCGCCGCCTGACGGCCGCGCCTTGCGCATCGCGGCAAGGCCGATCGAGAACGGCTCGATGAGCGCCGCCGCGTCATCGGAGATCGAGGGGCCGATGGAGTGGGCGAAATCGCTGCCGAGCACGACGAACTCGCGCATGCCGCCGTCCACCGGCGGCGCGCCGAAGAAGGCGACGTCGGGGCAGAGATTGTAACGGCCATGCTTGCATTCGCGGCAATGACGGCAGGGTTTCTGTGGTTCGAGCGAGACCCGCTCGCCGACACGGTTGGCGCAGACCCCCTCCCCGACGGCGACGATCCTGCCGGCGCATTCGTGACCGAGCACCAGGGGTGCCGTCACGACCTCGCTGCCGACACGCCCGTCCTTGAAGAAGTGGATGTCGGAGCCGCAGATGCCGACGGATGACACGCGGACCAGCACTTCGCCAGGGCCCGCCACGGGAACGGCAACCTCGCGCAGTTCGAGCGTCCCGACGCCCGTCAAAAAGCAAGCCGCCATCGCCGGCCGCGCATGCGCCGTCATCCGCTTTCCTCCCAGAAACGTTTCAGCAGTTTGGTCGACCGGCCTTTTGCCTGATCATTATGTGATGGCAAATCTGATACGACGTGCTATTTATGTCAACAGTACGTAGCGAATATTTTTTACAAACGTAAAGGATGACATGAGTAAGGACATTTCCCGTACAACGGGCACGCAGATCCGCACGATGGAGGAATTTTCCATGGCGAGCGGGATTTCACGGCCCACCCTATCCCGCTTCTTCAACGATCCGCAGGCCGTGCGGCCCAGTTCGCGTGCCCGCATCGAGGAGGCCATGGAGCGGCTGAACTACCGTCCCAATCTCTTCGCGCTCAACTTCAACCGGAAAAGTCCGAAGACGCTGGGCATTCTCGTTCCCTCGCTCACCGACCCTTTCTATGCCGGTCTCGTCCAGCAGATCGAAACGCTCGCCCTCGACGCGGGGTACTGGACGATCCTTCTCAGCGCCCAAGGCAATGCGGACCACGAAGCGCAGGCCGTCTCCACCCTCCTCTCGCTGAAACTCGCCGGCGCGATCGTCGTACCGCTCGGGGACAGTTCCCGTATTCCCATGTTCCGCGAGCTCGCGGCAGCGCTGCCCGTCGTCTTCCTGTCGACGCGGATCGACGTGGAAGGATCCTATATCGGCTCCGACAACGACCGGAGCGTCGCCCTCATCCTCGACTACCTTCTGCGCTCGGGCAGCGCGCCGGTCTTTTTCGACATGCCGGAAGTCAACACCAATTCCCGGCAGCGGCGCCTGTCCTATCAGCGCGTGATGGAGGAGATGGGCCTGGAGGCCGAGGTGATCTCCATCCCGACGGTCAACTGGGATTTCGAAAAGCTTGCTTTCGACCGCGCAACCGAGCTGTTCCGGCAGCAGGACATGGCCGGGCGGACGATCCTCTGCGCCAATGATCGCGTCGCATTCGGCGTGATGTCCGCAGCCTCCGAAACCGGCCTGTCGATCGGCCGCGGGGAGAAAAGCGTCCGGATCGCCGGCAACGACGATCATCCCCTTGCCCGCTATACGTGCCCGCCCCTGACGACGGTCGCCCAGGACCAGAGCCGCCTCGCCGAGCTGGGCCTGAAGGTGATGCTGGATCTCGTCAATGACGGACTCGTCCGCAATGAGGTTCATCAACTCGATGCGAAGCTGGTCATGCGATCATCCGCCTAGCCTGCCGGATCGCCCCTGACGGGAACCGAAACGGCGACCGGCTCCCCATAGTACGGCCGACGCCATAAATCGGCCCGCGGGCGGCCGGGGCTTTCCGTTCCGGTTTGGCGCGCTTGAGACTCAGGCCGTGGTTCGGGCCGTGGGAAAGATCGCTCTTCAGCGTTCGAGGAAATATGAAAATTCAGCTGTCTTCGACTTCATGAAGATCGTCGCGCGCCTGCGGTTCCGTCATTTTTCCTCGGAGCCATCGGCAGGGTTTCCGGTTTCCTCTCCGGTCTCCAGCGAAATCGTCTGCCGGCTCAGCAAGCCCGCGTCCTCCAGCGCCTCGATATCAGGCAGGTCGCGCAGGGTCTGCAGGCCGAAGGCCGACAGGAAGTGCTTCGTCGTGACATAGGTATAGGGCGCGCCCGGCGTCGGGCTGCGCGGGCCGGAGGCGAGGAAGCCGGCGTTGCGCAGGCTGGCGATCGTGTCGCGGCTGACCTCCTTGCCGAAGATCTTCGACAGGTCGCCACGGGTGACCGGCTGGAAGTAGGCGATGGCCGTCAGCACCATCGCCTCGAAGTCGGACAGCGCGGACGCCGGACTGCGCGTGGTCGCCTGCGATGCGCGGATCGCGGAGGCATAGGCCGAACGGCTTCGATGCTGCCAGCCACCGGCAACAGAGACGATCTCGTAGGGCCGGCCCAGCAGTTCCTCACGCAGGTCATCGATCAGCAGGTCGATGCTGCACTCCTTGCCGACAACGCGCGCCAGCGTCTCGCGGCCGACGGGTTCGGCCGAGGCGAAAATCACTGCCTCGACCCGCAGCATCCATTCGCGCCAGCGCATCTCCGCCGGCAGGGGCGCCAGCTCGCGATCGAAGAGGACGTCGTCCTCCGGCGTCGACCTACCCCTTCGCCGCGTGTCGGGTGCGTCCGGTCCACCCATCGTCACAACCCGTAGATCCGGAACGCGGTGCGACCCGACAGTTCACGCACGGCGGCAAAACCTTCAAGCCGGTCGAACAGCCGGGTCGCCGCCCAGCGCGACAGATCGCTGCCGGGCGCCGATGCCGCCACGGCGTCCTCCTCGAGCAGTTTTCGGATGACCGCGCCGCCCCCCTTTGTCCGCACCTTCGGCGCGACGGCGAGAAGCGTATCGGCGCGTCGGGCGATCTCGCCGGCGGCACGCAACGCCGTCCCGGTCCCCTCGACCAGGGCGAGGCAGACGGCGCGCGCAAAGGCGGGTTCCCCCGGACGGACGCGGCCCCTGCCCCCAAGCGTCCTGAAGGCCGGCCCATACCGCTCGGCCATCAGCAGCGGCACGGCAAACGGCCATTTCAGCATCGCGGCGATCAGCATGTCGGCCAGCACCCAGGCCAGTGGTTCGGCATCCGGGCGCGCGGCATGGATGGCGCTCACCAGGCTTGCGGCGGCGAGCGGCGCGGGACGGCCGGATTGCAACGCATCGTCGGCGTGGTCGACCGCGCCGGCAAGCCGCTCGTCCCATGCCAGCCCCAGAAGATCGGCAAGTTCGGCCACCGCTTTCGAGGAGAAGGCGGGTTTGCGCATCGCCAGCCTTTTGCAGGCCAGATACACCTTACCGGCCGGGCCGGGATCGTCACCGGCGGCCGTCAGCAAAAGCGCATCACGCAACGCGTGCTCGCCCTCGGTGCGGCCCATCAGGCGGACCGCGACGGCGGCACATTTCAAGGCCTGGCGGGCACGCCAGCAGCCGGCCCAGGCCGGCGCGAAGCGAACGAGATCGTCCAGCGATTTCAAGGCGATGCCGGATGCAAAGGCGGCCGAGACCTCGTCCGGCTCACGGCCGTGCGGCAAAACCCATCCGGGCAACGCGGCGGGAAAGGCGGGGGAGGAGACGGGTGGGGCTGTGGGCGAATCCATGGCCGCCAGCCTACACCGGGCGTGCGGTTCTTGCCATCATCATGATCGAAACCGCACGCGATGGCTCTCCATGATACGGGCTTCATGGATGGTGGTGGCGATCCATGCTGAAGAATCGCCACATCGAACCTCAGTTCGGCCGAGGGTCCGCGAAGGGACGGATCAGCGGGGTTTTACGCCGGGAAGCACCCCCATGTGCAATGTTTTCCGGGTCACGCATGCTTACTGCAGTTGAATTATTCCGAAAGACAATGAATAGTTGCCTCCTGTCAATCCCGATCCGGAGTTGAGCGACTGGCTGTTCTTGGTGTGTTGAAGCGGCGGTTTCTTTCGTTTCGCCGGGAGGCGGTGGTGCTGTGGTATGCATTCCGTGACCCAAAGACGCCGTTTGCCTTGAAAGTGGCGAGCCTGCTGACCGGGCTCTATCTCGTCAGCCCGATCGACCTCATCCCGTTCACCGTGCCGCTTCTCGGCGTCGTCGACGATCTGGTGATCGTGCCGCTCGCGGTCGGCTTCATCGCGAAGCGGCTTCCGGCCAACGTGCACGAGGATGCCGGGCGCAAGGCGGATATGTGGATCGCGCGCTGGTTCAGGCGGCCGCTGCTTGCCGCCCTGGCGATCCTCGCCCTCCTCATCGCGATCTGGGCTATCCTGCTCTATCTCATCTATCGCGTCGTCGTCGGCTGATGCAGGAGCGCGGGTCATGACTCTGCTGGAGACCACCCTGCTGGCGGCGCGCGACAGGAAGCGGCTTGGCGAGATCGCCGCGGTCGCCGTGCGCTACGGCATCGCCGATCTTCTCGGACGGCTCGGCCTTTCCGGCCTGCTAGCCGCGCGGCGAGGCCGGTCGGGAACGGCAGAGGTTCAAGACCTGTCGCAGCCCGAGCGTCTGCGCCTTGCCATCGAGGCGCTGGGCCCGACCTTCGTCAAGCTCGGCCAGATCCTGTCGACCCGCGCCGACCTCCTGTCCCCCGAATGGATCACCGAGCTGGAGAAGCTGCAGAGCGACGTCGCGCCCGCGCCGTGGGCGGATATCCGCGCCCAGGTCGAAGAGGATCTCGGCGAGCCGCCGGAAGAGATCTTCGCCTCGTTCGATACCGAGGCGCTCGCCGCCGGCTCGATCGCGCAGGTGCACCGCGCCCGGCTGAAGAGCGGCGAGGATGTCGTCGTGAAGATCCGCCGTGCCGGGCTCAGGCCGCTGGTCGAGGCCGACCTGCGCCTGCTCTCGCACGCCGCCGGGCTGGTCGAGAAGCAGTGGCCGGACTTCGCGCGCTACCGGCCGCGCGAGATCCTGCATCATCTGGGCGTGGCGATGAGCGAGGAGCTCGACCTCGCCATGGAAGGCCGCAATTGCGAGACCGTCGCCGAAAACCTCGCCGGCATGCCCGACATCCGCATTCCCCGCATCTACACGGAATGGACGTCGGAACGCCTGCTGGTGCAGGAGTTCATCGACGGCATCGCGCCCGCGGACAGGGAAAAGATGCAGGCCGCGGGCCTCGATGGCCGGGCGCTCGCCGAGCGCGGGGCGACCGCCTTCCTGCACATGGCGCTGGTCGACGGCGTCTTCCACGCCGACCCCCATCCCGGCAATCTGCGCGCGCTGCCCGGCAGCCGGGTCGCCTTCATCGATTTCGGCATGGTCGGGCGCATCGGCAGCCGGCGCCGCGAGCAGCTCATCACGCTCGTCGGCGCGATCGTCAACGGCAGGGCCGAGGGCGTCAGCTCGCTGCTGATGGACTGGTCCGGCTCCACCGACATCGAGCTCACGCGGCTGGAGACGGCGTGCGACGCCTTCGTCGCCCGCCACGGGTCGCCGCCGCTGAGGCTCGGCGAGGCGGTGTCGGACTTCATGGCGCTCGCGCGCGATCACGACCTGGCCCTGCCGTCCGACCTCGCGCTTCTGTTCAAGGCGTTGATCACCGCCGACGGCGTGATGCGGACGCTCGATCCGGATTTCGACGCGATCCGCGTCGCGGCTCCCGTCGTGCGCCACGAGCTCAGCCGCCGCTACGCGCCCGACGCACTCGCGGGCAAGGGAAAGACGCTTGCCTTCGACCTTGCCGGGCTCGCGTCCGACCTGCCGTCGCTCCTGCGCCTGCTCACGCTGCGCCTGCGGCAGGGCCGCATCGCGGCCGACATCGAGCTGAAGGGGTTCGACCGCATCGGCGGCGACATCCGGTGGGCGGCCACCCGCATCGCCGTCGCCGTCGTGACGGCCGCCTTCGCGCTCGGCCTCGCCCCGCGCCTGCTCGATTTCGGCCCGCAACTGTTCGGCACACCGGTCACGGCCTGGATCGGCCTTGCGGTCATCACGATCGGTCTTGCCTGGCTGGTCGTGCCGCGCCGGCGCTGATGGCGCGTGCCCTTTGGCCGGCACCGCGTGCTGCTCGCTCGTTATGCCCGAGGGCCGCGCCAGCGGCGGAAGCAGCGGTCTTGCGCACGCCGGCAACGCCGAAAAACGGTTAAGGGGCGCGAACACGCCGTCGCCGCCAGCAACATGACAAGGACAACCAGCCATCTTCTTCCCGCCGAGCGCGCATAGCGGCCCACCGCGAGCGACGGAGCATGTTGTGACGCTCGCTATAGGACACGTGCGAAGGTAAGCCCGCCCGCATGCTGCCGCGCCTCGGCCCCGCGCTTTTGCGAGGCTTTCGCGCGCCGGCTCGGCCTCGCCCGGCGCCCGTTTCGTGCGATGCACGCGGCGTTTTGAACGCCGTCCTTCAGGTCCGGGCCTCGTCTTCTTTCCTCCTCCGCCGCCGGGCGGTCGTTCAGACGGCATGATCGCCTCGTGTTTCCGAATGCAATACGTCAAAAAAATTAGTTGAATAATTCAACTAATTTTTTTAACCTGCCGGACAGAACTTCCTCCCCAGAAGACTGCGAGGGCGGTGAGCGATGAGTACGCGCAAGAGTCAGGAGCTGGCGGCCCAGGTGGATCTGGGCGTGCTCGACGGTCTCCTCAGCTTCTATGTCCGGGTCTTCGAGATCGCCGTCAGCCGGCATCTCGACGACCGGCTCGCGCCCCTTGGCTTCACCGGCCGCAAGGGCACCATCTCCTCGCTCCTGCTCATCGCCCGCCATCCCGGCATCCGGCCGACCACGATCGCCACCCTGCTCGGCATCGACAAGTCGATCACCGTCAAGACCATCGACGAATTGCGCCGGTCGAAACTGGTGACGCGCCGCAGCGCCGAGGACGACAGGCGCGCCCAGGAGCTTTTCGTGACGCCGGAGGGCGCCGCGCTCGCGACGAAGGTCGAGACGCTGATCGTCGCCCATTCCGACGAGTTCTTCGCCGGCCTGATGACGCGGGAGGAGCACGACATCGTGGTCAACATATTGCGGAAGGCCTTCAACCGGCTGCGCGAGGTGGAACAATGAGCAAGGGCGTGGCGATGATTTCCGGCGCCAGCAGGGGCATCGGCGCGGCGATCGCCGCCCGCCTCGTCGGCGACGGCTGGAATGTCTCCCTCGGCGTGCGCGGCGGCCGGATGCCGGACTTCGCGGCGCAACTGCCGCCGGAAAGCGTCCTTGCCTGCGCCTATGACGCGATGACGGGCAAGGACGAGGCGCGGTGGCTGGCGGAAACCCGCGCGCGCTTCGGCCCGGTCGGCTGCATCGTCGCCAATGCCGGCATCATGGTGGCGAAATCGGTGATCGACGCGGAGGACGAGGAGGTCGCTGCGATGATGGAGGTCAACGCCTTCGCGCCGCGCCGGCTCGTGCGCGCGGCCTGGGAGGACCTGCGCGCCGGCGGCCGCGGCCGCGTCGTCATCGTCGCCTCCCTCTCCGGCAAGCGCGTCAAGTCGGCCCTTTCGGGCAGCTACTCCATGTCGAAGTTCGCCGCCGTCGCGCTGGCGCACGGCATCCGCCATGCCGGCTTCGACGCCGGCATCCGCGCCACCGCGGTCTGCCCCGGCTTCGTCGCCACCGACATGGGCCTGTCGCTCTCCGGCCGCCCGGCCGAGGCGATGACCAGCCCGGACGACCTCGCGCGGGTCGTCTCCATGCTGATCGACCTGCCCAACGAGGCGAGCGTCGCGGAATTCGCCGTCAACTGCCAAGCCGAGGAATTCTTCTGATGCCCGGTCCCTTCGTCGTACCCGTCCATGGCGATGCCGAACTGCCCGCGCAGGTCGATGTCGTCGTCATCGGCGGCGGCATCATCGGCGTCTCGACCGCGCTGGAGCTTGCCGAGGCGGGCCAGCGCGTCGCGCTGTGCGAAAAGGGCGGCATCGGCCACGAACAATCCAGCCGCAACTGGGGCTGGGTGCGCGTGGCGCGGCGCGACCCGCGCGAAATCCCGCTGGTGCTGGAAGCCCAGCGCATCTGGCAGGGGCTAGACGCCCGCACCGGACGCGACACGGGCTATACCCGCTCCGGCATCATCTTCAACGCCGGGAACGAGGCCGAACGGGCCTTCTACGAAAAGTGGCTGACCCATCTCGACGGGCGCGGCGTCGATTGCCGCATGCTCACCGGAGCGGAATTCTCGGCGCGGTTCCCGCAGGCCAACCTTCGCCCGCCCGCCGCGCTCTACTGCGCCGACGACGGCCGGGCCGAGCCGCAGAAGGCCGCCCCTGCCATCGCCGAACGGGCCCGCGAATGCGGCGCGCATATCCTGACGGAATGCGCCGTGCGCGGCATCGAGACCTCCGGCGGCGCGATTTCGGCGGTCGTCACCGAACGCGGCACGATCGGCTGCCGCGCGGCGGTGCTGGCGGGCGGCGCCTGGTCGGAAATGTTCACCCGCAGCCTTGGCGCCGGCATCCACCTGCCGCAGCTCAAGGTGAAGAACTCGGTCCTGCGCACCGAGCCGCATGACGGCGGCCCGCAGGAGGCGATGTGGGCGGGCGACGTCGCCATCCGCAAGCGGCAGGACGGCGGCTACACCATCGCCTCCGGCCTCGGCAACATCGTCGACATCGTGCCGGCCTCCTTCCGCTATGCGCGCGACTTCGTACCGGCGCTCAAGGCCGAATGGCGCTCGCTGATGCTGCGCGCCGGCTGGCGCTTCTTCGAGGAGGCGCGCATGCCGCGCCGCTGGGACCTCGACGAGCCGAGCCCGTTCGAATATTGCCGCGTGCTCGATCCCAAGCCCAGCCGCCGGCTCGCCGACATGGCCATGGCCTCGGCGCGCAGGGCCTTTCCGGCGCTCGCCTCGGCCAGGGTGGCGCAGCGCTGGGCCGGCTATATCGACGCCACGCCCGATGCCCTCCCGGTCATCTCGGGCGTCTCGACGGTTCCGGGTTTCTTCATCGCCACCGGCTTTTCCGGCCACGGCTTCGGCATCGGCCCCGGCGCGGGCCGGCTGATGGCCGACCTCGTGCTCGGGCGCAGGCCGGTCGTGGACCCGAGGGAATTCCGGCTCGAACGCTTCGTCGACGGCTCGAAGATCGAACTGCTCGCCGGATACTGAACCAACCAGAAGCCGAAAACGGCCGGACAAGGGAACGTCAACAACCACATCACTGGGAGAATGACATGTCTGAAAAGGATTTCCGGTTCACCCGCCGGCAGGGGCTGAAGTTCTTCGGCGCCGCCGGGCTTGCCGCCATGGCGCCCTCGATTCTCGGCATGGGCCCGGCAAGGGCCGAGGACGCGCCGAAGGGCCAGATCGTCGTCGGCTTCTCGCAGGAGCCGACGGTCTTCAATCCGCACCTCCTGCATATCGAGGTCGACGAGGGCGTGCATTTCGCCATCTTCGATCCGCTGTTCGACGTCGACGCCAAGGGCAACTTCTACCCGCTGCTGGCGAAAGAGGTGCCGACGGTGGAGAACGGCGGCATTTCCGCCGACGGCCTGACCTGGAAGCTGACGCTGCGCGACGACGTGAAATGGCATGACGGCACGCCGTTCACCGCCGAGGACGTCAAGTTCACGCTGGAGCTGCTGGTCAATCCCGATTTCCGCAGCTGGCGGCGCACGGGCCACAATCTCGTGCGCGACCTCACCGTCGTCTCGCCGACCGAGATCACCTGGCGCATGGAAAGCCCGTTCGCACCCTATGCGGCGATCCTCGCCTCGACCTTCATCGTGCCCAGGCACGCCTTCGAGGGCACGGACCCGAACAACGCGCCGTTCAACAACACGCCGATCGGCACCGGCGCCTTCAAGTGGAAGAACCGCGTTCCGGGCGACCATATCGAGCTTGAGGCCAATGCCGGCTATTTCGGCGACGGGCCCTATCTCGAGCGCGTGGTGCTGAAATACATCCCCGAAATGACGGTGCTCTACACGCAGCTCAAGACCGGCGACATCGACGTCCTGGCGCTGCAATGGATCTCGCCCGACAATTACGAGGAAGCCAAGACCCTGCCGGACCGCGTGGTGGAGGTCATCGGCGCGCCCTTCTTCGAAGGGCTCAGCCTCAACCTGGAGCGGCCGCAGTTCAAGGACCAGGCGGTGCGCGAGGCGCTCTACTGCGCCGTTGACAAGCAGACGATCATCGACGCGCTCTACTACGGCGTGCCGAAGCCGACCGAAAGCTACATGCCGCGCGAGTCCTACTACTACAATGCCGACCTGCCGGTGCAGCAATACGATCTCGACAAGGCGCGCGCGCTGCTCGACGGGGCCGGCTGGGTGCCGGGTTCGGACGGCATTCGCGAGAAGGACGGCGTGAAGCTCGCCTTCACCTGCTCGACCACCTCGGGCAATCACCTGCGCGAGCAGGCGCAGCAGTTCCTGCAGCAGTCCTTCCGCGAGATCGGCGTGGACATGCAGATCGGCAACCTGCCGCCGGCCGTCATGTGGGGCGACCACTGGATGCTCTCGCAGTTCGACATGGCGCTCGCCGGCCTCAGCTGCCTGACCGGCCCGGATCCCGACACGTCCGACTACTTCCTCTCCACCGCCTCCCCCGCAAAGGGCGGAAACGGCCAGAACACCTGGGTCTACAACAACCCGGAGGTGGACGATCTGCTGAAGAAGGGCGGCGCCGCGGTGAGCCCGGAGGAGCGGCTGCCGATCTACCGCCGCATCCAGGAGATCATGCGGCACGACCTGCCCTTCCTGCCGCTGTTCCAGTACGCCAACATCCGCGGCTACAAGACCGGCATCCAGGGCGTCGAGGCGAACATCAACAACCGCATCGACACCTGGAACGTGCGCAGCTGGCGCTGGGCATAACGCCCCATAGCGGAAGGGGCGGCGCAGCCGCCTCTTCCCCGGCCCGCTCCCTTGCTCCGTACGGCCCCGCATTCCCTGGCCCCGCATTCTCTGGCCCGCATTCTCTGGAAGGATCCGGAAATGGCGCGATTTCTGATAGGCAGGCTCTGGCAGAGCGTCGTGCTCCTGCTGCTCGTCTCGCTCATCGGCTTCATGGTGCTCAACCTCGCCCCCGGCGGCCCGCTGTCGCAATACGCGCTGACCCCGGGCATGACCAAGGAGGCGCTGGACCGCATCGCCGAACAGATGGGCCTCAACCGGCCGCTGCCCGTGCAATATCTCGACTGGCTGTGGAAGCTCGTGCAGGGCGACTGGGGCAGGAGTTTCCGCGACAACCGCCCGGTGCTGGAGGTGATCAACAGCCACCTCTTCGCAACGCTGCTGCTGATGGGCGCCTCGACGCTGGTCGCCATGCTGATCGGCGGCTGGATCGGCATCCGCAGCGCCATCCGGCAGGGCTCCGCCTTCGACTACACGATGACGGTCGCGTGCTTCGTCGCGCTGTCGATCCCCACCTTCTGGGTCGGCCTCGTGGCGATCTTCGTCTTCTCGCTGCGGCTCGGCTGGCTGCCGGCCGGCAACATGTACACGGTCGGCGACGGCTCGCTCTCCGACATCCTCGTCCACCTCATCCTGCCGACCTGCGTGCTGGCGCTGGTCAACGTGGCCATCTGGGCGCGCTACATGCGGGCGGCCACGCTGGAGGTGGTCAACCAGGATTTCGTGCGCACCGCCCGCGCCAAGGGCCTCGCGCCGCGCCGCATCCTGATGAAGCACATCGTCGGAAACGCCCTCCTGCCGATGATCACGCTCGCCGGCATGCAGCTGCCGACGCTGCTCGGCGGCGCGCTGGTGACGGAGACGGTCTTCACCTGGCCCGGCATGGGGCGGCTGTTCCTCGATAGCCTCGGCTACAACGACTATCCGGTCGTGATGGGGCTCCTGATGTTCTCCGCCATCCTCGTGCTCATCGGAAACCTTCTCGCCGATCTGCTGGTCGCCTTCGTCGACCCGCGCATTCGCCTGGAATAGGAGGCGCGACAGATGACGAACACCCTTTCCCCCGCAACGCCGCGCCGGCGGCTTTTCGACAACCGCGCCGTCCGCCGGTTCATGAACAACCCGCTGGCAATCGCCGGCCTCGTCATGGTGCTCGGGCTGACCGCGGCCTGCTTCCTCGGGCCGTATCTCCTGCCCTTCGACGAGTTCTACATCGACCTTCGCGCCCGCTTCGCCCCGCCGATGACCGGCGCGCACATCTTCGGCACCGATCCGCTCGGCCGCGACATCGCCGCCCGGCTGTTCCATGCCGGACAGGTCTCGATGATGGTCGGCTTCCTCGCCATGGTGATCTCCACCGTCATCGGCACGGTGGTGGGCGTCCTCGCCGGCTATCGCGGCGGCTGGACGGGAACCGTGCTGATGCGGCTGGTCGACGCCTTCCTCTCCTTCCCCTCGGTCTTCCTGCTCCTGACGCTCGCCGCCTTCATCAAGCCGAGCCCGATGATGATCACGCTGATCATCGCCTTCACGAGCTGGATGGAGGTGGCGCGCATCGTCGAGGCGGAGGTGAAATCGGTGCGCGAGCGCGAGTTCGTCATGGCGGCGCGCATGCTGGGCCTGTCGAACGGCTGGATCATGTTCCGCGAGATCCTGCCCAACGTGATGGGACCGATCGTCGTCGCGGCGACCCTCACCGTCGCGCGCTCGATCCTGATGGAAGCCTATATCTCCTTCCTCGGCTACGGCATCCAGCCGCCGCTGCCCAGTTGGGGCAACATGCTCAACGGCGCGCAGCAATATCTCGCCGCCGCGCCGTGGCTCGCCATCGTGCCCGGCCTTGCGATCACCATCGCGGTCACGGGCTTCAACTTCATCGGCGACGGGCTGCGCGATGCCCTCGACGTGCGTTCACACAACGGGTGACAGGATGACAAAGTTTTCTCCCTTCGACCAATCCTACTGGTTCGCCTCCGCCCCGCCGCCGCCGCAGACCGAGCGGCTCGAAGGCGAGAAGGTCGTCGACGTCTGCATCGTCGGGGCCGGCTATACCGGGCTCACCACCGCCATCGAGCTTCGGCGCAAGGGAGTCTCGGTCGCCATCCTGGAGCGCGAGGAAGCCGGCTATGGCGGCTCCGGCCGCAATGCCGGCCATTGCAGCCCCACCTTCTCCTACTATTCGCTGGACAAGATCCGCTCGCTTCTCGGCCAGCCTTGGGCTGAACGCCTCATCCACCGCCAGACGCGTGCCGCCGACCGGGCCGCCGAATACATCCGGCGCTACGCCATCGACTGCGAATGGGTGCAGAACGGCCTCGTCATCGGGGCGATGCGCCCCGGCCACCTGTCGCCGCTCGAGCACAAGACGGAAAGCTACAACGCCGTCGGTGCGCGCACCCGCATGCTCGATCGCGACGAGATAGAGCGCATCACCGGCAGCCCACGCCTCTACGGCGGCTGGCTGCACGAGGAGGGCGCGCATATCCATCCGCTGAAATATGCCCGCGGCCTTGCGGCAGCGGCGATCAGCGAAGGCGCCGCGCTCTATACCCGCTCCCCCGCAAGGCGCTGCGAGAAGGCGGGCGGCAAGTGGAAGGTGATCGGCGAGGCCGGCCACGTCATCGCCGACAAGGTCATCTTCGCCACCGGCGCCTATACGGTGGACGGCTGGCCCGGCCTCGACAAGAGCTACCGCATCATGCCGGTCTATGTCTGCGCCACCAACCCGCTCTCCGACCGGGCGCGCGAGACGGTGCTGCCGCAGAACACGACGATGATCGACGGACGCGGCGATTTCTACTGCTACAAGTGGACCGCCGACAACCGCATCGTCGCCTCGATGTTCCTCCGGGGGCCGCGCGGCCGGGACCTCGACTATTCGAAGCAGGTCATGACAGACCGGCTGAAATGGCTGCATCCGCAACTGACGGAGGAGGTGCGCTGGGACTATTTCTGGTTCGGCGAACTCGACATGCAGTACCGCACCGTTCCCCGGCTCTACGGACTTGCGCCCGGCATCGTCGCCCTCACCGGCCTTTCCGGCCGCGGCGTGCCGACCGGCACCATGCTCGGCGGCATCCTTTCCGACTGGGCGACCGGCAAGCCCGAGCAGGACCTCGACCTCAAGGTCGAGCCGCTGCACCGCGCGCCGTGGTGGATGGACTACGGCCCGAGCTACAAGCTGCGCGAGATGCGCGCGGTCGACAATTTCATGAGCAAGCGGGACGGCGTGGAACTGCCGCCGCATCACTGAGAAGGAGGACGAACAATGTCGATCTACTGGAACGTGAAGGACGACACCGGCCGCACCGCGGCGGCCGTGGCGGAAAACGGCGCGCAATCCTACCACCGCATGATCTGGGAGGACCAGGGCGACAGCGCGGCGGCCGTCAAGGCGGCCGTGTGGATCGCCGAGCCCGGCGTCTATCCCTATCCGGCGCGCGCGCTGGAGGAGACCTTCGTGGTGATCGAGGGCGAGGCCGACTGCCGCATCGGCGCGGGCGAGACGAAGCGCATCGGCCCAGGCACGATCGTCGTCGTGCCGAAGGGCGAGACCGCCTGGCTCGACGTTCTGACGCCCTTCCGCAAGTTCGCGATGGTCGTGCCCAAGCCCTGAACCACCTGCGCAAGCGACAGGAGACACCATGACTGACCTTCACCGCACTCCGGCCGGAACGGTTCTTGCAGTCCGCTCGCTCGATGTGAGCCTGCCGAGGAACATGGAACGCAGTCATGCGGTGAAGGACGTGTCGCTCGACCTGCGGCGGGGCGAGATCCTGTGCATCGTCGGCGAAAGCGGCTCCGGCAAGTCGGTGACCGCCAGCACGATCATGGGCCTGCTGCCGCCCGCCATGAAGGCGACGGGCGGCGAAATCCTCTACAAGGGCCGCGACCTGCTCGCCCTGCCGGAGGCCGAGCGGCGGCAGATGCGCGGCAAGGCGATCTCGATGATCTTCCAGGATCCGCTCTCCGCGCTCAATCCGCTGATGACCATCGGGCAGCAGATCGACGAGGTGCTTGCCGCCCACGGCGTCACCAGCCGGGCCGAGCGCCAGCGCCGCGTGCTGGAACTCCTCACCGAGGTCGGGCTTCCCGATCCGCCGGTCATGCGCAGGCAATATCCCTTCCGCCTTTCCGGCGGCCAGCGCCAGCGCGTGATGATCGCCATCGCGCTGGCGCTCGATCCCGACGTGCTGATCGCCGACGAGCCGACGACGGCCCTCGACGTGACCATCCAGGCGCAGATCCTCGAACTGATCCGCCAGCTCCAGGCGAAGAAGAACACCAGCGTCATGTTCATCACCCACGATTTCGGCGTGGTCGCCGACATCGCGGACCGGGTGGTGGTGATGGAAAAGGGCCGGGTCGTCGAGGAGGGCACCGCCGACCAGGTGCTGCGCAATCCGCAGCATCCCTATACCCGCCGGCTGATCGCCGCCGTGCCGCGCCTGCGCGAGGCGGAGAGCGGGCCCGCCCGGGACAGCGAGACCGTGCTGGAGGTGCGCGGCCTCAGGAAGACCTACCGCAGCCCCTTCGGCCTGTTCGGCAAGCAGCGGGTCGTGCCGGCCGTCGACGACATTTCCTTCACGCTGCGCCGCGGCGAAACGCTGGGCGTGGTGGGCGAAAGCGGCTCGGGCAAGTCCTCGATGGGCAAGGTCCTGATGAAGCTCGTCGAGGCCGATGCCGGCGAGATCCTGCTCGGCGGCCGCGACATCCGCCCGATGGACGAGGCGGCTTTCCGCCCCTTCCGCCCCCGCATCCAGATGATCTTCCAGGACCCGTTCGCCTCGCTCAACCCGCGCCTCACCGTCGGCACGTCGCTGACGGTCGGCCCCGTCGCCCACGGGCTCGGCCGGGAGGAGGCCCATCGCCGGGCGCTCGGCCTCCTGGAGCGCGTCGGCCTCGGGGCGGCGGCCTATGAGCGCTATCCGCACGAATTCTCCGGCGGCCAGCGCCAGCGCGTCGGCATCGCGCGGGCCCTGATGTTCGACCCGGAGATCATCGTCGCCGACGAGGCGGTCTCGGCGCTCGACGTGTCGATCCAGGCGCAGATCCTCCAGCTTCTCGCCGAAGTGCAGGCCGAAAAGCACCTCGCCATGATCTTCATCACCCACGACCTGCGCGTCGCCAGCCAGATCTGCGACCAGGTGATCGTGATGAGCCGCGGCAAGGTGGTGGAGGCCGGCACGCCGATGCAGATCTTCCGCAATCCGCAGGAGGCCTATTCGCGCCAGCTCGTGCAGGCGATCCCGGGCGCTGACTGGTGATGCATCGAACCGCCCGCGACGGCGCCGGGGCCGGCCATGCCGGAGCCGCCTCGCCTTTCTAGACCGCCACCCTGTCGCCCGTCGCGCGGTCGAAGAGGTGCAGCCTGTCCGTCGCGAAATGCACGTCGACATTCTCCCCGACGCGGTGGCCGGCGCCGTCCGAGGTGCGGGCGACGATCCGCCCTTCGGCGGTCGCGAGGAACCAGAGCTTTTCATGCCCGAGGTTTTCGACACCTTCCACAGTGCCGCTGACGGACGGCCCCGCGCCCGCGCCTGTGCCTATGCGAACATGCTCCGGGCGGATGCCGACCGTGAGCGCCGCCGGAAGATGGCGCGCGCCCGACAGGCTCAAGCCGCCGACGCGGATGCGGTCGCCCTCTGCCCTGCCTTCGAAAAAATTCATCGGCGGCGAGCCGATGAACCGGGCGACGAAGAGGTTGGCGGGACGGTGATAGACCTCCTCGGGGGTGCCGAACTGCATGAGGTTCGAGCGGCCGGCCTGCTTCAGCGGCGCCAGCACGGCGATGCGGTCGCCCATCGTCATCGCCTCGACCTGGTCGTGCGTGACGTAGATCATGGTCGAGCCGAGGTCGCGATGCAGCCTGCTCAGCTCGTAGCGCATGGCGGCGCGGAATTCGGCGTCGAGGTTGGAGAGCGGCTCGTCGAACAGGAAGACGGCGGGCTTGCGCACGATGGCGCGGGCGAGCGCCACGCGCTGGCGCTGGCCGCCGGAGAGCGCGCCCGGCCGCTTGTGCAGGTGATCCTTGAGGCCGACCATGCGCGCCACGTCCGCGACGCGCGCCGCGATCGTCTCCTTCGCCTCGCCGCGCAGCCGCATGCCGAAGGAGATGTTGTCGGCGACCGACATGTGCGGGAAGAGCGCATAGTTCTGGAACACCATGGCGACGTCGCGCCTGGCCGGATCGACCGTGTTGACGACGCGGCCGCCGATGGAGATGTCGCCGGAGCGGCCCTCTTCCAGGCCCGCGATCAGGCGCAGCGTCGTCGACTTGCCGCAGCCGGAGGGGCCGACGAAGACGACGAACTCGCCGGCCTTTATGTCGAGATCGAGGTTGCGCACGACATCGACGGAGCCGTAGGAGATGTCGATACCCTTTAGGGAAACGGCGGACATGGCTTTTTCCTTGGTTGATCGGGGGCTTACTTGACCGCGCCGAGGCTGAGGCCCTGGACGATGCGCCGCTGCGCCAGGATGGCGAACAGCGCCATGGGCAGGATGATGATGATGGAGGCGGCCGACATCGCGCCCCAGTCGATGGAGGCGTAGCCGCGGAAACCGGCGACAGCGAGCGTCACGGTCTGCGCCTTCTCGAAGGTGAGCGCGAGCGCGATGGTCAATTCGTTCCACATCTTGATGGCGTTGAGGATGACCGTGGCGGCGATGCCGGGCGCGGCGATCGGCACGTAGATCGTCCAGACGATGCGCAGCGTGCCCGCGCCCTCCAGCCGCGCCGCCTCGGCAAGCGCTTCGGGAATATCGGCGAAGAAGGCGCGCAGCAGCCAGATCGTGAAGGGCAGCGTGAAGACCTGGTAGATCAGCGCAAGCCCGATCACCGTGTCGTAGAGACCGATCGACTGGAAGAGCACGTACATCGGCACGATGAACAGGAATTCCGGCAGCATGTAGGAAATCAGCAGCCAGATGAGGATCGTGCGCCGTCCCGGCACGTTCCTGCGATTGAGGTAATAGGCGGCGGGAATGCCGGCGGCGAGCGCCAGCACGTTGCCGATGGCGCAGACGATCAGGCTGTTGAGGAAGGCGCCGGAAAAGCCCGTCGAGGACCAGGCCCTGCCGAAATTCTCCCAGACCGGCGAGAAGAACCAGACCGGCGGCATGGCGAAGGCATCGAACCGGGTCTTCAACGCGATGGTCAGGATCCAGAAGATCGGAAACAGCGACACGGCGACGGCAAGGACGGCGACCGCATAGGGCCAGAGCGCGCGGCGGGCGGAAGCGGAGGGGGTCATGCCTTTTCTCCATCGTCGGTGTCGATCACCAGGTAGAGGATGCAGAGCGCCAGGATGATCAGCGAGAAGACGACGGCGATGGCCGCGGACTCGCCGAACTTGTAGGACTTGAACGCCGTCTGGTAGGCGAGCGTCTGCACGCTTTCGGTGGCCCTCAGCGGTCCGCCGCCGGTCGTGCCGAAAATGATGTCGAAGACTTTCAGCGTGTCGATGGTGCGGAAGATGATGACGGTGATCAGCACCGGCTTCAGCATCGGCAAGGTGACGTGGCGGAAGGTCTGGAACGGCGTCGCGCCCTCCAGCCGTGCGGCCTCGAAGGGCTCGGCCGGCAGGCTCTTCAGCGCCGACGACAGGATGATGAAGGTGAAGGCCGTCTGCCACCAGGTATCGATCATTATGATCGAGGGCATGGCCGTCGGCACCGTGCCGAGCCAGGCGGGGCCGGCTATGCCGACGAGCGACAGCAGGTAGTTGACGATGCCGAGCGTCGGATCGAGCATGACCTTCCAGATCAGCGAGACGGCGATGCCGGAAACCATGAGCGGCAGGATCATCAGCGTGCGGATCAGGCCCGCGCCGGTGCGGATGCGATTGATGGCGAGCGCGAGGCCAAGCCCGAGCAGCGTCTCGATGACCACGGCGCAGACGGCGAAATAGAAGGTGTTGAACAGCGCCTTCGGGAAACCGCTGCCCGACAGGATGCGCACGAAATTCCGCAGTCCGACGAACTTGGCCTCGGACCCCCAGTTCCACTGGAGAAGCGAGAGATAGCCGGCATAGATGACCGGATAGAGCGTTCCGGCGGCCAGAAGCACGAGGGCCGGCGCAATCAGCCAGCGGATATGTTTGTCTCGGCGCATGGTCGATACGATCCTGCTATGGAGAAAAACGGGGCCGGGCGTG
This sequence comes from Shinella sp. PSBB067, assembly GCF_016839145.1. Lineage (NCBI taxonomy): Bacteria > Pseudomonadati > Pseudomonadota > Alphaproteobacteria > Hyphomicrobiales > Rhizobiaceae > Shinella > Shinella sp. PSBB067. The sequence continues at coordinate 491,249 of NZ_CP069304.1, read as the reverse complement.
CCGGCCCCGCAGGGAAGGAGCCTATTCGAGCGTGTCCCGGACGTTGGCCTGGAGTTCGGCCACCGCGTCCTCGGGCGAGGTGCCCTGGTAGATCTGGTGGATGGCATCGACGATCATGAGCACGACGTCGTTCCAGCCCTGGCGGAAGACCGAGGTCGGGCGGGTGTGCTGCATCTGGGTCTTCACCGCGGCGACGTATCCGGCATCGAGCGCCTTGACGTAGTCGGCATCGGCCCAGGCCGAATCGCGCGGCGCGCCGCCCGTTGCCACGCCCAGCACCGCCGTCATCTTCCTGTTCGTCGCCCATTGCACGAAGAGCCAGGCGGCATCCTTCTGCGGCGAGTTCTTCGCGATCGAAATGCCCCAGGACCAGTGGCCGCTATAGCCGATGTCGCCCGTGGAGGCCGGCAGCGGCGCATAGCCCACCTTGCCGGCGATCGCCGAGGTCTTCGCATCCTCGAAGCCCGGACCGAAGACCGAGGCGTCGACGAAGAAGGCGGCGTTGCCCTGCGAGAAGAAGCGGCTCGCATCCTCCCAGCCGTAGGACAGCGCGCTCGGCGGACCCGCCTTCAGCAGGCCGGCATAATAGGAAAGGCCCCTGGCGATGCGCGGATCGTCGAAGCGCGGCTTCGACCAGTCGCCGTCGAACCAGATGTTGTAGGGAAGCGCCGCCGGCTCGCTGCCCCAGGCGTCGAGCACGATGCCCGTCATCGTATCGACCAGCTCGGCGGAGCGCTTGCCGCGCATCGAGGCGCCGAAGACCTTGCCCTCGCCCTTGGCGCTGATCTCGTTGGCCGCCGCGATCAGCTCGTCCATCGTCGCCGGCACCTTGCCGCCGAGATACTTTTCGACGAGCTCCTTGTTGTAGAAGAGCGTGTAGGCCTCGAAGGAGATCGGGATGGCGTAGAGCTGCGGGGCGGGCTGGCCGACGGGGAAGGACGCGCCGGCGCGGAAGCCTTCCGGATAGTCGGCGAGGTCATAGTCGGCATCCGTCCTGGCGGCATCGTCGAGATAGGGCGTCAGCGGCTCGACGACGCCGGCTTCCCACTGCGTATAGAGCGCCGAGTCCATCTGGATCATGTAGACGTCGGCGACGGAATTGGCCGAACGGACGGCGAGGTTCATGCGGTCCGAATAGAGGTCTTCCGCGAAGGCATCGATCTTGACCTTGATGCCGGTCTCCGCCTCGAACTCCCCGACATGCTTGCGCAGCTCGGCCGTCCACGGATGCTCGCTGAGCAGCACGGTGATTTCCTGCCCGGACTGCTGTTTCCAGTCGATGGCGAATGCACTCGTCGACAGGGCGGAGGCTGCGAGCGCCGCCGCCGCTAAGGTGATGAATCCCCTTCGTTTCATGGTTCTGCTCCCGTTTGCTTCGATGACATGTATCTAAGTTGACCGCTTGACAACTTGTTACTACATGTTAAACAGTAGCTAACACACGCCCGGATCGCTGTCCAGCCCCTCCCGGACACCCCTCGAAACGAAGGGGCAGAACCGGGCGGGACGGACTGCAAACCGGCTCACGCCGCTCGGAGACAGGCATGCCCATCACGCACCAGGAATTCGACTATGTCATCGTCGGCGCCGGCTCGGCGGGCTGCGTGCTGGCCAACCGGCTGAGCGCGGATCCGGCCGTTTCCGTCTGCCTCGTCGAGGCAGGGCCGAGCGACCGCAGCATCTTCATCCGCATGCCGGCGGCCCTCACCTTCCCCATCGAAAGCGACCGCTACAACTGGAAGTTCGAAAGCGAGCCGGAACCGGAACTGCATGGCCGCAGCATCGGCCAGGCGCGCGGCCGCGGCCTTGGCGGCAGTTCGTCGATCAACGGCATGGTTTTCGTGCGCGGCGCAAGACAGGACTACGACGGCTGGCGCGACCTCGGCGTCGAGGGCTGGGATTTCGAGGATTGCCTGCCCTTCTTCAAGAAGCTGGAAAATTTCGAAGGCGGCCGCGACCCGATGCGCGGCGGCGCGGGCCCCGTCGATGTCGTGCGCAGCAAGGCCGACCATCCGCTCTACCGCACCTTCCTCGCCGCCGGCCGGGAATTCGGCCTGCGCGATGCCGGCGACTACAACAGCGGCGCGCAGGACGGCGTGCATATCACCCAGGCGACCATCCGCGACGGCGTGCGTTGCAGCACCAGCCTGGCCTACCTGACGCTGGCGAGGCATCGTCCCAACCTCACGGTCATGACCGGCTGCCTCGTCGAGAAGATCCTTCTGGAGGGTCGCGCCGCAGCCGGCGTGACGCTCTCGCAGCGCGACGAGCGCAGGACGATCCGCGCCGCCCGTGAAACCATCCTGTCGGCCGGCACCGTCGGCTCGCCCCACCTTCTGATGCTCTCGGGCATCGGCGACCGCGCGGCGCTGAACGAACACGGCATAGCCAGCGCCGTCCACCTGCCCGGCGTCGGCGCCGACCTGCAGGACCACGTGGTCGCCCCGCTGCGCTTCACCTCGCCGGGCGGCGTCTCCATCCGCCGGCAGCTCAACATGGCCGGCCGCCTGAAGCTCGGCATCGAATGGATGCTGTTCAAGCGCGGCCTCGGCGCCACGAACTTCTTCGAGGTCGGCGCCTTCTTCAAGAGCGGCGAGAGCGTGCCCTATTTCAACATGCAGCACGAATTCCTGCCGTTCCTCGCCGATTTCCAGTCCGGCAAGGTGACCATCTCCGACGGCTTCCAGTATTTCGTCAGCCAGATGCGGCCCTACAGCCGCGGCCGGATCGCGCTCAAGTCCGCCGACCCCGCCGCAAAGCCGTCCATCCGCTTCAACTATCTCACCGACCGGCGCGACACGCTGGAAATGGTGGACGGCATCCGCAAGACGCTGGAAATGGCGTATCAGCCGGCCTGGAGCCGCTATCGCGGCCGGTCTGTCGATACGCCCGACATCAAGGCCCCGGACGCCGAGATCGAGGCCTGGCTGCGCACCGTCGCCAACACCGAGCACCATCCGACGAGCACCTGCCGCATGGGCGCGGACGACCATGCCGTCACCGATTCCACCGGCCGCGTGCACACCCTGGAGAAGCTTCGCATCGTCGACGGCTCCATCCTGCCGCGCGTGCCCTCCGCCAACATCAACGCCCCGATCATCATGGCCGCGGAGAAGATCGCCGCCGCCATGACGGGAACGTGACGGCGCAGGACGGGTTCCGGGTCGCGACCTTGCCGACTTGTCTCGACATGTTAGAGACTATGGCGCGATCGCCCCGGTAGAAAGGAAGACCGATGACCGAGATCAGGCTCAACAAGAAACCGATCCGCAAGAACGGCACGGTGCCCATGTACGCACAGGTGGCTGAAATCCTCGATGGCGAGGTGAAGGCGCGCAACGGCGCGCATTTCGCCCTGCCCTCGGAAGGCGAGCTGTCGCGGGAGTTCGGCGTCTCCCGCGTCACGATCCGGCAGGCGCTCAAGCAGCTCGAGACGCGCGGCGTCATCTACAGCGAGCACGGGCGCGGCTATTTCAGCACCGCCGCGCGCATGAAAGGCGTCTCCGGCTTCCACAGCTTCACGACGGAGGTGCGCAAGCTGGGGGCGGAACCCGGCTCGCTCATCGTCGCCTACGAGGAAGGGCAGGCCCTGTCGCCCGGCTTCCGCAAGCATCTGCAGACCGGGGGCGAAAGCGGCCCGGATTTCCTCTTCCTGCGCCGGGTGCGCAGCATCGACGGCGATCCGGTGGCGCTGGAGGATGCCTATCTTCCCGCCGCCCTCTACCCCTCGGCGACGCGGGCGACCTTCGAGGGCGCCTCGCTCTATGCCGAGATGGCGGCGACCTGGGGCATCGTGCCCACCTGGACGGACGCGCTGTTCGAACCGACCGCCGCTACCGCCGAGGAGGCCGGTCACCTGAGGGTCGAACCCGGCGCGCCGGTGCTCACCGTCTGGCGTGTCACCGTCACCGACACCGACCAGGCCGTCGAATATGTGAAGTCCGTCTACAAGGGCGGCGGCTTCATGCTCAACGTCAACCGCTACCGCCTCTAGGAGCCGCCAGCGTGTCACAACGGGATTTCGCAATCGGCATCGACATCGGCGGCGGCAGCACGAAGATCGGCCTCGTCTCCGCCCAAGGCGGGATCGTCGAGCGCCGGCGCATCGTCATCGGCGCGGCAGACGCGGCGGACGCCATCGTCGCGCGCTACGGCGAAGCGATCCGCGACATCATGGCTGCCCAACCGCAGGTAAAGACCCTGGGCATCGGCATCGGCTTTCCGGGCCGCATTCATCCGGACAATCTTTCCGGCGATCTCGGCAACATCCCCGCACTCGACGATTTCCCGCTGGCCGAGCGCATCGGCGGACTGTTCGGCCTCCCGGCCCGGCTGGAAAACGACGGGACCGCGGCCGGCCTCGCCGAAGCGATGTTCGGCAAGGACAGGAACGCCAGGCGCCTGCTGCTGATTACGGCAGGAACCGGCATCGGCGTCGCGCTGACCGTCGACGGGAAGCCCTTCATCACGTCGGGCGGCGGCCTCGGCAACGCCGGGCAGCTCATCATTCACGGCAGCGATGGCCGGCCTTGCCGGCAGGGATGCGTCGGCTGCCTGGAATCGCTCGCCTCGGGCGACGCCCTGAACGGCATCGCGCGGCGCTATTGCGCCGAGGTTCCCGACAGCCCGCTCGCCGCAAGGGCGCGCGGTTGCGGGCGGCAGGCGGATGCTTCGGACGTCGTCGCAACCGCGCTCGAGGGCGATGCCGCCGCCCGGGCGATGCTTTGCGATGTCGGGAAGTGGCTCGGCCGCGGCGCGGCGACCTGGGCGCAGATATTCGCCCCCGACGTCATTCTGCTCGGCGGAGGCCTCAGCGCCGCCGGGGACCTGCTGCTGGCGCCGCTCGAACGGGAGGCCCGGCTCTCCGGCCTCGACCTTTATCTCGCGCCGGTGCGCTTTTCCCTCGCCTCGCTCGGCAACGATGCCGGCATCATCGGCGCCGCAGCGCAGATCTTTCTCACCCCCAAGCCTTGATGGAGTTTCCGTGTCCCAGTCCTATCTCGATGAAATCGCCGAGCAGCCCGCAGCCATCCGCAAGCTCGGCCGGCTCGTCACGCCCGACCTGATGGCCGAGGTCCAGGGCATCCGCGCCGCTATCGACAAGGGCGAGGTGCGGCACATCATCCTGACGGGCATGGGAGGCTCGCTGTTTTCCGCTTACGGCACCTGGCTGCGGCTCAGCCAGGCTCTGCCGGTGCCGGTATCGCTCTGGGACACGTCGGAACTGATCCAGCAGGCGCCGGCGGTGCTGACGGCCGGCGCGATGGTTGTCGCCATCTCGCAATCGGGCGAGAGCGTCGAGCTGCGCCGCATGAGCGAGCTGGATGCCGGCGCCAGCGTTCGGATCGCGATCACCAACACCCGCGACAACACGCTGGCACGCTGGGCTTCGCTGGCGCTTGCGACCGAGGCCGGCCCGGAACGGACCGTTTCGACCAAGACCTATACCGCGGGCCTTGCCGCCCTCTACATCCTCGAACGACTGCTCATCGGTGACGGCGATGCGCTTGACGGGGAGATCGCCACCCTCGCGGACGCCGTCGAGACGCTCCTGGCCGCCCTTCCCGCGAAGCTGGACGAAACGCTGGCTTTCCTCGGCCACGACATGCCGCTGACCTTCATCGGGCGGGGCGCAAGCTATGCCAGCGCCATGATGGCGGCCCTGGTGACGGCGGAGGCCGCCAAGGCACCGACGCAGGCGCTCTCCGGCGGCCAGTTCCGCCACGGCCCGCTGGAGATGGTGCGCGAAGGGTTCCGCAGCATGCTCTTCCTCGGCGACCCCGGCGCAACGCTCGATCTCAACTTGAAGACCGTCGCGGACATCGCCCGCTTCGGCGGCCGCTGCCTCGTCGTCGCACCGCAGGAAACGGCGCCGGCGCTTGCCGGAAGCGGGCCGGTCCTGTTCCTGCCCGCCGTCGCGGAAGGGCTCCTGCCCGTGCTGGAAATCCTGCCCATCCAGCTCCTGATGGTCCCGATGGCGCTTGCCCGCGGCTTCGAGCCGGCGAAATTCCTCAACGGCTCGAAAGTCACCGTCATCGAATAGGCTCGCGCCGGACACGGCCGAAGGGCTCGCCGCACCCGTAAACAGGGCGGGCGAATTCTGCGGCCGTCAGGGCACCGTCGCCCATTCCGTGCCTCGGTCGTGAGGTCCACGTACTGGCGCAATCGTGGCTGCGCCGCGGATCGAGCGAGGCCGCCACGATCGGATCGGCCTCATGGGCCGCATCGCATACAGGACGCCCCGGGACGCTGGTCAACCGCGGGCGCTTCACTCCGATGCGTCTTCGATGCCGAAGACCGCCTCGTCGAGTTCGACAACGATACGCGCTCCTGTTGCCGCCGCGTTCCTGACGATCGTCGAGAGCTCAGCGACGTTGCGGGCCGTCTCATGCCGCCAATCGAACGCCGTGGCGATCGACCTGAAATCGGGCGTGAAGATCCTGACGCCGAGCGGATCGATGTCCGCGCGCACCATGGCCTTTTCGATCTCATGGTAGCCATTGTTGTTCCACAGGACCACAATCAGGGGCGCGCCGTGCTCGGTCACGCTTCCCAGTTCCGCCAGTGTGAACTGCAATCCGCCATCGCCCATGAGGGCGACGACCGGCAATTCGGGAGCGGCGATTTTCGCCCCCAGGGCTGCGGGGAGCCCGTAGCCCAATGTCCCGTAACCTGTCGCGGAATTGAAGAAGGTTTTCGGCGCCGCGGCCGCAAAGCCCATGCAGCCCGCATATACCGGCTGGTTGGAATCCCCGACGATGATGACGCCCGGAAGCGTGTCGCGGAGTGTTTCGAGCATCGCGATCTGTATACGCTGCGCGGCGGTAAGCTCGTTCGCCAGGGCATGCCGGGCATGTGACGCTGCCGTCCGGCCCCAGCCATCCACCTCTCGCCGCCGCACTGCCGGGCCCAGCGCTTCGATCGTGGCCTTGCTGTCGCCGACGAGCCCGATCGCGGGTCGCAGGGACCGCATGAGCTGCTCCGGATCGATGTCGACCCTCACGAGCTTTTCACCCAGCGAACGGCGGGACGTCAGCGTCTCATCGAAATCCGTCGGGCCGAGTTCCGTTCCTATGGCAAGGATGACATCGGCCCGTTCCATCAGGTCCAGCGCCGCCGGGCTGGCTGCGCTGACCGACAGGCCCAGCGGGTGTCCGGCGGCCAGAATGCCCCGGCCGTTAATCGTCATCAGGACAGGTGCCTGCAAACGAGATGCAAGGTCGTCGATTTCCCGCGCTGCGCCCGTCGCACCGCCGCCTGCGATCAGGAGCGGACGTTGCGCGTTGTTCAGGAACCGCGCGGCCTCGGCGATCGCTTTCGGATGCGCTGCGGGAGGCGCGGCCGGAACACGACCGTGAGGCGGCCTTGCGAAACCGACGTGCCTTGCAAGCATTTCGACGGGTATTTCGATGTGAACCGGCCTCGGGCGCGATGATTCAAAGGTCGCGAACGCGCGGGCGAGCACCGTTTCGAATTCCTCCGGATCATGGATGGTGTGGCTGAAGGCCGTGACCTGCCGCATGAGCTGGCGCTGGTCGGGCAGCTCGTGAAGGTGGCCCTCCCCCGATCCCAGTGCGCCCGCGGAGTTCACGGTCGAGATCACCAGCATGGGAATGGAATCGCTGTAAGCCTGGCCCATTGCCGTCGCGATGTTGGTGAGGCCGGGCCCGGTGATGATGAAGCAGACGCCGGGTTTTCCGGAAACGCGCGCATATCCATCCGCCATGAAGCCCGCGCCCTGTTCATGGCGCGGGGTTACGTGGCGAATTGCGCTGCCCGCGAGCCCGCGGTAGAGCTCGATCGTATGCACCCCGGGAATGCCGAAGACATATTCGACACCGTAGCCGGCAAGGCATTCCACGACGAAACGACCGAACTTCGTCATGCGGCTTCACCGTCGGTTTCAAGGATATGGCAGCAGGCCGCAGCCAGAACATCACACCCGAGCACGATATCCTCCTCCGTGGTGTCCTCGTCGACATGGTGGCTGATGCCGCCTATGCTCGGCACGAACAGCATGGCTGCGGGCATGACGCGCGCAAGGATCTGCGCGTCGTGGCCCGCGCCGCTCGGCATGTCCTGCCACGCGCCCGGTGCGATACGATCGGCTGCCTCGCGAAGAGCCGCCTGCAACGAATCCGCCATCAGATGGGGCGGGCTTTCCGCGATGACCTCCAGTGAAACGGGGCAAGGACCCGAAGTGCCCATTTCGCCGACCAGAGCTTCGATCTGTGCGCGGAAGATGCGCAGAACGCCGGCGTCGGCGTCCCGCACCTGAAGCAGCATTTCCGCTTTGTCCGGGATAATGCTGACCTGGCCCGGAAATACCTTGATGTCGCCGATCGTCCAGACGGTGCGTGCCGCCGCGCATCGCCGGAAGCGCTCGTCGATCTCATGGGCAAACCGGACGAGCGCGGCGCCCGCGTCCCGGCGGATCGCCATCGGCGTCGTTCCGGCATGATTGCGGCTGCCGGTGAAGGTGATCCGGTACTGGTCGATGCCGACGATGCCGGTTACCACGCCGAGACGCAGGCCCCGCGCCTCGAGGTCCCCGCCCTGCTCGATATGCGCTTCGAGATACCCGGCGTAACGCGTGGGGTCGAGAACGTTACGAACCGCATGGGCAAGACCTGCCGCATCCAGGGCATCGCGAAGCGGCTGACCGGTGGTCAGGTTGCGCGCATCGTCGATCTCGTCCTCGCAAAGCATGCCGATGGCGGACCGACTGCCCAGGAAACTCGCGAAATGCGCTTCCTCGTCGGCGAACACCGCCGCGTCGACGCCCGCGCCGCGGGGCGTGCCGGCCTCGACGAACGCGCGGGCGATTTCCAGGCCATAGATGACGCCCATCGCGCCATCCAGCCAGCCGGCGTAATTCTGCGTATCGCAATGCGAGCCGACGAGCAGGCGCCGTCGCGCCGCCGCATTCTCGCCGATGATATTGCCGATCCCGTCCATGCGGGCGGAAAGGCCCGCTTCCTGCATGCGCGTCACAAGCCAGCGGCGCGCCGCCATGTCGTCGGGCGCGTAGGTGGGGCGGTGGACGCCGGTCTGATAGGCCCCGAAGGCGCGGAGCCGGTGCAGGTCGGCAAGAAGTCGTTCCGGTCTGATGGTGATGGCGGGCATGGCTGCATCGTCTGCCGGGGCGGCGCCCCGGCATGTCCTTTCAAGGCTTTGTTGATATCCGTGCGCAGCCGCCGTTCAGGCGACGTCGCGCTTCTTGCTGACGACCGCCGCGAGGAAAGCCCTGGTGCGTGCTTCCTGCGGGTTTTCCAGGACCTGGTCGGGCGCGCCGGTCTCCACCACGCGTCCGTCCGCCATGAACACCACCTTGTCCGCCACTTCGCGGGCGAAGTTGAGCTCGTGCGTGACGATGACCATCGTCATCCCCGTCGCCGCGACGTCGCGCATGACGGCCAGCACCTCGCCGACGAGCTCGGCATCGAGCGCCGACGTCGGCTCGTCGAAGAGCATCAGCCGCGGCTGCATGGCCAGCGCACGGGCAATCGCGACGCGCTGCTGCTGCCCGCCCGACAGGTTGTTGGGAAAGGCATCGGCCCGGTCGCCGAGCCCGACGCGGGCAAGAAGGCCCATCGCCGTGTCCCGCGCGGCCTGCCGGTCCTGCCGCAGGACCCGCGTCGGCCCTTCCATGACGTTCTCCAGCGCCGTCATGTGCGGGAAGAGATTGAACCGCTGGAACACCATGCCGGTGATCCGGCGCTGGCGGGCGATCTCCTTGTCCGTCAGGCGGTGCACGACGTCGTTCTCGACGCGGTATCCGGTCAGTTCGCCGTCGAGATAGAGCGCGCCCATCTCGATCGTCTCGAGCTGGTTGATGCAGCGCAGGAACGTGGTCTTGCCCGATCCGGAGGGGCCGACGATGCAGACGACCTCGCCCGGCATGATGTCGATGTTGATGTCGTGGAGGACCTGGTGGTCGCCGAACTTCTTGCCAAGCCTGACGGCCGATACGAGGGGTTTCATCCGTGCCTCCCGCTGTTTGCGAAGCCGCGCGCGAAACGCTTTTCGATCCACATCTGCACGACGGAAAGGAGGGATACGATCACCAGGTACCAGATGGTGGCGACGAACAGCATCTCCATGATCTTGGCGTTGCTGTAATAGATGTCCTGGGCCGTTCCGAGCAGTTCGCCGAAGCCGATGATGCTGGCAAGCGCCGTCACCTTCAGCAGGCCGATGAACTCGTTGCCGAGCGGCGGCACGACCACGCGCATCGCCTGCGGCAGGATGATGCGGCGCAACGTGTCGGAATAGGTCATGCCGATCGACTTGGCCGCCTCGTACTGGCCGATATCGACGGCCAGCATGCCGGAGCGGATGATCTCGGACGTGTAGGCGCCCTGGTTGAGGCTCAGCGCGATGAGGGTCGCGGCGAGCGGCGTCATGACGACCACCGTCTTGGCCTCCCACAGGCCCGGAATGCCGATGGTCGGAAAGACGAGGGCCAGATTGTACCAGATCAGGAGCTGCAGGATCATCGGCGCGCCGCGGAACAGCCATGTGTAGAACATGGCGGCGGAGGACAGCACCATGTTCCGCGAGGAACGGGCGATGGCGGTCAGGATGCCGATGACGATGCCGATCGCCATGGCGATCACCGAGATGACGACGGTGGTGACCGCGCCGCTCAGGATGCGCTCGCTGAACATGTACTCGCCGACGACCGGCCAGTCGATGGTGCCGACCGCGAATGCGTAGACGATGTAGGCGCCGGCGGCCAGCAGGACGGCGGCGGTTGCAAGGCGCCCGAGGTGAAGCGGGCGCGCATGCTTGAGTTTCGAGATGTCGATGACGTCCATATCCGGCTTTCGCTGGTCGTTTGTCCTGCCTTCGAGAGCGAACGAGAGCGTCACGGCGCGTCGCCCGCATTGACGGTGGGCGCATCGAGCGCGCTGGCGTCGAGGCCCCATTTCTTGACGATCTCGAGATATTCCCCGGACTTGAACAGGTCCTCGAGCGTCTTGAGGATCGTATCACGCAATTCGGTGTCTTCCTTGTTGAAGCCGATGCCGATGCGCACATTGGTGAACGGCTTGCCGACGACGCGGAAGGGGCCGTCGGTGCTTGCCAGCACGGTCGGGATCGCCTCGGTGCCCTGCACGGCGCCGACCGCGCGGCCCTGGTTGATATAGAGGAACTCGGATGCCATGTCGGTGTCGGTGATCACGTCGATGGCGGGAAGGCCGGCGGCGACGCAGTTCTCGTCGCTCCATTTCTTGACGGAGTCCGGATATGTCGTGCCGCGGTTGGTGGTGACGACCTTGCCGCAGAAATCCTTCGGCTCCTGGATCTCGGTGTTCCTGTCGAGCGTGTAGAAGGTCGTGCCGGCGCTGAGGTAATCGACGAAGTCGAAGCTCTCGCGCCGTTTCGGCGTGTCGTACATGCCGCTTATGATCAGGTTGATGCGGCGCGATTGCAGGTTGGGCGTGAGGCCCTCGAAGCGGGAATGGACGAACTCCACCTCCAGCCCGAGCTTGCCGGCGATCGCGCGGATGAGGTCGACGTCGAAGCCGACGAGCTCGTTCGTCTTCGCATCGATGAATTCCATCGGCGGGTGGTCGCGTTCGGTGCCGACCATCAGCTTGCCGGAGTCCTTGATGTCCTGCGGCAGGGACTGGGCGGATGCCACACCGGAAAGAAGCATGGCGGCGAATGTCGCGGCTGCGAGAATCCTGATTTTACGCATTGTTCCCTCTTATGTTCGTTGGAGTGACTTCTGGATGTATGTTCGCTAGCGCACGGGGCGGGCGATCTGCGGTACGGGCTGCTGCCAGAAGGGCAGCGTCTCCTCGCGCGGCGTCCACTCGCCGCTGTCGATGAGGCCCTGCACATGGGCGGCGATCTCCTCCATGGTGGCGAACCAGACATTTCCCTTCGCCTGCATGTATTCGATGAGGTCGGCCATGGCCTGCGCGCGGGCCGGGCGGCCCGACACGAACGGATGCCAGACGGAGGACCACAGGCCGCCATTCGCCCAGGCCGCGTCGAATTCGGAGCGGAAGACCTGCATGGCCTGTTCCGGCGACTGGATCGGCAGCATGTGGTTGAAGTCGCGCATGTTCACATATTGCGGCCAGTCGTCCAGCGCGTGGTCCGATGGCAGCTCCAGGAGCGCGCCCTTCCCGCCGCGGACGAGGTAGGGCACGTCGTCGCCGGACAGCGAGGCGTCATAGGTGAAGCCCTCGTCGATCAGCAGGTCGAGCGTGGCGGGCGAGAACGCGCCCGAGGGGCAGCGGTAGCCCGCCGGCCTCTTGCCGGTCACCCGTTCGATGGCCTTGATGCCGGCCTTCAGCACCTTCGCCTCGTCGCCGGCATCGAGCGCGTTCACCCGCTCGTGCAGCCAGCCGTGATGGCCGATCTCGTGGCCGGCCGCGGCCAGTTGCTCCACGGCCTCCGGATAGGTCTCGACACACCAGCCGGGAACGTAGACCGTCTGCTTGATGCCGTAGTGCTCCCAGATGCGGATCAGCCGCGGAATGGCGATCCGGGGACCGTACCGCAAGGCCGAGGAGAGCGTGATGCGGCGCATGGAATCTTCGGGATAGTAGAGATGCAGCAGGCTTTCAGCGTCGAGGTCGAAGGCGAAGCAGACGGCGCAGCGGGCGCCATTGGGCCATTGCGGCGGATTGTCGATCAGCTTGAGCAAGGGGGCATTCTCCTTCTGGCGGCCATGCATGACGAGCGACCTCGCCCGGTGGCAGGCCTGCCGGTGTCATTATTTTGTCGATTGTCAGCGCTTTCCACTTGAACCGCGTCCGATATATTGACATGTTCCATGACTACAAACTTAGTGTCAACTCTAAAAATAGAGACAAGATCAATTTCGGCGAAAATGCTTTTTTCGTTCGCCGCTTGGAAGGACAGGAAATGACCGGAGGACTGCGGGTTAAGCATCGCAACAAGAGGGTGGAGCAAGTCCTTGATGCGGCCGATGCCCTGTTTCGCCAGCAAGGCTACGAGATCACCAAGATCGAGGAAATCGCCGAGCTCGCCTCCGTGGCGCCGGCTTCGGTCTACAACTACTTCAAGAACAAGCCGAACCTGCTGATGGAGATCGCGCTGCGCCACGTAAGGGCGGCCCTGCCCGAACGCCGCAAGTTCCTGGAAAACCTGCCGGACGACCCGATGACGGGCATCCTCGCCTTCGAGCGGCTCCTGGCGGACCAGGCCGTTCGCCACCTCACCCGCGAATGCTGGCGGGTGGTCATGTCGGCGCAGTTCCTGGACACGGGCGGCATCGCGCACCGGACGGGAAAGCGCCTCGACCTGCTGCTGCGGCGCCAATACATGCGCATGCTCGCCGCCTACCAGCAGAACGGGCGGATCAAGCCGAACGTCGATCTTCCGGTCCTTTGCGACCTGCTCCTGGGCATCGGCAGCGCGGCGCTCGCCCGGCTGGTCACCTCCAGCGCCATGACGCCGGAAGCCATGCGCGAATGGGGGATTCCGCACCTGGAAATGGTGCTGCGCGGGGTGATCGAGGAGGCGGCCGAATAAATTTGGAGTCAACTCCAAATTTGTCCTTGCGCCTTATCCCCCCTTCCCCTATGCATAGGTAGCGGCCGGCGCGGCACATCCATTCCGCCGGGCCGACCTTGAAACTTTCTGACCCGCCTCGTTGCGCAGCAGCCGCTCCCCACCCGGAAGCGGCACCGGATCGCTGTGCCTTCGGGAAGGGAACCGGGAGCGCCCCATGACCAGAAGCAATTTCTCCGCCGCCCAAAACCATGCCCTCGACTGGCTCGGCTCGAACCGTGCGCTGATTTCGGCCTGGCACCAGCAGATCTGGTCGTTCCACGAGCCGTCCTGGCGCGAATACCGTTCGTCCCAATGGTATGTCGATCGCCTCCGCGAGGAGGGCTTCGAGGTCGAGCAGGGCTCTGCCGGCATGCCGACGGCCTTCTGCGCGACCTGGTCGAACGGCGAGGGTCCGGTCATCGGCGGCTATGCCGAATACGATGCCGTGCCCGGTCAGTCCCAGGTGGCCGAGCCCCGCCATGCGTCGCGGCCGGGCACCACGAAGCACGCCGCCGGCCACACCGATCCCCATTCCGCACTCGGCATGGGTTCCTTCGCCGGCTTTCTGGCCGCCAGGAAGGCCATGGAGGCCCATGGCATCACCGGCACCCTGCGGTTCTTCGGCGAACCGGCGGAAAAGATGTGCGGCTCGAAGCCGGTCCATGCCGCCCACGGCTACTATGACGGGCTGGACGCGGCGATCAGCTTCCATCCGCATTCCTTCAACGCGCTCACCAACGGCTGCTTCTGGGATACGACCAGCGCGCCCTACTGGAGCCGGATCTACACGTTCGAATGCGACAGCCCGGAAACCTGGCTCGACCAGAGCCGCGGCGGCGCCGTGGCCCATGCCCATGCCACCGCCCGGGCCCCGGGGGCGATCGACGCCGTCTGCCTCATGTACACGAACTCGAAGATGATGAAGGAATCCATGCTGCCGCACACCGGCACCTGGACGCTCAACGAGTTCATCCCCGTCGCCGGGCAGGCCGCGGCCGACAATCTCGCGCCCGCCTATTCGCAGATCCAGTATTCCATGCGCGCCCCGACGCTGGAAATGTGCGAGACCGTCTTTTCCGTCCTCGACCGCAATGCCGAGCATGTCGCCGCGATGACCCATTGCACCTGGCGGGCGGACTGGATCACCAAGACCCGCGCCGGCCTTCCCAACCACGCGCTCGCCGAACTGACCTTCCGCAATTTCGAAAAGCTGGGCGCGCCCGTCTGGGGCGAGGCGGCCAGGCGCTTTGCCCGCGAGGGGCAGCGCAGCCAGGGCATTGCGCCGATGGACGAGCCCTTCATCGACAACATGATGCGGCTGACCCCGCCGCAGGAGGCGGAAGCCGCCTTCCGCCAGCAATTGCCGCCATGGCAGTTCCATTACGCCGCCGACGATTATGTCGAATATACATGGCACGCCCCCACCGTGCGCCTCTACGTCGCCCGCCCCACGCTCAAGCCCGATCCCGCCGGGAAGCGCTACGGCGAATGGCTCCGGCACGCCATGAACGGCGATCCGGACTGCATCGACCCGATGTGGGGCAAGGCGGCGGAGGTCATCTCGACCACGATCCTCGACATGATGACGGACGCAGGCGTGCTGGAACGCGCCCGCGAGGAATTCAACGACAGGACCGGCGGCGGCGTCGGCGGTTCGCGCTGGGTTCCCCCGCAGCTTTCCCCGGACTTCCAGGCGCCCGTGGATTACCGGTGGCCGGAGTGGATCGATACGCCCCGCGGCCCCGAATGGTCCGTTCGCTGAAACGACCGTCCTTTCAACAAGCCTACAAGGAGAACACGATGCCATTGCCTTCGCATGATGAGGTTGTCGCCTTCGTCGCGGCGAACCGCTTTCCCTTTCCGGGCCAGACGACCTGGCCGGCAAACTATACCACGCTGACCAACGCGCCGCAGAAGACGCGGGCGGTGCCCGGTCCGTCGGGAGACTACTACCCCGACATCGTCGTCATCGATTCGGACGGCAAGACCCGCGAGATCGGCGATGTCGAGGAGGTGCTGGACCCGGCCAAGGCGCCGCTCTGGAAGGCGGCCTCGCAGGCGGGCGATCCGCTGCCGGAATACGAGACGCGCATCTTCTTCCTCTATGTGCCGGAGGGCAAGGAAGACGAGGCGAAGCGCCTCCTGGATGCCAACGACATCCCCTATGCCGGCGTGCGCGGCTACCGGCGCGACGACAGCGGAAAGATCAGCATCGTGCCCTTCGTGACGCGCGGCAATCCTTACGACCACCAGTAAGCCTTCCCCCGTGCCCTTTCATCGAGGGCGCGTTGCGGGTCGACGGACCGTGCTTGGCCGTCGACCCGCTTTTCCTTGCGATCCGGAGCCACCAATGACCAGCCCCTCGTTGTCCATCAGCCCCCAAGCCGCTGCGGCACCGGCAAGCGGCATCGCCGCGGTCATGAAGCACGGTTTCGGGCGCTCCGACATCGTTCCGCTCTGGGTTGGAGAGGGCGATCTGCCGACGCCGGCCCTCATCTGCCGGGCGGCCGCAGCGGCGCTCGAGCGGGGCGAGACGTTCTACGTTCCCCAGCCGGGTATCCCCGAGCTTCGCCAAGCGCTCGCCCGCTACCACGATCGCGTCTATGGCGGCCTCTTCGGAAAGCCGTTCGAGCCCGGCCGTTTCTTCGTCACGGGCTCCGGCATGCAGGCGATCCAGCTTGCGGTCCGGATCGTTGCGGGGGTGGGCGAGGAGATCCTGGTGCCGACGCCGGCATGGCCGAATTTCCCCGCATCGGTGGGCGTCGCCGGCGCCCATGCCCGCGAGGTCGCCATGCGGTTCGACCCGGCCGGCTGGACGCTGGACCTCGATCTGCTCGAGGCCTCGATCTCGCCGCGAACCCGCGCGATCTTCCTGAATTCGCCTTCGAACCCGACCGGCTGGACCGCCGATCCCCTGCTGCTGCAAGCCATGCTGGATCTTTCCCGCAAGCATGACCTGTGGATCATCGCGGATGAGGTCTATGGACGCTTCACCTATTCGAAGGCCCTCGCCGCACCCTCGCTCCATTCGCTCGTGACGGAGGACGACCGCGTCCTCTTCGTCAACACCTTCTCGAAAAACTGGGCGATGACCGGCTGGAGGATCGGCTGGATCGAAGCGCCGGCAGGGCTTGGGCCGACCATCGAGAACCTGATCCAGTATTCGACCTCGGGCGTCGCAGCCTTCATGCAGCGCGCGGCCTGTGCGGCACTGGACGACGGAGAGGCATTTCTCGCGGCGCAGACCGAGCGCTGCCGCCGGGGGCTCGAATGCGTCGCCTCGGCCCTCTCGACGTCTTCGCGCATCGAGTTTGCGCCCGCCGGGGCTTTCTACCTGTTCTTCCGCATCGACGGGATCACCGACTCGACGGCATTCGCCGAACGATTGCTGCGGGAAACCGGCGTGGGCCTTGCTCCGGGGCGCGCGTTCGGCATGGCCGGCGAAGGCTACTTTCGGCTTTGCTTCGCCCGCGACGCGCAGGCGCTTTCAACCGCGGCCGAACGCCTGCTCGCGCTGCTCGACCACGACGCCTGAAGGACAGGGAGCGCGCACCGATGCAATTCCAGAGCGCCGAATGGACACACCGGGTCGAGCTTGCGGCGTGCTACCGCCTGATCGCCCATTACCGCATGGCCGATCTCATCTACACCCACGCCACGCTCCGGCTGCCCGACCACGACAACCGCTTCCTGATCAATCCCTACGGCCTGCTCTGGGAGGAAATCAACGCGTCTTCGCTGGTCACGATCGACCTCGACGGCAACAAGATCGGCGACAATCCCTCCCGCGTGAACCGGGCGGGGTTCGTGATCCACAGCGCCATCCATAGTGCACGCCATGATGCACTCTGCGTCATCCACACGCATACGAAGGCGGGCATGGCCGTCTCCAGCCTGCAGGACGGGCTTCTGCCGCTCAACCAGATCGCCCTGGGACTGGAGCCGCATGTCGCGTATCACGACTACGAGGGCATCGCGCTCGATCTCGAAGAGCGCGACCGCATCATCGCCGATCTCGGCGACAAGCGGGCGCTCATCCTCAGGAACCACGGCCTGCTGACCGTCGGGCGCAGCGTCGCGGAGGCGTTCAACCTCATGTATTATCTCAATCTCGCTTGCGAGATCCAGGTCGCGACGCTCTCGATGAACCGCGAGATAAAGCTGCCCGACATGTCGGTCCGCTCGAAGGTGGCCGAGCAGGCGGACGCCGTTTCCTTCGACGATGGCGATCTCGCGCTGGAATGGGACGCCCACCTGCGCCTCCTCGACCGGATCGACCGGTCCTACCGGCAATAGGCGATGCAGAACCAGGCCCTGAAAGGCGCCGCCCTCGTCGTCGTCGCCATGGCTCTCTACGTCCAGAACGACGTCGCGACCAAGCTCCTGACCGAGCGGTTCGATGCCTTCCAGGTCATGATGGTTCGCGGCGTCATCGGCGCCGCCTCGCTTTTCGTCGTCCTGCGGTTGACGCGGACGCGCTATCGCTGGAGGCATGCATTGTCGCCGGCGGTGATGGTCCGGTCCGCCTGCGACGGGCTTGCGAGCCTCGCCTTCGTCTTCGCCCTTGCGGAGATGCCGCTTGCGACCCTGACCGCCATCATGATGCTGGCGCCCGTCATTTCCGCCGGCACCGGCGCCCTCGTCTTCCGCGAACGGCTGACGGGAAGACTCGCCATCAGCGTGGCGCTCGGTTTCGCCGGCGTCCTGATCTTCGCGCGGCCGGCCGCGGCCGGCGCTGGCTGGCCGATGTTTCTCGCCTGTTCCGCAACCCTGCTTCTCAGCATACGGGACCTTTTCACCCGGCACACGTCGGCCGATGTTCCCTCCGGCCTCGTCGCGCTCCTGACGACGCTTTCCGTGCCCGTCTTCGTCGCGCCGATAATTGCCGCGCGCGGCTATCTGCCGATGCACTCCCAGGATTTCATCCTTCTTGCCTATGCCGGCGTTTTCGCTGCCGCCGGCACCTGGATCTTCGTGCAGGCGACGCGCATCGCCACGCTCGCCGAGATCGCCCCGTTCCGCTATTCCGCCGTGCCCCTGTCACTCATCGCCGGCTTCATCGTCTGGGGAGACCTTCCCGATCCGGGAATGCTCATGGGGTCGCTGTTCATCACCATCGCCGGCGTTCTCGCACTCGGGAGCGGCCCCTCACCAAAACAGGAAGAATGAGGGCACCGTCGGATATACGCTTGTCTCATCGATTTTCCCTGACAAGACCAAGGGCCTGGCCGACGGCCGCGGGCAAGGGTTGGTGGGCGGCAAGGGCGAACTGGCCGGCGAGCATCTCCTTTTGTCCCTCATCGAAAGCTGCCGCATGCGGCTTGTCGCCTTCCGGCTGGCGCACATGGAGCGAGATGCATTGGTAGGTCGCAAGCAGACGCTCCCCCTCTCGCATCTCGACTGACGGATACCCGCGTCGCCGGAAAATCGGCGCGTTTCGGCATGCCCGAGATCAAGTTCGACATGGGCGGCCGCGCGATGATGCTTGTGCACAGGCATCTCCCCCGCGCGGTCGCCATGCAACTCTCTTGCCGCGGTTCATCACCACCACCTCGTCGGCGATCACCCGCACCGTGGCGATGTCGTGGGTGATGAAGAGATAGGAGACGCCGGTCTCCCGCTACATGAGGCGCTTGAGGATCTCGCCCCGGATGATCTGGTCGAGGACGGAGGTGATCTCGTCGCAGATCATCAGGTCCGGCTTTGCCGCAAGCGCCCGGACGAGACGCGCTGCTTCTGGCCGCCCGACAATTTGGCCGGGAAACGGCCGATATGGTGCGCGCCGAGCTCGACCAGGTCGAGCAGCTCGCCGATCCTGCGCTCCTTCGGCGGCGGCATGAGGGCGTTCAAGACCTCGTACCCCTTCACACGCAAGATGCCGCGGCACCGGGCGTGCGGCGAGATCAGAGCGAGAACAGTGGCGGCTGTAATCGACTTGCCCTACCCTGAAGCACGAGGAAGGCAGACGTGCTCACCACGGGCGATGGAAAAGCTCAACGGGCCGGCGATCCACCTGTTTGCGAAGGATATGCGAAGCGCCTCGGCGTCACGAACCGTTCTCTCGTCCATGTTCCCTTGCAAACGCATCCACGATGTCATCCTCCGTGACCTGCTGCATCGCCTTGTGGATCGAGACCTGCACGGTCCGGCCGTCCAGCATCACCAGCACCACCGTTTCCTTCGGGGGGCAACCCGGCAGATAGCAGGCAAGTTCGTTCACCGAGACAACGGCCTCGCCGGGTAAAGCCAGTCGCTCGCGTGTCCACTGCTTGATGGCGCGCGCCTTGCTCACGACGCCCGGCGTGCCGCGCGACAGCGGATTGACAAATGCACCGCTCATGCCTGTCTCCGTTTGCGCAAGGAGGGGCGCGGGACCAGGACATCGAAGAGATCCCGGATTGGTTTGACGGGCATGTTCTGGCCGATCAGGACGATGCGCGTGCTTCGATCGCCGGCAGGCCAGCCGTCGAGCCTTTGGAGCGGGAAGAGGCGGTGACGGACCGCATGCGCCACGACCGGCCGTTCCGGATCGTCGGCAACGGCGAGAATGCCTTTGAGCCGCAAGAGCCCGGCGCCGGCATTGCTGGTGACCAGCTCGAGAAAAGTCATCACCGACCGGGGATCGAACGGAGTGTCGTTGCTCAGGCAGATCGCCTCGACTTTATCGCCTTGCCGGTTCCGCTCATGCCGGTGATCGCGACGGGTCGCCAAACCCTCCATGGCGAGCCAGCCCGGCACGTCGTCAGCCTTGTCCTGGGTGGAATAGGGCCGGTCACCAAGCAGTGCGAAGAGATCGAAACCGGACGCCTGCCTGTCGTGAACGGTCGCGGCCGGGTTCAGGCCACGCAGTTCATCTGCCCAGGACACCTGCTCTTGCGCGATATCCGTCTTGGTCAGGACGATGTGGTCGGCGAAAGCGAGCTGCTTCCATCCCTCCATATGGGCATCGAGGGTCGGCGGGCCGGCGATGACGTCGAAGGTCGTGACCACCCCGGAAAGATAGAACTGCCGGGCGACGATATGATCGCGCAGACCCATTGCCGGCGCTCCGCCCGGTATGAGGCTGTTGATGATGGGGGCCGGATCGGCAAGCCCCGTCGTTTCGATGACCACGCGCGAAACCGGCGGAACCTCGCCTGTGAGGCGCGCCGCGTGCAGTTCATGCAGGGACGCCCGGACATCGCTGGTCGCGGTGCAGCAGATGCAGCCCGTCGTCGTGCGGAAATACGTCTCGCGCCCGGCACGGACGAGATCGTGATCGATCGGGACTGAGCCGAACTCGTTGACGATGACCGCGGTACCCGCCATGCGCGGATCGGCGAGAAGGTTGTTGAGCAGGCTCGTCTTGCCGGAGCCGAGGAAGCCGGTCAGCAACGTGACGGGAACCGGCTCGGGAAGCCGGCCCATTCCCCGCCCATTCAGCGCGGCAGACGTCTTCTTCCGGCTTGCCGACAGGCTGCCAATCATCGCGTCACTCCTTCCCTCCGGCTTTCGCCATCGGCCTTCCGCAAGAAGGCCCCGCCCGGCCGCTACCGGGCGGGGCGCCGCATTCAGCTTCCGAGGATCGCCGCCTTCATCGTCGCGACGTTGTGGTGGAACATGTCGATATAGGTCGAGGCCGGGCCGTCCTCGCCCGACAGCGCGTCGGAATAGAGCGTGCCGCCGACCTTGAGGCCGGTTTCGCCGGCGATCTGCTCGATGAGCCGCGGATTGGTGATGTTCTCGAGGAAGATCGCCGACGCCTTGTCTTCCTTCACCTGGTCGACGAGCTTCGCCACATCGGCGGCCGATGCTTCGGCTTCCGTCGAGACGCCCTCCGGCGCGATGAACTTCAGGCCGTATTCGTGCTCGAAATAGCCGAAGGCATCATGCGAGGTGATGATGGTGCGCTTGTCGGCGGGGATCGCATCGATCGCCGCTTTCACCTCCGTTTCAAGCGCGGCGAGCTTGGCAAGATAGGCGTCCGCATTGGCGGTGTAGGTGGCGCAACCGGCCTTGTCGGCCTCGCAGAAGGCATCGGCGATGTTCTTCACGTAGATCTCGGCATTGGGGATCGACTGCCAGGCATGCGGATCGAACTCGCCGTGATGATGGTGGCCCTCATGCGCATGGTCGTGGCCGGCTTCCTCCTTGTCGTCGCCATCGTGTCCATGACCCGCCTCCTCGGCCTTGCCGTCATGGTGATGCTCTTCTTCTTCCGCCTTTATCGGCTCGATGCCCTTTGTGACCTCGACCACCGGCGCTTTCGTGCCGCTGGTCTCGATCAGCCGCTTCATGAAGCCCTCGAATTCAAGGCCGTTGACGAGGACGACATTCGCCTTTTCGAGCGCGGCGGCATCGGCCGGGCGCGGCTCGTAGACATGGGCATCTCCGTCGGGGCCGACGAGCGTCGTCACCTCCACGCGCTCGCCGCCGACATTTTTCGCGAAGTCGGCGATGATCGAGAAGCTGGCGACGACGTCGAGATCGGCCGCCGAGGCGGCCGGGGCAAGGCCGCCCAGCGTGAGGAGGCTGGCATAGGTTGCAATACGGAATGTCCTGAACATGGAAATCTCCTTCTGTGGATCAGGCTGTCTTGTGTCGGCGGGAGACGAGGAGGCTGGAAAGCACCCCTCTCCGTCCGACCAGAGCGGAAAGCGCATAGATGACACCGGCCGTCAGGATGATGGCGGGACCGGAGGGCATCGATGCGCGGTAGGAAAGGACGAGGCCGCCGAGCGAGGAGAGGACCGCGATCGCGACGGCAATCATGCACATCGCCCCGACCCGGTTCGACCAGAAGCGGGAGGCGGCCGCCGGCAGCATCATCAGGCCGACGGAAAGCAATGTTCCGAGCGCCTGGAAACCACCGACGAGGTTGAGCACAACGAGCGTCAGAAACAGGAAATGCACCGGTGCGCCGATGCGGCTGACCGAGCGCAGGAACAGAGGGTCGAGGCATTCCGCCACCAGTCCTCGCCAGAAAAATGCAAGCGCAAGGAAAGTGACGGCGGCGATGATGACGATCAGCGTCAAGGCGTCATTGTTGAGCGCCAGAACCGAGCCGAACAGAACATGCATCAGGTCGACGCTCGATCCGCGCCACGAGACGAGCAGCACGCCGACGGCAAGGGAAATCAGGTAGAAGGCCGCCATGGAGGCGTCTTCCTTCTGCACCGTGAAGCGCGACACCATTCCCGATCCGAGCGCCACCAGCAGCCCGACCACCAGCCCGCCGATGGTCATCGGGACGATCTCCAGGCCGAACAGCAGGAAACCGACCGCCGCGCCCGGCAGGATGGCATGCGACATGGCGTCTCCGGTCAGGCTCATGCGCCGCAGCATCAGGAAGACGCCAATCGGCGCGCAGCTTGCCGACAGCAGCAGCGAGCCGAACAGGGCACGCTGCATGAAGCCGTAGCGGATGAACGGCTCGAAGAGATATTCAAGCATAGGCCCGGCCCTTTTCGTTGCCGGATTCGGCGGGCCGGCCGGGTTCCTGCCGCTGCGCGTCATCCTCCGGCGCACACCATTCCGCCTCGTCGTCCCAGGCCTCCTGAAAGCGGCGCGCTTGTTGCAGGTTGTCCGGCGTCAGCACGTCGAGCGTCGGACCGAAGGCGACCAGTTCACGGGCGAGCAGCATGGTCTGCGGGACATACGCGCGGACAAGATCATGATCGTGCAGGACGCAAAGAACGGTCCTGCCCTCCACGACCCAGCGCTTCACTAGAACGAGAAGGTCGTCCACGGTGCGGCCGTCGACCGCGTTGAACGGCTCGTCGAGAAGGATGAGATCGGCATCCTGCAACATGGCGCGGGCGAAGAGCGCCCGCTGCAT
Source organism: Shinella sp. PSBB067 (assembly GCF_016839145.1). Classification (NCBI taxonomy): domain Bacteria; kingdom Pseudomonadati; phylum Pseudomonadota; class Alphaproteobacteria; order Hyphomicrobiales; family Rhizobiaceae; genus Shinella; species Shinella sp. PSBB067. The sequence continues at coordinate 467,893 of NZ_CP069304.1, read as the reverse complement.
CTGCCCGCCGGAGAGGCTGTCCAGGGGGCGCTTCTCGAAACCCGTCAGGCCGACCGCGGCAAGGCACCTTGCGAGATCCACCCTGTCTTCTGCCGTGATCCGCCCGAGAAGTCCCCTCCTCTGCCAGAAGCCGAGCGACACGAGATCGACGACGCGGGCCGGAAAGCTACGGTCGAGTTCAGATTGCTGCGGCAGATAGGCGAGGCGTTTGCAGCGAACCGAGCAGCCTCCGCCGATGGGCTTCAGGATGCCGGCGATCGCCTTCATCAGCGTCGACTTGCCCGAGCCATTGGCCCCGACAACGGCCGTCAGGGTGCCACGGGCGATATCCACGCTCAGATGATGAACGGCAGGATGGCCGTCATAGCCGAGCGTCAGGTTCTCGAGCTGAAGGCAGATATCGGTCATGGCCGCTCCGGGGTTGACATCATCGGTATTGGTAATGTTATTACGTACCAAGAATTTCGGTAATGTAATAACGTTTATCCTGTAGAGCGCAAGCCCCCATCGAGCCGATCCACCGGGAGGAAAGATCATGCCTCAGCTCCTCGAATGCCGCGCCCTCAGACAAGCGGCCGAATGAAGCCGTCGACCCGCCCCTCGTCCCGCATCATGGAAACGGAAGGACACCCATGAACCTGACATTCACCCGGAACCGCCTGATGGCCGCCGTCGCCGCCGGCATCGCGCTTGCGGCATCGAGCGCCCTTGCCGACGACCAGGAGACGAAGGAAGCCTGGCGGCTGTTCGTCGCCGACCACACGCTGCCCGTCGTACGCGCCATCGATCTCGACAGCGGCAGGGAACTCGGCCGCTACGACCTCAAGGGCTATGCCGCACTGACGGCGAGCGCTTCCGGCCGCACGGTGTTCGCCGCACAAGGCGAGGCGGATGTCATCCACGCCATCAAGACCGGCATCGATTTCTCCGACCATGGCGATCACCGCGACCTGAAGGTCTCCGATCCCGCCCTTCTCCCCGTGACCTTCGAAGGCAAGCGGCCCGCCCATGTCGTCCCGCATGGCGGCGAGGTGGCCCTGTTCTACGACCGGGGCGGCAAGGCCGAGATCGTCGAGGAAGGTGCCCTTCTCGAAGGGAAGGCGGACATCCGCTTGGTCGACACGACCGCGCCGCATCATGGCGTGGCGGTGACGATGGGCCGGTTCGTGCTGGTCTCGGTTCCCGATACCACGGCGCAGGTGAAGCCGGACTCGCTGCCGCCGCGCATCGGCCTCAGGGTCCTCGACGAGAGCGGCCAGCAGGTCGGCGAGGTCGCCGCCTGCACCGACCTGCATGGCGAGGCGACGTCGGCGCGCCTCGTCGCCTTCGGCTGCAAGGAGGGTGTGCTGGTCGCCCGGCCGGGCGGCCTCGACGGGCCGAAGCTGGAGATGCTGGCCTATCCCGACAACCTGCCCGAGGGTTCCACCGGCACGCTGCTCGGCGGCAAGGCCATGCAGTTCTTCCTCGGCAACTACGGCGAGGACAAGGTCGTGCTGATCGACCCGGACGGCGGGGAGCCCTATCGCCTCGTCGAGCTTACGACGCGCCGCGTGGACTTCGCGCTCGATCCGGCCAATCCGCGCAATGCCTATATCCTGACCGAGGACGGATTCCTGAACGTTCTGGACGTGATCAATGGCAAGATCGACCGCCAGGCGAGGGTGACGGAGCCGTATAGCAAGGACGGCCACTGGCGCGATCCGCGGCCGCGCCTTGCCGTCGCCGACGGTCAGGTCGCCATCACGGACCCCAGGCATTCGCTCGTCCGCATCATCGATCCGCAGACGCTGAAGGAATCGCGCACCATTCCCGTTGAGGGCCAGCCTTTTGCCATCGTCGCCGTTGGCGGTTCCGGCATATCGCACTAAAGATCGAGCCGATGATCCGGGGTATAGCCAAGCCCCGGATCACCCCCTTCCTGCTTGGAGATGGCAATGTCACAGGTGGCTCATACGCATGATCTGACGCTGACGAAGAACCAGGGTCTCGTTCTCGGGGTGCTGGAATCGTCCGACCAGCCGCTCAGCGCCTACAGCATCCTCGATCGCCTGCGGAGCCACGGCCTGAAAGCTCCCCTGCAAGTCTACCGCGCTCTCGACAAGCTCCTGGAGCACGGACGGGTGCACCGCCTGGAAAGCATGAACGCCTTCGTCGTCTGTTGTCATTCCCGGCATGGGCAGATCCATCCCCGCATCACCGCATTCGAGATCTGCGAAGCCTGCGGCAAGGTCAACGAATTCCACGATCCGAAGGTCGAGGACGCCCTGGTCAAGCACGCCAGGCGCAGCGGCTTCAAGATCAGAGCCACCACAATCGAAGTTCACGGACTGTGCGCTGACTGCCACTGACCGATGGACCGGGCTGGAGCACAGAGCATCCGCTCTCCGATCCATCATTGTTATGTTATATCGTTAAAGGTATCCAAATGGCCAAGAAACTCCCCGTCACCGTCCTTTCCGGCTTCCTCGGGGCCGGCAAGACGACCCTCCTCAACCACATCCTCGCCAATCGCGAGGGCTTGCGTGTGGCGCTGATCGTCAACGACATGAGCGAGGTCAACATCGACGCCGCGCTGGTGCGCGACGGCGGCGCGAACCTTTCGCGCACCCAGGAGCAACTGGTCGAGATGACCAATGGCTGCATCTGTTGCACGCTGCGCGACGACCTGTTGAAGGAGGTGCGCGCGCTCGCCGAGCAGGATCGCTTCGACTACCTGCTGATCGAATCGACCGGCATCGCCGAGCCCCTGCCCGTCGCCGCCACCTTCGATTTCCGCGACGAGAACGGCCTGAGCCTGTCCGACGTGGCAAGGCTCGACACCATGGTTACCGTGGTGGACGCCGCCAATCTTCTGAAGGACTACGCCTCCTCCGACTTCCTTTCCGACCGCGGCGAAACGGCAGGAGACGGGGACGACCGCACCCTGGTCGACCTGCTGGTCGAGCAGATCGAGTTCGCCGACGTGGTGGTGCTGAACAAGATCGGCATGGCGACGCACGAACAGCGGGACGCCGCACGCAAGATCATCGTTTCGCTCAATCCGGACGCCAGGCTCGTCGAAGTCGATTTCGGCAGGGTCGATCTGAAAGAGGTGCTGGGAACCGGCCGCTTCGACTTCGCCAGGGCCGAGACCCATCCGCTCTGGTTCAAGGAACTGCATGGCTTCAAGGACCATGTGCCGGAGACGGAGGAATACGGCATCCGCTCCTTCGTCTATCGCGCGAAACGGCCGTTCGATCCGACGCGCTTCCAGGGGTTCATCGACCGTTCCTGGCCGGGCGTCGTGCGCGCGAAAGGCTTCTTCTGGCTGGCGACGCGGCCGCATCATGTCGGCGAGATCAGCCAGGCGGGCGCGCTGGTGCGCACCGGCCGGATGGGCCTTTGGTGGTCCTCCGTGCCGAAGGCACGATGGCCGCAGGATCCCGGCTTCCTGCAGATGATGCAGCCTCATATCGATCCGGTCTGGGGCGACCGGCGGCAGGAGATCGTCTTCATCGGCGCCGATCCCATGGACGAGGCGAAAATCCGTGCCGAGCTGGACGCCTGCCTCATCGACTGCGACACCTTCGAGCCCGAGCGTTGGCGCAACCTGCCGGACCCCTTCGCAAGCTGGGACCGGCGGGCGGCGTGACCGCGCCGCTTGACAGGCGCTCCGCTCGCCTCCTATCTGGGGCGGACGGTTCCCGAGGCCAAGCCGGAGGGATTAATAGGGAACACGGTGAGGACGACCCGAACGGGGCCGAAACCGTGGCTGCCCCCGCAACTGTAGGCGGCGAGGTCTTGTCATCCATGCCACTGGTCCCCGGACCGGGAAGGCCGGCAAGCCCTTCGACCCGCGAGCCAGGAGACCTGCCGTCATCTGACACAGCAACCGGACGGGGTGTGCCGGGAAGCGTTGTGACGCCGCCCCGTGCCCGCACGACGGTCGATCATCCTTCACCAGCCCCGGCCCGCCGAAGGATGACATGACCGAGGCCTACGCCATCATCGTCTGCAGCCGCTGCAAGGACGCGGCCGGCCGCCCCGCGGCAGCCGCGCTCCAGGCGCGTCTCGGCCCGCACAGGACGGAAGGCGGCTTCCGCCTCGAAACGGCCGCCTGCCTTGCCGGCTGCGCGCGCCCGCTCGCCGTCGCCTTCACCGCCCCCGCGAAGGCCACGTTCCTCTTCGGCGACATCGATCCGGCGAGGGACGTGAACGCCCTGCTGGCCTTCGGCCGCCAGTACCGCGACCTTTCGGACGGCTGGTGCAAAGAGGGCCAGCGCCCGGCCGGTCTCCGGGGCAAGACGCTCGCCCGCATTCCGCATATCGGAGGCCCTGCCCGATGAGAGGCATCCTTTCCGCACAGGGCCTGACCTACGAGACCCGGTCCGGCATCCGGCTTCTCGACGAGGTATCCCTCGATGTGGCAACCGGCGACCGCCTCGCCATCATCGGCCCGAACGGCGCGGGAAAGACCACGCTGCTGCGCATGCTCGCCGGCACGCTGCGGCCGATCGCGGGCATGGTCCATCTCTTGGGCGAGCCTCTGGCGGGGATGCGGCCCGTCAAGCGCGCCCGCCTCGTCGCCGTGGTCGGGCAGACGGACCAGCCCGACCATCGCATCCCCGTCCGCGACTACGTGGCGCTCGGCCGCATCCCGCATGCGGCGCGCCGGCCGGGCGCGCAGGACGCCGCCATCATCCGGCAGGCGCTCGACCGGACGGAACTGCTTCACCTGGCTGGACGCGAAATGGGCTCGCTTTCGGGCGGCGAGCGGCAGCGGGCGCAGATCGCCCGGGCGCTGGCGCAGGAACCCCGCATCCTCTTCCTCGACGAGCCGACGAACCATCTCGATCCCCGCGCCCGCGGCGCGCTGCTGGCGCTGGTGGCCGAGCTCGGCCTCACCATCGTCGCGGTTCTGCACGACCTTCACCTCGTCTCCGGCTTCGCCACCCGGGTCGCCATTCTGAGACAGGGCCGGCTCGTCGCCAGCGGGCCGGTGGAGGAGACGCTCGACCGGCATGTCGTGCGCGACGTCTTCGGCATCGACCTCCTGCGCCTGCCCCATCCGCACGAGGACCGCCAGCTCACCGTCTTCGACATCCCCCTCACCCGCAGCACCGGAGCATTCCCATGAGACGCCTGATCCTTGCATCCCTCTTCTCGCTCGCGGCCTCCGCCGCCTTCGCCTTCCCCGTCACGGTCGACAGTTGCGGCACGCCCGTGACGTTCGACGCCGCGCCGAAGCGGGCGGTTATCCACGACATCAACATGGCCAAGATGGCCTTCGCGCTCGGGCTCCAGCCCTCCATCGTCGGCGTGACCGGCATCACCGGCTGGTACAAGACCGACGATGCCTTCAAGCAGGAGCAGGGCGCGATCCCCGAACTCGCGCCGAAATATCCGACGATGGAGAACCTCGTCGCGGCCGACCCGGACTTCTTCTTCGCCGGCTGGTATTACGGCATGAAGCCCGGCGGCGACGTGACGCCGGACACGCTGGCCGAGCACGGGATCAACACGCTGGTCCTCACGGAAAGCTGCATCCATCTCGATAAGGACCGCCCGGCGGCGTCGATGGACCTGCTCTATGCCGACATGGAGAAGCTCGGAAAGATCTTCGGCAAGGAGACCGAGGCGAACGCCCTCGTCACGGGCTGGAAGGCGCAGCTCGCCGACATCCGGGAGAAGGTCGGCGACCGGAGCGGCACGCGCGTCTTCCTCTACGATTCCGGCGACGACAAGCCCTTCACCGCGGGCAAATACGCCATCACCACGGCGATGATCGCGGCAGCCGGCGGCAAGAACATCATGGAGGACATGGAGACGAGCTGGGGCAATACGGACTGGGAGACCGTGGCCGCCCGCAATCCCGAGTTCCTCGTCCTGCTCGACTACCAGGACGGCGGGGGCTACGAAAAGCTCCTCAACTTCCTGAAGGCACACCCCGCCATGAAGGAGACGGAAGCGGTGAAGAACGGGCGCTTCGTGCCGCTGCGCTACGAGGAGCTGACGCCCGGCCCCGACAATATCGCGGCCATCGACAAGATCGCCAGGGCGCTCCACCCGGAAGCCTTCTGATCGTGCGCCATCGCTTCGGCATCGGCGTCGCGGCGGCCCTTGTTGCCGTCGCGGCGCTCGCCGCTGCCTCCGTCGTCTATGGCTCCACTGTCATTCCGCTTGCGGACGTGACGGCATCGCTCGCCCGCGCGCTCGGCCTTGCCTCCGGCGAGACCGGGCCGATCGACCGGATCGTCGTGGACCTGCGCCTGCCCCGCGCGATCCTCGCCATCGCGGTCGGCGCGGGGCTCGGCGTCATCGGCCTGCTTTTGCAAACCGTCACCCGCAACGACCTCGCCGATCCGTTCCTGTTCGGCCTTTCGGCCGGGGCGGCGGCGGGGGCGGTTGCGGTCATCACCCGGATCGGCGACCGCATCGGCGTCTTCACCCTGCCGCTCGCCGCCTTCGTCGGCGGCATGTGCGCGACCGCCGTCGTGCTGGTCCTCATCCGCCGCACCCAGGGCTACGGGCCGGAACGCCTGATCCTGGCCGGCCTTGCCGTATCGTTCCTGTTCACCGCGCTCACGAATTATCTCGTCTTTTCCGGCGACCAGCGCGCCGCCCATTCCGTGCTCTTCTGGACGATGGGCGGCCTGGGGCTGGCGAGCTGGCGCAATATCGGCATCGGCCTTGCGGGCGCGGCCCTCGTGCTTGGCTATGCGCTCGCCCGCCACCGCCATCTCGACGCGCTGCTGGGCGGCGAGGAGACGGCGGAAAGCCTCGGCGTGCCGGTCGCCCGCCTGCGCACCGCGACCTTCCTCGCGGCGAGCTTCTCGACCGCGCTCCTCGTCTCCATCGCCGGCGTCATCGGCTTCATCGGGCTGATGATCCCGCATGTCGCCCGCCCCCTCGCCGGCCCGCTGCACGGACGCCTCGCGCTCACCTGCGCCCTCTTCGGCGCCGTTCTTCTCCTCGCCAGCGACCTCATCGCCCGCACGCTGCTCCCGCCGCAGGAACTGCCCGTCGGCGTGGTGACAAGCTCCATCGGCGCGCTGTTCGTCGTCAGCACGCTGCTGCGGCAGAGGTGACGTGGCACGGCAGAACTTGCATTGAGTGAGGCCTGCAACCAGCCAGCATGACTCGGTTGCCGGACCGACTGGTGGAAGTATGCCGACTTCGATTGCAAACGTCCGCCAGGCCGCGCAGGGTCTCAACCGGAAACGCGGCGCCCGCGCGCTCAGCCGCAGGGAACGATGCTGGTCAACAACCTTCCCGGAAAGATCGTCCCGGCGTGACACGGGACGGATGGCTGCACGGTCGTTGAAGCCTCGGCGAAGCACCCTGACGTCGTTTCGCCTTGGGCTATCGGTCCTGTCGATGCCGTGACAGGGGCAGGTCCGGCTGTCGGATCAGGCAGGCTTTTTATCGGGTTGCGACCGGGTCATCACTGCCGTGGCACGGCTCACATCACGCCATCGGCGACAAGCAAGCCGGTCAGCATCGTGACGCCGAACAGGAACACGGCGCAGGCGCCGGCGAATTCGAGACTTGCGGCAAAACGATGCTTTCCGCCGGCGCCCGAAAGGACGAACCGCGCAAGAAGTCCCCGCGCCATCACCGACAGGGCAGCGACGAAACTGACGGTCAGGGCAGTCCCCGCGGCCATGGCCAGCACGGAAATCATTCCGGCGAGGGCAAGGTGGCGGGCCAGCGCGAAGACCAGCACGATCAAGGCGCCGGAACACGGGCGCAGGCCGACCGAAACGATCGCCTGCAGCTTTTCCCTCCTCGACGTTGCCGGGCCATCCATGGCTAGGTGGCTGGCGGCGAGGCACCCGCATGTCGCGTCGTGCCGATGGAGGCCCGGCCAACGGACGCCGGCGGGGTTTGCACCGTCAGGCATCACCGGTTCACAGGCAAACGAGCCGGCCGGTCTCCGCCCGCCCCAATGCCGCATGAACACGCGGGCTTTTGCGGCAAGCAGGGTCACGCCGAGCAACGTGATCAGGGCATAGCTCCCGAGTTCCAACCTGTCGGTGAGCACAGTGATCTGCGATGCCGTCGCGTCGAATACCGTCGCCGCCACCAGAACGATCGCGATCGCGGAAAAGGCCTGGAGCGCGCTCGCCAGCACGGACATCACGGCCGCCTGCCGCAACCTTTCACCGGTCGCAAGCACGAAGGACGAGATGACGGCCTTTCCGTGTCCCGGGCCGATGGCATGGAATATCCCATAGAGAAAGCTCAAGGTCACGAGCCAGAGACCGGCATGCGGATCGCCGGAGAAGGCGTCCAGCGCCGATGTCAGCTTCTGGTAAAAAAGCGTCTGCAATCGAATGGCAGCGAGGTATAGAGGCGCGGCCGGCCCTGAAACGCCGTTTCCGACGGGTGAATCCGGCGTGGCGATACCGAAGGGGCCGGATGCCGCCAGCGCTACGCTGGACATGGCGATCGTGGCGGCCAACACTGCCAAACCGCGCAGGTGTCTCATGAACATTTGGCCGTGAAGATGTTGGCAAGCCCCACGGCCGCATCCTCCAGTGCAGGCGGCAGGTCGTGCTGCTCGGCCGGAATGGCCGCCAGAGTGGCCATGATCTGGTCGTCGAGCGGCTTGGGAGGAATATAGGTTGCGCGGCAGCCGGACGCCCCGCCGGCAAGCGTGATCGCGCCCTGTTCGGGGAAGGTGTAGGCGACGAAATATTCAGGGTCGAACACCTCGACCTTGAGATCGTCGCCGACGGGCGCCGGCGTCTTCAGCGGCATGCTGAAACGCAGGGTCAGCCGCCCGCCGGCAAAGCGGTAGGTGTAGTCCCGCGGAGCGGAAAGCTCCACTTCCGCGCCGTTCCGCGTCACCCATGTGAAGAAGTGGTAATCGGCCAGGGACTTCATCGAGGTCTCGGCGAGAGGCTTGAGCTCCGACGGCTCAAGCTTGCCATCGTGATTCCTGTCGAGGCCCATCACCGCGAAGGAGGAGAACGGCTTGTCGAACGTCCATTCGTTCCTCACCGCCGTCAGCTCCCTTGCATCGTCTATGTCCAGAACCACATGACCATCGGCAAAGACGTGTGGATGGGCCATTGCCGGCAAGGCAAGCGCCAGAAAGGACGCCATGCCAAAGGCGCTGATCCCGGTCTTTCTGATCATGATACGGCTGCCGTCATTGCGCTGTCCCGAATGGCCGCAGGTGGACGCCAAATTGCGGCAAATCGATGGGCTCAGGATCGAAAAAACTTAAATCGGTCGCAATCCGCTCGCAGTCATTTCCGATGACCGTTCAACGATTTCGATGCCGGGTTTCCGGCGCCATCCTGTCGCTCCTGGCCGGCATGCCGACGGCAGCGTTCGCACATCCCCACATCTTCGTGGATGCCAGATTCGAGGCCATAGCGGGCGCCGACGGGACCCTGCTCGAACTTCGCGACACCTGGCACTTCGATGATCTGTTCTCTTCTTCGGTGGTCATGGACTTCGACAAAAACGGAAACTCGGTCCTGGACGGGGCTGAACTGACGACCGTCGCCGGCACAGTGCGCGACTCCCTTGCGCAATACGATTACTACACGAGCATAACCGTGAACGGAAAAAAGGTGCCTCTCGCCAGGCCGGACACCATCCACGCGACGTATGAAAACGGCTCGCTGATCCTGTCGTTCTCCCAGAAGCCGGCCAGGAGGACTCCGCTGAAGGGGCTGATCGTCTTCGGCGTTTACGATCCCACGCTTTACACTGCCCTCGACTTCCTCAAGGACGACGCCCTGAAGACGACCGGCGAAGGGTTCAAGCGCTGCACCAGGAAAGTCGTCAGGCCGGGTTCGGACGATATCCTTGCCGCAAACCAGGCGATGCTCACCACGCTATTCTTCAGCGATCCGCAAGGCACCGACTATTCGCAGATCGTTGCGACACGGTTGGAGGTCCGTTGTTAGGCCGGCGGTCGTCTAACGGCTCCTGCAAGGGACATCGGCGCCCCTTGCCCGGATCTCGTCGACCAAGCTCGGTCGAATGCCCTCTTCTGCCAAACCAGTCTTCGTCGATCGAGGACGCCGCGTTCTGCGCTCGCCCTTCAGCGCGCGAGGCAATCGATCGCTGCGTTCATCGCTTTGCCGATGCGGGTTCATCGGTCAGCCACCAACAACCTGTGGAAACACGACAAGCACTCTTCGGCCTCACCCCAGTTATCGTTATAACATAACATAGCGATGATTGGAGTGCCTGATGACAAGCGCGACGTGGACGAACGAGCGGGTGGAAAAGCTGAAGAAGCTGTGGGCGGACGGCTTGAGCGCCAGCCAGGTGGCGGCCGAGCTCGGTCATGTTTCGCGCAACGCCGTGATCGGCAAGGTCCACCGCCTCGCTTTGCCCGGCCGCAAGACCGGACAAACGGTATCATCGGTGAAGACGGCAGTCCGGCAAAGCGCCCGGCCGGTTCGAACGCCGGCTTCGCCGCAGCCGGTTCCCTATCTCGTGCGTGGCAATGCCGCGGTGAGGCCGGAAGCCGAGGCCATGCCGGCCGAAGCTGCCGCAGAAGCCATGCCGATCTTCCCGCGTGTCACCATGATGGAATTGAAGCCATCGTCCTGCAAATGGCCAATCGGTGATCCGTTGACGCCGGATTTCCGGTTTTGCGGCGCAAAGACCGAAAACGGCGCTCCCTACTGCACATACCACGCCTGCATGGCATATCAGGTGCGCTCCGAAAGCAGCCAGGCCAGGAGAGCAACGCGGCGCTGACATCCGGGGCGCCTTCAAGCCCGTGTGCCGGATTCGGTTGACTGTCCGTTCGATGCGCCCGCCGCTCAACAATCCAACCGAAGCCCGGTTGCGAACAGTTTCGAAAGATCCGTCGGGTCTGTGAAGAAGGCTTCCGTCAGGCTTGCCTGGTTTTCGGCGATGGCCTCGCCCGGATCGGGCGTGACCACCTTTCGCGGGCAATGGGCCGGCATGTTCCCGACGGCCATATGGTCATCCTGCGCGAAATCGATCGCCATTTAGAACGTCGGATCATAGACCCCGAACACCACTTTGCCGGAAAACCCCAGCGGTTCCTTGCCGTCGGCGGTGACCATCTGGAAATGGTCGAACTGGTTGAGTGAGGCAAACCGCCTGCAATTCTGCCTCGTCCGGCCTCAGATCGCTGTTCGCGTCGAATTCCAGGATGACAGTGCTGGAAAACAGGTCGTCAAATCGCCAGAGATGGCGAAGCGTCTGAACAGCACTTTCCGCGTCTATGCGGATGGGCGAACGCAGGCGGCCACGGCGGAGGAGAAGTCCAGCGCGAACAGGCCGCGGTGCGGGCGGTAATAGGCGGCGAAGCGTTTCAGTGTGTCGAGCACGTCGTCGTTTCCATCATCCGGGACACGCCGTCAGCACGGCAAGGCGGTCATACGGCCGGTTCGGGGATGAAGGCTCAACGCCATTTCAATGCCGTAGATGCGCTGCAGCACGTCCACGGTCATGACCGCAGCGGGCGATCCACTCGCAACAAGCCTGCCGGAATGAAGCGCGACGATCTCGTCGCAGAAGCGCGCGGCCATGTTGATGTCGTGCAGCACGATGACGACGCCGAGCCCGTTGCGCTTCGAAAGGCCATGCACGAGTTCCAGAATCTCCACCTGATGGGCGACATCAAGCGCGGAAATGGGCTCGTCCAGCAACATGCAGCCGGCATCCTGCGCGATGAGCATCGCGATCCACGCCCGCTGCCGCTCGCCTCCCGACAGCGTGTCGACGAGCCGACCGGCCAAAGCCCCCAGCCCCGTCAGCTCGATGGCCTTCTCGACCTTCATGCGGTCCGCCGGTCCGAAACGCCCCAGCGCGCCGTGCCAGGGATACCGCCCCAGCGCCACAAGCTCCTTCACGAGCATGCCGCTGGCGGCCGGCGTCTGCTGCGGCAGATAGGCCAGCGCACGGGCGAAATCCCGACCGCTCCAGGCGCGAAGCGGCGTGCCCTGAAAGCGCACAACCCCGCCGGAAGCGGGCTGCTGGCGCGCGAGGATCTTCAGGAGGGTCGACTTGCCCGATCCGTTCTGCCCGATCAGGCCGATCACCTTTCCCGGCGGCAGCTTGGTCGTCAGCGGGGCGAGCAGCGTGCGTCCCGCAACCGAGAACGAGACAGTCTCAAGCTCGAACAGGGGACGGTTTTTCGCCGGCTCGGTCATTCGCAATCATTCTCCATGATCGTAGGTGCCTTCGACCATGCCGCGCTTCCAGTAGTTGAGGATATAGGTTCGGCTTGCAGGCAGCCCGCACTCCTTTCTGGCGAAGGCGCGGATATCGCGGGCAGCGGCCGCCTCCGCACCCACCCACACGAAGCTGGCCCTGATGTCCTGCGGATCGAGCGCGCGGACTGCCGCCGGCAGCATGTTGCCGGATTGCGCGTCGAGCGGCATGTGCAGCCAGCTGAGTCTCATCCGCTTCGGCAGACGGAGCGGCTGCTCTTCCGCCCGGTCCGATACCATGACGATCACGTCGCCTTGCGCGTCTTCGGGCAGGTGATCGAGGATGAAGGCGATGGCGGGCAGCGCGGTATGGTCGCCAGCCAGCACGTAGCGCTCGGGCTCCGCTTCGAGGATGCGCGCATGCGGCCGCCAGAGGCCGATCTCCTCGCCGACCGTCGCCCGTTCGGCCCATGCCGATGCGATGCCTTCGCCATGCAGCACGAAATCGATATCGATGCTGTTTTCCGCATGATCGAAACGGCGCACGCTATAGGTGCGCACCGCCGGCCGCTGCTCGGGTGGCGGATAGATCGCGCGGCCCTTTTCATCGACCGTCGGCCAGCCGGGCTCCTTGCAGTCCTGCCGGGGGATCAGCGCATGGACATGCGGCCCGAGCGAACGCGGCGGACAATCGAAGCGCAAGAGGTCGTCCACCTGCACGCTCACGCGCTGCATATGAGGCGTCACGCGCCGTGTGCGCAGCACCCTTGCGACGCGGAAGTTCTCGGGCCTGGCTACATCTCGGTCTTGTACGGTCATGGCTGTCGCCTGAGCAAAAACAGGAAAAGAGGGCCTGCCAGGAACGAGGCGAGCAGGCCGGCGGGGATCTGGTAGGGAAAGATCACGCTGCGCCCCAGCCAGTCCGCCGCGACCATGATCGAGGCCCCGGCGAGCATGCTGGCCGCAAGATGGGCGAGCGGCCGCTGGAAACCCGCAAGCCGCGCCATGTGCGGGGCGAGCAGGCCGACGAAGGTGAGCGGGCCGACCGTCAGGGTCGCGCTCGCGGTGAGGCCGGCGGTCAGCAGCAGCCCCGCCCGCGCACGGTTCACCCGCATGCCCAGCGCGCGCGAAACACCTGCGCCCAGCGGCAGGATTTCGAGCGGCCTTGCCGCCAGCGGCAACAGCGCCAGCAGCAGGCAACCGACCGCTGCGGTCACGAGCGCGCGGCTCTCCGTCATGGCGTAGGTCGAGCCCGCCATCCAGCCGAGCAGCGTCGCCATGCGCGGGTCGCCGCCCGCCATCAGCACCGCAGCCAGCGCGCTGAGCATCGTTCCGAAAGCGATGCCGACCAGAAGAAGCTTGTCCGGCGCAAAGCCGCTGCGCGCGCCGACCCCGAGCATGGCGGCGAAGGCGAGGGCCGCGCCGGCAGTGGTGGCCGCCAGTTGCCAGAACTGCGAGGGCGCGGGCATCAGGAACAGGAGCACGATCAGGCCCAGCGCGGCCCCCGACGATATCCCCAATATTTCGGGGCTTCCCAAGGGGTTCGACGTCGTCCGCTGGATGAGGACGCCGGCGGCGGCGAGCATGCCGCCCGCCATGAAGGATGCAAGCACGCGCGGCCAGCGCCAGGGCAGCATTTCGGCGAGTTCCGGGCCGGCGAGCCACGACCAGCCATGCGTCGTGCGGCCCAGCGCGAGCGCGCACGAGACGACGAGCACCGCGACCGCGCATCCGGCGACAAGCATGGGCAGCGGCCGCGCGAGCCCTGCATTCCCCTCGACGGGCTGCGTCGCCGGAACGCTCGCCACGCGCATGCGCGGCAGAAGCCACAGGAGAAGCGGCCCGCCGATCAGCGCGGTGGCCGCGCCGGTCGGTATCTCGCGCGCAAGGGGCGCGAGCTGCACCAGCTGGTCCGTGAGGCAGAGCAGACCGGCCCCGATCGGCGGGGCGGCCATGAGTTGGGCGGAGAGCGTGCGCGTTCCGCCAGCGCGCGCGATCGCCGGCGCGGCAAGCCCGATGAAGGCGATCATCCCGACGGCGCTGACGATGCTCGCCGACAGCGCCGTCGCGAGCGCCAGAGCAGCGAGCCGCACGGCCGGCACCTTGACGCCCAGCGCATGCGCGCCCTCGTCGCCGATGACGAGAAGCGCAAGCGGCCTCGCCAGTATCGCGACGCAAGCCACGGCCAGAGCAAGACGCCCCGACAGGGTCCACGCGGCGTCCCAGCCGTTCTGCACCAGCGAGCCCGATCCCCAGAGGAAGACGCCGGTCAGGTAATGCTGGTTGAAGAGCACGAGAACGCCGGCCGCCGCGCCGGCATAAAGGCTCACGAACACCCCCGCCACGATCATCCGCGTCGGGGAGAGCACCCGGCTCCAGCCGATGGCGGCCACCAGCAGGATCGCGGCAAGCGCCCCGAGGAAGGCGATGCCTTCCGCGCGCAGCGTGTCCGCGATGGACGGAAACCAGAGGGTGGCGACGACCAGCGCAAGCTGCGCCCCGGCCGAAACGCCGAGCGTGGCCGGCTCGGCCAGCGGGTTGCGCAGCACGTTCTGGAAGACGACCCCGGCAAGGGCGAGGCCGGCTCCGGCGAGGAGGCCGACCACGATGCGCGGCAACAGGCTCTGCCGGGCCAGCAGGACCGGCATGTCGGCCGTCGCAGGATCGGCCAGCAGGCCGGGCCAGTCGACCGGCGCCACGAGCCGGGAGAGCGTGACGCCGGAAAGGCCGGCTGCCGCCAGCAGCAGCGCCAAGGCGATCATCGTGGCAGCACGCGCGGCTGCATCAGCCCGCATCGAGCGCTCCCCGGTCCAGCAGGCTTTCCAGAATGCCCGCGAAGCGATAGGCGGTCGGCAGGGCGCCGTACATTTCGAGATAGGGGATCGACACGACGCGCCCCGCCTTCACGAAGGGCAGCGTCTTCCAGATCGCGCTTGCATCCAGCGCCTTGAGCGCGGCCTGCGTCACCGGGCTTTCGATATAGACGAAGACCGCCTCCCGCTCTGCCGCCAGCCTGTCGACCCCCATGCTGGCGACGCCCCATAGGGAGCTTTGGCCGTCGAATGCGTTGCGCATGCCGATGCCTCGCAGCACATCGTCGAAAAGGCTGTTGCGGCCGTAGAGGATGACGTGACGGCCGTCCAGCAAGGGGCTCGCGAGATAGACGGGCCGCAGGCGCCGGGTGCGCGCCTTTTCCTCAAGGGCCGAAAGCCGCTCCTCGTACGTGGCCAGAAAAGCCTGCGCCTCGTCCCGCCGGCCCATCCGGTCGGCAATCCGCCGCAGGGCGCCGGCGGCGGCCTCCTGGCTCGATCCGGGCCCGCCGTAGATCGGCAGGGACAGCACGGGCGCGATCCGCTTCAACAGCGCCGCCGGCGCACCGACGCCGAAGGAGTTGACGAACAGGTCGGGCTTCAGGGACTGCAACAGCTCCAGGTTCGGCTCGTAGAAGAAGCCGACATCGACGGAATTGCGCAGGGCCGCGATGTCGCCTTCGGCCTGCCGATAGCCTTCGAGGCCCGCCACGCCGAGCGGCTCGATGCCAAGCGTGACGAGCATTTCCGTCGACGGCGCGTCGAGCGCCACGATGCGCCGTGCGGCGGGCAGGCCCGCCCGCGCCGCGGGCATCCCGTATGCCAGCGCCGCCAGCGACGACAGGAATGCCCGCCTGCCGATGCGCAAGCGCCCTTGCGCCGCCGCGCGATGGCCTACCATCGGTACTTCAGCGTGGCGGTGACCGTGCGGCCCTGGCCGTAGTAGCATTGCAGCGCGTTCTGGCACCAGCCGACATATTTCTCGTTGAGCAGGTTGGTGGCGTTGACGCGCAGATCCAAGCCCTCGAAACTCGGATCGAGCTTGCCGAAGTCGTAGCTCAGCGCCGCATCGACAAGGACCTGTCCCCCGACCTCGAACGCGTTGGCGGCATCGCCGAACGACTTGCCCTGGTAACGCAGGCCGCCGCCAAGGCCGAAGCCGGCGAGCGGCCCGTCCTCGACCTTGTAGTCGAGCCAGATCGACGCCTGGTGGTCGGGAACCATCACGAGCTCCTTGCCGAGGAGGTATTGCGCTCCCGCATTGGCCTTGGTGATGACGGCATCCGTGTAGGCGTAGGATGCGATGAGCGAAAGGGCCGGCGTCAACTCCGTCTTCGCCTCGAACTCCAGTCCGCGCACACGCGCCTCGCCGGCCTGAAGCAGCCCGGTCCCCGTCGGATCCGGGTTCGGGGCGGTGACATTCTTCTGGTCCAGGTGAAACGCGGAGGCGGTGATGAATGTGCGGCCATCGGGGCTCTCGTACTTGATGCCCGCCTCGATCTGCTCGCCCTCCAGGGGGCGCAGCGCTCCGCCGGTGGTCGAGAAGTTATCGATGGGATCGAACGAGGTGGAGTAGGCGACATAGGGCGCAAGGCCGTTGTCGAAGCGGTAGACCAACCCCACCTGCCCGGTCAGCGCCGTCTGATCGACGTCGAACGTCCCCGTCGCGCTATGAACGGAGCTGGCGTTCACCCAGTCGTGGCGAAGGCCGGCAGTCATGATCCAGTTGTCCCAGCGCATCTGGTCCTGAACGTAGAGCCCGGCCTGCCGGCGTTTCATGTTGTAGTCGAAGCGCGGGATGAGGGCGGGCGGCACGGCGCCGTAGACCGGATCGTAGAGATCGAAGGTTCCGCCGTAGAGATTGGAAGCGAAGCTGTAGCTGTCATCGAGATAGAGATAGTCGAGTCCCGCCAGCACGCTGTGCTCGACCGGACCGGTATCGAAGCTGCCTGTGAGGCTGGTGTCGACGGTAAAGCTGTCCGCAGCCGCGAGGCCTTGCGACGCTACCCGGCTCAGATAGCGTTGCGTGGCATCGAGCATATAGGCAGGGCTTGCCCGGGAATCGACGTCGACGCTGTTGAACTGAAGATTCTGGCGGAGCGTCCAGCCGGTGTCGAAATCGTGCCTGAACTTGTAGCCGATCGAATACTGCTCGCGATCGAAGCCGTCGTGGCCGGGCTCGCCGGCATATCGGTCGACCGGCAGCTCGCCGTTGGGGTTCGGCAGCAGCGTGCCGGCCGCCGGCAGGGGCATGTAGTCGGAGATCGTGTCGTCCTGCTGGTAGTGACCGAAAAGCGTGAAGGACGTCGCGTCGGTCGGCTTCCAGGTGAAGGCCGGCGCGATGAAGGCGCGCTGGTCGTAGCCGAAATCCACGCGGCCGCCCGCATCACGCGCCAGGCCGGTCAAGCGGTAGAGGAACTGCCCCTCCGGATCGATCGGCCCGGAGAAATCGAACATGCCTTGCAGGCGATCATGGTTTCCGCCCTGAATGGCGACTTCCCGCAGCGGGGCTTCCGTCGGCATCTTGCTGGCCAGGTTGATCAGGCCGCCCGGCAGGTTCTGGCCGTACATGACGGAGGACGGACCTTTCAGCACGTCGATGCGATCGAGGCCGTAGGGTTCGATGCGCAGGAAGGCAGAGCTGTAGGCGCCATAGGGCAGCCGCGAGCCGTTGAGGTTGTAGCGCACGGAAAACCCGCGCGCCTGCAACACGTCGTTGCGGCTGTCGCTGTCGCCGAAGGAGGCCACCACCCCCGGCGTATAGCGCGTCGCCTCGATCACGGTCTGGGAGCCCTGCGCCTCGATCTGGTCACGCGTGACCACGTTCACGGCCTGCGGCACCTCGATCAGCGGCGTGTCCGTCTTCGTCGCGGCGATGTCGCGCGAGGCTATATAGCCCTGGGTCTGCCCGCCTTCCGCCCCCTGGATGGTGATGGGATCGAGCACCGTGGAGCCATCGCCGGCGATACCGCCGGCTTCCGATACCTTCGTGATCGTCGCGCTGTTCGGTCCGGTAAAGCGATAGCTGAGGCCGGTTCCCGCCAGAATCCGGCCAAGCGCGTCCCGCGCGCCGAGGCTTCCCGAAACCCCAGGGGTGCGCAGGCCTCTCGTGACGGAGCTGTTGTAGAGCAGCTGCACGCCGCTGGCGGCGCCGAAGCGGGACAAGGCGGCATCGAGCGGACCGGCCGGTATCGCGTATCCGACGGTCGTCTGCGCCGGCGCCGCAGCAGGCATCAGCGGCAAGGCGCAGAAGACGATCGACGCCGCAAGCAGCCCTGTCCTCCATTTGCGTGCCCGGTCGTTTCCACGCGCGCCCTGCTCCAGCGAAACAAAATCCATTCCAGTCCCCATCGACAACCACTGCCGAAAGGCAGCCTCTGTTGATAAGAACGATGGGGAATCGCGAACCCGAAATTTTTCCGAAAACTTTCGAGCTTTTTACATCAGCAGCACGATGCCGCCGACGAGACTCACGGAACGGATGTGCAGCGCGTTCTCGAAATGAGCGAGGATCTCCTGCGGGCGGTCGAGATGGAAAACGCCCGATACCCGCCGGGAGCCGAGCGCATTGCTTGCGAGCATCACCTTGCCGCGCCGATGGCGGTTGAGGTCGGCAACGACATCGCCGAGCGGACGGTCGTTGAAGACGAGCAGGCCCTTGCGCCAGGCGGCCGCCGTTTCGACCTCGGCCGTCGCCTTTTGCCCGAGACCCGCCGACGAGTAGACCACGCCCTCGCCCTTCATGAGGGTGATGGACGCCTGACAGTCCACCTCGACGGTCCCCTGAATGCACTCCACCGATACTTCGTCCACCGCATGCGCGAGGGAAAGGGTGCCGGATGACAGAGTGGACTTCCCGTCCGCCGCCGACACCACGAAGGGGCGCGGATCGGCGCCCTCGACCTCGAAAACGGCCGCGCCTGCGGTGAGCGAAAGATGCCGCGCATCCTCGGTATAGCCCATTACGAGGGCGGACTTGCCGTCGAGGACGGCCGTCGAACCGTCGGGCAGGGCGATGCTCTTCTGTTCGCCGACCGCCGTCGTGTAATCGGCGAGCAGGCGGTTGACGGGCGGCAGGAAACCCAGATCCGACAGGATGAAGGCGGCCCCCGCCGCGCTGGCCGCCACCCCGCCGGCGGCCAGAAACGAACGGCGACCGACGAGGGGCACCGGACGGCGCTTGTCCGCCAATGCCGGGCCGAGATTGTTCCAGAGCCGCTTCACCTCGCGAAATGCGCGCTCATGTTCGCTGCTGCGGGCGCGCCAGATCCGAAGCGCATCTGCGTCCTCGGCGGTCGCCGTTCCGGATGTCAGGCGGACCACCCAGGCAGTCGCTTCGCGTTTGAGGGCGTCGAAATCGCCGTCCAATGCCTGCTTCCTCCGCAAAGCTGGTTCCGGCAGGGCGCCGGCCACCGCGCCGTCTGTGATTATAAACGATTGATATCCGAAAAACCGAAATCTCAGAGCCGGTTTATTTGCTCGAGCCGCTCGGAGCAATATTCGAGCGCACTGCGCAGGTCGTATTCGACGGTGCGAACCGAAACGCCCAGTTCGGAGGCGATATCGGCCTGCAGCCGCTGCTCGAGGCGTACCATGAACAGGATGCGCCTCTGTCTCTCGGGAAGCTCTTCGAGAATATGGGCCAGAAGGCGCATCTGCTCCCTGTCCCCGGCGATCTGCTCCGGACCGGGGCGATCGTCGGGAACGCACAGCAGGTCCGCGACGGCCTCGCACGACATGTAGCGGGCTCTGCTGCGGCCGTGATCTATCGCCAATGACCGCACGACGCGGTTGAGATAGGCGAGCGGCGCGTTGGCGGCGGCGACGCCATTGCGCGCGAGCTTGATCCACGCTTCCTGCGCCAGGTCCTCTGCATCCTGCGGCGATCCCGTCTTGCCGGCCAGGTATCGCCGGATGCGCGACTGGCTGCGAAGAAAGGAAGCCAGAAGCTCGTCGTCGTATGCGCTCATCCTTCCTCTCACCCAGGTCATTGATAACCGAGCAGCCTGTGCCGCTCGATCCCAATAATGTGGATTACTATTATCATGTTTAATGGGCAACGATAATAGAGCGGGAATTGGGTCAGCTGATCGAAGGGCGAATGCGATCCGGGCTTATTCTGGGGTCTCGAAGGGATACGGACCCGAGACCCGCCCATCGCACCGTAGCCAGAGGTTCAGAGAACAAACGTGCGGTGCGTGTTCGTCCGGCCTCCGGTTTCCAGACAAACTGGTGGTGCTTCGGAATGGGCGGGCGTTCAGCGGAAGAGGCCCGCTGAGAAGCCGGGGCGCGCAGACGGGGTGACGAAATGCGTGCCGGGATCGGAGCGCATATCTGCATATCACCGCCCAAGGAAGGACGATGCTGTTGTCAGAGCTTCTGGATGAACTCGATCCTTTCGGCGTTCAATCCCTCGATGGTGAAGTAGCGCACGCCCAGTTCCCAGAAGGGAAGTTCGCAGATTTTTCCCTCGATTGCGGATAGGCCGGCGCCTGTGACGGTACGATAGACCGCTTCGACGTCGGTGACATTGATGGCGATGTGGTCGATAGCGCCCGACCGGCCGGTCGAAGGACCCTCCCAGATTTCGACGACCAGGTCCTTGAGCTGCAGAAACACCACCCGGCTGGCGCCGTTCAGCGTCTCATGGATGTTTTCAAAGCCAAGGCCGGTATAGAAGCGGATCGAACCATCCATATCTCCCGTCGGAATGCCGACATGCTAGACCGGTTGCGTATTGCGCGATATTCATAGGTGCGCCCTTTCGTTTTGACGGGAAAAGCGACGACGCGGGGCCTACCCGTCGATGATTGCGATACCGCGGCTTTTGAACTGGATCGTTGCGTCGGCCGCGGCGGGCAGGATGCGGTCGACGGCGTGGTCGACGATGAAGAGCGTTCCGACATCGGTCTCGACTTCGTATTCGACATGGTCGCCGAGATAGGCCGAATGCAGGATGCGGCCGGAAAGCCCCTCGCCGCGCCCTTCGGTGAGCGTCACCGAGCCCGGCCGCACGGCAAGGTTCGCCGCGCCGGGCCTTGCCCGCCCGGCCGGCACGCGATGCTCGAACCCGCCGACGCGGACCGTCGCCTCGTCGTTCTCGATGCCGATCACCTCGCAGGCGATCACATTGGCCTCGCCCATGAAGTCGGCGATGAAGGAGGAGGCGGGCGCCTCGTAGAGCTCGCGCGGGGCGCCGGACTGGGCGATCTCGCCGTCCTTCATGACGATGATGCGGTCGGAGACGGCGAGCGCCTCGTCCTGGTCGTGCGTGACATAGACGGCGGTGAAGCCGAGGCGCTGCTGGAGCTCGCGGATATCCGTGCGCACCTTGCGGCGCAGGCGCGCATCGAGGTTCGACAGGGGCTCGTCGAGCAGCAGCACCTGCGGCTCCAGCACGAGCGCGCGGGCGACGGCGACGCGCTGCTGCTGGCCGCCGGAAAGCTCGGCCGGCAGGCGGTGGCCCATGCCGGCAAGGCCGACGAGCGCAAGCCCCTCCTCCGCCCGCTCCCGCGCCTCCCTGCGCGAGAGGCCGGAGGATTCCAGGCCATAGGCGACATTGTCGAGCGAGCTCATATGCGGGAAGAGCGCATAGGACTGGAACACCATCGAGACGTCGCGCTCGTTGGCCGGCAGCATGGTGACGTCCTTGCCGCCGATGAGGATGCGCCCGGCGGTCGGATGCTCCAGGCCGGCGAGCATCCTGAGCGTCGTCGTCTTGCCGCAGCCGGAGGGGCCGAGCAGCGTGACGAGTGTGCCGGGCTCGATGGTGAGCGACAGGTCCGGGATCGCGGTGAAGACGCCGAAGGTCTTCTTGACGTTCTCGAAGGTGACGGAACCGGCTTTGGGCTTGATCATGCGATTTTCTCCTGGCGGGAGGACGAGGACGGGGCGAGGCCGGCGACGCGGTTCTCGCGCCTGAGCCGCCGTTCGCCGACGAGAAGCTGGAAGCCGGCGATGACCGCGATCATCACGACGATCAGCATGGAGGAATAGGCGATCGCCACGCCGTATTCGCCGTTCTCGACGAGGCCGACGATATAGGCGGTCGCCATGTTGTATTCGGCGCTGACGAGGAAGATGACGGCGCTGATGGAGGTGATGGCGCGCACGAAGGAATAGACGAGCGCGGCGGTGATGGCGGGACGCAGGAGCGGCAGGATGACCTTGCGGATCGTGCGGAAGCTGCCGGCGCGCAGCGTCAGCGAGGCCTCGTCGAGGCTCTTGTCGAGCTGGCTCATCGCCGCGATGCCCCCGCGCACGCCGACCGGCATGTTGCGGAAGACGAAGCAGGCGATCAGGATCAGCGCAGATCCGGTCATTTCCAGCGGCGGCAGGTTGAAGGCCATGATGTAGCTGACGCCGATGACCGTGCCGGGAATGGCGAAGCTCATCATCAGCGCGAACTCGAAGACGTTCCGCCCGGCGAACTTCTGGCGCACGATGATATAGGCCGTCAGCAGGCCCACCGCGGCGGTGAGCGGGGCGGAAAGAAGCGCGATCTCCATGGTCGTCCAGAACGAGTTCCAGGCGACGCCCGTCCAGGCGATGCCCCAGGCCGTGCCATTGCCGAAGCTGATCGAGAAGGCCTTGATGTAGTGGTCGAGCGTCAGCGAGTTGTCGAGGCCCCAGGTCTTCACGAAGCCGCCGACGAGGATCATGCCGTAGATGACCAGCGTGAACAGGCCCCACGGGATGACCACCGAATGGACGGCGATGGAAAGCCCCCTGGGCAGGGCGATATGCGCCCCGCTGTCGCCCTTGCCGGTGACGGTGGCGAAGTTCTTGCCGGAGAGCCAGACGCGCTGGGCCAGGAAGGCCGAGAGCGTGAAGAAGAGCAGCACCATGGCGAGCACGGCCGCGCGCGACGGGTCGTTCTGCGAGCCGACGACGGCGAAGAAGATTTCCGTCGAGAGCACGCCGTGGCTGCCGCCGAGCACCAGCGGGTTGCCGAAGTCGGCCATGCTCTCGATGAAGCCGATAAGGAAGGCATTGGCGAGGCCCGGCTTCATCAGCGGCAGCGAGACGCGGTAGAAGGTGCGCCAGCGATTGGCGCGCAGCGTGGTCGACGCTTCCTCCATCGACGGGCTGACGCCCTCGACGACACCGATCAGCACGAGGAAGGAGATCGGCGTGAAGGAGAGGACCTGCGCGATCCAGATGCCGGTGAGGCCGTAGAGCCAGCGGCCGGGCTCGATGCCGAGCAGGCTCGAAAGCCCCTGCGTGACGACGCCGGCGCGGCCGAAGAGCAGCGTCAGCGCAAGGCCGATGACGAAGGGCGGGGTGATGATCGGCAGGATCGTCAAAAGGCGCAGGCCCTTCTTGAAGGGAAACTGCGTGCGGGTGGCGACCAGCGCGAAGGCAAGGCCGAGCAGCGTGGAGCCGAGGCCCGTCATGATGGCGAGCCAGAGCGTGCGCCAGGCGACGCCGCAGCGGCCCGCGCCGATGACGCAATTGAGGCTCCAGATGCTCGGGTCCTGCAGGTTGCGGATGAAATTATCGGGATTGAACGCGCCGTCGAAATCCTGCACAGCGCCGATGAACATGCTGCCGATCGGATAGAAGACGAAGACCGCGACGAGGAAGACGAGCAGCGAGATCGAGCTGACGACGAAGGCATCGCCCTTCATGACGCCCCGCTCGGCAAGGCCGAAGGAGAACATCAGGACGAAGGTGATGGCGGAGAGCACCGCGCCCGCCCCCATCGAGGACTGGCCGTCGGCAAGCGGGCCGAACAGGCTTTCGCTGATCGCCCATGTCCAGCCGGAAAAGCCGATGGCGAGCCCCTGGAGCGCCAGGAACAGCACGCCGATCGCCCCCATCCAGGCCAGCACGGCGCCGCGGCGCATCGGGTCCGCCATGCCGCGCGCCAGACCGGCGATAAGAAGGAGCAGAACGACGGCCGCGAGCCACAGGCGGCCATGCGCCGCGATCTGGGCGAGACCGGGCGCGGCCTCGGCGGAAAGCGGGAAACCGGAAAGCCAGCCGAACCCGAAGAAGCCGTTCTCGATGCGATACCAGGGCAGAAGGGTCAATGCGACCGCGCCCAGGACAAGGACCAGGTCCAGCCTGCGATTGCCATGCGTCATGGCCGACCTCGCTGTCTTTGAGAGGAGTAAGGGACGCCAGCGCTCCGATCATGGCAGCGAGAGGCGTCATGGCGCTGCACGAACCGAGCCTCGCCGGAAGGCGCGCGAGGCTCGGTTCGTGCTTTCATTGCGCGATGGCGCCGATCTCGTCGGTCCAGCGCTTGAGCAGATGGCTGCGGGTTTCCGCCGCCCCGAAGCGCGCGCCGTCATAGTCGACGACCTTGCCCACGGGCATGGACTCGACCGCCGCCGGCACCGTCGCCTTGACGTTGGAGGGCCTGCTGTACATCTTGGCCGCAGCCGCCATGGACTGGGCCTCCGGCGACAACGCCCACTCGATCCATTTTTCGGCCGCCGCCTTGTTGCGGGCGCCCTTGACGATACCGGCCGCCGCAACCTGGAAGGCCGTTCCCTCGCAGGGCGCGACGCTCTTCAGCGGGAAGCCTTCGTCGATCAGCGCGAGGATGTCGTGCGAAAAGGCGATGGCAATGCCGGTCTCGCCGCGTGCTGCCGCCTTGACCGGGGCCGAACCCGATTTCGGATAGGACGAGACATTGCCGTTGAGCTTCTTCATGTAGTCGAAGGCCGCATCCTCGCCCATCAGCTGGACGATGGTCGCCAGCGCGAAATAGGCCGTGCCAGCGGAGTTCGGATTGGCGACCTGCACCTCGCCCTTGTATTCGGGCTTTGCCAGATCCGCCCAGCAGGCCGGCGGCTGGAGACCCTTTTTCTTCAGGATCTCTTCGTTATAGGCAAAGCCGATGGCGCTGCTTTCCGTGCCGACCGAGCGGTATTTGCTGATTTCCGCCTGGTGCTGCGCCCAGGGGTACAGGTCGGCGTCCTGCGGCGACTTGTATTCGGCAAGCACACCCTCCTGCGCGGCCTGGACATAGGTATCGCCAGAGCCACCCCACCAGACGTCGGACTTGGGATTGCGCGCCTCGGTCTTGATGCGGGCGAAAGCCTCGCCGGCCGACAGGCGCACGGCATTCACCTTGATGCCTGTCTTTTCCTGGAATTTCTCCACCATCAGCTCGCACCATTTGACGTCCGGGCTGCACAGCAGGTTCAATTCCTCCGCCCTGGCCGTGGTAGCGACGCTGGCACCGGCCAGGCACGCGGCCAGAACCGCAAACTTCATTGCAGACATGCTCTCCTCCTTGGTTGAATTGTGGTCAGGCAGCGCTTCGGCCGTCTCCTTCGGCCAGAACCTCCCAATCGCGGGAAAAGGCGATGCGCCGGACATCGTCCTTCCAGAAATGCCGGCGCAGCATCCGCACGAGGCTGGCGGCAAGCCCCTCGCCCTCCGGCATGCCGCAGACCTCCAGCAGCGCATCGAACACAGCGCGCTCCTCCTCGGGCATTTCCATCCGCCAGGCGGCGTTATGGCGGGCGATATAGATCGCCTCGACCAGCCGCATCGCGGGAATGGCGGCAAACTGCGCCAGGCGTCCGGCCGGCAGCGAAGGCACGGCCTCACACGCGATATCGGCCAGCGTCATGCGTTGGATGGCGACCTGCGCCTCCCGCGTCCATTCCTTGGTGAAGAAGCGGTGATGCACGACCTCACGCAGATGCCGGATGGCGAAGGCATCGAAATCGCGCGCCTCCAGCAGGTCGCCAACGGCAAGGCCGCTTTCCGCGACCTCGCGCCGGTAGGCCGACAAGATCGATGGGTCGACGGGAAGGCCCGCGATCCTCACGGTTTCGAGCTCCGCGCCGTCTTCGGTGAGCGTCAGCAGCCGGTAGCCGCCGGGATAGCCGGCCGTCGACGGCACCGCGACATTGACGATGCCATCCTGGCGCGAAACGTTATCGATGTGCAGGTGACCGCTGAAATGCAGCCTGAGGCCCGCCCTGGCAAGCAGCGCGGCGGTGGCGCGGGTCGGCGTGCGGCGCACGAAGATCGTGCGCCCGAACAGCCGCTGCTCGTCGTCGAACGTGCCGTCGAACGGATCGACGGCGGGATAATGCGCAAACGAGACCAGCCGCTTTCCGAGCCGCGCGGCCCGGCGCGAGACGTCGGCGATCCATTCCAGCATATAGGGCCGGTGCGCGACGAGCGCGTTGTAGCCCGCATCGGTGCTGTCGTCGAACTCGTCTTCCGCCAGCGCGAATTCACCATCGCGCGGCACGAAGACATTGCCGTCGATGGAGAGCAGCCAGACGCCCTCCACCGGCTCGACGAGATAGGAGGCATCGACGAAGCTGCGGACATGGCGGCCATCGGGCGATGCCAGCGTGTATTGCCGGTCGGCGAGGTCGTCGGACGGGCCGAAGGGCGATTCCCAATGCAGCTCCGTGCCGCTGCGGAAGAAGCCGAGCCCCCGCGGCAAGCTTTCCGCATAGGAACGGCAACGCATTGCGGGATTGAACAGCACGCCCTCGCCGTCCGGCTTCGAGCCCGAGACCAGGAAGGCGCCGCCATCGGCGAGAAGGAAGCTGCGGTCGAGGCTGCGGCCGCAATAGGCATAGACGTCGTGGTTGCCGACGGTCGAGAAGAACTGCATGCCGAAGCGCCCGGCATAGGACTGCATCAGCGCGAGCGAGGCGGCGACGCTCTCGTCCTGCCCGTCATCGGAATAATCGCCGACGACGATGACGTGACGGATGCCGCGGGCGGCGATGTCATCGAGCACGGCGCGGAAATTCGCTTCGCTCTCGTTGAAGAGACGGGTCGACTGGACCGTGTCGGCAAGCGTGCGCAGTTCCATGCCGCCGGGCAGGCACCCTGCCGCTATCCGGTCGCCGCGATAGTTGCCCCTGACATCGTGCAGATGCGGATCGGCGATGATGGCAAGCCGTTGGTGCATTCGCGTTCCTCCCTTGGGCCGGCATCTTTAGGCGAAAATCTACGTTTGTAAATACAAATATAGAAAATCTTCAAAAGATGACAGTGCCCGGCGCAGCGGCTATGAGAGAGCGACCAACCGGGACGGGAAAATACCTTGCCAGTTTCAGAACCGACGATCTTAGAAAGAATGCGCGAAGCGCTGGCCACCCTGACGCCGGCCGAGCGGCGCGTCGCCGAACTGATCCTCAGCCGGCCGCATGCCGCCATGTCCTGGTCCATCACCGAAATGTCGAAATTCGCCGAGGCAAGCGATCCCTCGGTCATTCGCCTGTGTCGGCGTATGGGCAGCAACGGTTTTCCCGCGCTCAAGCTGGAGCTTGCCCGGGCGCTGGCCCGCGCCCAGCAGGCGCCCCGCCCGCACCCGCCGACGACGGGCGGCGATCCGGTTGCGGAGATGATGGCGGACGTGCTCCAGCGCAGCGAAGAGGCCTTGCGCAACGCCCATGACGACATGCAGCCCGCAGCGGTCGCCGCCGCCGCGGAAGCCATCGTCAAGGCGCGGCGGATCGAGATCTACGGCCTCGGCGCCTCCGGCTTCCTCGCACAGGAGGCGCAGTATCGCATGGCCGCGCTCGGCCTGCCGGCGGTCGCCTATTGCGACCCGGTGGTGCAGAACACCACCGCCCCGTTGCTCGGCAAGGACGACGTAGTGCTTGCCCTCTCCTTTTCCGGCCTGACGCAGTATCTCGTCGAAACGGTGGGACTGGCCAGGAATTCCGGTGCCCGCATTCTCTCCATTTCCCCCGCCGGCTCCCCGATCGCTACGGCTGCCGACACGAACATCGCGCTCAACGCCTACCGGAAATCCGACAACTTCCTGGCCTCGCCGACGGCACGGCTGGCGCTGCACATGATCCTGGACGTCCTGTCCATGGCTATCGTGGAGCGGCTGGCGGGGCGCTGAAGCCTACTCCGCTTGCGCGGAGTTCGCTTCGCCGAACCATGGCGGCGTCAGCTTCGGTTCGTGTGCAGCGCCAGCCGTGCCGGCTCGCCATCCGCTCGCAACGCGAGAGCCAATGGGCAGCGAGAATCTCCGCGGCGAAACAATCGTCGGCCTCGGCCGCGAGTTCCTGTCCACCGCCGCCTGCGCCCTCGGAAGATGCCGGCGTCGCCACCATCGCCCCCTTCACCGCCACCAATGGCAACCGACCGCGCGGTCGAGCCGCTTGCCGTCGACATCCCCTGCAGGAGGGCCTCGCGGAATTCTCGCTGTCTCATCGAGGAGGAGTTGCCCCTGCCTCCCGAAAAAATTTTCGACGCGATTTTGCTGAAAATCCAGATACTTGATACCCTGCGCCGAGGTCCACGCCGCGGCCGGGGCGAATGTATCGTCGTTTTTCCTATTGCCAATTGGAAAATTTCGCTCCTATTATTTTCATACTGAATGAAATTAATGGCGGCTCCATGGAAACCCTCTCCATCAATGCTCCTTCCCTGCTTCGCGAGCTCACCCGCAACAGCGGCGTCACGCGGCAGGCGCTCCAGACAGCGCTGAAGGTCAGCGGCCCCACCGTGACCCGCACCATCCTGGAACTGACGGATCTCGGCATTCTCGAAAGCACGGTCACCACAGCCGGCGCGAAGGGCCGGCCGGCGGAAACCGTCGATCTTGCCAAGAACGGTCTTTGCATCATCGCCGTCTCGATTCGCGCCGAGCGCGCCACGGTCAGCCTTGTGGACGCCCGTGGCCGGCAGGTGGAGGTGCATGGCCTGCCGCTCGGCGAGGAGACCGATTATGCAGAGGCGGTCGGGCTGATCGGGCAAGCGGTGCTCCAGCTCGCGGGCCTTGCGGCCGCGCGGTTCCGCTGCCTTGCCGGCATCGGCATTTCCTTCGGCGGCTCGGCGGATTTTTCGACCGGCGCGATCACCACGCCCTCGGCCTTCCAGCGCTGGCGCGGCAAGCCGCTGGCGCGCGACCTCGAATTCTACACCGGCCTGCCCTCGGCCATCGACAACTATTCCTTCGCGCTGGTCGGCGCGCTCAACTGGTTCGATGCGAGCAAGGCCGCCGATTTCTTCCTCGTCGTCGCCGACTACGGCATCGGCGGCGTCTCCTCCATCGGTGACCGCGCCTATCTGGGGTCGGACCGCCGGCCGGGCGGCTTCGGTCATATCGGCAGCCGCCGGACGGGGCGCCTTGCCTGCCATTGCGGCGGCTACGACTGCCTGGCCGCCACGAGCTCCGTAAAGACACTCGACCGCAAGGCCAGGGAAAAGGGGCTGGCCGTCGGCCCGACCCGCGACCTGGCCGAGCTGGTGCGCAGCCTCGATGCCTCCCAGGGCGAGGCTGCGCTCTCCCTTCTGACCGGTGCGGCGGGCAGGATCGCGGAAAGCGCGCTCACGCTCTGCCGCGGCATGGGCTTCGTCAGCTGCGTCTTCGGCGGGGTGCTCTTCGATTGCTCGCCGGCGGCCTGCGCCGCGGTGGAAGACGTCTTCGCCGCCCCCGGCCATAGCGCCGCGCCCCGCTTCCTGCATCAGCTTTTCGAGGACCGCTCGCCGGACGACCTCGCGGCGGCCTCGGTCGCCTATCACCTCCTGTCGGAAAAACGGCAGGTCTATCCGCTGGACACCTATCGCGACGGGGAGGCGATACGGCTGCGCCAGCGGCCCTGATACTTCAATCAACGGAGGAGACCATGACATTGAAGACCATCGCAGGATTTCTGCTGGCAACGGCCGCCGTGCTGCTGCCGGTTTGCGCATCGGCGGACGAGGCCGGCATGGAGGCGCTGATCGCCGCCGCCAAGGAGGAAGGCAGCGTCGTCGCCTACTGGCATTCGAGCCGCATCGCCAAGGCCGGCGAGGCCTTCGAGGCCAGATACGGCATCAAGGTGCTCGGCACGAAGATGACCGATGCCGAAAGCACCGAGCGCGTGGTGCGCGAGGTGGAGGCGAGCAACGTGCAGGCCGACATCATCGGCTATGACGACGGCCCGCGCCTCGTCACCGAGCTGAGGCCCGGCGCCTTCGTGGAGAACGAGCTGCCGGCCGACCTTGCCGGCGATATTCCCGCGGCAAGCCAGGATCCGCTGATCTACCTCTGGCAGGTCACGATCATCGGCTACAACACCGAGCGCTACCAGTCCTGCCCGATCACCAATGTCTGGCAGCTGACCGAGCCGGAATGGGCCGGCCGCTTCCACATGCTGGACCCGCGCCTGCGGTCCACGCAGGTCCAGGCGTTCTCCGCCATCGAGGAGCGTTCGGACGAACTCGCCGCCGCCTATCAGGACCTCTACGGCAAGCCGCTGGAGCTGACGGAGAAGAATGCCGGCCTCGAATTCATCAAGCGTCTCGCCGGGTCCAAGCCCGTGCTCTACAACGAGGACGTGGAGATCGCCGCGGCCGTCGGCGCGCGCGGCCAGGAAAACCCGCCGCTCGGCCTTTACACGCTCGGCCGCCACCGCGAGATCGAGACGAAGAACCTGGCGCTCGGCATGTGCGCGCTGAAGCCGTTCCAGGGCATCAACCAGCCGAGCTATGTCCAGCTCGTCGCCGGCGGCCCGCACCCGAATGCGGCAAAACTCCTGACGCACTTCCTCCTGACGGAAGAAGGCGCCAAGCCGTGGACCGGCGATCTCGGCGCCTATTCGTCCAACCCGAAGCTTTCCTCCAATCCGGGCAATCCCTTCCCGAATGTCGAAGGCTGGGGCACCTCGCTGCTCGTTTCCGACAATGCGAAGGTCGCCGAGCGCCGGCAGGAACTGCTCGACTTCTGGATCACCAACAACCGCTGATCTTTCCGGACAACGTGCATTCAAGCCGCACGCGGCTTGCGGGCGGAAGCGCGTGAGCGCGCTTCCGCCGGGAGGAGGATTTCATGGCAATTTCGACTTCGGCGGCAAGACCGCCGCTCCGCATACGCCTCAGGTTGCTGCTCGCCGACCTGCGCGCGGAGCCGAGCCTTGCGATCGGCGCGGTTCTCGCCGTCGTGCTCGGCTATCTCGTGCTGGCGCCGGTCGCCGCCATCGTGGCGAGCGCGTTGCGCTTCACCCGCATGGACGCCGTGCGCGCCGGCGCCAAACCCGGCGACATGACGTTTTCCTACCTGGAACGCGTCTTCCACTCGCCCGTGAGCATCGATGTATTCTGGACGCCGCTCTGGAACACCCTGAGCGTCGCCCTGTGCTCGACCATCCTCGCCGTCATCTTCGGGCTGGCGCTCGCCGCCCTTGTCACGAGCACCAATATCCGCGGCCGCGGCCTTCTCGGCTTCCTGCTGATCATTCCCTACATGCTGCCCTCGCAGGCGCTCGCCTCGGCCTGGATCACCGTCTTCAAGAACCGCCGCACGGGCGGCGCGCCCGGCATGCTGGAGGCCATCGGCCTCGCCCCGCCGGACTGGCTGTCCTACGGGCCGCTGCCCATCGTCATCTGCCTTGCGCTCAGCTACTTCCCCTTCGCGTTCCTGCTGTTCTCGAATGCGCTCAACAAGATCGACACGCAGCTCGAGGAAGCCGCCACCACGCTCGGCGCACCGCAGCGCGTCGTCTGGATGAAGGTGCTGCTGCCGCTGCTCATTCCCACGACCATGTCGGTGCTGCTTCTCACCGTCGCCCGCACGCTCGGCACCTTCGCCACGCCCTACGTGCTCGGCGCGCCCGTCGGCTATACGCTGCTTTCCACCTCGCTCTATTCCTCGATCCGCTCCGGCGCCTCGGGTGTCGCCGCCGTGCTTGCCATCGTGCTCGCGATCTTCGGCATCCTCATGCTGCTCGCCGATATCTGGATGGTGCGCAACTGGCAGCGCTTCGTCACCGTCGGCGGAAAGGGCGGCAAGCGTGACGTTGCCGAACTTGGCGGCCTTCGCCTGCCTTTCACGGCGATCGCCTGGGCGGTCTTCCTCGTCGCCGCCTTCGCCCCGCTCCTCGTCATGCTGCTGTCGACCGTCATGCGCGAGCCGGGCGTCTTCGCCCTCTCCAATTTCGGCCTCGCCTACTGGACCGGCACGGAGAGCCAGCCCGGCGTCTTCACCAGCCCGGAAATCCTGACGGCGCTTGGCAACAGCCTGGCGATCGCCGGTTCGGCCGCCGTCCTGTGCGGCGTGCTGGGGCTGACGGTCGGCTATGCGGTGGTGCGGCTTTCGGGCGGCTGGCTTGCCGGCTTCCTGCGGCAGGTCTCGTTCCTGCCCTACCTGATGCCCGGCCTTGCCTTCGCCGCTGCATTCCTCTCGCTCTTCGCCGTGCCGCGCGGGCCCATCCCGGCGCTCTACGGCTCGCTCAGCCTGCTCATCCTCGTCATGGTCGTGACGTACCTGCCCTATGCCTCGCGCTCCGGCATCTCGGCGATGATGCAGGTCGGGCGCGAGCCGGAGGAGGCCGGCATGGTGCTCGGCGCCGGGTTCTTCCGCCGCATCCTCACCATCATCGGGCCTTTGCAGAAGACGGCGCTGGTGACGGCGATCATCCTGCCCTTCATTTCGGGCATGAAGGAGCTCAGCCTCGTCATCATGCTGGTGACGCCCGGTACGGAAATGCTGACGACCCAGTCGCTGCGCTTCCTCGACTACGGCCACACGCAACTGGCCAACGCGACGATCCTGATCATCGGCCTCGTCGTCATGCTGCTCGTGCTCCTCCTCCAGAGGATCACCAAAACGAATCTCGCCGGCGGACTGGGAGGCTGACCATGTCGGACGTAATCCTCAAGAATGTGGTGAAGAACTACGGCGGCAGGTTTCTCGCCGTCAACGACCTGACCACGACCTTCAAGGCCGGTGAATTCGTCTGCCTGCTCGGGCCCTCCGGCTGCGGAAAGACGACGACGCTGCGCATGATCGCCGGGCTGGAACGGCCCAACAGCGGCGAGCTTCTGTTCGGCGACCGGGTGTTCTTCTCATCCAGGAGCGGCGAATTCCTGCGCCCCGAAAAGCGCAATCTCGGCCTGATGTTCCAGAGCTACGCCCTCTGGCCGCACATGACCGTCGAGCAGAACGTCGTCTTCGGCCTGTCCATGCGCAAGGCCACGGCGGCGGAAAAAGCGAGCCGCTTCGAGGAACTGGCGAAACTCTTCCACCTGGACGGGCTGGGCGGGCGCTATCCGCGCGAACTGTCCGGCGGCCAGCAGCAGCGCGTGGCGCTGGCGCGCATGCTGGCGGTCAATCCGAGCCTGCTGCTCCTCGACGAACCGCTCTCCAACCTCGACGCGGCGCTGCGCCTGGAAATGCGCGCGGAGCTGAAGCGCCTGCACAACACGCTCGGCTGCACGGTGATCTTCGTCACCCACGACCAGTTGGAGGCCATGACCATGGCCACCACCATCGCCGTGATGAACAAGGGCGTCATCGAGCAGATGGCACGGCCGATGGACATCTACCATCGCCCCGCCACCCGCTTCGTCGCCAATTTCGTCGGCAACCCGCCGATGAACATGGTGGACGCCCGGCAGGGCGACGACCTCGCTGCCTGGCTCGGCAATGCCCGCCCCTTCCCCGCCCGCACGGTGGAAACCTTCGGCGTGCGGCCGGAAGCCCTGCGCATGGCCGCGCCCGGCGCCGGCGCGATGGCGGCGACGATCGACACGATCCAGCCGACCGGCGCGGACTGGATCGTCGGCCTTGCCGTCGCGGGCCGGCCGATGTTCGCCCTCAGCGCCGAGCCGCCGCCGGCCGCCGTCGGCGAGACGGTCGGCCTGACCCTCAAGGCGGACGGCGTCCATGCCTTCGACGGCGAGGGCCGCAACCTGGAGGCCGTTGCCTGATGACGCTTGTGCGAACCGAACCCGCCACGCTCGCGGAAGACCTCGCCGATTGCGCCGCCGCCGCCGCGCGCAAGGCAGGCGCCTATGCCCACCGGCATTTCGGCGGGCTGATCAGCGCCGACCACAAGAGCCGCCACAGCGATGTCGTCACCGAATTCGACCGCGGCGCGGAGGAGATGATCCGCGCCGCGCTGCTGGGCGCCTATCCGGCATCGACGGTGATCGGCGAGGAATTCGGCGGGACGGGCGGAAGCGAGATCGCCTGGATCGTCGATCCCATCGACGGCACCAGCAATTTCGCCGGCGGGCTGCCGCTCTATTGCATCTCCATCGGTATCGTCCTGCGGGGCGAGCTCGTCGCGGGCGTGATCTACGATCCCGAACGCGACGAACTGTTCCGCGGCACGGCGGCCGGCCTGACGGTGAACGGCCGACCGGCCGAAAGCCGCGCCGGGGAGGACGACCGGGACTGCATCTGCCTGATGAATTTCCCCTACGAGGCGAAGCCCCTCGGCGAAACGGCGATTGCCCGCTATCTCGATGCGCTGAACGGTTTCCGCGCCGTGCGGCGGCTCGGTTCCGCCGCGCTGGCGCTCGCCTATGTCGCCGCCGGCCGGGCCGACGTCGCCTGCGAAATCTCGACCAATCCGTGGGACCACGCCGCCGGCATGGCGCTGGTGCTCGCGGGCGGCGGCGGTCTTGTCTGCCGCGGCCATGACGGCACGCCGGCCGCGCCGGTGTGGAAGGCCGGACGCTACATCGCCCACGGCCGGGGCTTTGCGCCCGCCCGGTCCTCCCTCGACGGCATCGTCACCCTTCCCCCCCAATCCGGAGAATAAATGATGACTTCCTCCAGCGCCCCGGTCCTGCTCTGGGACATCGACGGCACCCTGCTTTACAACGACGTACGCGGCCTCGGCCCCTATCTCGACGCCATCGCCCGCGTCGCGCCGGGCGTGCCGGTTCCCGAAATCGTCACCCACGGCAAGACCGACTGGCAGGTCATCTGCGAATTGCTGGAAGCGGCCAAGCTCGACATCGGCCTTGCCGAGGCCGTTTCGGAACAGCTCGACGAGGTTTCCCGCAGCTATCTCGACCCCGAGGGCGCGCTGAAGCTGCTGCCCTTCGTGCCGGAAGCGCTCGGTGCGTTCCAAAGCGCCGGCCTGCGCAACGGCCTGCTCACTGGCAATTCCATCGGCCGCAGCCGCATGAAGCTGGAAGGCGCCGGGCTCGACGCCGGCCTGATCGACTGGGACGCCGGCTTCTTCGGCTCGCGCACCCGCGTTCGCAGCGACCTTTCCCATGCCGCCCGCGCCCGCTTCGAGGGCGTGCCGATGCTGCTCATCGGCGACACCCCGCTCGACGGCCATGCAGCACAGAAAGCCGGCATCCCCTTCGTCGCGGTCTGCACCGGCGTCTACGACGCCAGCGCCTTCGAGGGCGAAAATTGCCTCCTCGTGCTGGAGGATCTCGGCGATGGCCGGGACCGGATTCTGGAGGTCCTCCCGCAGATCGAATAGCGTGGTTGCAGAAGGCCGTGGCGTTCACCTGGGGCAAATCGATACATGTCTTCTCGACCCGTGGCGCCGCGGCAGCAGGATTGACCGTCTACCGCACGATGCCGGAAGACGATTGCGGCGCCGGCCAGCGTGAAGATGATCGATTGCGACTTCACCTGGGCGGCCGGAACCGTGCATGCGGACCGGAGCGCCGCAAGGCCGACGCCCGGCACCGGGGCACCCAGCCATTGATGTCGATTTCTCGCAGTGCCTTTGAACTTCCGAACTGCCGTTGGATCGACGGCGATTTCAACAGGATCGCGATGTAATCCTGCTACGAACCTCACCGAGCCCCGCGATCGCAATTTCCACGACATCCCCCGGCACAAGGCTTCCCACGCCAGACGGCGTTCCTGTGTAGATGAGGTCGCCAGCCTTCAGTTCGACCAGGCGTGAGAGCGCCGCAATGATCTCCGGAAGCGTCCATATCATCTGTGCGATATCGCCGGACTGGCGCAGCGTTCCGTTGACGAGCAGACGGATGTGTCCGCTCACCGGATGGCCGATGCGCGCGGCAGGATAGACGGGCCCGCAAACGGCAGAACCGTCGAACCCCTTGGCCATCGTCCACGGGCGGCCGAGCTTCTTGGCTTCCGCCTGAATGTCGCGCCGGGTGAGGTCGTTGCCGACAGCGTAACCCCATACGCAGTCCAGTGCCCCGGCCGCATCGATATTGCAGCCGCCGCTGCCGAGGGCCGCCACGAGTTCCGCCTCGTGTTCGAGTTGATCCGTCGCGCTCGGATAGGGAACATCCTCGTCCCCCACGACCAGGGCGTCCGCCGGCTTGTCGAAGAAGAAGGGCGGCTCGCGGTCCGGGTCGTGACCCATTTCGCGCGCATGGTCGGCATAGTTGCGCCCGACGCAGAAGATGCGCCGCACGGGAAAGCGTGCCGTGGAGCCGGCAACGGGCAGGCTCGCCACCGGGGGCGGGTCGATGACATAGTCGCTCATGGTTTTCTGCCTCAGATGTTGCGCAGCATGCCGCCGTCGACGCGCAGGCTCGTGCCGGTGATGTAGCCCGCACGCCCCGAGCAGAGGAAGCACGCCGCATCGGCGAACTCGCGCGGTGCGCCGTAGCGTCCCATCGGGATCGTCGCGCGGGAAGCCGCGGCGACCTCGTCCGCCGTCTTGCCGGTCCGCTTGGCGGCGGCGGCATCCAGCTGGTCGACGCGGTCGGTGTGGATACGGCCGGGGATAAGGCCGTTGACCGTCACGCCGTCGGCCGCCACTTCGGCGGCGAGCGTCTTCGCCCAGCCGACGAGGGAAAGGCGCAGCGTGTTGGACAGGCCGAGATTGGGGATCGGCTGCACGACACCGGAAGACAGCAGCACGAGAATGCGGCCGAAGCGCTGCCCGCGCATATGCGGCAGAAGGGCCGTGGCGATGCGGATCGGCGCCTCGACCATGGCGCGGAACTGCGGGACGAGGCTGTCTGCATCCAGCGCGGCCATCGCGCCCGGCGCGGGGCCGCCACCGTTGAGCACGACGATGTCGGGCTTGTCGCCGGCCTGCAGTTCGGCAATCGCCTGCTCCACGGCCGCCGGATCGGCAAGGTCCGTAACGAGCGTGGAGATGCGGCCCGATGCGGACGCCGCAATGGCCGAGCGCACCGGCTCCAGCCGTTCGGCGGAACGGCCGCCGAGAATGACATTGGCGCCTTCGGCGGCGAGGCTTTCCGCGATGGCCCGGCCAAGGCCGCCTGAAGCGCCGAGCACGAGGGCGGTGCGGCGGCTGAGTTCAAGATCCATGGTTCTCTCCTGTCAGGCCCGACGGGCGCGGGCGGTTCTTGCGGCTTCGGCCACGAAGGCGCGAAGAAGCGGGTGCGGATGTCCCGGGCGGGACGAAAGCTCGGGATGCCCCTGCATGCCCATGTAGAAGCCGTCCGTCGCCTCTATCGCGTCGGCGATATCCTGGCCCGGCTCGCCCCCGAGCGCGCTTACCAGCACGCCGCGGCTTGCCAGCCCCTCATGCAGGGCGGGGGCCAGCCTGTAGCGGTGATTGCAGGCGATTTCGCTCTCGGCCCCGAGAAGCTGCCGGAGACGGCTGCCCGGCACGGACCGGGTGATGCGCCGGCCAAGCCTGTATTCGCCTGTCTCGATGCGGATGAAACTGTGACGGGCGGCGGCGGGAGCCGCCTCCGCCATGTCCGTATCCTCCCAGCCGGAAAGCTCGCGGGCGGCCGCAGTCGCCATGCTCTGCATGCCGAGGCAGAGGCCCGCGATCGGGGTTGCGCCTGCCCGCGCGGCGCGGGCAAGCGCGATCTGCCCCGCCACCGCCGACATCTGCGATCCGCCGGGCAGCAACACACCGTCGACACCGGCAAGCGAATCGGCCGGCAGGTCGCGCGGATCGAGGAAACGCAGCGTGGCGCCCGGCGCCTCGGCATCAATGGCATCCGCCAGCGCAGCAAGCGGCGCCGGGCAGGTTTCAAGAAACTGTTCCACCGGCCCCGCAAGGGCGAGGACGGGGCCGGACGGCGCGACGGCGGCCGGCTCCACGCGAAGCACCCGGCCGAACCGGTCCCGCCAGCCGATCACGCGGCCGTCGGCGTCGATGAAGCGGTTCTCCTCCAGACGGACGGTCCTGTCTTCCGCGCCCGCTGCGGCAAACCGCGACACGGCATCGCCGTCGGCAAGAAAAGCCGCATGCACGGGCACGACGGCCACCGCCTCGTCCGAAAGCTCGGCGAGAGGGCGGGCGCTTCGCCTGGTGAGGCGGTCCGCCCAGATCAGGCCGCTGGGGATAAGCGCGCCTTCATCGGCGACATGCTGTTCGGCATCGGGATGGCGATCAAAGTCGAATCGTGCCGCCGGCCAGAACAGCCGCCCGCCTTCGGCAGCCGCGACGAGCGCCGCCGCCGCACCGTAGAGCGCGGGATGATCCGTTTCGTGCCGAACGAGGATGATGCGCCCCATGACCCCTCCCGAGAATCCATCACATGCACTTGTTGAATGGAAACGTACAATCTTACTGCGCTATTTTTCCCATACTTATCCTCCTTATCGGAAAAGTTTCAATCCCAATATTGTATTTTTTTTATCATTATAGACAATGCAGGGATCGTAACGGAGGTAGCATCCATGAATTCCAGACTCTCGCCCCGCATGGCCGTCGTCGGCGCGTCGCCGACCGCGGAAATATCGAACAAGCTGCGGGCGCTGGCCGCCCGTGGCGCCGACGTCATCAACCTGGGCGAAGGAGAACTGGACTTCGCGACCCCTGCCCATGTCTGCGAGGCCGGCATCCAGGCCATTCGCGACGGGGACACCAAATACACGGCCGTCTCCGGCACCGCCGCGCTCAAGGCGGCCATCGCGCGCAAGTTCGAACGGGAAAACGGCCTTCGCTACGCCCCCTCCGAGATCATTGCCGGGACGGGCGCCAAGCAACTGATCTTCAACGCCTTCCTGGCGACCCTCGGCGAAGGCGAAGAGGTGATCGTGCCCGCGCCCTATTGGGTGAGCTATCCGGACATGATCCGGCTGGCAGGCGCAAAGCCCGTCATCGTGCCGTGCCACGCGCGGGACGGCTGGAAGCTGACGCCCGAGGCGCTGGCGGCCGCGCTGACCCCGCGCACCCGCTGGGTCATCCTGAACTCGCCGAACAATCCGACGGGCGCGGTCTATGGCCGCTCCGAACTCTCGGCGCTGGAAGAGGTGCTGGCAGGACATGATGCCCTCGTCATGGCGGACGACATCTACGAGCATATCGTCCACGACGGCAGCTTCGTGGCGCCTGCGGCCGCGATGCCGCGGCTGGCCGGTCGCGTGCTGACGATCAACGGCGTCTCGAAGGGCTATTCGATGACGGGATGGCGGCTCGGCTATGCCGGCGGGCCGGAATGGCTGATCCGCGCCATGGACGTCCTTCAGTCGCAGAGCACATCGAACCCCTCGACCATCTCTCAGGCCGCGACCATCGCCGCGCTCGACGGCGACCTCTCCTTCCTGGACGGCTGGAAACGGACGCTGCTGGCGCGCCGTGAACAGGTGCTCTCCGCCATCGCGTCGATATCAGGCCTCTCCGCACTGCCCACGCCGGGCGCCTTCTACGTCTTCGCCGACTGCACCGGCCTCTTCGGCAGGCGGACACCGGCAGGCACCGTCCTGGCCTCCGACCTCGATGTCGCCGGCTATCTTCTGGAGGAGGCCCATGTCGGCATGGTGCACGGCTCGGCATTCGGCATGCCCGGGCACCTGCGCATCGCCTATGCCATCGACGACGACAGGCTCGCCGAAGCGCTGTCGCGCGTGGCCGCAGCCCTCGGCAGGCTTGCCTGACCACCGGCATGCGAAAGCCCCCGCCGCGACCGCGGCGGGGGCTTTTCGTCGAGACGCGATCTCAGGCGGCGAGCTTGAGGCCCGTGCGCGAATCCGCGGCGAGCCTTTCCATGACGGCGCGCAGCTTCGGCTGCACGGCGGCCGGGATATCGCGCAGCGGCAGGCGGACGGACCCGCCGTCGAAGCCGCGCAGGTTCATCGCCGCCTTCACAAGCTGCGGCTGGCCATGCGCGCGGGCGAGCGCACGATAGTCGTACCAGAGCGCGTGCAGGTCGCGGGCGGTCGATGCATCGCCGGCTTCCAGCGCGCGGTAGGTCGCGAGGATCAGTTCCGGCAGCGCGCCGCTATTCGTCGTCGAAAAGCCATCGAAACCGGCCATGACGGGGCCGAGGAAGGCGAGGTCCGAGGCGCAGAAGGTGCGCACGCGACCACGCAGGTCGTTCGCGATGCGGTCGATCGCCGTCGGGTTGAGGTCGCCCTGCTTCAGGCCGACCATGCCGTCGATATCGGCCAGGCGGCCGATCAGGGCCGGCGAAAGCGTGATGCCGATGCCCGGCGCGTTGTAGATGATGATCCCCGTCTTGGAGAGCGGCGCCACGTCGCGGAAGAAGTCGACGATCTGGTCGTCGGTGATCTCCGAGACGTAGGGAGCCGTCACCATCGGCACGCCGCCGAGATCGCCGGCAAGCTTCGTCAGCTCGTAGACGTCGCGCGGGTCGGAACCGGCCGAGCAGAGCATTGCCGGAATGCGATCGCCGATCACGTCCATGACATGCGTGAAGACGTCGGCGCGCTCCGCCACGGTCATGGTGGGAAACTCGCCATAGGTGCCGCCGATGAGCACGCCGTCATAGCCGAGGGCGATGACGCGCTCGACGTTGCGGGCGAGCCCCTCCTTGTCGAGCGCACCCTCCCTGGTGAAGGGCGTCATGGTGATGTTGAAGATGCCTTTCAGGCGCGCCTGCGCCTCCTGACGGTCCTTCATTCGTATTCTCCTTGCAATTGGTTACGCGTCGATGCGGGTGAGAGCGCGCGGCACGGTGCCGAGCTGGCGCCAGCCCGTTTCCGTGACGACGATGGTTTCCGAGACCCCCACGGTGAAACGTCCGTAGATGCGGAGGGCGGGCGGCAGATGGAATGTCATGCCCGGCTGGAGCGCGATCTTGACGCCGGCATTCAGCGAGAGGATCGCCCCCTCGCCCCAGTCCGGCGCGAACGAGATGCCGACCGAATAGCCGAGGCGCTTGCGGAAATTGTCCGTGTAGCCGGCGGCATCGATGACCTTCTGGCAGGCGATGTGCGGCACCTCGCAGGCAACGCCGGGCCTGATCTCGTCCAGCGCGGCGGCGAGCGCGTCCTGGCAGACCTTCATCATGTCCTCGGCCTCCTGCGGCACCGGGCCGACCCAGGCCGAGCGCATCAGCGCTGCGTGGTAGCGGTCATGCACCGCGGCCATTTCGAGGAAGGCGGGATCGTTCGCCGAAAGGGCCGTGCGCCGCCATGTCCCGTGCGGCACGCCCGTGCGCCGGCCGGTCGAGACGAGCGGTTCCATGCCCATATATTCCGAGCCCGCCCGGATGGCGGCCTCCATCATGGCCGCGACCAGGTCGTTGTCGGAGGCGCCCGCCCGGACGGCGGCAAGGCCGGCCCGCATGCCGGCATCCACATAGGACGCCGCCGTTTCCAGCTTCTCCACTTCGAGCGGCGACTTGACGGCGCGCAGCGCCTCGACGATGCCGGCGCCGTCGTGAACCGTGCCGAGGGCCGACTGGAGGGTCTCGTAGACGGCGATCGGCAGGAACCAGCCGCGCTTGTCGATGGCGACGCGCTTGCCGGAAAGGCCCTTGCGCGTGATCACCTTCATCAGGAAGCCGATCGGATCCTCGCTGTCCTGGTAGACCTCGGCGTCGGAGATGAACGTGTTGGCGATGAAGTTGAAATATTCGAGCTGGCGGATGACGAAGACAGGATCGCCCTCGGCCGGCAGCACCAGCGCCTGGAAGGTATAATAGCCCGGCGTCTGCTGCCCCGTCAGATAGAAGATGTTCTCCGGTCCCGTGATGACCAGGGCATCGAGCCCGGCCCTGGCAAGGCCGGCCTGCGCACGCGCCTGCCTCTTCTCGTATTCGTCTCTTGGAAAGGCCGACTCCTGGCCCAGCACGACACCTGCGCTATCCATCTCATTCTCCCAGGGATAGGGGCGCGGAAGGCGCCCGGAAATTCAGCCCGAGGCCGGGCTCATGGCGGACAGCAACCTTGCCGTCCGCATAGGTCAGGCCCTCGGCCGGATCGTTGACCAGCCCGTCCGCGCCGTAGAGCTCGGCATGGAGGGGCCTTGTCGCCACGGCGAGGTGAAGCGCCGCCGCCGTCGCGACCCCGCCCTCGTTCATCTGGCCGATCATGAAGGGAATGCCCGCCGCGGCCAGAGACCGCGCGGCCGCAAGCGCGGGCGTCAGCCCGCCGAGCTTGATCAGCTTGAGGTGCCCCTGAAGCCGGCCGGCCGCCGACGGCGCGCGCGCCACCAGCGTCTCGACATCGGCGCCGGAGGCAAGGCTCTCGTCCAGCATCACCGGCATCGGCGCACCGGCGGCAAGCCGCGTCATCGCATCCCAGTCGCCGGCCGCGATCGGCTGCTCGACATAGGCGAGCCCGAAGCGCGAAAGCGCCGCAAGCCGCTCCGGCGCATCCGCCGCCGTCCAGGCGCCATTCGCATCGGCGGCAAGCTTGACCGTTTCGCCATGGGCGGCGCGGATGCGCGCATGGCGGGCGCAATCGGCCTCGATATCCTGGCCGACCCGCAGCTTCAGGTCGCGAAAACCGCGCGAGAGGTAAAGCGCCACCTGTCGATCGAACGCCTCGTCGGTCGACAGAAAGAGCGTCTGGTTCGTCGGATGCGAAAGCGTCCGTGCCTCGCCGGCCAGAAGATGCGCGAGCGGCAGTCCGGCGCGCCGGGCATCGAGGTCCCAGAGCGCGATGTCGAACAGCATGCGCACCGGCGCCGGCAACGGGCTTGCGGCGACGGCGGCACGAACCGCATCCGGCGGTGCCTGCCAATCGAAACCGGCGATCGCCGCGCGGGTGCGCCGCAGCAGATCCTCCGGCTCGTAGCCATTCAGATAGGTGCAGTTGATGCGCACCTCGCCGACCCCGCGATGCCGCCCGTCATCGAGTTCGAGGTAAAGCGTGTCGAGACCGGGTACAGGTCCGGAACTGGCGGTGTGCACCGTCAGGCCCGCATAGGTCAGCAGCGAACGGTAGAGATGGATCCGCATCGTCACGCCGCCAGGATGCGCCGC
The DNA here is from genome assembly GCF_016839145.1 of Shinella sp. PSBB067. Taxonomy (NCBI): domain Bacteria; kingdom Pseudomonadati; phylum Pseudomonadota; class Alphaproteobacteria; order Hyphomicrobiales; family Rhizobiaceae; genus Shinella; species Shinella sp. PSBB067. The sequence continues at coordinate 425,169 of NZ_CP069304.1, read as the reverse complement.
GCGATGTCGGCATAGATCGCAGCGCTCATAACGAACTCATCCGCCGGCACGAATTCATCGGGACGATGGGCAACGCGAATGTCGCCGGCGCCGATCACCACGCCCTCGGCGCCCGCCTCGATGAAATGCACGAGGTCGCATGCCCCCTGGAAGCCGAACGGGCCGGCTTCGGCAACGCCCGCCGCCCGGCAGGCGGCGACGGCGGCCTGCACGACGGGCGCGGTTTCCGGCGTATCGGTCGCCCCGCCCGTGGTCGCGTGATAGCCGACGATCTCGGCACGGATGCCATGCGTCCTTTCCGCATCCGCCAGCAGCGCGCGGATTTCCGCCTCGGCGCTCGCATCCGTCTCGCCGGGGATCAGGCGGCGGTCGAGCAGCAGCTCGCATTCGGCCGGGATGACATTGTCGGCATGCCCGCCCTTGATGCGCGTCACCGTCAGGCTCGGATTGCCGACGAGCGGATGGATGCGCTGCGCCAGGACCTCGTCATGGAACGCGGCCAGCAGCGGCATGAGCTGGCCGGCGCGGAAGATAGCGTTGTCGCCGAGATGCGGGCTGCCGGAATGCGCCGCCTTGCCCGTTATCCGCACGACGGGCCGGAAGGACCCCTTGTGCGCCGAAAAGCACGCATTGCCCGTCGGCTCCCCGACCACGACGGCATCGATCTCCGGCCGCGACGCCGCATAGTGGCGTGCACCGGCGCTCGCCACCTCCTCGTCGCCGGTGAAGACCACCATCAGCGTGCCGGACCATGCCTGCCGCTCGGCGACCAGCATGCGCGCCGCCTCGATCATGGCGGCCAGCGGCCCCTTGCAATCGCAGCTTCCCCGGCCGTAGAGCCGGCCGTCGCGCTCGGTGAGGGTGAAGGCACCGGAGGTCCAGCCGTCGCCGGCCGGCACCGTGTCCATATGGGTGTTGAACGCGAAGACGGGGCCGGGCCCGTTGACCAGCCGCGCCTCGACATTGAAGCGCGCGGGGGCATATTCGATCAGCTTCACCTCGAAACCGAGCGATGCGAGCCGTTCGCGCGCCCACTGCGCCACCGCGCCCTCCCCGCCCGGCGGGTTTTCGGAGTTGATGGCGACGAGTTCACCCAGCTCGCGCTTCATGCGAGCGGCATCGGGGCGGATGTTCATATCGGACTTCCCTGAAAAGGCACGGAGTTCAGTGCAGGATCTGGTTGAGGAACTGCTTGGCGCGGTCGCTGGCCTCACCGCTGAAGAACACCTCGCTCGTGGCGTTCTCGATGATCGAGCCCCGCTCCATGAAGATGATCCGGTCGGCCGCGCGGCGCGCGAAGCCCATTTCGTGCGTGACGCAGACCGAGGTCATCCCATCGGCGGAAAGCTCGGTCATGACGTCGAGCACCTCGCGGATCATTTCCGGATCGAGCGCCGAGGTGGGCTCGTCATAGAGCATCAGCTTGGGTTTCATCGCCAGCGCGCGGGCGATGGCCACGCGCTGCTGCTGGCCGCCCGACAATTCGTCCGGCAGGTGATCGGCGCGGTCGGGAATGTGGACCTTGTGCAGGAGGCCGACCGCCAGGTCATGGGCGTCGAGACGCGAATAGCCGAGCACCTTCATCGGTGCCAGCATGATGTTCTCGACCGCGTTGAGATGCTGGAACAGCTCGAAATTCTGGAACACCATGCCGATCTGCGCGCGCAGCTTGTGGGCATTGCGCAGGTCGCCGGTGATCTCCCGGCCCTCGAAGGAGATTGATCCTGCGCTCGGCGGCTCCAGGAGGTTGAGGCAGCGCAGCAGCGTGGACTTGCCCGAGCCGGAGGGGCCGATCAGCACCACGGTCTGCCCCTTGGTCACGGAGAAGGAGCAGTCCTTCAGGACATGCAGGGGGCCGAAATACTTGTTGATGCCATTGACTTCGAGGAAAGCGGAACCGGTCATCGGATGGCCTCAATTATTCTCGGCAGCGGGCTGCAGCAGGATGGAAAGGACGGAGCGCTTCGGCGCGCGGCTGCGCTTGGGTTCGAGCGAGCGTTCCATCCAGTACTGGCCGGCCATGAAGATGGTCGTCAGCGCGAGATAGTAGATGCCGGCCGCGCTCAGCGCCTCGAAGTAGCGGAAGGTCGCCGATGCGGTCTGGTTGGCCACCAGCAGCAATTCCTCCACGGCGATGACCGAGACGAGGGCCGATGTCTTGAGCATGCCGATGGTCTGGTTGCCGATCGGCGGCAGCATGATGCGCGCGGCCTGGGGCAGGACGACATAGCGCATCACCATCAGCCTGGTCATGCCGAGCGCCATGCCTGCCGTGCGCTGCCCGCTCTTGATCGCCTGAAGACCCGAACGGATGATCTCGGCCATGTAGGCGCCTTCGTTGAGCGACAGCGCGATGACACCGGACGCGAAAGCGGTCAGGCGGATGCCGAAGGTCGGCAGGACATTGTAGATGAAGATGATCTGGAAGAGGACCGGCGTGCCGCGGAACAGCCAGAGATAGAACACCGCGATCAGCCGGACAGGCAGGAACTTCACCTGATTGACGAGCGCGAGCACAAAGCCGGCCAGCAGGCCGAAGACGAGAGAGCTGACCGTGATCAGCAGGGTCATGGCCGCACCGTGGAAGAAGGTGGGCGAGAGTAGATACTGGAAGACCAGATCAAGTGACATCAGTCAGCTTTCCCTGTTTTTAAAGCGGACCGGAGACCGCATGGAGTATCGGCGCGAGGGGACCGGAGGCGCCTGGCGCCCCCGGCCCGGCGAGGCTCAGTCGAACAGCGAAACCGACGGCGGCAGCTTCCACTTGGCGATCAGCTTGTCGTAGGAGCCGTCTTCGGCCATGGCCTTGATGGCCGCCGCAAGCGCGGCCTGCAGCTCGGTCGCGCCCTTCGGCGTCGCGATGCCGATCTGGGTATCCATCTCGAAGGGCTCGCCGGCGATCTCGAAGACGCCCGGCATCTTCTCCAGCGCCATCACCGCGCCCGGCGTGCTTTCGTAGTTGGCGTCGGCCCGGCCCTGGCTCAGGGAAAGCGCGCTGTCCTGCGCGGTGGGCAGCGTCAGCACCTTCACCTCGCCGAGGCCCTTGGCCTTGCAGCGCTCGTTGTCGGCACGCGCCTGGCTTTCCGAAATGCCGCCGAGCGTCACGGCGACGGTCTTGCCGCAGATCGTGTCGTCACGGCCGGTGATCCCCTTGGGATTGCCGGTCTGGACCATGACGTTGTTGCCGATCTCGAGATAGGGCACGAAATCGACCTGCTCAGCGCGGGTCGGATTGATGTACATGGCGGAGTTGATGATATCGATGCGCCCGCCCTGGAGGGCCGGGATGAGGCCCTTGAACTCCATGTTCATCGCCGCCGGCTCGACCTTGAGCTTTTCGGCGAGCGCCTGGATGAAATCGATGTCGAAGCCGGTGAGCTTACCCTCGTTGACATATTCGAATGGCGCGAAGCTGGCCGCCACGCCATAGGTCAGCTTGCCCGCCTCGACGAGCTTGACGCCGTCGAGGGACTGGGCGGCAGCCGCGCCGGAAACGGCGAGCGGCGCGGTTGCGAGAAGAAGAATGTGAAGAAGACGGTTCATGCGGAGTTCCCCATTCGTGTTTGCAGAATTCGAATTTGCAGACCGTGCCCCTTGATGGAGCCTTATTGTTTTTAATTTATCAACTTGTACAATTTGACCGGCACCCCGTCAACCCATATTGCGATGGAGATAGTTCGGGGAACTTGCCGGCAAGACATGCCCGTGAAACGGAATTTCCTGAAAATCAGCCGTTTTTCACCTATTTTACGGTGCAAAATCGTGCAGAAGCAGCAACGAGAAGTTTGAAAAACGCACAGGTTGCCTGTATGATAGGCAAATAACAGTACAATTTTCTTTCGGACTATGGACAAAAATCCCCGTCAAAACCGCTACCTGCTCGCAAATCGCATCGTCGAATTGGCGCGCGCCTCGCGTTTCCAGGTGGATTATCACCTGCGCGAGCAGCAGCTTGCCGACGTGCTGCAGGTCTCCCGCACGCCGATCCGCGCGGCATTGATGCTACTGGCGGAAAGAGGCGTGGTGGAGGCCCGCAAGAACAAGGGCTTCTTCATGAAGATCGGCGCCGAGGCGCTCGGCCGGACGGAAGTGGAGGTCCCCAGTTCGCCGCAGCAGGATCTCTATGCCCGCATCGTCGAGGACAGGCTGACGCACCAGCTCGGGGAGACGGTGGGGCAGGCGGAAATCTCCCGCCGCTACGGGGTCGAGCGCAACGTCCTGCAGAAGACGCTCTCGGCCCTGATGGCCGACGGGCTGATCACGCGCGGCCCGGGGCGCAACTGGACCTTCCAGCCGACCCTCGACAACAAGTTCGCGCTGGACGCCAGCTATGAATTCCGCTGCGTCATCGAGCCGTCGGGCATCCTGATGGAGAGTTTCCGGGCCCATCCTGCCGCGCTCGAACATATCCGCCTGGAGCATTTGAACCTCCTTGCCCGGCCGGATTTCAACAGCCTGCCGGCGCGCCAGCTCTTCGAGCTCGACGCCAGCTTCCACGAGACCATCGCGGAATGCTCCGGCAACACCTTCCTGCTCCAGTCCATCCAGCACCAGAACCGCCTGCGCCGCCTGCTGGAATTCGCCAGCTACACCAACGGGCGGCGCGTGCGCGAATGGTGCCAGGAGCACCTGCGCATCATCACCGCGCTCCAGGAGGGCGACCGTGCGCGCGCGGCCGATCTGATGAAAAGCCATCTCGAAAGGGCGAAGGCCAGCGCCGAGCGGACGAAGCGCGAAGGCGCCTGACTGGACTCGCGGCATCGCCGCGCGCCGGCACCCTATCCAAGCCGCACCCCGTTCGCATCGAAGACATGCCACGCCTCCTTCCGGAAGGAGACGTGGACCGTCGATCCGATATCGACAGCCGTTCGCTCGCGCATGCTGGCGAGGATGCGTTCCCCGGCGATCTCCAGCGACAATACCGTTTCCGACCCCGTCGGCTCGACGAGAAGGACACGGGCCGGAATGCCGGCAGGATCGATCTCCATATGCTCCGGGCGGATGCCGAAGACGATATCGCCCGAGGCTCCCAATGCGCCTGTCGCCGGCGCAAGGACGGTTCCGTCCCCGGCGACGAACTGCCCCTGCGACACCCTGCAAGGTATGAAATTCATGGCCGGCGAGCCGATGAAGCCGGCGACGAACCGGTTGACGGGCCGGTCGTAGAGGTCGAGCGGGCGGCCGACCTGCTCGATCCTGCCATTGCGCAGCACGACGATCTTGTCGGCCATGGTCATGGCCTCCACCTGGTCATGCGTGACATAGATGGACGTCGTCCCGAGCCTCTGGTGCAGGTCCTTGATTTCCTGGCGCATCTGCACGCGCAGCTTGGCATCGAGGTTGGACAGCGGTTCGTCGAACAGGAAGACCGCCGGCTTGCGGACGATCGCGCGACCCATGGCCACGCGCTGGCGCTGGCCGCCGGAAAGCGCGCGCGGATAGCGCGCAAGAAGCGGCTCCAGGCCGAGAATGGCGGCGGCCGAGCGAACGGCCCTGTCGATCTCGTCCTTCGGCAATCCGCGCAGCTTCAGCGAGAAACCCATATTCTCCGCGACCGTCATATGCGGATAGAGCGCGTAGCTCTGGAAGACCATGGCGATGTCGCGGTCGCGCGGGGCGACGTCGTTGACGACATTGCCGCCGATCGAGACCGAGCCGCCCGTCACCGATTCCAGCCCCGCGATCATCCGAAGCAGCGTCGACTTCCCGCATCCGGACGGGCCGACAAGGGTCACGAATTCGCCGTCGGCGATATCAATCGAGACACCGTGGATGGTTTCGAGGTCGCCGAACCGCTTGCGGACGTCGGAGAGGGTTACGCTGGCCATCAGGTTCCACTTTCTTTCTTGAGCGGCACGGCGTTCCCGCCCTCCGCCATATAGGCGACGATCTCTTCGACGATGCCGTCGAGCGCGCCCGTCATGTCGACCCTGATGTGCGGGATATCCAGCGGCTCGAATTCGCCATGGATGCGCGCGGCCTTTTCCGGGGTACGCTGCGCCCTGAGGTTCGAGGCATCGGAAAGGCCGTTCTTCAGCCGTTCGCTGATGACATCGAGCGGCGCGTCGCAATGCACCACATGGACGCGCGCATGGTGCTGCTCCGCCAGCGCGACGATGCTGCGGACCTCGTGCGCACGCGAAAACGGCTTGCCGTCGATGATCAGGCGGGCGCCATCGTGACGGTGCAGGATATATTGCAGGACGGAAAGCAGCGCATCCGTCCCGACCTGGTTCTGATCGGGGGAATAGTCGAGATAGACATCCGGGAAGATCGCATCCCGGATCCTGTCGCGGCTGAGAATCTCCGCACCGATGCGCCGGGCCAGCGCATCGGCGAGCGTCGTCTTTCCGACGCCGGGCAGGCCCACGAGCAGGATGACTTGGGACGCAGGCGCTGCCGGCATGGCTCTTTACTCCGCGCGTCCGTTGGCGCCGAACATCCGCAGGCGGCGGTCGACGGCGATCTCGGCGAACCTGCGCGACTCCGCCATCGGCTCGCGCGTGTCGACCACCGGGTCGGCGACGCTGTAGGCCTTGATCAGCGCTTCGCGGAAGCCGCCCTTGACGGCGGCGTCGATGTTGATCTTGGCGATGCCCGCCTTGACCACCGCGGAAACCGTCTCGGCGGGAACGCTCGTTCCCCCGTGCAGCACCAGCGGCATCTTGAGCGCGGCGGAAAGCTGCTCGACCAGCGGCACGTCGATCGGCGCGCCGTCGCCGAGAACGCCGGGCGTATTGCCGATCGAGACGGCGAGATAATCGACGCCGGTGTCGCGAACGAAGGCCACCGCCTCCTCGACCGTCGTCTTGCGCTCGATGACCTCGTCGCCCTCTTCCGCCAGCGTTTCGCCGATCTGCGCCTCGACGCCGACGCCGTGGCGGCGCGCGAGCGCAACGACCTTGCGCACAAGTTCGACATTCTCGTCGTAGGATGCGCTCGACGCGTCGATCATGACGGAATCGAAGCCCGCCTCGATGCACATCCGCACCGTCTCGTAGTCGGCTCCATGGTCGAGATGGAGGATGAGCGGGACGGACGTGCGGCCGCGCGCGGCTTCAGCCATGCCCATGAAATAATCGAGGCCGACATGCTTGAGGCCGCCCATCGTGGTGCTGAGCATCAGCGGCGCCCTCGCCTTCTCGGCAGCGCTGGAGATCGCCTGAACGGCCTCCAGGTGATGGGCGTTGAACATGCCCACGGCCCAGCCCTCGCGATAGGCCTTGTTGATCCAGTAGGTTGCGCTTTCTCTGATCATGATTGCTCCATCGATAGTAAAAGGGCGCCGCACAGGTTCGGATCTGCCGCATAACTGCGGACCAGGCGCGGCTGGCTTGCTGCGGGATAGGTGAAGGCCGGAATGAGCGCGGCGAGCCGGTCGAGATCGAACCACGCCTGGTTCAGGGCGCCGCCGGAAAGGATGACGCATTCGGGCTCGACAAGCGTGACGGCATTGCCGATGGACAGCGCCAGACGCTGAAGAGGCACGTCGCTCGCCGCCTTGTCCGCCTGCGCGAGGCCGGAAGCCTCGGTGCAAAGGCACCCCCGATGGCCGCAATAGCAGCGCGCGCCGGAGGGATCGACGATCATATGGCCGAAGGCGTTCGCGCCGCGTCGCGCACCGCGCCACACGCGGCCATCGAGGATCAGCGCATGCCCGATGCCCGTGCCGATGCCGAGATAGAGCGCGGAGGTCGCGCCTGCCGCGGCACCCAGCCGCGTTTCATAGGCCGCGCCGCAGAAGACGTCGGTCTCCACGAGAACGGGACAGGAAAAGGCATCCGCCAGGATCCGGCGCAGCGGCACGTCCTTCCAGCCGAGGTTTTCCGAGGCAAGGAGATAGCCCTCGTCATCGACCACCGCGGCGACCGAGACGCCGATCGACTTCGGCTGGCCGGTGCCCCATTCGCCGATGAGGTCGGACAGCAGGGCGACGAAGTCGGCCGGCGTCATTCCGGACACGCGGCGCGAGCGGTGCTGGTGGCGCCATTCGCAGCCGGACTGCGCGGCCGCCACACGCACATGGGTGCCGCCGAGATCGACCGCATATCTCATTTGACACCCGATGCGACGGCGCCTTCGACGAAATACCGCTGGAGGCAGAGGAAGAAGATCGCGGTGGGCAAGGCGCCGAACACGGAAACCGCCATGACCTCGCCGTACTGCGTGTTGAAGCCGGCCTGGAACGCGGCCATGCCGAGCGGAAGCGTGCGCAGCGTATCGTCGGAGGCGACGATCAGCGGCCAGAGATAGCTGTTCCAGGTCAGGTTGAACGTCAGGATGGCGACCACGCCGGCCGTCGGCAGCACCATCGGCAGGATGATCGAGAAAAGGATGCGCGGCTCGCTCGCGCCGTCGATCCGCGCCGCCTCGATATAGGCGTCGGGGATCGACACCATCGCCTGGCGGAAGATGAAGATGCCGACCACGTTGAAGGCCGTGGGGAGGATCAGGCCGGCATAGGTATTGGTCCAGCCGAAGGCGTGCACTTCGAGGAACAGCGGAATGACGATGGCTTCGAGCGGGATCATCACGGAAACGAGCACGATTATCCAGAAGAGGGGGGCGAGGCCATGACGGAACTTGGCGAAGCTGTAGCCCGCAAGCGCGCTCAGAAGCACCGTCAGGATCACGGAAATGCCCGAGGCGAGAAGCGAGTTGAGGAGATAGACGAAGAACGGACGCTGCGAGAAGGCCGAGACATAGTTCCTGAACCCGGCCGATCCGATCGAGAAAAGCGCGGTGCTGAAGATTTCCCGGCTTTCCTTGAGCGAGGAGGACACCATCCACACGACGGGATAGAGCGTGAGCACGGCCCCGAGCAGGAGAATGGCGATGGCGCTGTAGCGCTGGAAGGCGGAGCTAGGCATTGCGGTCCCTCAGAAGCCAGATCTGCACGAGGCTGACGAGGAGGATGCCGCCGAAAAGCACGACCGAATAGGCGCTGGCGCGGCCCATATCGAGATAGCTGAACGACGTCTTGTAGATCAGAAGGGTCATGATCTGCGTGGAATTGGCCGGCCCGCCGTCGGTGACGATCTGCTGGAAGGCGAAGGTCTTCAGTCCGTTGACCGTGGACAGCACGACCGCCAGCGCGATGGTCGGCTTCATCGCCGGAAGCGTGATGTAGCGCAGGACCTGGAAGCCGCGCGCACCGTCTATCGACGCCGCCTCGTAATAATCGCGCGGGATCGCCAGGAAGCCGGCAAGGAAGATGATCATGTAGTAGCTCGCCGCGTGCCACCAGCTCATGATGACGAGAGCGATCGGCGCATAATTGCTGTTGTTGAGCCAGGGGATCGGGCTGCCGCCGAGGCTGGTGACGGCGTCGTTCATCGGTCCGTTGAAGTTGAAGATCAGCTTCCAGACGAGCGCGACCGAGACGATCGGCATGACCGAGGGGATGAAGAGGAGCGTGCGCCACAGCCCGCGGGACGTCCGCACCTGCGTCAGCGCCCAGGCCATCACGAACGACAATCCCAGAACAGGCACGACCGTATAGGCGACATAGGCGATGGTGATCCAGAGCGAGCTCATGAAGGCCCGGTCATGCGGCAGCGCGGCAAAGTGCTTGAAGCCGACATAGACCGGGTCCGACAGGAGATCGTAGTCGTGGAGACTGATGTAGAAGGAAAAGAGGATCGGATAGAGCTGGAACAGCAGGATGTAGCCGAGGGCGGGCAACGCGAAGACGATGCCCCAGACGGTCACGTTGCTCTGCCGGAAACGGCTCTGTCCGATCTTCATTGCTGCGGGCCCTACTTCTGCCGGACGCTGTCGATGTCCTGCGCGGCCTGGTCGAGCGCATCCTTCACCGGGACGCCCTGGGCGAACTGCTCGATGGCGGCCTTGATCGCGTTGCCTTCCTGCGTCCAGGTCTCGGAGCGCCAGACGAAGGAACCGTGCTTCTGGCCTTCGGCGAAGATCGCCGCGCCGCGGGTGTTCTTCGCCGTCTCGCTCTCGGCCCAGCCCTTGCGGCCCGTGACATAGCCCGTGGCGGCGAGGTAGCCCGCGCTGTCGGAGGTCAGGAAGTTGAGGAACTCGAAGGCTTCCTTCTTGTGCTTCGAACCTTCCGTGACGGCCAGCGCATAGGAGTTCAGGAGCGTCTTCGGATTGGCGGCGTCGAGCTGCGGAAGCGGGGCGACGACATATTGCTCCTTGACCTCGTCGGAGAACAGCGGCGGCGCCCAGATGCCGGCGATCGCCATGGACTGGCGGCCTTCGCTGAAGTCCTGCAGCGCGTTGACCGGATTGACGGTCGCCATGGTCGGCCCGCCGATCTTCTTGTCGATCAGCGCCTGCCACGTTTCGGTGAAGGCCTTGACGCAGGCATCCGAATTGATCGTCGCCTTGCCGTTCGCATCCACGACATCGCAGCCATATTGCTGGAGGATCGGCCAGTATTGCTGGGCATACCAGTAGGGATCGAGGTTCCAGACCCAGTTGAAGCCGAGGCGCGAGCCGTCCTCCTTCGTCAGCTTTGCCGAAACGTCCAGCAGGTCGTTCCAGCTTTTCGGCCAGTTCGCCTGATCTTCCGCATCGAGGCCGATCTCCTTGAAATGCGCCTTGTTGATGAAGAGCGCCAGCGTGTTGAACTCTTCCGGAACGCCGTAGACCTTGCCGTTGATCGTCAGGCCGGAGAGGGCCTGGGGCTGATACAGCGCCTCGAGCTCGGCGGCGTCCTTCACGCCGAACGCGGCATTGTCGACTTCGGCCAGAATGCCGCGGCCGGCATATTGCGGGAAGAGGTAGTCGAGAACGTTGACGATGTCCGGCGCGTTGCCGGCGGCGATCGCGGCGAGCAGCTTGACCTCATAGTCGCCATGCGGGTCGTCATGCAGCTTGATCGTGATGTCGGGATGCTGCGCGGTGAATTCGGCGGCCTTCTTCTCGATGAATTCGCGTGCCGGCGGATAGGTGTGGTGCCAGAAGGTCAGCTCGACGGCGGCGGCCATGGACGATGCCGACAGGACGGTCGCAGCAGACAATGCGGCAATATATGCGGATTTCCTGATGAAATTCATGATTTCCTCCGTTGCTGACGGCCTCACTCCCGAGCCGTCCTCCGTCTTTTGCCTACATGACAATTTATGTTTCGCAAAATGTTTTTTTGTGCAATTTATGAAGCATAATGCGTCAAAATCGAGGATAAAATGACCTCTACAGGGGATTCTCTGCTCCACCGCGTCTCGCGCATGGAGTTTTCGGCCGCTGAAAAGCGCGTCATCGAGCTCTTGCTGAGCATTGCCGAATATGACGTTGCGGGCCTGCCCTCCTCGGCCATCGCCGAACGGACGGGCACGAGCCGCTCGACCGTCGACCGGCTCTGCAAGCGCCTGGGATATAACGGCCTCAAGGAGTTGCGCCGGGCGCTGCTTCAGGAAAGCCGCAGCATGCAGGGACCTGTCTCGACGCATGTGGTGTCGGACGCCATCGCCCATTCCGACAGTTTCGCGGAAATCGCCTACAAGGTGTTTCACAGCGCGTCGGTCCGGGCCCTGCGCTTTGCCGATCTCCTGTCCCATTCCACGGAGCTCGACCGGCTCGTCAACGCCGTCCGCGACGCGCGCAGCGTGCAGGTCTTCGGCGTCGGCGCCTCGGCGGTCGTGGCACTGGACCTGCATCAGCGCCTGATGCGTCTCGGCATACGCATCGCGTTCTCCGAGGACCATCACAACCAGATCGCCGGCGCGTCCCTGATGGAGCCGGGCGATCTGGCGATTGCCATTTCCTATTCCGGCCGGACGCGGCCGACGCTGCACGCCGCCCAGATCGCCAGGACGCGCGGCGCCACCCTCGCCGCCGTCCTCGGCGTCTCCACCTCCCCGCTGGAAGCCATTGCCGACATCCCGATCATCACCCCGCCGGGGATCAACCTGTTCGGCGCGGACGCCGTGATGACACGCGCGCTGGAGATCATGTTCAACGAGGTGCTGTTCCACTGCCTGGCGTTCGGCAACGAGAAGATGATGCAGAATGTGTCAAGAATCGAGGAAGACCTGCGGGGTGAGCGAGGATAAAATGCATTCTTTTTGCTCCGTGCACGGAATTCGGCACGAAGCGTTGATTCAATCTCTTGAAAGGATTCGAACTACAGTCTTGTTGATCAGCGACGTCGCATCGTTGCCGCACGCATGACGTCCCTCTACGGGGTCCGCCGTTTCGTTGCACACCAGCCCCATGGCATCCTGTCGCCAGCCCGGTCGCCGCCCCGAGCGTTGCGATGCAGCGGCCAATATTTCTGGTCACCCATGCCGATGGGAGCAACGCGACCGACGACAGGCAGATGGCGTATTTCATGCCTTGAGGCAAACCGGGTCGCAGCAGACAGGTGCCGATGGCCGGCACCAGGCTGGTTTTCGGCACCGTCATACCGTCAGGTGCCGCCGCGCCTGCTCGGTGTCGAGCGTTTCGGCCGGCCCTTCATGTACGATTTCGCCGCGATCCATGATGTAGACGTGATCGGCAAGCTCGCGGCAGAAGTCGAGATATTGCTCGACGAGCAGGATGGCCATGCCGGTGGTATCGCGCAGATAGCGGATCGCCCGGCCGATATCCTTGATGATCGACGGCTGGATGCCCTCCGTCGGCTCGTCCAGCACGAGGATCTTCGGCCGCGTGACGAGCGCCCGGCCGATGGCGAGCTGCTGCTGCTGGCCGCCCGAGAGATCGCCGCCGCGCCGGCCGAGCATGGTGTGCAGCACGGGAAAGAGGCTGAAGATCTCGTTCGGGATGAAACGCTCGGCGCGCTTCAGCGGGGCGTAACCCGATTCCAGATTCTCCCTCACCGTCAGCAGCGGGAAGATCTCGCGGCCCTGCGGCACATAGCCGATGCCCTGCCTGGCGCGGTTATAGGGCGCCATGCCGTCGAGCCTGACGTCGTTGAAGCTGACCGTGCCGCCCGAAAGCGGATGCTGGCCGGTGATGGCGCGCAGGAGGCTCGACTTGCCCACACCGTTGCGGCCGAGCACGCAGGTGATCCTGCCCATTTCGGCGGTCAGGGAGATGCCGCGCAGGGCCTGTGCGGCGCCATAATGCAGGTTGGCTTTTTCGACGGTCAGCATGGCCTCATCTCCCCAGGTAATTCTCGATGACCTTCCGGTCCGCACTGACGAAGTCGATCGAGCCCTCTGCCAGGACCGAGCCTTCGGCAAGGCATGTCACCTTCACGCCGAGATCGCGGATGAAGCCCATGTCGTGCTCGACGACCACCACCGAACGGGTCTTGGCGATCTCCTTCAGAAGGATCGCCGTTTCCGCGGTCTCCGCATCCGTCATGCCGGCGACAGGCTCGTCGACCAGCAGCAGCTCCGGCTCCTGCGCGAGCAGCATGCCGATCTCCAGCCACTGCTTCTGGCCGTGGCTGAGATTGGCGGCGTAATCGTCCTTGCGGCTGGCCAGGCGCACGGTCGAAAGGATTTCCTCGATGCGGGCCCTGTCCTCGGCCGTCAGGCGGTAGAAGAGGGTGGAGAAGACGCCGCGCCTGCGGTTCAGCGCCAGTTCCAGATTGTCCCAGACGGTATGGCTTTCGAAGACCGTCGGCTTCTGGAATTTCCGGCCGATGCCGAGCTGGGCGATCTCCGCTTCGTCCTTCTGCGCAAGATCGATCGTGCCCTTGAAGAAGACCTCACCGGTATCAGGCCGCGTCCTGCCGGTGATGATGTCCATCATCGTCGTCTTGCCCGCACCGTTCGGGCCGATGATGGCGCGCAGTTCGCCCGGCGCGATGACGAAGGACAGCGAATCCAGCGCCTTGAAGCCATCGAAGGAGACGGAGACACCGTCGAGATAGAGGATGCTGGTGGGTCTTGCGTTGCTTGCGAGCGTGTTCATGCCTCTCACTCCGCCGCCTGGGGTTCTGCCGCGAAGGCGCGGGCGGCCTCGGCCTGCCGCGCCTTGCGGTATTCCCTGCGCCGCTCGATGGCCTGCCGTGCCGTGCCGACGATGCCCCTGGGCAGGAAAAGCGTGACGAACACGAAGAGGCCGCCGAGCGCGAAGAGCCAGACTTCCGGGAAGGCCGCGGTGAAGATGCTCTTGCCGGCGTTGACGAGGATGGCGCCGACGATGGGGCCGATCAGCGTGCCGCGCCCGCCGACCGCCGTCCAGATGACGACCTCGATGGAATTGGCCGGCTCGAATTCGCCGGGATTGATGATACCGACCTGCGGCACGTAGAGCGCGCCGGCGACGCCCGCCATCATCGCGGAGACCACGAAGGCGAAGAGCTTCATGTGCTCCACGCGATAGCCGAGGAAGCGGGTGCGGCTTTCGGCATCGCGCACGCCGACGAGGATCTTGCCGTATTTCGAGCGGACGATGCCCGAGGTGACGACCAACGAGAGGGCGAGCGCGATGGCCGAGGCGGCGAAGAGCGCCGAGCGCGTGCCGCTGGACTGGATGTTGAAGCCCAGGATGTCCTTGAAGTCCGTGAGGCCGTTGTTGCCGCCGAAGCCCATGTCGTTGCGGAAGAAGGCGAGCAGCAGGGCGAAGGTCATCGCCTGGGTGATGATCGAGAGGTAGACGCCGTTGACGCGCGAGCGGAAGGCGAACCAGCCGAAGACGAAAGCGAGCAGGCCCGGCACCAGCACCGCCATCAGCGCGGCGAACCAGAACATGTCGAAGCCGTACCAGAACCAGGGCAGCTCCTTCCAGTTGAGGAAGACCATGAAATCCGGCAGCAGCGGATTGCCGTAGGAGCCGCGCGCGCCGATCTGGCGCATCAGGTACATGCCCATGGCATAGCCGCCGAGCGCGAAGAAGGCGGCATGGCCGAGCGAGAGGATGCCGCAGAAGCCCCAGACGAGATCGAGCGCCAGGGCAAGCAGCGCATAGGTGAGGTACTTGCCGAACAGCGAGACGATATAGGTCGGCACATGCAGCGGGTGGTCCGGCGCCGTCAGGAGGTTCAGCGCCGGAACGAGGGCCGCGATGGCGAAGAGCAACGCCACGACGATGACGATGTTGCGATCGAGCGCCTTGAGGAGAAACGAGGTGATCATGCTTCCACCGCCCTGCCCTTGAGTGCGAAGAGCCCGCGCGGCCGCTTCTGGATGAAGAGGATGATCAGCACGAGCACGAGGATCTTTCCAAGCACCGCACCCGCATAGGGTTCGAGGAACTTGTTGAGGATGCCGAGCGTGAAGGCGCCGACGAGCGTGCCCCAGAGATTGCCGACGCCGCCGAAGACCACGACCATGAAGCTGTCGATGATGTAGCCCTGGCCGAGGTTCGGCGAGACGTTGTCGATCTGCGAGAGCGCCACGCCGGCGATGCCCGCGATGCCCGAGCCGAGCGCGAAGGTGAGCGCGTCGACCCACGGCGTCCTGATGCCCATGGAGGAGGCCATGCGGCGGTTCTGCGTGACGGCACGCATCTGCAGGCCCATCGGCGTCTTCTTGAGCAGGAAGAGCAGGAAGGCGAAGACGGCGAGCGAGAAGACGATGATCCACAGGCGGTTCCAGGTGATCGTCATGCCGCCGACATCAAAGGCGCCGGACATCCACGAGGGGTTGCCGACCTCCTGGTTCGTCGGGCCGAAGATCGAGCGCACGGCCTGCTGGAGGATCAGCGAGACGCCCCAGGTGGCGAGCAGCGTTTCGAGCGGGCGGCCGTAGAGGAAGCGGATGAGGCCGCGTTCCATGACGAGACCGACAGCGCCGGTGACGAGGAAGGCGAGCGGGAGCGCGATCGCGAGCGACCAGTCGAAGAGCCCGGGATAAGAGGTGCGGATGACCTGCTGGACGACAAAGGTCGTATAGGCGCCGAGCATGACCATCTCGCCGTGCGCCATGTTGATGATGCCCATCACGCCGAAGGTGATGGCAAGGCCGATGGCGGCGAGAAGCAGCACCGAACCGAGCGACAGGCCGTACCAGACATTCTGTCCGGCAGCCCACAGGACAAGCTGGTCCTCGATCTGCCTGATGCCGGTCTCGATGTCGGGACGCAGGCGCGCATCGGCCGATGAGAGGGCTGCAGACAGCACCGAGAGCGAATCGCGCCCGCCCGTCTGCACGAGCGTGGCGACCGCCGCCTGCTTTTCGTCCACCGGCCGGTCCGAGACGAGGACGGAGGCCGCGCGGGCCTGTTCGAGCACGGCCTTGACGGTGCCGTCCGTCTCCGCGGCCAGCGCCGCATCGAGCCCTTCAAGCGCATCGGCCGAGGGCGCCCGCAGGATCGTGCCTGCCGCCTGCAGGCGCACGCCGGCATCCGGGCTCATCAGCGTCAGGCCGCCGAGAGCCACGCGAATCGTGCGGCGCAGGCCATTGTTGACCTTGACCTTCTCGAACGCGGCCCTGGCCTCCTCGCCGGCTTCGTCGCCGGTCAGGGCATCGACGAGCTTGAAGTTGGAGCCGGCCGGCCTGACGATGAAGACGACGCCATCGGTGCTGCGCCGGTAGAGATCGCCCTCCGAGAGCGCTTCGAGCGCCGGAACGATCTTCGGATCACCGGTCCTGGCGAGCGCCTCGACCTGCTTCCGGCTTTCCTGGAAACTGCCGCCACCGAGCGCGTTGACCATGGCGCGCAGGTCGTCGGCGGCCCTCAGGTCGGTCGCAAGCAGCGTCACGGCAAGGCAGAAGGCGACGAACAGGCATTGCAGGAAACGATGGATGAGCCGCGTGTGCATCTCACATCCTCAGGCAGTCGAGCTGGAAAGGGATCGCATCCCGGCGGCCGTGACCGAGCGGGATCAGGAACCCTTGCCGCCGCATTTGCCGGTGGCGACGTTGAAGTTGCCGCATTCCATGGGCTTGCGCCAATCGGCGATCAGGTCCTTCGAATCCGGCAGGTAGTCGGACCATTCGTCGCCGACCACGAGGCCGGGCGTTTCCCACACGGTCTCGAACTGGCCGTCGGCCTGGATTTCGCCGATCAGCACCGGCTTGGTGATGTGATGGTTCGGCATCATGGTGGAGTAGCCGCCCGACAGGTTCGGCACGGAAACGCCGATCATTGCGTCGAGCACGGCGTCCGTATCGGTGGTGCCGGCCTTTTCGACGGCCTTCAGCCACATGTTGAAGCCGATATAGTGAGCTTCCATCGGATCGTTGGTGACGCGCTTGTCGTTCCTGGTGAAGGCCTTCCACGTCTTGATGAACTCGGCATTGGCCGGGTTATCGACGGACTGGAAGTAGTTCCAGGCGGCCAGGTGGCCGACGAGCGGCGTGGTGTCGAGGCCGGCGAGCTCTTCTTCACCCACCGAGAAGGCGACGACCGGGATATCCTCGGCCTTGACGCCCTGGTTGCCGAGTTCCTTGTAGAAGGGAACGTTGGCATCGCCGTTGATGGTCGAGACGACGGCGGTCTTCTTGCCGGCCGAGCCGAACTTCTTGATGTCGGAGACGATCGTCTGCCAGTCGGAATGACCGAACGGCGTGTAGTTGATCATGATGTCCTCGGGCTTCACGCCCCTGGAGATCAGATAGGCTTCGAGGATCTTGTTGGTCGTGCGCGGATAGACATAGTCGGTGCCGGCAAGGACCCAGCGCTCGACGCCTTCGCTCTCGGCAAGATAGTCCACGGCCGGGATCGCCTGCTGGTTCGGCGCCGCGCCCGTATAGAAGACGTTGCGCTGGCTTTCCTCGCCCTCGTACTGCACGGGGTAGAAGAGGATCGAATTCAGCTCCTCGAAGACCGGCAGCACGGACTTGCGCGACACCGAGGTCCAGCAGCCGAAGACGGCCGAGACCTTGTCGACCGAGACGAGCTCACGCGCCTTTTCGGCAAAGAGCGGCCAGTCGGAGGCAGGATCGACGACGACGGCTTCGAGCTTCTTGCCGAGAAGGCCGCCCTTCTTGTTCTGCTCCTCGATGAGCATCAGCATGGCGTCCTTGAGCGTCGTCTCGGAAATCGCCATGGTGCCGGAAAGCGAATGCAGGATGCCGACCTTGATCGTGTCGTCGGCCGCGAATGCGCCGTGAAAGGCCGTTGTCGAAAGAATGGCTGCGAGCAATGCGCCGGTGGCGCGCACCTTGATGGACATGGTCTGGACCCCTCTGTTCTTTTGACCGCAACGGGCGGTTTGTTTTTTTCCGTTGCTTGCCGGACTATCGGCCAGCCATGCTGCGCTGCACATACGTCATATTGCGTAGACGGGAGGGAGAAGCGGGAAGTTTTTGCGGTGCAGCAGGAATTTCGGCGCCCGCCCATCTGTGTTACGAACATGTCCACAAGGCCGGCAAACGGCGATGGGGACAAAAGGACACGATGGCCGCACGCCAGCGCATCATACCGATCCGCCGCGAATACAACCGCTGGGTCGCCAACCAGACGCTGGAAGACTACGCGCTGCGCTTCACCGCCAAGCGCGCGCGGCGGTTTTCGTCCGACCGCATCTCGCAGACCGCCATCGGCGCTATCTCCTTCCTCGCGCTGGAGGCCATCGGCGGCGCCATCACCATGTCCTACGGCACGACGAACGCCATCGTCGCCATCGTCGTGGCGAGCCTGATGATCCTCGTCGTCGGCCTGCCGATCAGCCGCTACGCCATCCGCCACGGCGTCGACATCGATCTTCTGACGCGCGGCGCGAGCTTCGGCTATATCGGCTCGACGCTGACCTCGCTGGTCTATGCGAGCTTTACCTTCATCCTCTTCGCCATCGAGGCCTCCATCATGTCCGGCGCGCTGGAACTGGCGCTCGGCGTGCCCTTGTGGATCGGCTACATCATCTCGTCGGTCGTGGTGATCCCGCTCGTCACGCACGGCGTGCAGCTCATCTCGCGCTTCCAGCTCGTCACCCAGCCGTTCTGGATCGTGCTCAACGTCCTGCCCTTCGTCTTCATCGCGTTCGCGGACTGGGGGAAGGTCGGCGAGTGGCTGGCCTATTCCGGCCTGCACCACCCCTCCGGCCCGCCCGGCACCCATGCGCCGTTCAACCTCGTGGAGTTCGGCGCGGCGTCCGCCGTCATCTTCGCGCTGATGGCGCAGATCGGCGAGCAGGTCGACTTCCTGCGCTTCCTGCCGCCGGACGGCCAGCGCAAGCTGCACCACCGCATCGCCGTCTTCCTCGCCGGTTCCGGCTGGGTCATCGTCGGCGCGCCGAAGCTGGTCGCCGGCTCCTTCCTCGTCGTGCTGGCGCTGTCATCGGGCGTGCCCTCGACGCGGGCGGGCGACCCGGCGCAGATGTACTACACCGCCTTCGGCTACATGCTGCCCTGGGACATGGCCGCCCTTCTGCTGATGGTCGCCTTTGTCGTCGTCTCGCAGCTCAAGATCAACGTGATGAACGCCTATGCGGGATCGCTCGCCTGGTCGAATTTCTTCTCGCGCCTCACCCACAGCCATCCCGGCCGGGTCATCTGGCTCGTCTTCAACGTGGCCATCGCGCTTCTCCTGATGGAGCTCGGCATCTACCGGCTGCTGGAGGAAACGCTCGGCGTCTTCTCGATCGTCGCCATGGCGTGGCTCTGCACCATCTCGGCCGACCTCTTCCTCAACAAGCCGCTCGGCCTTTCGCCGCCCGGCATCGAGTTCAAGCGCGCCCATCTCTACGACATCAACCCGGTCGGCCTCGGCGCCATGACGCTGTCGGCCGTCATCGCGCTCACCGCCCATTTCGGCATCTTCGGCGAGATCGCGGCCTCGCTCGCCCCCTATATCGCCGCCATCGTCGCCTTCGTCGCGTCGCCGGCCATCGCCTGGGCAACGGGCGGCAAATATTACCTCGCCCGCAAGCCGCGCAGGAGCTGGGCGCTCCGGCACTCCATCACCTGCTCGATCTGCGAGCACCCGTTCGAGCCGGAGGACATGGCCTGGTGCCCCGCCTATGCCGCGCCGATCTGCTCGCTGTGCTGTTCGCTCGACAGCCGCTGCCACGACCTGTGCAAGCCGAAGGCGCGCCTCAACGCGCAGGTGGCAGGCGTGGCGAAAACCATCCTGCCCGAACCGGTGACGACGGCGCTCGCCACCCGCCTCGGCCGCTACGGCATCGCCACCGTGCTGTCGATCGCCGGCATGGGCATCATCCTCACCATGATCGCCCATCAGGTCGGCACGCACTCTCCCGAAACCGCATCCGTGGTCGAGCGCACCATCGCCGTGGTGTTCTTCGTCTTCGCCGTGGTGGCCGGCGTCGTCTGCTGGTTCTACGTGCTGGCGCATGACAGCCGCGTCGTGGCGGAGGAGGAATCCTCGCGCCAGACCACCCTGCTCCTCAAGGAAATCGCCGCCCACAGGAAGACCGACGCGGCCCTCCAGCAGGCGAAGGAAACGGCGGAAGCCGCCAACCGCGCCAAGAGCCGCTATGTCGTGGGCCTGAGCCACGAACTGCGCACGCCGCTCAATGCCGTGCTCGGCTACGCGCAGGTGCTGGAGCGCGACGAGAGCATCCCGCCGCAGCGGCAGGGCGCCATCCGCGTCATCAAGCGCAGCGCCGATCACCTGTCGGGCCTCATCGACGGCCTGCTCGACATTTCCAAGATCGAGGCCGGCAAGCTGCAGGTCTATTCCAACGAGATCCACATCCACGACTTTCTCGACCAGATCGTGGAAATGTTCCGCCCGCAGGCGCAGGCCAAGGGCGTCGCCTTCACGCACACCCGCCCGGCCAACCTGCCTGCCTATGTGCGCACCGACGAGAAGCGCCTGCGGCAGATCCTCGTCAACCTCATCTCCAACGCGCTGAAGTTCACCGACCACGGCGAAATCCGCCTCGATGTCGCCTATCGCAGCCAGGTTGCCACCTTCACCGTCGCCGACAGCGGCCGCGGCATCCTCGAAAAGGACCTGCCGCGCATCTTCGAACCCTTCCAGCGCGGCGATGCCGAACACGGCCGCATGCCGGGCCTGGGGCTCGGCCTCACCATCACGCGGCTGCTCACCCAGACGCTCGGCGGCGAGATTTCCGTGACGAGCGAACGCGACAGGGGCACGGAATTCCGCGTGCGATTGATGCTCTCGGCCGTCGACCGCCCGACCATAGCCAAGGCCGCCGTGCAGCGCATCACGGGCTATGCGGGCCGCCGCCGCACCATCCTCGTCGTCGACGACAATGCCGAGCATCGCAATCTCATGGAAGAGGTGCTACGACCCCTCGATTTCACCGTCCTGACGGCAAGGAGCGGCGCGGATTGCCTTTCGCTGGTCGAGGGGCTGAAACCCGACCTCTTCCTCATCGACATCTCGATGCCCGCAATGAACGGCTGGGAACTGGTCGCACGCCTGCGCGCTGTCGGACAGCCCGGCCCGGTCGTCATGCTCTCGGCCAATATCGGCGACGGCACGGCCGCCCATGCCGGCCACAACGACACGCTGGCAAAACCCTTCGACCTGCGCCGGCTGACCGACAAGCTGGCGCTGCACATGGGCCTCGAATGGATCTGCCACGACGAGGCGAAGGCGGTCGAACCGGCGATAGGCAGCATCGTCGTTCCCGCCGAAGGCCATGTGCAGGAGCTGATCCGCCTCGGCGAGATCGGCTACGTTCGCGGCATCGAGGCGAAACTGGCCGAAATCGCCCGCGCGCCCGAGCATAAGCCCTTCACCGACGCCGTGCGCGCCTATGTTCAGGTCTTCGACCTTGCCGGCTACGACGCCTTCCTGAAAACCATGGACCAGAAGGAAGCCGCCGCCCGTGACTGAGACAGCCACCCCGCGCGACATCGTCCTCATCGTCGACGATTCCCCGAGGCCCTGGGCTTCCTGACGGAAGCGCTGGAGCAATCCGGCTTCTCCGTGCTGATCGCGACCTCGGGCGCCTCGGCGCTCAACATCGTCGACCGCATCACGCCCGACATCATCCTGCTCGACGCCGTCATGCCCGGCATGGACGGTTTCGAGACCTGCCTTCGGCTCAAGGCGACCCCCGTCGTCAGCCCCGTCCCCGTCGTCTTCATGACCGGGCTCACGGAAACCGAGCATGTCGTGCGCGCACTGGAGGCCGGCGGGGTCGACTATCTTTCCAAGCCGATCAATATCGACGAGCTGCGCGCCCGCATCCGCGTGCATCTCACCAATGCCCGCTCCGCCCAGAGCGCCCGGGTGGCACTGGACGCGGCGGGCCGGCACCTGCTTGCCGTGGGTGGCGACGGACGGATCCGCTGGTCGACGCCACAGGCAAACAGGCTCGTCAATGCCGCCACCGGCAGCGACGAGGGGCTGGATGTTGTCTCCGGCCATATCCGCCGCTGGATGGCGATGCGGGATGCCACGCACGAGACGACCTTCGCCATCCGCCAGGCCGGGCAGGCGAGCCTGCAGCTTTCCTTCCTCGGCAGGATCGACGCGGATGAATTCCTCTTCCGCCTCACCGCCGAAAACCCCATGTCCGACGACGAGGTCCTGCGCCAGCATTTCTCGCTCACCCAGCGCGAATCCGAGGTCCTGCTATGGATCGCAAAGGGCAAGTCGAACCGCGACATCGGCGAAATCCTCGGCCTCAGCGCGCGTACGGTGACAAAGCATCTCGAGCAGATCTACGTCAAGCTCGGCGTCGAAAACCGCGCCTCCGCGGCGGTAAAAGCCGCCCATGTGCTGCATGAGACATAGCGGCGGCCAAGGTCATCAGCGCCCGGGCCCTGGCCGGCATCCGGTCGCGGGAGGACATGTCGAGACAGAGGCCCGCAAACGGCTTACACCATGAGGTCGCTGGCGAAGCCGCCGCGCGGCCGACCACAACGGTGTCTAGAAATCCTTGGTCCAGCGCAGCTCCACCTCATGGCGCCTGGTATCGTAGAACGCCGCGTTGGAAACGGTGCGTTCGAACGTATAGGCCAGTTGCGGCGCAAAGCCCGCGAAATTCAGGTCACGCTTGGTCAGAACGAGCTGTGCGGTTGCCCGCGTGTCGTGCCGCGCCGCGCCGAGGCCCGGATAGTCGTCCCGATAGTGCCGCCCGGCGAGCGTCCCCTGCACATAGGCCGTCACCCCGTGGGAGAACTCGTTGTAGAACCCCACACCGGCGAGCACCTCGCCGTAGGAGAACCGCTCCTCGGCCTTGCGGGCGGCACTCGCTCCGGCAATCAGGCGGACGAAACGGTTCGGCCCGATCATGCGGTCGGCATAGACGGTCGTGTTTCCCGCCCAGCCGCTGTTGGCTTCGGTCGCCTTGTCCTGCTCATAGCGCAGCGACGTGCTGCTGAAGACGCGCCACTGGGGCCATGGGTTCATGTTCACCTCGACACGCCCGCCGATGTGGCGAAGATCCTCCTTCAGGTCGGTCATGCCGCCCCCGGCGATGATGGAGGTGAGGACGCGGGTCTGACCGAAACTGTTTTCAATGCCGGCGCTGGCATCCGCCGTGATCAGGGAACGGTCGATCTGCGGGTAGAAGCGCCCGATGGCCGACACCGACCCGACGAAGGCGGCCGAGGGCGTGAAACTCTGGCGGTAGAGGACCTCGCCACCCAGCATCAGCCCGATCCCCGACTTGCGCCTGGCGGATTCGTCGATGGTGAGGTCGATGTCGCCGAGCGGCACGGTCGTCCTGTCCGTGCCGTTGTTGACGTTGCTGCTGGGCAGCACCGATGCATACCCGCTGAAGCGCACCGGCCGGCGGGAATCCAGAACCTTCAGCATGGTCGACATGGTGCCGCCGATCCTGTCGTCGACCCCGGCGGCGACCAGCCGTTCGGCCTGTGCCTTGGCGGCGGCGTCGTCACTCAGCATGAACAAGGACTTGGTCAGTTCGATTCGAACGGCGTCGAGATCCGGCCGGGCGGCCAGCATCTTGCGGTAGATCGCAACCGCCGTCCGGTGGTCGCCCCGGGCGGCGGCGATGAGGCCGTCGACGAACTGCACGCGTTGACCGTGCTCCGGGTGGTCCGGTTGCCAGCCGTCGACCACGGCCCGCGCCTCCTGCATCCTGCCGGTCGTGATCAGCGCCCTGGCCAGCAGAAGCGCCTCGCGGCCGGTCGAGACCGGGGATGTCGAGGATAGGCTGGAAGCCCGAGCCGGCGAAGTGCCGAACGGCAGCGGATACCCGTCAAGCGCGGCGGGGCCGAACCAATAGGCGGCGATGAGGCACAGACAGCTCAAGCGTCTCATGGCGTTGTTCTTCTGCCGTTCACCACCGCCGGTGGATCCGGTTGCAGGTGCGGCGGAGCCCGCCCGGGCTCCGCCTGAAACGACCGTCACTTTACCTCGTCCGCCGCGAAGCGACCGGAAACGAAGGCTTGCTTTCCGTCCATCTGGCCCGTCGCCTGGAACACGCCGGCCGTCCGCTCGGCATCCTTGCCCATGAACGAACCGATGAAGGCCGAATTGCCGATGGTGGCCGTGTCGGTGTTGGTGCCGGTCTGAACGAGGCGGACCTTGCCGTTGTCGTAGTGAACGCCGCTGATCGTCGCATCCTCCAGCACGACGTCGAAATTGGTGCGCCCCATGCCGGCGATCCTGTCGATGTTGTCGATGCGTCCGTTCACCCGGGCGGTATTGAAGTCCGCCGTCAGGCTCACGTCCCCCTTGTAGAGGGTGGGGCTGGCGTCGGCCAAGCCGGAACCCGTCGTGATGCGCACAACGCCGGCATCATGGGTGCCCGCCTTGCGCGAGTAGGTGGCCGTGGTCTTGCCCGTCAATGCGGAGGCAGGCGCAAAATCGCCGCCATAGTAGATGCCGACGGTTTCCTGGGCCAGACGGACGTCCGAGCCGCCGGAATGCTGGTCGACGGCAAAGAAATCGTCCTTGCTGTCGCCGTCCTCGTCGCGCGAAACGATCCGGATCTTGTCGCCGGGGCTGGCGTCCCCCGTCCTCAGATAGTACGTCTCGGTATCGCCGTCAGCCGTGGGGATGGTTTGGCCCCACGCGCCGTTGGTTCCGGCAACATCCTGCCCATTGGCGAATTTTGCGCTGGTGCTGATCGTCGCCTTACCGCCCGTGGCCTGCGGCCCCTCGAGCAGGAGGGAAGCGGCAATCGCGGAAGCCGTACGTGTCACCGGCGTATCGTCGGAGGTGAAATCGGCCGTCGGCGTTTCGTAAAGCGTCGGCACACCAGGCACACTCGGCATGCCGTTTTCCGCCTTGTCGAATTTTGTCGCCAGACCACGAAGCTGGATGCCGTCCCCGCCCGTGCCGTCCCCGCCCGTGCCGCCACCGCCCGTGCCGCCACCGCCCGTGCCGCCACCGCCTGCGCCACCACCGCCTGTGCCGCCACCACCCGTGCCGCCGCCGCCCGTGCCGCCGCCACCCGTGCCGCCGCCGCCCGGGTTGATGGAACCGGTAGTGCCTGTCGACGCGCAGGCGGCCAGCAAGCTCGAGCACGCGAGTGCTACAATCAAAGTTTTAAAACGCATAATTTCCCCATTCATTCGCCCAGGAATGACAGTTCGATAAAAATAGGGCACGCGCCTGCCAACCCCTGTTCAGGGGGGAGGACCGCAATAAGAGCAGGGATACGATCGAAACCGGCGTCGATTGAGCGAGAAGGCAAGGCCCCGCTTCCCCGAGGGCGGCATCAACGCGAGTTTGAAACCTTTTGCTGCCCCGCGACATTACCATTCGAAACCGGAGAACAGCGCGTGGCAAGGGCTTACAGGAATCCGTCCGCACCCGAGGCAGAGTGGTCAGACACCGATGTCCTTGCAAAGGCGCATTATCTCGTCGACACCTTTCTGGCCTTCCTGCGACTGGAGCGGCCGCAGAACGACATTCTCGACACGGATTGCCTGCCGGCAAGCAAGCCTTCCCTCATCAGCGCCTTCCGGCTCGTCATCGCCACCGAGCCGCGCGGCGAGGTGCGCGAGGCGCTGTCTTGCGCCGGTCATGTCCTGGCTCAGTTTCAGAACCGGGTGGGCCCGCGCATTTGCGTGACACCGGCTCGCCCGACGCGAACACACGAACGCAGCGCGGCGGAAGGCGGCGCGCTGGAGCGCGTCCTTCGCCAGGTCGACGAAGATACCCGCCGGCTGCGCGCGCTTCTGGGGAAGGCGTCGTCGATTGCAGAGAGCCGTTTCCAGCGCAGATATGCCCGCCCGCCTTTCCAGGACGATGGAACATATACGTGGTACGGGCACTGCTAAGCCCGTAAGCGCAAGGGCGCTGCCTATTCCACCCCGCCGAGCTCCAGGAATGCGCGCCGCTGCTCTTCGGTTGCTACTCCGTCCGCAAAAACACGAAACGCCTTGCCCTGCGCCTTCAGTTCCTGCGCGTATTTCAATGCGTCCGGATAGAGCAGCTTCGGCTCGTCATGCCGATCGTCTGCGAAGGGATCGAGCGAACTCAGCGCGATGACCTGAAATGTCGTTGTCATGGTTTGCTCCCGAACGCGCCTGGCGGATCAGCCTTCGTTTCCATCGGATACGAAGTCCTCCGGAACATTTTCGCGCGCGGCCCGAAGCGCCAGGGCGCGGTCGATCCACCGTTCCCTCAGGACGGCTTCGATCGCGAACGCGACGTCGTCGGCACGCCAGTTCGCCTCCTGCATCTCGCGCATGAGGGCCGTGATCTTCTCATCGATGATGCCGCGCAGTTCGCGCTCCCTCATTGTCGTCTCTCCGTTCGTCATTGTCCGCTCGGGTGTTGTTGCCACTGGATTAAGAACGCCGCATCCGCCGGGAGGTTTCATCGCCTGCCGGGCAAGCGATCGGAAACCGCCCGCGAGGCCTCGTTTTTCTTCCCGCTCCCCCCTGAACGGGGGATGCATCCGGCGCGAAAGCAGGCGAACCTCGGCAGCATGCTGCTACGAAGCCACAGGCCTGGAGAACGTGCATGAAGAGACGGCTTGCGGCCGGATATATCGGGCTTTGCGCCTCGGCCCTGGCCGGATGCGACACCGTGACGGGCGGCCCGCTCACGCGGCCGGGTGAGCCGACGGGCACCCTCGTCATCCGAAACAACACTTCCGGCAGGCTGGATGCCGTGGTCATCGCGGACTGCACTGCGCTGAGCTACGGTTTCAACCGGCTTTCCAAAGGGTCCTATATCGCGCGGGGAGAAGAGGTGAGATTCACCCTGTCGGCCGGATGCTGGGACGTCGGCAGCGGCAAGATCGGTGGCGGGGAAGGCTACAAGCGGCTGATGATCCAGCCGGACGGATTGGTTTACCTCAGCCTCGACTCATAAGAACCGCCCGCTTTCGGCGCCAGGCTCCCGCGATTGCCCGGGACCGCCAAGCGGCATCACGATTTCCAGTGCCGCGCCGCCAGCGTCCGATGTTATCGCCAAGGTGCCCCCGACACCGCCCAGCCGCTGGCGGATGTTGCCCAGCCCGTAGCCGGCCGGCTCCGCCTGGCATGACATGCCGCGCCCGTCATCGGCGATGCGAAGGCGCATCGACGTCTCCGACAGCGCGATCCGGGCATGCACGATCCGCGCGGCGGAATGGCGGATGACGTTGCTGACGATCTCGCGGACCGAGGAAAGCAGCGCCTTGCTTTGCATGTAACTGAGGGCGACGTGCTCGGCGCGCTGGTCGGGTATCTCCCAGTCGAGATCGATTCCTGCCGCTTCGAGCCGCCGCATCGTCTCGTGGCGCGCTTCGGCCAGCACCCCGTCCAGCGTTGCCGTCTTGCCGCTGAGACCGCTCACGATGGTCCGGATGTCCGACAGCGCCTCTTGCAGGATCGGCCGCGTTTGCGTGTCGGCACGGTGCAGGCCGGTCAGCAACCGGGCGCCCACATCGTCATGCAGGTCGCGCGCGATGCGCTGGCGCTCCCCCGCCACGCCACGATCATAGGCGGCACGGCTGGCTTCGGCGCGCGCAACGAGGGTGACGAGCTGGCTGGCCAGTTGCAGGTCGCGAGGACCGAACAAGCCCTTCCCGCCCCACGGATAGCGCAGTCGCAATGCCGTCTCCCCGGCGACTTCCGGCAATAGGAGTTCGAGCCCGTCCGGGCTCGCGACGACGTCCTCGACCGCGCCGGCCGGCACTGTCTCCAACGGATCGTAGAGCCGCGCAAGCAAGCTGCGCCAGCGTTCGGCCCTTGCACCGGATGTCGGGCCGAAGGCGACGTCCATGGCGGACGCGAACAATTCGTGTTCCGGCAGTATCTGCCGGCCATGCATCCGGCGCCAGAGGGCGTCACGCAACGGCAGGTAGACAAAACCGACCAGCAGCAGCGACACGCCGAGCGCCGGGGCGCGTTCGACATTGAGCAGCCAGATCAGCGCCGCATCGAGCGCCACCAGCAGCACCACGCCGCCGGAATAAAACAGGATGCGGAAGGCCCAGTCGCCGAGGTCGAACAATCGGTAGCGGCGGATGCCGAGCGCAATGCCGCCATAGACGATCAGGAAGAAGGCAAAGGCGTAGCCCTGGCTGAGCGCCGGGGCGGCCCCGAGCAACAGGGGAGCGGCGATGCCGGCGACGAAGGCGCCCGCGCCGAGCACGACCGACAGACCGAGCCATCGCAGCGCCGCCCGCGTTGCCGGATCGCGCCGCGCCAGCCGCCATTGCAGCGCCACCAGCAGGGCGATCAGCAACATCTCGGCCATCATCGGAGCATACATGCCAATGGTGGGGTCGGGCAGCAGCCCGCCAATGTCCGCCCATAGCCAGGGTGCCAGGACGATTGGGACCGAAAGCAGCCAGATCGGCCGCACCAGCGGGCGAGGATAGCTGAGGAACAGCGCCACCATGGCGCCGCCGAAGAGGTGGACGCCGAGATGATTGAAGGCGCTCAACATGGCGAAGAGGTCGCCGTCGACAGCCAGTTCGCGGGTACTGTAAATGGCGGCGGGAAGGGCCGAGACGAGCAGCCCGAAGCCCGACAGGGCGAACAGGCGCGTCCCGATGTCCCCGCTGCGCATCGCCCATATCCAGGCCCCGATGGCAAAGCCGGCAAGCCCCGAAACGAGCTGCACCCAAAAAACCGGCGGCAGCGCCCGGACAGGGCGGGCGCGCGGATAGACCTCAAGCGCGTGCGCCTCGGCGGTCTCGTCGTTGACGACATGGAGGGTGAGGACGGATTGCTGCAGAAGAGCGGCCAGCTCGCTCTGCCGCGCGAGGAACGCCGCCGCCTGCGCGTAGCTCTCAAGGCCGTCAGGCTCCTCGACAAGGTCGCTGCCCCGCAGCAGGACGGCCGAACGACCGTCGGCGTTGCCGCCCGGCCCGATTCCGGCGAGCCGGAAACCGGGCGCGGCCCCGGAGCTTGCGGCCGGGCCGTCGCGCGCGATATCGGCCAGGATGACGGCATCGCCGGGGCCTGCGCCCAGCGTGAGCCCCAGCCAGGGGCGCGACGTGGCGACAAAGACCGCCAGCGCCGATGCCGCGATGCAGACCACCATCACAACGAACATGGAGACGCTCGGGGAGAACCTTCGCCACGCGCGGGCGCCAGGGGCGAGGAGAGCCGCGTTGCCCGGGGTCATGACTGGACCGCCGCCTGCTTTACCTTTGCTCTGTTCAACCTGATCTCCCCACCCTCCGCGCTATCGGGAGCGCCGCGCATGCAGCAACGGCCACCTGCCGGTTCGTCATTCATGCCGGCGGCCGTCACACAAAGCGGCCCGGCGGATCCCCCGGCCCGCAGCGGGCGGCCTGTCTATCGGCCGATTCCGAGGCGGCTTTGCACGGGTGGAATGAGAAGACATTCCGGCATCCGTCAGGCGAGGCGACGATGGATGGCCTCGCGGGTCGCCTCCGCCCGGGTCGAGATGTTGAGTTTCTGGTAGATGACCTTCACATAGCCGGCGACGGTGTGCGGCTTCAGTCCCAACCGCGCGGCCACCTCACCCACGGTAAGCCCGCGCGCCAGCAGCGTCAGGGTTTCGATCTCGCGCCCGGTCAGCACCGCTGCGTCGTCGGCGGGTGGCGCGGGTGCCCGGAAATGGCTCAACATTCGGCGCGCGATAGAGGGCGACAGCGGCGGCTCGTCCCGCTCGATCCTTCGCAGCGTGGCGGCGATGCGATCGGGCTCTTCCTCCTTCAATATATAGCCGTCGGCCCCCGCCGAGATGGCATCCAGCAAATGCGCGTCGTCGTTATAGATGGTCGCGACGATCCGGCGCGAGGCAGGGAAACGCTCGGTCAGTCCTTGGATCAGTGAAATGCCCGATCCGTCGGGAAGCCCGATATCGACCACCGCCAGCCAGAGGGCCGCGCCGCTCGCGGAAAGGCTGTCGAGCCAGGCCCAAGCCGCCTTGAGGCTTGCATGTGAAACAATGCGCGCATCGGGAAATGCCTGCCCGATGACGCCATGCATCCATTCGCGCGTTGCGGCATGATCTTCAACCAGAAGGCAAGTGCGTTGGCGATTGTCATCGTGCATGCAAGTCCAGTAGCACCGATTGCGGTTCGTGCACTCCCACGTTCGAGGGGGGTGCATGAAATGCTGCCGCCCGGCAGGGAGATGGCGAGCGGCGGCCGGCGTTTCGATCGCGCTTAGTCGCAATATCCTGCTCCTGGTTGCCGCAACGCTGACCGCAACCGCGACAATTCTTGTCGGCCCGTTGGGCTTTGCAGGGCCCATGGGACCGCATCCGGCACGGCTTTGGGGATCTCAACGAGCAGGACTACATCTTGTCGCCTCGTCATTGACGGGAGGACTGATCCTGATGACGGCGGACTGGATTGGCCGCAACATCGTCTTTCCGTTCCAGTTCCCCCAGGTCTGTTGGCGGCTGTCGTAGGAGGTGACCTTGCCCCGATGGCGAGCAGGTAGTCGGTCACGGAGAACCAGAGCAGCAGGGCCATCATCGTCTTGGCAATGAACGATGGGAACCGGCAAGACCGTGCCACAGATCGCGCTCAACTGGCTGTACAATGCCGACCGTTTCCTCGGTCATCGTCGGCGCGCGCAACGAGGAACAGCTTCGCCGGAATCTCGGCGCGGTCGGCTGGAGCCTGACGCCGAACAGGTGGCGAAGCTGGACGAGGCCAGCGCCGTGACCGCGCCCTATCCCCATTTCCCCTATCGTCGGCAAGAGGGCTTTGCACGGCTCGATTCGCCGATGACGGGCTAAGGGAAATGGTTCGCCTGGCTTGCCGTCCGCGAGCGTTCGATGCCGGGGATAGCCAGCACTTCCCCGGCCAGGAACTCCACCAGCAGCCTCACCCGCGCGACGCCCGCCCGCTCCGGCGCGATGAGCATGTTGAGCGGCACGGACGGCGGCGCATAGTCCGGCAGGATCGGTTCGAGCCGTCCTTCGGAAAGCAGGTCGTCAACCAGCCAAAGATGCGCCGGGCCGATCCCGCGCCCGGCAAGATAGGCTTCCCGCGCGGCAAGCCCATGATCGACCCGAAGGCGTCCACCGAAGGGCACGACACGGGTTTTGCCGTCCGGCCCTTCCAACGTGAGCGCATCGCTTCCGGCGATGTTCGACATACGGACACCTTCGAGGTCCGCCAATTCCTCGGGCGTCGTCGGCCGTCCATGCCGCGCCAGATAATCGGGCGAACCGACGAGGATGCGGCGGCTCATGCCAAGCGTCCGCAGCCTCAAGGAGCTGTCGGCCAGCGGGCCGAGGCGGATGGCTACATCCACGCCTTCGCGCACGAGGTCGATCCGCTCATCCGTCAGGCTAAGATCGACGGTGATCTCGGGATAGCGATCCTGAAAGGCGAAGATCAGGCGGCTGATGTGCCGGACGCCGAGCGCCGCCGTGCAGGATATGCGAACCGTGCCCGCCGCAGCCCTGCGTGCACTTCGTGCTTCGTCTCCGGCCTGCTCTACCAGGCGCAGAATCTGGACGGCATTTGCATAGTAGCGGCTACCTTCCTCGGTGAGCGTGACCCGCCGCGTCGTCCGGCTCAGCAGCACCACGCCCAAGGCTTCCTCCAACTCATGAAGATGCCGCGTGACGCTGGACTGGCCGATGTTCATCTCGCGCGCGACGGCCGAGAGGTTCCCCCGCTCCGCGACGCGGACGAAGGTGCGCAGGCGTTCGAGCGTTATATCCGATCTATCCATTTTTCGGCATTATCATATCCACACTCAATCTATACCGGGATAATAGGCCGACGCCTAGTTTGGGAGAAAATCGTCTCCAACAAACAGGTTTTTGCCATGAACGTGCTGATCGTCTTCGCCCATCCCGACCCCCGATCCCTCAACGCCTCGCTGCGCGCCGTCGCTGTTGAGGAACTGGAGGCGCAAGGTCATTCGGTCGAGGTGACGGACCTCTACGCCATGGGCTGGAAGGCCGAGGTGGATCGTGCCGACTTTCCCGCACTTGACCCCGACGCACGGCTGAAAGTCGCGACGGCATCCGGGGATGCCGTCGCGGCCGATACGCTGACAGAGGACGTGAAGGCCGAGCAGGAAAAGCTGCTGCGGGCCGAGGTGCTGATCCTGCAGTTTCCGCTCTGGTGGTTCACCATGCCGGCGATCCTCAAGGGCTGGGTGGATCGCGTCTATGCCTACGGCTTCGCCTATGGCGTCGGCGAGCACAGCGACCACCGCTGGGGCGACCGCTACGGGGAAGGCATGCTCGCCGGCAAGCGCGCCATGCTGATCGTGACGACCGGAGGCTGGGAACAGCATTACTCGCCGCGCGGCATCAACGGCCCCATCGACGATCTTCTGTTCCCGATCAATCATGGCATCCTGCACTATCCCGGTTACGATGTGCTGCCGCCCTTCGTAACCTACAGGGTGGACCGACTCGACGAGGCCGGTTTCGAGCAGGCGGCCGAGCGCTTGCGCGAGCGGATGCGGACGCTCGACAGCACTCCGCCGATCCCGTTCCGCCGCCAGAACGGCGGCGACTATCTGATCCCGAGCCTGGAGCTTCGTCCCGATTTGGGCGCCGCCGGTTCTTCCAGCTTCAAGCTACATCTGCAACGAGAAGGGTAGTGTGAACATACGCTAAATCTTCAATGCGACGAACGATCGCCGTCAGGGAAGGCAGGGCACAGCAGCGAACGTCATTCAGCGGCGCAAGCTCCCTATGACGCGGATCGGTATCAAAAGCCCGCCTGCCCCTGCACGCGAAATGAGTCGGTCAGACGCGGCGACGTTCGATCTCGGCAATCGCAAGGCCCGCCATAGCCGACAGGGCGGACTTGGATGCGCCATCTTGCGCCTGCACCGACATGCCCTGAATCATCGCACCGACAAAGCGCGCAAGAGCTGCCGCATCGGTGGCTTGTTTCAATTGCCCTTCGGCAACGCCGCGCTCGATCCGCGCCTTGATGACATCGAGCGTTTCGTTGCGCAGGCTGGAGACATGGCGCGCGACCGGCTCGTTCTCGACGGCACAGGTCAGCACGGCGGTCGAGACCATGCAGCCGTGCGGATAACCGGGCTTTGTGAACTCGTGCGCAGACTCCCGAAGCACGCGAGCCAGCGCCTTCACCACGTCGCTCTCCTCAAGGGCGCGAGCGGTCGAGGCTCCGATATTGGCCTGGTACCATGCCAACGCCTCGCGATAGAGATCGGCCTTCGACGTGAAAGCCGCGTAGAGGCTCTGCGGCGTGATGCCCATAGCGGCCGTGAGATCGGCGATGGAAGCGCCCTCATATCCCAGCCGCCAAAAGGTCTCAGCAGCCTTCTCCAGCACGTCGTTGCGGTCGAAGGCGGGCGGACGACCACGGCGACGGGGCAACGATTCTTTATTTTCCACAACGATCACTCTAGAAATATCGTCTGAAGCGGGCTATTCAGGAACAGTCATTGTGATTATAAAGGATCGCGCGCCGTGAGTCTCCCTGATTTTTCCTACGCATCCGCTCGCATTGACGCCGCGATCGACAAGGCGCTCGCCGAGAAACGTATCGTCGGAACAGTCGTGATCGCCGCCCATGACGGCGAGATCATCCATCGCCGCGCCGCCGGCTACTCGCATCGCGAAACGCAAACGCCGATGCGCGGGAACGCGATCTTCCGGCTCGCCTCCATCACAAAGCCCATCGTGACGGCGGCTGTCATGCGGTTCGTCGAGGATGGCCGATTGGACCTTCATGCGCCGGTGACGCAATGGCTGCCGGATTTCCGCCCCGCTCTGCCGGATGGATCGACGCCGGAGATCACGGTCCATCATCTGCTCACCCACACCTCGGGCCTTCGCTACAGGTTTCTGGAGCCGGCGGACGGGCCGTATCACAAGCTGAATGTTTCGGACGGCCTCGATCAGCCTGGCCTGTCGTTGCACGAAAACCTCTCGCGCCTCGGCGCGGCGCCGCTGGCATTCGCGCCCGGCGCCGGCTGGCATTACTCACTCGGCCTCGACGTGCTCGGCGGCATATTGGAGCAGTTGGAAGGCCGAAGCCTCGCCGAGATCGTTCGCGAGAAGGTGACGATCCCGCTTGGCCTCACGGATACCGATTTTGCTGTCCGCGATACTGCACGGCTGGCCGCAGCCTACGCGGATGGCGATCCCGTGCCGGTGCCCATGATGGATGGAATACAGGTGCCGATTTTCGCCACGGCCGCGTGCTTCGCCCCGTCCCGCATCCTTGACCCTAAATCCTACCCATCGGGCGGTGCCGGCATGGCGGGCACGGCCGGCGATGTTTTGCGCTTTCTCGAAGCGATCCGCGCTGGCGGCGCACCGATCCTCGACGCCAGGACGGTCGGGACGATGGCCGCCGATCAGGTGGGCACCCAGGCCGAGACACAGGGGCCGGGCTGGGGTTTCGGCTACGGATGGGCCGTGCTGGTCGACCCCGCACCGACCGGCACGCCACAAGCGCCGGGCACGCTGCAATGGGGCGGAGCCTACGGCCATAGCTGGTTCATCGACCGCGCGAACGGCCTGTCCGTCGTCGCACTCACCAACACCGCATTCGAAGGCATGTCCGGCGCGTTTCCGGCCGAGATCAGGAACGCCGTCTATGGATAAGGCGGCGGCCAAGCCTCTTGCAGCCTTGGCGCTGGCGGCGTTCGGTATCGGCACGACCGAATTCGTCATCATGGGCCTGTTGCCGGAGGTGGCGCGCGATCTTGGCGTCGGCATCCCGGCAGCGGGGCTGCTCGTCTCGGGCTATGCGCTCGGTGTAGCCTTCGGCGGCCCCTTGCTCGCGCTGCTCACCGCGCGCCTGCCGAGCCGCCTCGCCCTGTTCCTGCTGCTGGGCCTGTTCATCATGGGGAACGCCGCCTGCGCCCTCGCACCGGGTTATGGCTGGCTGATGGCTGCGCGCGTCGTCACGGCATTCTGCCATGCGGCGTTCCTTGGGGTGGGATCGGTGATCGCGGCCGGTCTGGTTCCGCCCGGCAAACGCGCCCGAGCAATCGCGTTGATGATCGGCGGGCTTACGGCGGCGACCGTGCTCGGGGTTCCGCTCGGCACCATGCTCGGCGAGGCGGCAGGGTGGCGGACGACCTTTTGGGCGGTGACGGTGGTGGGCGTTATCGCCTTCGCCGGCCTGCTGCTCTGGCTGCCGAAAGGCAATGAACAGCGCCGTGACCTGCGCGCGGAACTGCGGGCGCTGCGCGCGCTGCCGGTCTGGCTGACGCTGGCGATCAGTGTGGTCGCTTCGACCAGCATGTTCACCTTCTTCACCTATATCACGCCGATCCTTACGGACGTTTCGGGGGTCGAACCTTCTCATGTCAGCGGCGTGCTGCTCGTCTGCGGCATCGGCCTGACGCTGGGCAACTTCATCGGCGCGCGGCTGGCGGATTGGCGCGCTCTGCCGTCGCTCGCCGGCATTCTGGCGACGGTGGCGCTGGTCCTCATCGGCTTCAGTTACATCGGAGCCGTGCCGTTGCTGGCAACAATTGCCTTGATCGTTTGGGGCATCGTGGCTTTCGCGGTCTGCGCCATCCTCCAGTCCGAAGCGGTGGGCCGAGCGGGGTCTGCACCCGACCTTGCCGCAACACTCAACATCGCTGCGTTCAACCTCGGCAATGCCATGGGAGCCGGTTTAGGCGCGTTCGCGCTCACAAGAGGGCTGCCGATGACTGGCATCCCTGCACTTGCCGGAGGTGTAGCCTTCCTCGCGCTCGCGCTGACCGCAACGACGATCATCGTCACACGAAAACAAAACGCTTTCCAACGATGCCCGGTGGGGTCGTGACGAACCGAACCAGCTTTGTCTCCTCCTCCAGGCTCCGCGTCTGGGGTGGCCGCCCACTCTGGGGAAGACCGCGAGGGTGAGGGCAATGGCGTAATCGACGAGATTTTCGCGCGCGATGCGGCCGAGAACAGGCCTGTGCGCCCTCTCGCCCTTGAGCATGAGCCGCACGGCCCGCCCGCTTGCAATCGGTCGCGGTCGTCACATCGAGCACGCCGTCGTCCGGCTCCGCCTCGCAGACGGATCGCAATGTCGCCGGATGCCCGGATGGAGGCAGACCTCCATCATCGGCCCAGCCTCGCCAACACGGCCGCGATCGGCGACGCGGTCGCAAGTGCGGCGGATGAGGTCCACCTCCCGGGCGGTGAGCACGATCGTGACGCCGAGATCGCGGAGCAGGTCGAGCACGGCGCCGGTCGTCTGCGGATCGAGCGCGCTCGTCGCCTCGTCGCAAAGCAGGATCTTCGGCCCCGACGCGAGCGCCCGGGAAAAGCTGGCCCGCCGCTTCCGGCCGCCGGACGGCTGGCCGGGCATTTCGTGGCGTGGCCGGGCCATTCCTGCCCTCAAACGCCTAGGAAATTCCTTCGAACCGGATCATCGTCGTCAGCCCGCCAGGCCGATGCGCCACTGATAGGGCGGCGGCGTGCCGTTGACGGCGAAATCACCGACGATGCGGTCCTTGTAGATGCGCGGATTGTGCGACGACAGCGTGCGGGCATTGCGCCAATGGCGGTCGAGTCCGAGCGGCTTGCGCGTGGAGGAGGCACCGAGGGCGTCAAAGGCGATGGTCGAGGCTTCGAGGATCAGATCGGTGACGACGGTTAGCGCCTGCGAGGTCTCAAGCTCGGCAATGGCGTTCGCCCGTTCTTCCGCCGCATCGTCGCCGCCGAAATGGGCCTGGTAGGCCCGCTCGATCGATCTAGAAACCTGAAGGACGATCGCCGAGGCCGTGTAGGCATTGCTGCGAATGCGGCCGACCACCTGCAGGACCTGCGGATCCTGGCTGGAACGCGGCCCTGCGGCATTCGTATAGTTGCGCACGCGTGCTGCGACGGCGGCGGCGACCTCCTGCGATAAGACCCTGCCGATGCCGGCCAGCGTTGCCAGATGCACGATCTGATAGAAGGCGGCGCCGTAGCGGAACTGGTCGTCGTCTGCGACGATGTCCGCCGGATCGACCTCCGCACCAACAAAACGGGTCGTCCCGCTTGCCGTGAGTATCTGGCCGAAGCCGTCCCAGTCGTCGATCACCTCGACACCCGGATCGTCACGACGCACCTGCACCGTGCTGCCCTCGCCATCGAGGCCAGCGACGCCGACATTGATCCAGTCGGCGAAAAGAGACCCCGTCGTGTAAAACTTCTGCCCATCGACCACATGCCTGCCGCCGACCTCAGAGACCTTCGTGGAAAAGCCGCCCTGCCGGGCATTGCCGATTTCCGTCCAGGCATTGCCGGCGATCTCGCCGCGGGAAAGTCGCTCTGTCCAGCGGGCCCGGTCCGGGCCGGGCGCCTTGCCGATGACGTCCTCGACAAAGCCGAAATGGCCGCGCAGCGCTTGGGTGATGTTGGAATCGGATGCCGACAGCTCGATCAGGAGGTTGACCAGTTCCGGCACGCTCGCCCCGAATCCGCCCTCGACCTCTGGTATACGCAGCGCGCCGAAGCGAGCAGCCTTCAATCTCGCGATCTCGCCTTCGGGCAGCTTTCTGTTCAACTCGCGGTCAAGCGCACCGGTCGCAATCTCGGCAAACAAGGGACGGAATTGTGCGGCGAGTGTCTCGTAGCGCTCGGAGGGGCCTTCGCCCCAGCCCTGGTCGATCTGCGTCATGCTTTTCTGTTTCCTGTCTTGGTGGGGCGGGCGCGGCTCAGGCCGCGTCTCCGAGATAGATGCGGTGAAGATCGTCACGGCGGGACAGCTCATCCGCGCTGCCGCTGAGCACGACACGTCCGCTCTCGAGGATGTAGGCGCGTGCCGAATGTTTGAGGGAAAGCGCAGCATTCTGTTCGGCGAGCAGGAAGGCAGTCCCGCGCTCGCGATTGAGACGGGCGATGATCTGAAAGATTTCCTGCACGATGAGCGGTGCCAGACCCATCGAAGGCTCGTCGAGAAGGACGAGGCGCGGGCGCGTGAGCAGGGCACGTCCAATCGCCAGCATCTGCTGCTCGCCGCCGGACGTGAGCCCGGCCTGTGTGCGCCGCTTCTCCTTCAAGCGGGGAAACCACTCGTATATATCGTCGATCTGCTCCCGCAGCGCGCGTCGGCCGGGCCGATGAAGAAAGGCGCCGGCCAGCAGGTTCTCCTCGACGGTCAGATGCGCGAAGACGTGCCTCCCCTCCAGCACATGCACGATTCCGCGCCTTGCCAGATGGTTAGCGGGCTGGCCGAGGATATCCTCGCCGCCAAAGCGGATCTGGCCGTGTCGGACGCTGGCGCGGTCGGCGGATGCAAGCCCCGAGATCGCCTTCAGGACCGTACTTTTTCCCGCGCCGTTCGCGCCGAGAAGGGCCACGATCTCGCCGGGGCCGACCTCGAGCGAGACATCGGAGACCGCCAGGATCGCGCCGCCATAGACGACCTCGATCCCCGAAACGGAAAGGCAGGCATGGTCCGCCGTCGCCTCTGTCAGTGTCGTCATCGGTTCATCTCCGTTGGACACCGGGGCGGTCGACAGCCGCCCCGGAAGGGTCATGTCAGTCAGTTGGTGCCGACGTCGCGCGGCGTGATGCCGTGTTCCCTGGCATAGGCTTCGGACTTGGCGTCGATCAGCGGGCGAAGGGCCGCGCGATCTGCCTCAACCCAGTCACTGACGAGATTCCAGCGGTCGCCTTCCCACTGTTGGACGCGCACGGCGCCGCCGCCCTCGTGGTCGGCGGGCGTCAGTTGCAGGTTCTGCACGAGACCGAGGAAGCCGGCCTTCTCAAGCGCCGCATCGTCGAGCTTCAAGTGTTCGAGAGCCCACTGCCCTTCCTCGCCCGTGATCGGCCGGTTGCCGAACTTCGCCTGCGCCTGCCGCACCACCTCGACGGAGATCAGCGCGTTCACCAGGCCGGAATTGTAGTAGACACTGCCGAAGGCCTTCGGGTCGCGAAGGTCGGATTTACCGGCATCGACGATGTGCTGCTTCAGCCGCTTGTGGATCTCGAACTCGGTCCCCGCCGGATAGGGCGTAAGCGCAAGGTAGCCCTTGGCCGCTTCTGCTGCGGGGATCACGTCCTCCTCGGACGAGGCCCAGACATCGCCGATGATGCGATCGGCCGGGAAGCCATAGCGCTGTGCGCTCTTGATGGCGACCGGGGTCGAGACGCCCCAGGTCCTGAGGAACACCCAGTCCGGCTTCTGTTCGCGCACCTGCCGCCACTGGGCCGATTGCTCGCTGCCCGGATCGGCGACGGGGATTTGGATGTTTTCGAAGCCGTATTTTTCGGCGAAGAGGGCCAGCGGATCGAGCGTCTCGCGCCCGTAGGCGCTGTCATGATAGACGGTTGCGATCTTCTTGCCCTTGAGCTTGTCGAGCCCCCCTTCCCGATTGGCGATATAGTTCACCAGGGCGGAAGCCTCGCTGTAGAAGGTCACCATGACCGGGAAGATATAGGGGAACACGCGTCCGTCGGTGGCTTCGGTGCGGCCATAGGCCATGGTGACGAGCGGCAGCTTGTCTTCCGCCGCGCGATCCGACAATGCATAGGCAGCCGGTGCGCCGTTCGGGAAATAGGAGGCCACGGGCGCGCCGTTCAGGCCGCGCTTGAAGCGCTCGTAGCATTCGATGCCCTTTTCCGCCGTCCATTCTGTCTCGCATTCCTGCCAGACGATCGGCACGCCGTTGATGCCGCCCTCGAACTCGTTGATGTAGCGATAATAGTCGATGATCCCGGCCCAGATCGACGTGCCCGAGGCGGCATAGGGGCCGACGCGGTAGCTCGCTATCGGGAAGAACTGCTTGTCGCTGTCCGGTCCCGGCGTGGTGTCGATCGCGTGCGCCGCACCCGCCGGAAAGGCGAGCGAGGCGGCGACGATCAGAGTGTGTGAAAGTGTCTTCAGCATGATGGACCTCCCTGCTGCCCGATCAGTTGGTTTCGGTTTCGGGGGTGCGCGGCGTGATGCCGTTTTCCTTGGCATAGGCCGCCGCACCGTCCTTGATCAGCGGGTTCAGGAGGGCGTGGTCCGCCTTGATCCAGTCGGTCTGGAGCACCCACTTCTCGCCGTCCCAGCTCTGGATGCGCGCCGCGCCACCGCCTTCATGGTCGCTCGACGTGATGGCGATCGGCTGCAGCAGGCCCTTGAAGCCGATTTCCTCCAGCCGCTTGTCGTCGATCGTCAGGTGCTCGAAGGCCCAGCGCCCCTCTTCGCCATTGAGCGGACGCGCTCCGAAATGCTTGTAGCCGACGCGCAGCGCCTCGACCGCGAGAGCCGCGTTGACGAGGCCGATATTGTAGTTCACGGCGCCGAAGAGCTTCTGGTCGCGCAGGTCGGACTTGCCCTTGTCGAGAATCTCGGCCTTCAGCTTCTTGTGGATCGCAAAATCCGTGCCGCCCGGATAGGGCGCCAGCGCGGAATAGCCGATCGCCGCATCACCGGCGGGAATGGCGTCCGATTCCGAGCCGGCCCAGACGTCGCCGATGATGTGATCGGCCGGGAAGCCGAAGCGCTTGGCAGTCTTCAGCGCGACGACCGTGGAGACGCCCCAGGTGCGCAGGAACACCCAGTCCGGCTTCTGTTCGCGGATCTGGCGCCACTGCGGCGACTGCTCGTTGCCCGGATCGGCGACCGGGATCTGGATGTTCTCGAAGCCGTAGGTCCTGGCGAGCAGGTCGATTGCGGGCTGGCTCGCGCGGCCATAGGCGCTGTCGTGATAGACCGTCGCGATCTTCAGGCCCTTCAGCTTGTCGAGACCGCCGACCTTCGAGGCGATGTAGTTGATGCCCGTCGAGGCCTGGCTGTAATAGCTGAAGAGCAGCGGGAAGGCGTAGGGGAAGACCGTGCCGTCGACCGTTTCCGTCTTGCCGCCGGCCGGGTCGATCAGTGGAATCCTGTCTGCGGCTGCCCTTTCCAGAAGCGCGTAGGTCGCGGGCGTGCCATGGGTGAAAAAGAAGGCGAGCGGCGAGCCGTTCTTGCCGGCCTTGACCCGTTCATAGACCTCGACGGTGCGGTCCGGGCTCCATTCGGTCTCGAATTCCTCGTAGTCGAGCTTGATGCCCTCGACGCCGCCTTCGACCTCGTTGATATAGCGGAAGTAGTCCCGTTCGCCCGCCCACCAGAGTTCACCGGACGAGGCATAGGCGCCGACACGGTAGGTCGGAAGCGGGATGTACTGCGTGACATCGGCAGCAAAGGCCGATGCGGCATGTGAGAAGACGGTGCCGGTGAGAAGGGCGGCGACGAGCAGGCGTTTCATGGGCAAGGCTCCAGGGTTCGGATGTGTGAAAAGATCATGAAGGGAAAAGGCGGCGGCTGGCCGTACGCCGGATCGCCAGAAGGCGCGACAGACCTTCCGGTTCGCGGATCAGGAACCAGATGATGAGGATGCCGAAGATGGCCTTCTGCACGTTCTGCAGCAGCCCGGCATCGACCTGGCCGCTGAGGAGGTATTGGAACAGCCAGTCGAGGACGAGCGGCAGGAGGCTGACGAAAGCCGCGCCGAAGAAGGCGCCGCGGATCGTGCCGAGCCCGCCGATGATGATGATGAAGAGGATCTGGTAGGAGCGGTGAAGGCCGAAGCTCTGGACGCTTGCGGATCCGAGATAGGCGAAAGCCCAGAGCGCGCCTGCGATCCCGAGGATGAAACTCGAAACCGCGAAGGCCTGCAGCTTGGCGTGCAGCACGGGCACGCCGATGACGGCGGCAGCCGTGTCCATGTCGCGGATCGCCATCCAGTTGCGGCCCGTCTGGCTGCGAATGAGGTTGAACGAGAGAAGGGTGAGGAGCGCGACGGCGCCGAGCGTCAGATAGTAGCGGCCATGCGGGCCGTTGGCATCGAGTCCGAAGACCGAGAGGCCGCGCGACAGCGCAATCGTTGCCGACGAATTGCCGTTGTAGAACCACGGGAATTTCAGGAACAGCCATTCGAAGAAGAACTGGGCGGCTAGCGTGCTGACGATCAGGTAGAAGCCCTTGATACGGGTCGACGGCAGGCCGAAGACCATGCCGACCGCCCCGGCGATCAGGCCGGCGACGATGAGCGCCAGCGGGAGCGGCAGATCGGGGACACGCAGTTGCAGCGCAAAAGTGGCGTAGGCCCCGACCATCATGAAGGCGCCCGCGCCGAGCGAGAGCTGGCCGGCATACCCGGTCAGAAGGTTCAGCCCGAGGCCGGCAAGCGACAGGATCAGGAACGGTACGATGATCGCATTGATCCAGTATTCGGATGCAAGGAAGGGTGCTGCAAGGACCGCGGCCGCCACCGCCGCCAGCGAGAGGGCCTTCAGGCCGAAGCTTTCGGCGGGTTCGGCGGTCGCGCGCAGATCGAGCTCGGCCATGGATCACACCCTTTCGATGGAGCGTTCGCCGAAGAGGCCGGCTGGACGGATGAAGAGGAAGACAAGTGCCAGCGCGTAGGCGAACCAGGGCGTGATTCCACCGCCGAGGAACGGGCCGATATAGGTCTCAGCCAGGCTCTCGCCGGCACCGACGATCAGGCCGCCGACGATGGCGCCGGGGATCGACGTAAAGCCCCCGATGATGAGGACAGGCAGCGCCTTCAGCACGACCAGCGACAGGGAGAACTGCACGCCCTGCCGCGCGCCCCAGAGAAGGCCGGCGACCAGCCCGACGAGACCGGCAACGGCCCAGACGATCTGCCAGATCCGGTTGATGTCGATCCCGAGCGAAAGGGCCGCCCGGGTGTCATCCGCCACGCCACGCAGCTGTATGCCGATGCGCGTCCTGTTGAAGAGCAGCGAGAGCACGACCACGAGGGCGAGCGCGACGCCCGCGGCCACGAGATCGAACTGGCTGATCAGGATGTCGCCGACGAAAATCGGCAGGTCCTCGATGCCGAGATTGAGCGCGCGCACCTGCGATCCCATGATGCCCTGCGCTACGCCTTCCACCACGTAGGAAAGCCCGAGCGTCGCCATGAAGAGTGTCATGGGGCTGCGGTTGGTGAGTGGCCGGAGCAGCAGTTTCTCGATGGCGATGGCTGTCGCGATCAGGAGCGCAACGGTGATCGCGATCGCCGCATAGGCCGGCACGCCGTTTTCGGTGAGGGTGACGAAGGTGAGCGCTGCGAAGAGAAGGAGCGAGCCCTGCGCATAGTTAAAGACACCGGAGGCCTTGTAGATCAGTACGAAGCCGATCGCGACCAGCGAATACATGGTGCCCGAGAGCAGGCCGCCGATAAGGGTTTCGAGGAACATGCTCATACGGCCACCTCGGCGTGATCGGAGCCGATATAGGCGGCGATGACATCCTTGTTGTCGCGGATCGCCTCCGGAGGCCCGTCCGCGAGCTTGCGCCCGTAATCGAGGACGACAACGTGATGGGCGAGCTTCAGCACGATGCCGACGTCGTGCTCGATGAGGACGACGGTGAGCTTCAGCTCGGCATTCAGCCGCTGGATGACCGCGGCGATTTCCTGCTTCTCGCCTGCGTTCATGCCGGCCAGCGGCTCGTCGAGCAGAAGGAGACGGGGGCTCGGCGACGATGGCGCGCGCCATCTCCACCTTCTTCTGCACGCCGTAGGGCAGCATTCCGACAGGCGTGTTCGCATGTTTTTCGAGATCGAAGAGATGCAGCACGGCATGCGCCCTTTCGCGGAAATCGCTTTCCTCGCGCCGCGCACGCGGCAGGCGGAACATTTCCTCGACAAGGGCCACCTTCGAATGGCGCGACAGGCCGGCGATGACATTGTCGATGACGCTCATGCCGGAGAAGAGCGCATTGTTCTGGAAACCGCGGCCGATGCCGCGCCGGGCCGCATCGCCGGGCCGCATGCGCTGGAAATGCTCCCCCTCGAAGACGATCTCGCCGCTGTCTGGCACATAGACGCCGTTGATGATGTTGAGCAGCGAACTCTTGCCGGCGCCGTTCGGGCCGATCAGCGCGCAGATCTCCTTCCCCTCGACCCGGAAGGACAGATCGGAGATCGCCTTCACGCCCTTGAAGGAGAGCGATACGTTCCGGACTTCCAGCGCCGGCGCCGCATGTATGCCCATCGATGTCCCACTCCAGTCTTGACGGCGGCCAAGCGCCATCCCTCGCCGGGACCGACGGTCCGGCGTTTTCCGATTTTTCGTGCTGTTACGAGCGGTCCCTCCGCCTTTCGTCAGGCCGCCTCTTCGGCGGCCTTGGCGGCCTCTTCCCGTTTCACCTTCTCGATATCGCGGAACCGGTTCGCCGGATGGGTTTCGGGAAGGTAGGGACCTTGCCCGAAAAGCTTGTCGCGCAGCGTGCCCTCCCGATATCCTGTCGCATAGACACCGCGCTTCTGCAGTTCCGGCACCACGTAGCCGATCACGTCTGCGAAGGTCTCGTGGGCGAGGGCATAGGCGAGGTTGAAACCGTCGATATCGGTTTCCTCGACCCACTCCTGCAGGATATCGGCGATGGTCGAGGGCGAGCCGACGAAGAGCGGACCCATGCCGCCGATGCCGCCCCACTGCGCCAGTTCCTCGATCGTCCAGACCTTGCGACCGTCGGAGAGGCGCTCAACCGCCGAGGTGATCGCATTCGTCTTGACGTTCCTGACCACGTCCGTGGGCTTGTAATGGCCGAAGTCGATCCCGGTCCAACCGGACATCAGGACAAGGGCACCGTCATAGGAGGCATATTTGACGTATTCCTCGTATTTCGCCCGCGCCTTTGCATCCGTCTCGTCGACGATGATCGTCGCCATGGCATAGACGAGTATCCTTTTCGGATCGCGTCCCTGCGCTGCCGCCCGCGCGCGGATATCGGCGACATAGGCGCGCGTGGCGTCCTTCAGGGGCGTTGAAATGAACACGCATTCCGCATGGCCGGCCGCGACGTCCTTGCCCGCATTCGATGCCCCGGCCTGAAACAGGACGGGCGTGCGCTG
Organism: Shinella sp. PSBB067; assembly: GCF_016839145.1. NCBI lineage: Bacteria > Pseudomonadati > Pseudomonadota > Alphaproteobacteria > Hyphomicrobiales > Rhizobiaceae > Shinella > Shinella sp. PSBB067. The sequence continues at coordinate 380,326 of NZ_CP069304.1, read as the reverse complement.
CGGCGACGGCTCGCAGAGATGATAGCCAGGAACATCGAAATATGTCCCCTTGTGGCCGATCTCATGGATCTTGGCCGGATCGGCGAAGATGCCGCGCTCTTTGTCACGCAGCACGGCACCCTCTTCCCAGCTGCCCTCGAACAGCTTGTAGAGCACCTCCAGATACTCGGCCGCGACGTCGTAGCGGTTGTCGTGCGAGCGCAGGCCGCCCTGTCCGACATTCTTGGCACCGCTCTCCAGATAGGACGTGACGATATTCCAGCCGATGCGGCCCTTCGTGTGATGGTCGGCGGTCGAGAGACGGCGCGCAAATGTGTAGGGATGCTCGAAGCTCGTGGACGCCGTGATGCCGATGCCGAGATGATGCGTTGCCTGGGCGATCGGATTGGCGAGCTGAAGCGGGTCGGCGACCGGGATCTGGACACCCTGCAGGAGCGCGTTGTCGAGATCGCTCTTGTAGACATCGTAATAGCCGATCACGTCGGCGATGAAGATGGAATCGAAGCATCCCGTCTCCAGAAGCGCTGCGAGGTCTGTCCAGTATTCCAGATCTTTGTATTGCCAGGATCTGTCGCGCGGATGGCGCCAGAGCCCTGGCGACTGGTGGCCGACACAATTCATCTCGAAAGCGTTGAAGCGGATTGTCTTGGACATGAATATACCGGCTGTTTCAAAATCAGCTGAACATTAGGGTGCGCTCCGGGATAAAAATAGATAATTTATAGTTTTTATAGATTATTTGAGGGAATATTTTTGTCCCGTGGTGCACGACGGCGCAAGGCTGTCTTGCGCCGTCGTGCACCACGCAGGCGACCGTCGTCCGTGAACTTTGCGCGATGCTGGTTTCGGAGTGAGGTTCACGTACTGACGGCATAATGGCTGCGCCTCGGATCGGCGCCCGAGCCGAGCACGCGCCGCCCTTCGGCGGGCGGCCTCAGATCGAGCGAGACCGCCACGCCGCTGGCGTCGAACTCGTAGTCCGGCCACAGATGGATGCGATGGCCCTTCGCGGCCAGCGCACCCCGCACCGCAACCCCGATCCGCGCCTCGACGCTCAGCCGGCCGACGTCGTGGAAATGCGGAAAGAAGGAATCGGGAAAGGTGAGCGTCGTCAGCCGGGGCGCCTCGACCGGAGCCGATATTCCCGCCCGCCGTCTTGATCACCATCGGCATCTTCACGCGGCCGCCCGACATGTAGGGGATCTTGGCCATGGCATTGTAGACCTGCTCCAGGCAGACGCCGATGAAATCGACGAACATGATCTCGACGACCGGCCGCAGCCCGGCCATCGCCATGCCGACACCCATGCCGGTGAACGACATTTCGGAAATCGGCGTGTCGCGCACCCGAATAGGGCCGAAGCGTTCCAGGAGGTTGCGGCTCGAACCGAAGACCCCGCCGCTGCGGCCGACATCCTCGCCGAGCAGGACGACCCGCTCGTCGCGTTCCATTTCCTGCATCAGGCCCTCGGCCACCGCCTGCGAGGCATTGATCTTGCGTATGTTGGTAAGGGCGTCGGTCGACATCAGGCAGGCTCCGCAAAGACATGGTTCATGGCGCCCGACGGGTCGGGCATGGCATCGGCGCGCACATCCTCGAGCATCGCGCTCATTTCTGCCTTGGCCGCGGCGGCGATCGCATCGAGTTCCTCGCCGCTTGCGATCCCGCGTTCGATCAGGACCCGCCGATAGCGGGCGACCGGATCCAGTTCGGCCCGCATGCGCTGCTTTTCCGCCCGCTCGCGATAATTGTCATGGTCGCCCTCGTAATGGCCGCGGAAGCGATAGCAGGCGGCTTCGAGCAGCGCCGGACCGCCGCCCTTGCGGGCATGCCTGACCGCTTCGGCGAAGGCGGCGCTCACCGCCTCCACATCCGCACCGTCGACCTGTCGGCCCCAGATGCCGTAGGCACCAGCCCGTTCGGCGATGGTCGGCGTCGCCGTCACGTCCGAAAAGCGGACGGAAATGGCGTATTGGTTGTTCTCCACCAGGCAGACCAGCGGCAATTGCCAGGCGGCGGCCATGTTCAGGCATTCGTGGAACGTGCCGTGATTGGCGGCGCCGTCGCCGCAGATTCCGACGGCGACATGCGGCTGGCCCTTCATCTTGAAGGCATAGGCATAGCCGAGCGCTACCGGCAGCGAGGCGCCGACGATGCCGGTGGCGGAAAAATTCCGGTCCGGATCGAAGGGGTGCATATGCCCGCCGCGGCCGCGGCAGAGGCCGGTCTCCTTCTCGAAGATCTCGGCCATAAGGGCTCGTGGCGGAACGCCCTTGGCGAGCGCGTGGAAATGATTGCGGTGGGTGCTCACCACCGCGTCACCGGGCGTCAGCGACTGGGCCATCGCCGTGCCGATCGCCTCCTGGCCGATGCCGGTATGCAGTTCGCCATGGATTTCAAAGGTGGGCACGCCTTCGAGGCACGCCTCATCGAAGGCGCGCATGCGCACCATGGTTCTGAACAGGTTGGTTGGATTGAGCTTCATGCTGCACACTCCTGAAAATGCCGGCCCCGGCTCATCGGTCAGCCCGGCAGGCCCTCGTTCAATTCCGACAGCTCGAAAAACGACCCGCCCGGCGCGCGGCAATAGGTCGACCGGCCTTCCGGAAAACCGGTGACGACGCCGATGGGAACGGCGCCCTTTGCCACCACGGCGGCCAGCGCCTCGTCGAGGTTCTCGACTGAAAAACCGATATGGCCTGCCCCGGTGGCGACCGGATGCGACTGCGGCGGGGCATCGTGGCCGCGGAAGGCGATGAGTTCGAGCCGCTGTCCCGAAACCGGATGCGACATCTGGGCGAGGTCACAGGTCAGGCGCGTCAGCCCCATCATGCTGCTGATCTCCCGCGCCATGTCCCGTTCGGAAAAGACCAGCGTGTAACCGAAGGCCTCCCGATAGAATTCCATCGAACGATCGAGATCGTCGACCGCCAGCGATGTGTGGTCCCAGGCCTTGATCATCATGCATGCTCCCGATGGATTTCCGCCCTGTCTGCCGTGGACGCCCGCAGGACCTGCCCAAGGCGGTCCGCAATCCCGTTGCGTGCCTGCCGCCGGCAGATGGCGACGATGCCGCGCCAGGGCTCGGCCGGCATCGTCGCCAGCAGACGCGGGCGCTCGACGAGGTGCTGGACCGCATGGACGCTCGCGGGCGTCTGCGCTCCGGCGACATCGACGATGCCTTTCAGCCGCAGCAGGGTTTCCCCGTGCTCTAGGTGTTCAGTCCCGGCATCTGGTGGATCGGGTTTAGGATGAATCTGTGAGGCTCTGATGTCCAGATCTTGCAGATGTATTCGTATGGCGTGAGTCCACTGAGGGTCTTGAGCCTGCGGGCGAAGTTGTAGGCTGCCATGAAGTCCGTCAGGTGTGCTCGGAGCTGGTCGTGGCTATCGTAATGGAAGCGCTTGACGGTGGCCTCCTTGATCGTGCGGTTCATCCGCTCGACCTGCCCATTGGTCCATGGATGGTTGGGCTTGGTCAGCCGGTGTTCAATGCCGTTTGCCTCGCAGATCATGTCGAAGCGCAGCGGGCGGGAGTAGATGGTATTCCGATTCCGAGGCTGCTCTGCGAACTGGATGCCGTTATCAGTGAGAATAGTATGGACCTGGTAGGGCACGGCTTCGAGCATATGCTGAAGGAATTCCCAAGCGGTCTCCCTGTCTGCCTTGTCAACGAGTTGGGTCACGGCGAACTTGCTCGTGCGGTCGATGCCGACGAACAAATATAGTTTGCCTTCAGCGGTCTGAACCTCGGCGATGTCGATATGGAAGAACCCTATGGGGTAGCGCTTGAACTTCGACCGTTTAGGCTTGTCGCCTTCCACATCAGGCAGACGCGATATGCCATGCCGCTGCAAGCAGCGGTGCAGCGGATCGCGTCAGGTGGGGGATCGAGGGGTGCAGGGCGTAAAGGCAGTCGTCCAACGGCAGCAGTGTATGGCGCCGGAATGCTATGATCGCCGCCTCTTCATCCGCCGACAGGACTGTAGAGCGCGGTTCCGATGGCCCGGTCTTCATATCGTCCACCGTCGCGCGCTTGCGCCACTTCGCAACGGTCTTGGGGTTGATGCCCAGCTCCCGGCTCAGCTGCGCGAGCGAAGCTTGCGATCGCTGTATTGCTGCTCGGACAGCGTGCGTGGTCGTGGCGCTGCCGTGACGAACTTGTCCCATAGGGCTTCCTTCCATTCCAAAGAAAGGATCGCACCATCAAACCGTGGGATCAAACACCTAGCGCAAATGCCGTCAGCTCGGCGTGCAGGCCGGCAAGTTCGACGCGACCGGTCCAACCGAGCGAGATAGCGGTGAAGAGGCCGTCATGCGCGCCATGGCCTGTCCCGATGGCGCGAAAGCGCGGCCTCGCACCGACATCGAATGCGAACAGCTGGCGCTCCAGCCCGGCGTCACTCGCACGATCCTCGACCGGCGCGGCGCTGTGGCGCGCCAGCGCTTCCACAAGGCGCTGGCGATCGGCGGAGGCGGCGATATCCAGCTTGGTGAGAAGGATCCGGTCCGCAAGCGCGACCTGGCTCTGCGCCACTGCATGGCCGGCAAGCTGTCCGGCGCCGAGCACGGCGTCAGCCGTCGTCACCAGCCCGGCAAACCGGTATCGCGACAACCGTAACGGATCACTGAGAAGCACCTGCAGGATCGGCCCGGGATCGGCAAGGCCGCTGGTCTCGACGATGACCCGGCGAAAGGCCGGCGCCTGGCCGAGCGCGGACCGGTCCTGCAAGGATCGCAGCGCACGGGCAAGATCGCCCCTCGCCTGGCAGCACAGGCAGCCGCCGGGCAGCAGCGCTATATTGTCGTCGGCACTCTCCAGAAGCAGATGGTCGAGACCGACCTCGCCGAACTCGTTGACGATGACGGCCGTATCGCAGGCGTAGGTCAGGAGCCGCCGGATGATCGTCGTCTTTCCGCTGCCGAGAAAACCGGACAGGATCGTCACCGGAACAATGTCCTGCGATGACAAGAGCAATATGCGCGGATCGGGCAGGGCCATGGTCATGCAGCGCTAGCATGATGAACGAACAGTCTCCGCCGCTTGTTTCGCTTGTCGACGTGCGCAAGTCCTACGGCAATTGGGAGGTGATCCGCGGCGTCTCGCTCGACGTGTTCAGGAGCGAGGTGGTTTGCCTGATCGGTCCTTCCGGTTCGGGCAAGACCACCTTGCTGCGCTGCATCAACCATCTGGAGAAAATCAACCAAGGCCGGATCCTGGTGGATGGCGAACTGATCGGCTATCGCGAGCACAGGGGAAGGATCGTCGAGGACAGCGAGGCCCGGATCGCCCTGCAGCGGCAGAAGACCGGCATGGTGTTCCAGCGCTTCAACCTGTTTCCGCACCTCACGGCGCTGGAGAATATCACCGTGGCGCCGATGCGCGTCCAGGGCCGCGATCGCGCAGAGGTGGAGGCCGAGGCGCGGCAGCTTCTGGCACGGGTGCGCCTTGGCGACAAGGCCGGCAACTACCCCTCCCAGCTTTCCGGCGGACAGCAGCAGCGCGTCGCGATCGCGCGGGCGCTCGCGATGAAGCCGAAAGTCATGCTGTTCGACGAGCCCACCAGCGCGCTCGATCCCGAAACCGTCGGCGAGGTCCTTGACGTCATGAAGGAGCTGGCGGAAGCGGGCATGACCATGATCGTCGTCACCCATGAAATGGCCTTCGCGCGCGATGTCGCCGACCGGGTCGTGATGATGGACCAGGGGGCGATCGTCGAGATCGGCACGGCGCAGCAGGTTTTCACCGCGCCGCGGCAGGAACGGACACAAGGTTTCCTCAGCGCGTTGCGGTAGTACGCCAAGGCGGGCGCGCCGAGGTTTCATGACCGACGCGCCCATTTTGCAGCCGGGCTTTCTACGGCTCTGTCGCGGTCGGCGAAGGAGCATTGTTCGCGTCGCAGCCCTGGCGACCTGCCATTCGGCAAGCAGTGCGTGCCACTCATGGGCGGGATCGGCGAGCGCCTCCGGTATCCCCGAAAGCCGGCGAGGTCCCCAGGCGGGCAGCGCCCGCACGCGGCCGTGCTTATGGCCTCGTTCACCCAACGTCTTCGGCTGGCGCAAACCGATATCGGCGCGGCATTGGACCATGCCTGCATTTGTATTGGAATTCGATCAAACGCTCCTGTCTAGTCTGTCGTCGGACGTGGGCGGATCAGCGGCGGCGGCGGTCGGAACGTCGGCCTGCCGAGGCGGGAAGCATTTCGAAAACGGAAGCGATGACTGACAGCGAAGAGACAATCGAGACGGATATTGTCATCGTCGGCGCGGGATCGGCAGGCTGCGTGCTTGCCGCGCGCCTGTCGGAAGATGCCGCGACCTCCGTCACGTTGCTGGAGGCCGGCGGCAGGGACTGGAATCCCTGGATCCATATTCCGATCGGCTACGGCAAAACCATGGTCGATCCGGCCGTCAACTGGTTCTACGAGACCGAGAAGGGCGAGGACGTCGGCGGACGGGCGCTCTACTGGCCGCGCGGCAAGGTTCTCGGCGGCTCCTCCTCGATCAACGGGCTCCTCTACATCCGCGGCCAGGCGCAGGACTACGACCATTGGCGCCAGCTCGGCAATGCCGGCTGGGCCCATGACGACGTGCTGCCCTATTTCCGCAAGGCCGAAGACCAGGAAAACGGCGCCGACCCGCGTCACGGCACGGGCGGCCCGCTGCGCGTCTCCAACCTGACGGAGCGCAATCCGCTCTGCGAAGCCTTCATCGCCAGCGCCATCGCGGCCGGCATTCCGCGCAACGACGATTTCAACGGCCCGGTGCAGGAAGGCGTCGGCTATTACCAGACGACCACCCGCCATGCCCGCCGCTGCTCGACGGCGGTCGCCTATCTCCGCCCGGCGATGAAGCGGAAAAATCTTCGTGTCGTGACGCGCGCGGAAACGCAGCGCATCCTGTTCGAGGGGCGCCGCGCCGTCGGCGTCGTCGCCGAGCGCGACGGGCGCCGGCTTGTCGTCAGGGCGCGGCGCGAAGTCATCGTCAGCGCGGGCTCGCTCAATTCGCCGAAACTTCTGCTCCTGTCGGGCATCGGGCCGGCCGGCCAGCTCTCGCAGCTCGGCATCGACGTCGTGCACGACCTGCCGGGAGTGGGCGAGAATCTCCAGGATCACTATGGCGCGCTGATCACCTACAAGAGCAAGCTGCCCCTGACGATCAACGACGTGATGACGAGCCGAATGCGGCAGCTGAAGGTCGGGCTGCAGTATCTGCTGTTGCGACGCGGCCCCCTGACCATTTCTGCGGCGCAGGTCGGCGCCTTCGTGAAATCCGATGCACGGCTGGAGACCCCGGACATCCAGTTCCTGTTCCAGACCTTCAGCCATGACGATCTCGACGGCGGGCTGCACAAGTTCTCCGGCTTTGCCAATGCGGTCTGCCCGATCCGGCCCGAGAGCCGCGGCACCTTGAAGCTGCGCTCGACCGATCCGAAGGACGCGCCGTCGATGCAGCCAAACTACCTCTCCGCCGAGGCGGACCGGCATGTCCTGGTCGAGGCGATCAAGATGTCGCGCCGGGTCGCCGCAGGCGGCCGGATCGCCGACCATATCCTGTCCGAATACGCGCCGGGACCGGCGGTGCGATCGGATGCGGAGATCCTCGACTATGCCCGAAGGACGGGCCTGTCGATCTGCCATCAGGTCGGCACCTGCAAGATGGGCGGCGATCCGATGGCGGTGGTCGACACGCAGCTGAAGGTTCACGGCCTGGCGGGGCTGCGCGTCGTCGATGCCTCGATCATGCCGACGCTCGTCTCGGGCAACACCAATGCACCGACGATCATGATCGCGGAGAAGGCCGCCGACATGATCCGCGGCAGACAAGCCGCCTAGGCATCGCCCGCCGCGCCGCGGCGCCGCGATGCCGGCAAGACCAATCCCCGGTCGATCCAAAGACAAGAAAACGGGAACGTCGCCGGGGAAAGATGTGAAAAACGAGCGGGGCTCCGCGTGCCCGCCCATGGGAGATGCGCGTGCTCGACGGACAGAGTTTCGACTACATCGTCATTGGTGCGGGCTCGGCGGGCTGCGCGCTTGCCGCGCGGCTGACCGAGGACGGGAAGACAACGGTCCTGATGCTGGAAGCCGGCGGCCGCGACACGAGCTTCTGGATCCACATACCCGTCGGCTACGGCAAGACCATCGTCGATCCGCGCGTCAACTGGAAGTTCGAGACCGAGCCCAATCCGGCGCTCGGCGGGCGGCGCATCTACTGGCCGCGCGGCAAGGTGCTCGGCGGCTCGTCCTCGATCAACGGGCTGATCTACATCCGCGGCCAGGCGCAGGACTACGATCACTGGCGCCAGCTCGGCAATGCCGGCTGGGCCTACGAGGACGTGCTCCCCTACTTTCGCAAGGCGGAGGACCAGGAAAACGGCGCGGACCGCTATCACGGCGCCGGCGGACCGCTGTCGGTCACCGACCTGACCGAGCGCAATCCGCTGTGCGACGCGTTCATCGCCGCCGCCGGCGCACTTGGAATTCCACGCAACGACGATTTCAACGGGGTCAGACAGGAAGGTGCCGGCTATTTCCAGGCGACGGTGCGCAGGGGACGGCGCGCCTCGGCAGCCACCGCCTATCTCAGGCCGGCCCTTCGACGCCCCAACCTCGTCGTCGTCACGCATGCGCTGGCAGAGCGGATCCTGCTTTCCGGCAGGCGCGCTTCGGGCGTCCGTTTCGTCAGGGACGGCGTGCACATGGAGGCCAAGGCGCGCCGCGAGGTCATCCTTTCGGCCGGCTCGGTCAAATCCCCCCACCTTCTGATGCTCTCCGGCATCGGCGACGGCGAGGCGCTCGGCCGGCACGGCATCGGGACGGTGCATCACCTGCCCGGCGTCGGCCAGAACCTCCAGGATCACTACGGCGGGCAGATCACCTGGAAATGCAATAGGGCTATCACCATGAACGACATCATGGCGAGCCGGCTCCGGCAGGCCGCGGCCGGCCTTCGATGGCTGCTGACCCGCCGGGGGCCGCTATCCGTTCCCGCCGGCCAGGCCGGGTTGTTCACGACGGTCCTGCCGCAGTCGGCCTCGCCCGACCTGCAGTTCCTCTTCCAGACCTTCTCCGGCGGGTACTACGAGGACGGCCTGTTCAGGTTTTCCGGCTTTGCCAATTTCATCTGCCCGGTCCGTCCCGAAAGCCGCGGCGAGGTGGCGCTGCGCTCGTCCGATCCGCAGGATGCGCCGAAGCTGATGCCCAACTACTTCTCCCATGAGCGCGACCGCCTGATCGCGGTCGAGGGCCTGAAGCTGGCCCGGCGCATGGCCGCGACGACGCCCCTGCGCGACTTCGTCATCGAGGAGCACCTGCCGGGCGCGGCGACCGCGAGCGATGCGGAGATCGAGGCCTATCTGGCAAGCCAGGGCGGCTGCGTCTCCCACCAGGTCGGAACCTGCAAGATGGGCATCGATCCGCTGGCCGTCGTCGATCCCGAGCTCCGTGTGCACGGCATCGAGGGCCTTCGCGTCGCCGATGCCTCCATCATGCCGACGCTCGTTTCCGGCAACACCAATGCGGCGGCCATCATGATCGGCGAGAAGGCCGCCGATCTCATCGGGAGGAAGGCGGCATGAACAGGACAGTGCAGTCGAACGGCAACGGGCGGGATGCGGACCCCATCGTGCGCCTCGTGGGCATTTCGAAGAGCTTCCCCGGCGTGCGGGCGCTGAGCGACGTCGACCTGACGGTAAGGGCCGGCGAGGTCCATGCGCTGACCGGGGAGAACGGTTCAGGCAAGTCGACGCTCTCCAAGATCATTGCCGGCCTCATCCAGCCCGACGAAGGCGAGATCATCATCGACGGCGTCGCCTCCACCATCGCCAGCCCGGCAGAGGCGCTGACGCGCGGCTTCGTGATGATCAGCCAGGAACTGACGCTGGCCCCGACCCTGACGGTCGCGGAGAACATTTTCCTCGGCCGCCTGCCGAGAACGCGGTTCGGGACGATCGACTGGACGCGGCTGGAAGAGGACGCCCGCGTGGCGCTCGACCGCCTCGGTGTCCACGTCGAGCCGCACGCGCTCGTTTCCGAGCTCAGCGTGGAGATGCGCCAGGAGATCGAGATCGCCAGGGCCCTCTCTTCCAATGCACGCCTGCTGATCCTCGACGAGGCGACCAGCACGCTGTCGGAAGCGGCGACCCAACGGCTGATGGCGCTGGTACGGCAGCAGCGCGAAGCCGGGATGGCGATCCTGATGATCACCCACCGCATGCCGGAAATCTACGCCGTCTCGTCCATCGCCACCGTGTTGCGCGATGGCAGGCTGGTGGCGACCGTGCCGCTGCCGCAAACAGGCGAGGCCGATCTCGTCCGGCTGATGGTCGGCCGCGAGATCAAGGATTTCTATGGAAAGCGTTCGATCGCGGCCGGCGAGACGGTGTTGCGCGTGACGGATCTGGCCGCGCCCGAGGCGCTTCTCAAGCCGACCTGTCTTTCGGTGCGTCGCGGCGAGATCGTCGGCATCGCCGGCCTCGTCGGCTCGGGCAAGGCGGAGTTCGCAATGGCGCTCGGCGGAGCGATACCGGCCACGGGGCGCGTCGAGGTCGACGGCAGGCCTGTCCGGCCCGGCGACCCGCGCCACTGCATCGACGCCGGCATCGGCTACGTGCCGGACGACCGCAAGGCGGCCGCCCTGCTTCTCGTGCGCAGCGTCCAGGAGAACTTCTCGCTCGCCTGGTTCGACCGCCTGTGCCGGCGCGGCATTCTCAACACGAGGCGGGAAAAGGCCGAGGTCGGCACGGCGATGCATACCTACAGGGTCGCGGCGTCCTCCGCCGCCGTGCAGATTTCGACGCTGTCGGGCGGCAACCAGCAGAAGGTCATCCTGGGACGGACTTTCGTGCGCAAGCCGAAGGTTCTGGTCCTCAATGAGCCGACGCGCGGTATCGACGTGGGGGCGAAAAGCGAGATCTACCGGATGCTGCAGGATGCGGCCGAAGCGGGCGCCGCCGTGCTTGTCGTCTCTTCCGAGCTGCCGGAACTCCTCGGCATCTGCGATCGCATCGCGGTCTTCTTCGAGGGCCGCATCGAGGGCGAGTTCGACCGCGGCAACGCCAGCGAGGAGGCAATCGCAGCGATCGCCGTCGCCGGCGCCCACAACCACCAGCAACGAAACACCATGTCCGGAGCCATGTCATGACGGTCACACACAGCGAAAACCAGGCCGCGCGCGGCCGCTATGGCGCGCCGCCATCACTCCTTGCCCGCATCTTCCAGAACCCCTATGCCGGCGCCCTGATCAGCCTGCTGATCATCGGCGCGTTCCTCACGATCAGCCAGCCGGTGTTCCTGACCTGGGGCAACCTGATGAACGTCGTCAAGTCCAACAGCGTGGCCTTCGTCCTGGCGCTCGGCGCGACCTACGTGGTGATCTCGGGGGCGGTGGACCTTTCTGTGGCCAGCGCGACGGCGGCGAGCGCAATGATCTTCGGATTCCTGATGCTGACCGGCTTGCCGGCACCCGCCGCCATTGCCGCGGCAATCGCCTTCGGCGCGCTGCTCGGGGCCATCAACGGCGTCCTGATCTCCTATTTCAGGATCTCCTTCTTCGTCGTCACGCTCGGAACGCTGTCGATGTTTCAAAGCTTCGCGCTGATCGCCAACGACGGCGCCAGCATCAGCGTGTTCTCCGCGCCCGGCTTCAAGATGATCAATACCTTCGTCAACGGCAATATCGGCCCCGTACCGGTCATTCTCGTTTTCGACATGACGCTCCTGCTGCTTGCCGGCGGCATCCTGCGCTACACGGCGTTCGGCCGCGCCCTCTACGCGATCGGCGCCAATGCGGAGGCGGCGAGGCTGAACGGGATCGATGTCAAGCGGGTGATGCTTGTGGTCTTCGTGATCGCGGGCCTGATGGCCGGGCTCGGCAGCGTCGTCCAGGTCGGCCGGCTGACCTCCGCCCCCGCCGAGGTCGATCCGACGCTGCTGCTGACGGTACTCGCCGCGGTGCTGATCGGCGGCACGGCCTTCACCGGCGGCGAGGGCGGCGTCTTCGGCACGATGATCGGCGTCCTGTTCCTCGGCGTCATCCAGAACGGCCTGACGCTCAGCGGCGTATCCTCCTTCTGGCAGGGCATGGTCAGCGGCGCCATCCTGATCATGGCGGTATGGCTGGGCGGCCTGCGCCAGCTCCTGCGACGCCGGCGCCAGTCGGCGCTGTGAATGATCCGCCCGGCCTCCATCGATGCGTGAGGTCCAGAGGCGCCGTGCCCGGACGGCTGGACGGGCCCGTCTGGTCCGCCGGCAAGAAAAGGCCCGGGGCGCTTGGCGCCCCGGGCCTTTTCTCTCCTTGCGCGCCGCGCGCATCGCCGCAGTCCGCCGCGGGCGCAAGGGTCATTTCGCCATGGGGAAGTTCTCCAGCGTGTAGCCGCGCTCCGGACCGGGCTTCCACGTCTCGATATTGTCGCCAGTGAAGAGCTTGGAGGCGACGACGATCGGCTCCTGCTTTGCCGAGGGGTCGGCCATCGCCCGGTCCATCGCAAGCGCCATGGCAAGGCCCGTCGCATAGGCATCGGTGTCGATGGTTCCGGTCAGGCGGCCTTCCTTGACCGCGACGATGGCGTCGTTGTCACCGTTCATGCCGAACACCTGCACGCCGTCCTCGTTCTTGCCGTCGAAGATCGACTTGCCGGAGGCGATCACGGACGCGGAGATGCCGAGTGCGGTGGAATCGTTATAGGCCCAGAAGACCTGCACGTCGGGAAAGCGGATCAACTGGTCGGCAGCCAGCGTCGCGGCGCTGGCGGTCGAATCCTTGGTGTTGTCCACCCGGTCGATGACATCGAGGCCGGCGGCCTTGGCGGCCTGCGTGAAGCAATTCGTGTTGTTGACGATCGATTCCACCGGCGGGCCGCCGAAGACGATGACCTTCGCACCCGGCTTGCGCTCGGCGATCCACGCCGCCTGCTGGTCGAAGGGACCGCCCGGCTTGCACAGATTGGGATCCCAGTAGACGGTGTTCGTCACATCCGCACCGACCGAGATCAGGCCGATGATCGGGACGTTCTGGGCTCTCGCGCGGGAATAGACGCCGGCGACCGCGTTGTTGTCCAGCGACCAGGTGCCGATCGCCTTGGCGCCGAGGGTCAGCAGCGTATCGATATGGGAGACCTGCCGGTCCGGCGACAGATTGGCATCGAGGACGCGGTAGGACCAGCCCTTTTCCTTGGCGGCCTGGTTGATCGCAAGGTCGACCAGTTGCTGGCCGGGCTGGGCCGCGGTCGGCGAAACGTAGCCGACCAGGGTCTCGGCTCTCGCAGCACCGCAGATCGCGGTCGCCGCCAGGGCCGCAAGGCCAACGGCGGACGGTAGCAAGCGTGGCATGATGTTCTCCTCTTTTGCTTGATTGCCGCCGACGATCGCGCCGTCGCGTCGCCGCCGGGAAAACGTAGAGAAGACGATATTTCCATTGCCATCCAATAGAATGGATACGGGCTATCAATCGCGAAACGGCATCGGTTCACACCCTCGAATTTATTGGATATCGCCGGCCACCGGTGTTTGGCTGGGGCCTAGGGACGCGGACAAGCCGCATCTCGGACAGGCCCGGCCGACCGAAGCCTGCCGCCGCGGACGACGCCAACGAGGGGAGAGCCGACGTGAGGCAAAAGATCGAGGACATGGTCGACGACATGCGTGCAAGCGTCGTCGAGTGGCGGCGGCACCTGCATGCCAATCCCGAACTGTCGTTCGAGGAGGTCGAGACCTCGGCGTTCATCGCCTCCAAGCTTTCCGCCTTCGGCGGCATCGAGATCTCGCATCCCTCCGGGACCAGCGTCGTCGGGCGTCTGCGCGGGGCCCGTCCCGGCCCGACGATCGCGATCCGCGCCGATTTCGACGCGCTGCCGATCCGCGAGGAAACCGGCCTGCCCTATGCGTCGCGGCGCGACGGGGTCATGCATGCCTGCGGTCATGACGGGCATACCGCCATCCTTCTCGGCACCGCCAGCGTGCTGTCGCGCCTGCGTGAAGAGATCGCCGGCGAGGTCCGCTTCCTGTTCGAGAACGGCGAGGAAACGCCGCCCGGCGGGGCGGCCGGGATGATCGCCGGCGGCGCCATGGACGGCGTCGACCGGGTCATCGGCCTGCATCTGTGGTCGCCCTACGAGATCGGCACGGTCCAGGTCAATTCACGGCGCGTCATGGCGGCTTGCGATGTCTTCCGGATCAAGGTCGTCGGCAAGGGCGGCCATATCGGTGCGCCGCATGCAGCCATCGACCCGATCGCCATCGGCGCGCAGATCGTCGCCAACCTGCAGCACCTGGTGTCCCGGGAGATCGATCCGCTCGAGGCGGCGGTCGTCGGCGTGACCGAATTCCATGCCGGCCGCTCCGTCGGCGTCATCCCGGCGAGCGCATCCATCGGCGGCGGCACCAATACCTTCGATGCCGGCGTGCGCGACAGGATCGAGCGGCGGATCGGCGAGATCGCCGCCGGCATCTGCGCGGCCCATGGCGCAACCTGCATCTACGAATACCGGCGTATCTACGACGCCGTCGTCAACGACGCGCCGACCGCCGGCATCGTCCGGGACGTCGCCACCGGCCTGTTCGATCCGCGGGGCGTCGGCGAGATGCCGCCGATCATGCCGGGTGAGGATTTCTCCGCCTTCGGCCACGAGGCGCCGTCGTGCTTCGTGCTGCTGGGTGCCGGCAATGCTGAAAAAGGCATCACCGCCGCCCATCACGATGCCGCCTTCCAGATCGACGAGGACGCGCTGGCCATGGGCGTGCGGCTGTTCACCCACGCCGCGCTGAAGCTGCTGGCGGAGACGCCGCCGTCGACAGCGCCGTCCCGCATGCCGCGGAACTGAGGCTGCCAGGTCGCCGTCGAGCCTCGCATGTCAGATCGTGCTCCGCCGGCTTCGCGGCCGGCCGCGGCGGCAAGCAGGAACATCCGCGCCACCCTCGCTCCCCGGCTGCCGCAAGTGCAGGCAGGTGCTGATGTCCCGCGCGCTTGGCATTGCTCGAACCCGATAGACCGTCTGGTTCTCAATCGCAGCCATGGTTCCTCCACGCGCCTCGGCGCCCGATCGAAGGACATCGACCGGGTGGCCTGATATGCAAAATTATCGGCCGCATCCGTCATTCCTTGCGCCTCGTCTTCATGACAGCTTCTGCTGATCGAAAATCAGCAGAGTGGTCCCATGCTTCAAGAAAATCGCGCTCACCCGCTCGACAATTCCCGTGCGTCGACAAGGATCGATTTCATTTATCTGTCCGAACCCGACATGATCGCGGCGGGTGTCACGGACATGGCCGGCTGCGTCGACACGATGGAGGAGATGTTCGCGCTGCTCTACCATGGCGACTATCGCATGGCCGGCGCGAACAACAACTCGCACGGCTCCGTTGTGATCTTCCCGGAGAATTCGCCGTTTCCCGACATGCCGAAACCGACGCCCGACCGGCGTTTCATGGCAATGCCTGCCTATCTGGGCGGCCGTTTCCAGACGGCGGGGATGAAATGGTACGGCTCGAACATCGAGAACCGGGAAAAGGGACTGCCGCGCTCGATCCTGATGTTCGTCCTCAACGATGCCGACACCGGAGCGCCGCTGGCTTTCATGTCCGCCAACCTCCTGTCGGCCTATCGCACCGGAGCGGTTCCCGGTGTCGGCGCGCGCCACCTCGCGCGCAAGGATTCCAGGGTCGTCGGCATCCTCGGGCCGGGCGTCATGGCGAAGACCTCGCTTTCCGCCTTCATGGCGGTCTGCCCGCAAATCGATACCGTCAAGGTCAAGGGCCGCGGCAGGAAAAACCTCGATGCCTTCCTGGCGTGGCTTGACGCGACCTTCCCCCAGATCACGAATGTCACGGTCGTCGACAGCGCCGAAGAGGTGGTGCGCAACTGCGACATCGTCACCTTCTGCAATTCGGGCGCGACGGGTGACCCCTCCACCTATCCAATGGTCAAGCGCGAATGGATCAGCCCCGGCACATTCCTGTCGATGCCCGCGCTGAGCAATATCGACGAAGGCATGGAGTCGCCGGACGTCCGCAAGGTGCTCGACAATCCCGGCCTCTACGAGGCCTGGTACGAGGAGAATCCCAAGCCGGTGCACAATTCGATCCCGGTGGTCGGTATCAAGTTCATGGACCTGATCGCCGAAGGCAGGATGTCGCGCGACCAGCTCGAGGATCTCGGCAAGATCGTCGCCGGGGAAGCACCCGGCCGTCGCAACGACGACGAAATCATCATCATGTCCGTCGGCGGCATGCCGGTCGAGGATGTGGCCTGGGGGACGGTGGTCTACCGCAACGCCCTTCAGAAGGGAATCGGCGTCAAGCTCAATCTCTGGGACGTCCCGGCCTTGCGCTGATCCCTGCCGGACGGCCCGGACCATCCACCATCCGACCTATCGTTGTTTTGTGTCTCCGAGAAAGCGAACACCATGACCGATGTAACCAAGGTAAAAACAGGCTCGAAATTCGAAGAAATCGGCAGCTATTCACGCCTCGTCGCCGTCGACAATCTCATATTCGTTTCGAATACCGCCGGCCGCAATCCCAGAACGAAGCAGATCCCGCAGGACCTGACGGAACAGACGCTGCAGGTTCTCGCCAATATCGAAGGCGCACTCGCCGCCGTCGGCGCGACATTGGCGGATATCGTGGCGGCGCGGGTGTTCGTCCAGTTCCCGAAGGACATCGACGTCATCATGGCGGCCTATGCGCAGAAGATGCGCGGCATCAACCCTACCCTCACGATGACATGCCCGGCGCTCGGCTCGGCGGAATACAAGGTCGAGATCGAAGTGACCGCCTATCGGGGCGCTTCCGAGGCGAATGTCAAAGAGATGACGATTTCCCTCTGACCGAGATACCTGCGCGTTGGTGCACGAGCCTTCGCATGGCCGTGCGCCAACCCGCTCCGCTGCCTTACCGCAAGGAACAAAGACGTGGCACCCGTTATCGCTCCGGTACGAACCTCTCCCGACCATCCGTCATCGACGACCGTCGTCGTCATCGGCGGCGGAATTATCGGCCTGACGGCCGCCCTGACACTGGCGGAACGCGGCATTCCCGTGGTCGTGCTGGAGAAAGGCCGGATCGCGGGGGAACAGTCGTCGCGCAATCTGGGCTGGATCCGCAAGATGGGCCGGGAGAAACTCGACGTGCCCCTTTCGCTGGCCTCCGATCGCCTTTGGACGGAAATGCCGCAACGCGTCGGCGCGGATGTCGGCTATCGCCAGGCGGGCATCATGTATATCGCCCGGACCGAAGCGGAAATGGCCGTGCACCAGGCCTGGACCAGGTCGGTCGACGGACTCTCGCTGGATTCGCGCCTGCTGAGCGCATCGGAAGTCGATCATCTCGTGCCGGGCGGCGAAGGCCGCTGGGCGGGCGGGATATACACGGCCTCCGACGGGCGCGCCGAGCCCACGCTCGCCTCGAGCGCCATCGCATCCGCCGCCATCGCAAGGGGCGCCGTCATCGTCGAGGACTGTGCCGTCCGCGTGCTGTCGCTGTCTGCGGGCAAGGTCAGCGGCGTCGTGACCGAACGGGGCGAGATCCGTTGCGAGCATGTGCTGCTTGCCGGCGGCCTGTGGTCGCGGCGCTTCCTCGGCAATCTCGGCGTGTCGCTGCCGACGCTGCCCCTGGTCGCATCGGTCCTGAGGACCGCCGCGATGGAGGGCCCGACGGAGATCGCGGTCGGGGCGCCGGACTTCTCCTTCCGCAAGCGCCAGGACGGCGGCTTCACGATCACCCAGCGCGGCGCGCTCTATGCGCCGCTCATGCTCGACCATCTGCTTATCGGCAGGCGCTACCTTTCCACGCTGCGGGCCCAGTGGAAGAATGTGCGCATATCGCTGGGAAGGGCATTCCTCAACGACATTTCGCTGGCGCGGCGCTGGAATGCGTCAGCGGTGTCGCCGTTCGAGCGGGTGCGCACCATGGATCCCCCGGTCAACGAAGCCCTCAATGCAGAAGCCATGCGCAATCTCGTGAAAGCGTGGCCCGTTTTCAAGAACGCCGTCGTGACGCAGGCCTGGGCCGGAATGATCGACGTCACGCCCGATTCCCTGCCCGTCATTTCGCCGGTGGCGAAGGTACCCGGGCTGACCGTTGCCTCGGGCTTTTCGGGCCACGGCTTCGGCACCTCGCCCGCCGCCGGCCAGCTTGCGGCCGACCTGGTCTGCGGGCAGACCCCGATCGTCGATCCCTCTCCCTATCGGCTGGAACGCCTTTAGGGGCCGGCACGGCCCCTGTCAGGCCTTGGCGGCCACAAGCGCAAGGACGCGCAAGGGGCTGCCCGAGCCATGCCGGATCTTCAGCGGCGCACCGACGATCAGCGCGCCCCGCGCGGGCAGAAGATCGAGATTGGAGAGGCACTGGAGCCCGTACCGCCCGGCTCCATGCAGGAAGTGGTGCGCGGGATGCGGGGGGATGAAATGCGACGCCTGCCCGGCATCCGTCCCGATGGTTTCCGTCCCGAAGCCGAGGATGTCGCGCTCCTCCACCAGCCATCGCATCACCTCGGCGTCTGGGCCGGGCGTATGGGCGCCGTCATCGCGCAGGTTCGTATAGTCCCGGCCGGATTTCTTCGACCAGTCGGTCCGCAGCAGCACCCATGTCCGTGGCGGAATCCTGCCGTGGCGCTCTTCCCAGGCAAGCACGTCCGCGACGCCGAGGAGGTAGTCCGGATCGGCGTCAGATTGGCTGGAGCAGTCGATGACGCAAGCCGGCGCGACCATATCGCGGACGGGGATCGTGTCGACGGTGTTCAAGGGCAGGTCCCTGCCGGTATACCAATGGATCGGCGCGTCGAAATGCGTCCCGGTATGCTCTCCCAGCGAGATGTTGTTCCAGTACCATGCCGGGCCGTCGCCGTCGTAGCGCGAGATCCGCTCCATGCGGAAGGGCGCGCTCTGGCCGAATTCCGGCGGCAGCACGATCGTCGGGAAGTCGGGGCTCAATGTCTGCGTGAGGTCGACGACCTGTAACCCGCCATCCGCTATGGCCAGGGCGACGGAGGCGAGCAGGGCCTCGCAGGCGCTATCATGACTGATGTTCATCGACCGATTTCCCGTTCCAGAGCTTTTGGATTGGCGGCGAGCCGGGCGCGGATGTCGCGTGCGACGTCGCCGACATAGATTTCCTCCAGCCCGCGACGCAGCCCGTCGATGATGCCGTCCGCCAGTTGACCGGCGGAGACGCGCGGCGCCGGCACCGACTGGTACCATTCGTCATCGAGGGGACCGGCAAACGCGTTGAGGAGCCGCACGCCGCCCTTGCGCAGTTCGGCCCGAAGCCAATGCGACAGGGAGAGACAGGCGGCATGCGAAACGGAAACCGCGCCGAATTCGGGCGCATTTGCCAGCGCATAAGCCGACAGCAGGTTGACCCAGGCTGCGGCTGAATTGACCCCGTCGGCCCCGCGGCCGGCCATGGCCGGCCCGAAGGCCTGCGCCAGGTTCATCGTGCCGGCGACGGTGGCGTTTACCGCTTCCATCAGCTTGCGCGTGCCGGCCGGTTCAAAGAGATGCACAGGTCTTACGTGGTCGGCCGTGTTCACCAATATATCGACTTTGCCGGCGATATCCGCGGCGAGGTTGAAGACCGACCGCTGATCGGTGAGGTCGAGCGGCAGGAGCTGGACGCCGTCGATCGCCCCCAGCCGGTCCTCGCCGGCAAGCGGCTTCCAGGCTTCCGCAACGCCAACGAAAACCGACGTGGCCCCTGCATCCTTGAAGGACCGGACCAATGCTTCGGTTGCGGGGTGGCGCCCGTTGGTGATGAGCACGCGCCTGTATCTCGGATCGGCGGTCATCTCGCGCAAGGCCGGATCGTCCTGCATGTTGGAAGCCCTTTGCGAAGGTGCCGCGAAGGCGACCGGCTGGCCGGCCTTGTCGAGACGGAGCGAAAGGTTCACCCGTTCCCCGTCCGTGCAGTCTGCGTGAAGATGGGCGATGATCCGCGGGCCGCAATCGGCGACGACGATACCCTGCCGCCAAGGCATGTGCTCACGGAAGTAGCTGTCGCCGGTGACGTGGATGGTCGTGGACGTGACCAGCACGCCCCCGACGGGCGCTTCGACGAAAACCAGTTGCGACGACAGGCATTCAGGGCATGCATCGCGCGGAGGATAGGTGAACTTGCCGCATTCGCCGCAGCGCTGGAGTGCGAAACGTCCCTCCGCAGCCGCGAGGGTCAATCCATGCGCGGTGCGACTTCGGGCGGACGGCGGCAGCAACGTCCTTCGCGTGCGGGCCAGCGGGTTCTTGCGTTTCGGGGGGGACAGCGGCTCGGTCATGTCGTCTCTCCCCAAAAGATCACGGCGCCCGAGGAAAGGCCGCGATCATAGTTGATCATTCCGAAGCCCGAGGCCAGACCCAGCTTTGCCCCCTCGACCTGCGTGGGACCGGCAAGGCCCATGACCTGACGGATGCACTCGACGATACCCAGGTGGCCGCCGGCGGCGCCCGCCTGTCCCGCGGACAATTGCCCGCCGCTGGTATTGTGCGGGAAGCTGCCGTCGATCTCGAAGGAGTGGCTTCGGACGAAGTCGGGGCCCTCGCCCTTTCCGCAAAAGCCGAGGTCCTCGAACTGCATCATGGAAATGACCGGATAATCGTCATAAGTCTGGACGACGTCGATGGCGTCCTGCGAGATGCCGGCCATGCTGTAGAGCTCGCCGATATCCCTCGCCCAGCCGCCCCGATACTGCACCGCGTCATCGGAAAACGCATGGTGACGCTCGATGATCGACAGGATGCGCGCACTGGGCAGGCCCAGCGACCGCGCCGTCTCCTCGCGCATGACGAGGAAACCCTCCGCGCCGGCGCAGGGCATGACGCAGTCGAACAGATGGATCGGATCGGCAATCGGTCGCGCATTCATGTATTGCTCGAGCGTCAGGGGCTTTTTCATGAGCGCATTCGGGTTGCGCAGCGCGTTGGTCCGCTGCGCCACGCAAAGCTTGCCGAAGTCCTCCCGCCTCGCCCCGAAGCGATCCATGTAATGACGGGCGATCAGGGCGAAGCTGGCATTGGCGCCGCCCGCGCCATAGGGATAGGCGGCATCCTGCGCGAACCTCGAGAAGTTTTCCAGGGTCCTGCGGAACGTGTCCACCTGATTGGTGTCTCCCGCCACGCATGCGACGATGTCGGCATCCCCCGCCTGTACGGCGCGCGCCGCCCGGCGAAGGGACAGGATACCCGAAACACCGCCCATCGGGATGTGGTCGAGCCATCGCGGCGACAGGCCGAGATGCTGCGTCAGTCCGATCGCGCTGTCGGGCGCCGTGGAGAAGCTGGCCATGGCAAAGCCGTCGATCTCGCGATGGCTGATGCCGGCTCCTTGTGCAAGCGCCCGCAATGCGCGGCCGATCCACCAATGCGCGCTCTCGATCGAATACCGTTCATAGGGAATGGAGACCGGAACGGTCGCGACGACGCCGCTATATGATTTCCGTACCATCGGCGCCGCCATCACGCATGCACCGTCTTGCGCCGCATGCCGGCCTTCATCTCGCGCAAATCGATGGCCTTGCCGCACCGCACGAACTCCGTCGCCATCGTCTTGATCTCCCCCCGCTGCAGCTTCTGGGTCGAGCTTAGCGGAAGGGCGTCGATGAAAGCCACATATCCGGGCAGCTTGTGATAGGCGAGGCGCTCGGCGCCGCTGCGCATGATCTCCTCGGCGATGCGCGAGGGGTCGGCATCGCGCGCCGCGTCGGCCTTGACGAGAAAGGCGAAGACTTCCTCACCACGCAGGTCGTCCGGCACCGGCGTCACAGCGACGGCCTTGATCGACGCATTTCCGCCGATGGCCGCCTCGACCTCCAGGACCGCGATGTTCTCGCCGCTGCGGCGCACGATGCTCTTCTTGCGGTCGAAGAAGTAGAGCAGGCCTTTTTCATCTTCGTAGAGGATGTCGCCGGTGTGGAACCATCCGCCCGCCCATGCTTCCTCGGTGGCCGCTTCGTCCTTCAGGTATCCGCTGAAAAAGCCACGGCGCGGATCCTCCCCCGCCGCCCGCACGATCAGTTCACCCGGCGTGCCGCGTTCGACAGGGGCCCCCGCATCGTCGACGATGCGATATTCCATTCCCTCGCGCGGCCGGCCGATGCACCGCAGGCCCGGCGTGTAGTCGTCACGGGCCGTCGTGGTCGTGGCGCGGCCGCCCGTCTCCGTCATGGCCCAGGCTTCCACGATGGGGATGTTGTAGCGCGCCTCGAATTCGATCTTGTGCTGCGCATCCACTCCCGGCGAGAACGAGAACTTCACCGCATGGTCCCTGTCGAAGCGCGAGGCGGGCAACCGCAGGAGAATGGCCGGAATGACCCCGAGGCAATGGACGATGGTCGCGCCGGATTCGCTCACCGACTGCCACCAGCGGCTTGCATGGAAACGATCGAGCGGAACGATCGCGCCGCCCGAAACGATCATGCCGAGCGCGGTGCAGCCGAGCGCGTTCATATGGAACATCGGCAATGGGGTAAGCGCCACTTCCGAGCGCTCTTCGACCCTCGCGATCCCGCCCTGGGTGACATACCAGTCCGCCAGTGTCAGAAAATAGGCGTTGGAAAGCATGCATCCCTTCGGCTTGCCGGTGCTGCCGGAGGTGAAGAGGAGCGCGCATTCGTCCGTCTCCACGCCGTGCTGACGCCCCGAGCGCGTCGATGCGGGCGGAACGTCGTCATCGAGGTCGACGATGGCGAGGCCCGGACGGGAAAAGCCGACGAGCGCGGCAGCGGACTTCGACCACGCCACCAGCAGTTCCGCCTCGCAAACCGACAACTGGTATTCCAGTTCGTTGGTGCGAAGATCCGGATTGATGGGAACGATCGACACGCCGAGGCCATTCAGAGCGAGCCAGTGGATGAAGAATTCCGGCCGGTTTTCAAGCAGCAGCGCGACGCGGTGCCCCGCGCCGTAACCCGCCTTCGCAAACCTGTCCTTCAGGACATCCACGGCGGCGAAGACCTCCCCGTAGGTCATCCGGAAACCATCTGCCGCATAGGGCAGGCCGGCGGATTTCGGCGCGATCAGAAGGGGGGCGTCGGGCTGCTGCCGGGCTTGCTTCTCGAAGATCAGGTAGGGGGATTGCATTGCCGTCCTTTCGCCGCAGACCCCGGCGCGGCGGCCGCCGCCTCCCGGAGAACTGTCGATTGGATAAGGTCAACGACAATTACCGTCCAATATTTTCGCTTGCCCGAACCGATGCCGAATTGATATTGAACGACATGGATCTAAGACAGATTCGATATTTCATTGCGGTTGCCGAGGAGGAGCATTTCGGTCGCGCCTCCGAGCGCATCCGCATTGCCCAGCCGGCGCTCAGCCGCCAGATCCAACTGCTCGAAGCGGAATTGGGCGTCACGCTGTTCGAGCGGCTTCCGCGCGGCGTGAGGCTCTCCGCCGCCGGCCGCACCTTCCTCGATCATTGCAACCAGATCCTCGTCAATCTCGACCATGCGGTGAGCGAGACGCAGGCGGTCGCCCGCGGCGAGGCCGGCATCCTCAAGCTTGGATTCATCGAGGTCACCGCCTGGAACGGTGTCATTCCGGAAACGATCATGGCGTTCCGGCGGAACTATCCCGGCGTGCGCCTCGTCCTGAACAGCCTCAGCGGACTGGACCAGTTGCAAGGCATTTACGACGGGCGCATCGATGCCGGTTTCATATACAATCCGCCCAGGGATCCCCTTCTGGTCGTCAGCCCGATCGCACGTCATACCGTGTTGCTGGCCGTGCCGCGGGAGACGGAACTGGCGAGCCGCCAATTCGTGGACGTGTCGGAACTGGCGGAAAGGCCGCTGATTTCATTTCACCGCCGCGAGAGCCCGACCTACCATGACGAGCTCAATCGCGGCCTGTTCCAGGCCGGCGTGTCGGCCAACGTCGTCCATGAGGCGATCAACGAGGCGGAGATGCTGGCCCTCGTGACCACGGGCATGGGTGTGGCACTGGTGAATGAATGTCAGAGATGGCGCCCGCCTCACGGCATCGCCCTCATTCCGGTACGGAATCTCGACGTCGGCCTCGATCTTGCCCTTGTCTATCATCGCGATCATTCGGTCCCGGCGCTACGGCAGTTCCTCAGCCTGCTGGCATTCTGACGACGCGTTTCAGAGCAAACCGTTCAGGACCGGCCTTCATTCGATCGCGTTTCGGTATCGGTTCTCCCCGCCAAAATTATTGGACCGGTCGGCGCCGTGATGGTTCTCTCATTGCCTGGGTGCCAGAAGGCGGGTGATCGGCCGCGGCCGCGCTGACAGTCCGGAATTTCCGATCCAGCCGGCGCCATCCGAACGGGAGTGAGTCTGACATGCATGCAATGATAGAAAGGGCTGGCGGCCAGGCGGTGCGGATTCCGGCCGGAAAGCTGCTGATCGATGGACGGTGGTACGACGCCGCCGACGGGAAAACGATCGCCGTCCACGATCCGGCGACCGAGGAGAAGATCGCCGACATCGCGGCGGCCTCCGCAGCCGATGTCGACCGTGCGGTCGAGGCCGCGCACCGCACGTTCGAAAGCCCGGCATGGCAGCGTATGCGGCCGCTCGATCGCGGCCGCCTTCTCGAAAGGCTCGCCCTTCTCGTCGAACGCGATGCCGAGGAACTGGCACGCCTCGAGACATTGGACAACGGAAAACCGTATGGCGTCTCGAGAAATGTCGACATGAAGTTCGCCGTCGACGCGCTCCGTTATTATGCCGGATGGAGCTCCAAGATGGCCGGCGAATATATTGCGTTGTCGCCTTTCGTCGATGACGGGGGAACGTACCGGGCTTACACGGAGCGCAAGCCCGTCGGCGTGGTCGCGGGCATCACGCCGTGGAATTTCCCGATGGGGCAGGCCGTGCAGAAGATCGCTCCGGCCCTCGCCTTCGGCTGCACCATCGTCGTCAAGCCTTCGGAGGAGGCGTCCCTCACGACACTCAGGCTGGGGGAGCTCATTCTCGAGGCCGGCATCCCGGACGGCGCCGTGAACATCGTCACGGGATACGGGCACGATGCCGGCCAGGCGCTGGTCGACCATCCTCTCGTGCGCAAGATCACGTTCACAGGTTCGACCGCGACGGGTCAGAAGATCCTGGAATCGTCCGCGCGCACGATGAAGCGGGTCACACTGGAACTTGGTGGAAAATCTCCGACGATCATCCTTGCCGACGCCGATCTCGACAAGGCGATACCGGGAGCGGCAAACGCGATTTTCCCCAATTCCGGGCAGGTCTGCACCGCAGGCTCCCGTCTTTTCATCGACGCGTCGATCTACGAGGACGTGACGCGCGGCGTCGTGGAAATAGCCAGGGATCTGCGCCTCGGCAGCGGCTTCGACCCGGCAAGCCAGCTCGGGCCGCTGATTTCCGCCCGCCAGCTGGAGCGGGTCGCCGCGCTCGTCGACAGCGGTGTGGAGGAAGGCGCCGAACCGCTCTGCGGTGCCGGCCGCGAGGACCGCAAGGGCTACTTCTTCAAGCCGACGGTGCTCGGCCGCGGACGCGCCGACATGCGCATCACGCGCGAGGAGGTCTTCGGCCCGGTCGTCCTTGCAATGCCCTTCGACAATATCCGTGAGATCAGGGCTCTCGCCAACGACACGGTCTATGGCCTCGGCGCGAGCATCTGGACGCGCGACCTGAACAACGCCCATCTCCTGGCGAGCCAGATCGATACGGGCACCGTCTGGATCAATACCCACAACGTGCTCGATACCGCGATGCCTTTCGGCGGCACCAAGCTTTCCGGCCTGGGCCGCGAGTTCGGATCCGAGGCCATTCATGCCTATACCGAGCCGCGCGCCGTATGCATGCGTCTGGAATTTGGCGACGCCGGCTGATCGGAACCCGAGGCTCAGGAGTGGACATGCTCGAGCACAATGCCTCCGCGGCGGATGCGGCAACGATCGGCTTCATCGATGCCTTGCCGCACCGTTTCCCGCCCCATTGCAGAACCTTGCCGCACATCCTTAAGGCACAGGCGGAACGCTACGGCGATCGCTGGCTGGCGGTTTTCGGCGATCAGGCATGGACCTGTCGCGACACGCTCGATGTGGCCGGCCGCACGGGGGCGCTGCTTGTCTCGGCGGGCATCAAGGCCGGCGACCGCGTGGCGATCTTCTGTTCAAACCGGTCGGAGTTCCTTGCCGTTTTTCTCGGCTGCGCCTGGATCGGCGCGGTCATGGTTCCGATCAACACCGCGTCGCGCGGCACGCAGCTCCAGCACATCCTGCGCAACTGCGAGGCCCGGCTGCTCATCGTGGAGTCGGACATCTCCCCGGCTTTCGACGACGCTGCCGAGGCTTGCAGCACGCTGGAGCAGGTCTGGACGATCGGCGGGAGCGTCGAAATGGTCGGCAACCGTCCCGCGCGCCCTCTGCCCGAGGGGCGGGAAACGATCGATGCGCATGCGGTGCGTCCCGGCGACACGCTGGCGATCCTCTATACGTCCGGCACGACGGGCCCGGCGAAAGGCGTCTGCTGCCCGCAGGCCCAGTTCTTCTGGTGGGGCGTCAACACCGCGCGCGGGCTCGGCATTCGCGAGGGCGACGTGCTCCTCACAACCCTTCCGCTCTTCCACACCAACGCCCTGAACTGTTTCTGGCAGGCGTTGCTGACGGGATCGACCTATGTGCTCGAGGCCAGGTTCTCCGCGTCCGGCTTCTGGAAATCCGCCGCAAGGCACAAGGCCACGGTCGGCTATTTCCTCGGCGCCATGGCGGCGATCCTGCTGTCGCGGCCCGACGATGAATCCGACCGCGCCCATTCGATGCGGACGGCGCTCGGCGGAGGAGTTCCCGGGCGTTTTCACAAGCCCTTCCTCGAACGCTTCGGCGTACCGCTGCTCGACGCTTACGGATCGACGGAAACCAACTTCGTTTTCGCCAGCCGCATCCCGTCCGGGCATCCCGGCACCATGGGCTATCTCTGCCCCGGCGTGGAGGCCAGGATCGTCGACGAGGACGACGTCGAGGTTTCCGACCGCGAGGCGGGCGAACTGATCCTGCGGGCGAACGAACCCTTCGCCTTCGCGACCGGCTATTTCGCCATGCCGGGCAAGACGGTCGAAGCCTGGCAAAACCTCTGGTTCCACACCGGGGACCGGGTGAGCCGGGATCCCGACGGCAACTATCGCTTCATCGACCGCATGAAGGATGCGATCCGGCGTCGCGGCGAGAACATATCCTCCTGGGAGGTCGAGCAGGTGCTGCTGTCGCACCCCGCGGTCTCGTCCTGCGCGGCATATGCGGTTCCTTCGGAGTTCGGCGAGGACGAGGTCATGGCGGCGGTTCTCCTGGAACCGGGAGCCCTCCTCGACCCGGTGGAACTGACGGATTTCTGCAGCGCCCGGCTTTCCTACTTCGCCGTCCCGCGCTTCATCGATTTCGTCGATGAACTGCCCCTCACCGAAAACGGGAAGATCCGCAAGGTGCGCCTGCGCGAGGCGGGCGTGACCGCGTCGACCTGGGACCGCGAGGCCTCCGGCTACAAGCTGAAGCGTTGAGCGCCCGGAGGAACCGCAGGTTCAAGCGACGTCGTTCATTTGGCCCTGTCCCGTCCGCTCGTGGCGCGTCTCGAGCTTCCTCAGGCCCAGGATGCAATTCCTGAGTTCGTCCGATTCGAGCTCGGCGACGAATTTGAAATAGATGTCGTTGATCGCCGGCGCGACCTCCTGCAGTTTCTTGCGGCCCCGGCTCGTCAGCGCCACCGTGCGGACGCGCTGATCCTTGCTGGAGATTTTGCGCACGACCTCGCCGGCCTTCACCAGGCTCTCGATGACCCGGCTGGCGCTGGACTGCTCGATCAGGGAGATCGCCGCGGCCTCGTTGACCGTGAGCTGGCCGTGCGCCTGCAACGACGCCATGATGCGCATCATCGCTTCCGTCCAGCCGTGCTCCTGCAAGGCCTTGTTCTGGATGATCGACCATTCCCGCGCGAGCCGGTTGAGGAGATAGGGCAGATAGTTCTCCATCTCCTCCCGGCTGTTGAATGGAAACTTTTGCAGCGCCTTGTCTTTGGAAGTAATCATCGATGTCGTCCGGATCCGCCGTCTTCGGATGGGGTCGCGTCTTTTCGGATCAGCGTCTTCAGGCCCTCCGTCAGGCCGTCGATCTGGACCGAGCTCGCGGTCGCCATCGCCCTGGACACGACGTCCCTGTGAACGTCCAGCGCCTCCTCGAATACCGTCCTGCCGCGTTCGGTAAGGCGCGCCTGGAACGACCTGCGGTCCGACCTGGTCATTTCCTTTTGAAGATAGCCGTCCTTGCGAAGGCGGGCGATGAGGCCCGAGACATTTCCGTTGCTGACCTTGAGCTTCTTCGACAGTTCGCCCATCGAAAGCCCCTCCGGGTAGCGGTAGAGATGGGAAAGGACATCGAACTTGGGAACGGAAAGCCCGAAGCGGTCCGCAAGGGCAGCGTTGAGGTCTGCATAAATGATCCGATGGACATTGAGGACCTGAAGCCAGAGCCGGGTTTCCGCGACTTGCCGGTCCGTACCGTGGTGGTCTCCAACATCGTGTTCATGGAAGCCAGGATTGTTTTCAGTCGGCACCGATCGTTCCGATTCTTCGTATGCGCTCTATCGACGGCACATTTATCGCCTTGCGGTTTCAGAGTAAACAACAAGCGCCTTGCGGATGTCCTCGGGGATCGGGATCGACTGGTGGGTCGCAAGCGAAGTCGTGACGGTGACGAACTGCCCCCTCAGAGCTTCGCCGTCTCCCTTGAATGCATGCAGGACCAGCGTGTATGATTTGGTCCCCACCCTGTCGACGTCGACGAATACTTCGATTTCATCCCCCATCATGCAGGGGATGAAGAATGTCGCCGACGCGGCCGCATAGCCGAGCCCGATCCTGCGCGGCCCGAGGACCTCGTAGTAATCCACGCCGAGCCTTTCACAGAACCATTTCTCGACGGTCTGGTTGAAGACGTCGAAGAATTTCGGCGTATAGACGATGCCGGCCGGATCGCACTGGCCATGCCTGAACACGACCCTCGTCGACCAGAGGCCGGGCTGCAGGCCGGAGCGGGTGAGCGGTGTCGGGGACGCGGCGGTTCCCTTCACGGATGGAATTGTCATTGGATCGTCTCTATTGTTTTGATGACGCCGTCGAGGGTCTCGTGCGAGGGGTCCTTGACGGCGGCGGACAGCAACAGGCCGGCCCACATGGCCGCGTCGTCGCGATCCGCGATTTTCAGGGTCGTCCGCATGACCTTGTCGAACTTGGACAGGCTTCTGACATGGGTGTCCGAATAGCCCTTGATGAGCCTGCGGAACCTGAGGATCCCGACGGCCAGAGCGTAGTTGGACGCCAGGGCGCCGGTAGCCGCCGCCAGCCATTCCCCGCGGTGCCTCACCTCGGTTTCATGTCGCAAGGACCAGCGGCGCGTCCCGCGCATCGAGCCGATGAGATAGAGCGCCAGGAACCAGCGCATCGAGTAGGTTTGCACCCGGCGCCCCTTGTTGATGCGCCTGTCCGCCCATTCGTAAAGGCCGCGACGGGCGATGATCCAGCGCGCCAGGCCGATGGGAAGCGCGGAGACGAACTCCTCCATTCGGGGATGCATGTACTCGGTGGTGCGGACGATCCGGTCGCCATCTACCCCCAGTTCCTTCCTGATCCTTTCGCGGCGGACGGTACGCGTCTTTGCCCGCGCGACGCGGATGAGGTCGTCATAGACCATGGCGTTCGCAAGGTGTTTGGCCGCCTCGACGGTGAAGGCCCAGCCGTGTTGCCCGCCGTCCGCCGCAGCATCTCTCGCATGAAGCGCGCCGAGAAGATCGAGATATTCGGCTCCGTAAGCCGCGTCCTGGAAGTCGACGACCTTCTTCAGCCCGAGAAAGGCGATCTCATGGGCGGCTTGCGGGAGTGAGGTCCGCAGTCGCTGCAGCAACGCATCGGCCTTTCGGTCCGGCAGACGGACCGGTACCGGCGCGCCGGCATGGTCCTCTTGCTCGACCAGGGATGGTTGCGCCGGGCCTTTCGTCGCCCGGTCGAAGGCGGCATCGAACGTCCTGACGCTGGCCTGGACGCCCTTGCCTCCGAGACGGATCACCTCGATATAGGAATCCCGCGCGAACGGGAGGGCGCCCGACGCCGCCAGCGCGCCGAAAAGCGCGGCGGAAATGACGCTCCCGTTTTCGACCGCGACGGCGTTGAGGTCGAATATGATCTCGCGGCGCGCAGTGGCGTGAACCGCCTCCGTCACCGCGCCGCTGTCGGCGATGCTTTCGCCCGGCGCCATCTTCTCGGTCACCGAGAGCGCGCGGTGGTCCGAGGCGATCAGGGTCGTCCGATCCGGCGTGACGATGCCGCGCAGGATGGATCGGCCTGCCTCCATGTATTCCGAAGCGATCACCACATCGACATCGCCCGGGGTCGGCATCTGCGCGAGAACGGGCTTGCGTCCCTCCGGGCTCGCCTGCATCATCTCGACGTAATAGATCGTCGCGCCGGTGCGCTGCGCAACCCCCGGCACCGAGGTGGACTGGGCGATCCATCCTTCCCGCTCGGCCAGAGCGACGATCCATTCGGTCAGCACGCCCCCGCCCTGCCCCCCCATCGCAACGATGGCGATCGATATGGGCCGTTCTGTTGCCGGACCGACGGCCTTCAGGTCGAGCTTGACAGTATCATCTTTCATCTTGCACTCACGCCTCGAAACTCGTGGCCAGCCGATCTTGGCGCGCCTGCAGGAAACGGATCAGCGGCGCCGTCAATCTCTCCTTCAGCCTGTCCCGGCGGCTCGGGTTGTGAATGACGTCTGCCTGGTAGAACGAGGGACACAGCACCGCCGCGTCGGCCACCTCGCCGCAATTGCCGCAGGCGACACAGGTATTGTCGATCGACGCCACCGGGTCGTCGCGCAACGGATCGTCCAGTTGCTTGACCGAGAGCGAAGGGCATCCGGAGAGCCGGATACAGGCGTGGTCGCCGGTGCAGACCTCCTCGTCCACGCCGAAACGCGCGGTTACCGTGCGCGCGCCGCCGCTGATCGCCTTTGCGACCCTTGGCTTTTCCCGGCGCTGCCGGTTGAGCATGCATTCCGAGGAGGCGACGATGACCTTCGGCCCCTGTTCCTTCGTGGTCAGGGCCTCCTTCAGCACGGCGCGCATCTTCGTCACGTCATAGGTGCGATCGATCTGCCGCACCCATTTGGCGCCGATGCCGCGGACCGCATCGACGATGGAGTTGTTGGTCTTGCGGCGCTTGTTGAAGGCACGCGAGGAGAGGATGTCCTGTCCGCCGGTCGCGGAGGAATAGAAGTTGTCGACGATGAGGAAGACGCCGTCGTGCTTGTTGAACACGGCATTGCCGATGCCGCTCGTCAGGCCGTTATGCCAGAAGCCTCCGTCGCCCATGATGGCGATCGAGCGCTTCTTCGCCTTGACGTTGAACGCCGAGGCCGACGCCGCCCCGAGGCCGAAGCCCATCGTGGTCGCACCGATGTTGAACGGCGGCAGGATGGAGAACAGGTGGCAGCCGATGTCCGCAGAGACGTGGTGGGCGCCGAGTTCCTCCTCGACCATTTTCATCGCGGCGAATATCGGCCGCTCCGGACAACCCGTGCAAAGCCCGGGGGGCCGCGCCGGCACGACGTCCTTGAGCCTGGCGACGGCGGGCTGCGCGAGAACGGGCGCGACATCGGGCCTCGGCGGCCGGTTGCCGAGTTGCTGCGGATCGAAATCGTTGAGGAAACCTTCGATCCCCCTGGTCAGAACGGCGGCGGTGTAGTCTCCGCCCATCGGAAGATAGGCCTTGCCGCGAACCGTCACGGGGATCGCTCCCCGCGCCAGAACCGTCGTGATGGCCTGCTCGATATATTCCGGCTGGCCCTCCTCTACGACCAGGACGGCGTCGAGGCCGCTGCAGAACTCCTCCACCTCGCTGCTGATCGTCGGGTAGCCGACATTCATCACATAGATGGGAAGGCGGGTCGTGCCGTAGGCATCGCTGAGGCCGAGGAACTGCAACGCCCTTATGACGCTGTTATACATGCCGCCTTGGGTGATGATCCCGGTCTTTCCGGTCTTCTCGCCGAAGAACTCGTTGAGCCTGTTTGCGCGGACGAACTCGATTGCCGCCGGCAGGCGGTGCCTGATCTTCTCCTGCTCGTGCTCGTAGGCGGCGGGCGGAAGAACGATGCGGCTCAGGTCCCGCTTCGGGTTTTCGAGAGCGTCGGCGATAGTGAAGTCCGGCCGCTTGTTGTCCTTCGCGACAAAGCTGCCCGTCATGTGGCAGGAGCGGACGCGAACCTGGAGCATGACGGGGGTGTTGGACACCTCGGAAAGCTCGAAGCCCTTCTCGATCAGGTTGACGATGCATTCGTGCTCCGGCCGCGGATCGAGCAACCACATCTGCGACTTCATGGCGAAGGCATGCGTGCGCTCCTGCATGATCGAGGAGCCCTCGCCGTAGTCCTCGCCGACGATCACCATCGCCCCGCCCGTCACGCCGCCCGAGGCCAGGTTGGCCAGCGCATCGGAGGCGACATTCGTGCCCACCGTCGATTTCCACGCCACCGCGCCGCGCAACGGATACATCACGGACGCCGACAGCATCGCCGCCGCCGTCGCTTCGCTCGCCGAACTCTGAAAGTTCACGCCCAGCTCGTCGAGGATATCGTTGGCGTCGGCGAGTACGTCCATCAGGTGCGAGATGGGCGAACCCTGGTATCCCCCGACATAGGACACGCCGGACTGCAGCAGGGCCTTGGTGATGGCGAGAATGCCCTCGCCGGCGAACACTTCCCCGTCACCGAGCCGCAAATGCTCCACTTCTTTTGCGAAAGATCGTTCCGCCATCACGCCCTCCAAAAAATATATGGTAATGCATAACTTTATATGTAAAATATAGCAAGTGGCCTGCAAGAGCGACTGCGGAAAGCACGCCCGGGCCCAGCCGATGGAGGAGAACCGCAATGCCATCCGTGAGCGTGCGCGACCGCGGTCGCGCGTCATGCCGAAACGAAGAAGCGTCGGCCGCCCCGCATGATGCATGCCGCGCCGGTGGGAGGCTTCATGCTGCCGGATAAGGAATTCCCGCGGTTCAAAGCCGCGGCGGTCCAATCCAGTCCGGTCTTCCTCGACGCGGCGAAAACCGCGCAGAAGGCGGCTGGCCTCATTGGCGAAGCCGCGCGCAATGGCGCCCGCCTCGTCGTTTTCCCGGAAGTCTTCATTCCGGGGTATCCATACTGGAGCTGGATCACCGATCCGGTCACCGGCAGCGCCTGGTTCGAAAAGCTCGTCCGCTCGTCGGTGTTCCTGCCAGGTCCTGAAATCGAGACGGTTTGCGCCGCCGCCGCAGCCAACGATGCCTACGTCGTCATCGGCGTGAACGAGCGCAGCCCTGTTTCGCTCGGCGCCCTCTACAACACGCTGGTCTTCATCGGGCCGGACGGCAGGATCCTCGGCAAGCACCGCAAGCTCGTGCCCACCTGGGCGGAGAAGCTGACATGGACCGGCGGCGACGGGTCGAGCCTGAAGGTCTACGACACGCAGATCGGCCCGCTCGGCGGCCTCGCCTGCGGTGAAAACACCAATACGCTGGCCCGCTTTTCCCTTCTGGCGCAGGGGGAGCTCGTTCATACGGCAAGCTACATTTCCCTGCCGGTGGCGCCGCCCGACTACGACATGGCCGAGGCCATCAAGCTGCGCGGCCAGTCGCACAGCTTTGAAGGCAAGGTCTTCACGATCATCTCGACCTCCACCGTGTCGGACGAGATCATCGCGGCGATGGAGACGATCAGGCCCGACGCGCGCGCGCTCCTCGAGCGGAAATCCAGCGCCTTCTCCGGGATCATCGGTCCTGACGGACGCGTGATCGGCAACGGGCTGATCGACGACGAGGGCATCGTCTACGCGGACATCGACCTTGCCCGCTGCATCCAGCCGAAGCAGATGCACGACATCGTCGGCCACTACAACCGTTTCGATGTCTTCCAGCTCCACGTCAACCGGGCCCCGCAGCAACCGATCAACACCCGGCAGCCGGACGCCGGCGGACGACCCGGCGAAGAGGACGCGGCCCCTCAGTCCGCAATCGAGAGTCTTTGAGCCTTTTAGCAACGAAAGGAAGCGATCATGCCGAACACCGCGCAAAGTGACGACGTCTTCGGACGTGCCCGCGTACGGGACAATGCCGAACTCGAGGCCTACTATGCCGACCTGGACAAGCTGAAGACCGGCGCCCTCTGGACCGTCGCCAACAAGATCGAGCCGTGGCAGCCGACCCCGAACTCGGAACCGGTCCTGTGGCGCAACGCCGAACTGAGACGCCAGGTGCTGCGTGCGATCGACCTCGTCCGGCCGGAAGACGCCGGTCGCCGGGTGGTCTACCTGCGCAACCCCAGGCGGACCGAGGTGAGCGCGGCCTGCGGCTGGCTCTTTTCCGGCCTCCAGGTGATGAAGCCCGGCGAGCGCGCGGGCGCGCACAAGCACGCCGCTTCCGCCCTGCGGTTCATCATGGAGGGCAAGGGCGCCTACACGGTCGTCGACGGCCACAAGGTGGAGCTGGGCGGGCGCGACTTCGTCATCACGCCCAACGGCACCTGGCATGAGCACGGCATCGCCGAGGACGGCGAAATCTCCATGTGGCAGGACGGCCTCGACATTCCCCTGACCAACGCGCTGGAATCGAATTTCTACGCGGTGCATCCGGACGAGTACCAGACCGTGACGCTGCCGCTCAACGACAGCCCCCTCACCTACGGCAATGCCGGGCTGAGGCCCGAGCTGGACAAGTGGGACAAGCCCTACTCCCCGCTGCTCAAGTTCGCCTGGGACCCGACCTACGAGGCGCTCCTGAAATACTCGAAAGCGACCGACGGCTCTCCCTACGACGGCGTGATCATGCGCTATGTCAACCCGGTCAGCGGCGACGACCCGATGCTGACGATGGGCGCGAACATGCAGCTTCTGAGGCCCGGCGAGCATACCAAGGCCCATCGCCACACCGGCAATGTCATCTATCAGGTGGCCAGGGGCGAGGGATATTCCATCATCGACGGGCAGCGGTTCGACTGGAAGGAGAAGGACATCTTCTGCGTACCGTCCTGGATGTGGCACGAACACTGCAACACCCGGTCCGGCGAGGATGCCTGCCTCTTCTCCTTCAACGACCTGCCGACCATCAGGAAGCTCGGCTTCTATGCGGAGCAGGCGTTCGTCGACAACGACGGACACCAGATCGTAGCAGCCAACGGATAGAGACATCACGGATGAGACTTGTAACCTATCGTGTTGCCGCGGCGTCGGAAGGACGCCTCGGCGTCGTGCATGGCGAGCTGGTGGTGGACGTCGAGCGTCTCGGCGCCTCCATCGGCCTTCCCTTCCCCGCCACGATGCTCGACCTGATCGACCAGGGCCCGGACGCCCTGGCCGCATTGGACCGGGCCCTCAAGGACACGGACGGCAAGCGCGCCCCCGGCCTTGCCGTCCCGGTGCAGAACGTGAAGATGCTCGCCCCGATCCCGCGGCCGCGCAAGAACATCTTCGGCATCGGCCTCAACTACGTCGAGCATGTGGCCGAATCCGCCCGCACGCTCGACACGTCCAAGGAGTTGCCGGCCAAGCCGGTGGTCTTCTCGAAACCTCCGACCGCGGTCATCGCGGACGGCGAACCCATCCAGCACAACGCGGCGATGACGCAGCAGCTGGACTGGGAGGTCGAGCTCGCCGTGATCATCGGCAAGCGCGCGACGCGCATTTCCAAAGCGGATGCGATGAGCCATGTGTTCGGCTACTCCGTCATCAACGACGTGTCGGCCCGCGACAACCGGCGTGCGGGCCAGTGGATCTTCTCCAAGGGCCAGGACAGCTACTGCCCGTTCGGGCCGGCGATCGTGACGGCCGACGAGATCGCCGATCCGCACAATCTCGACCTCTGGCTAAGGAAGAACGGCGAGGAAAAGCAGCGGTCCAACACCCGCCACCTGCTGTTCGACATCCCGACGCTGATCGCCGACACCTCCTCGGGGATGACGCTGGAGCCGGGCGACATCATCGCCACCGGCACGCCCGCCGGTGTCGGCGCCGGGCGCGACCCGCAGGAATGGATGTGGCCGGGCGACGTCATCGAATGCGGCGTCGACGGCATCGGGATCCTTCGCAATCCCGTCGTGAAGATCGGAGAGTGACGATGGCGACATCCTACAAGATCGGACAGATCGTCCCGTCCTCCAACCTGACGATGGAACGCGAGATCCCGGCGATGCTTCGCGCCCGCGAGGCCCTCTATCCCGAGACCTTCTCGTTCCACTCCTCGCGCATGCGGATGAAAAAGGTCACGCCGGAGGAGCTGAAGGCGATGGATTGCGACAGCGACCGCTGTGCGCTCGAGCTATCGGATGCCGCGGTCGACGTCATGGGTTACGCCTGTCTCGTGGCCATCATGGCGATGGGCAAGGGCTACCATCGCGAGAGCCAGGCACGCCTGCACAAGGTCACGGTCGACAACGGCAATCCGGCACCCGTCGTCAGTTCGGCCGGCGCCCTCGTCGACAGCCTTCACACCATGGGAGCCAGGCGGATCTCCATCGTCGCGCCCTACATGAAGCCGCTCACGAAGATGGTCGCCGACTACATCGAGGAGGAGGGCGTCGAGGTCGCCGACTTCGTCGCGCTGGAAATCCCCGACAATCTCGAGGTCGCCGCGCAGGACCCGAACAATCTGATCGACATCTACAAGCGGCTGGACCTGCGGAACATCGATGCCCTCGTCCTGTCGGCATGCGTTCAGATGCCATCCCTGTCGGCAATCCAGAAGGTCGAGGACGAGTGCGGCATCCCCGTGCTGTCCGCCTCGGTGGCGACCACCTACCAGATGCTGACGAAGCTGGGGCTGGAACCGCGCATCCCCGGTTTCGGATCACTCCTGTCCGGCGCCTACGCGCGCTAGATGACGGGAGCGGCGGCGCGTTTTCCGCCGCTCCTGCCGGGCGCTTCCGCCTGCCTTCGCAAATCCCGGCCGATTGCGGGATTGGATGACGAACACCCAAGGAAAGGATGACCGATGACTGCTGCCAATTCCCTCGCCGGGCAGATCGCCGCCGCGGTCGCAAACGGCGATCTTGCATGTGTCGACCTGTCCAACGTCCTCAGCCCCGATTTTCCCGTCATCGCCCTGCCGGAGGAGTTCGGACAATGCGCGCCGTTCCGGATGGAGCCGGTGTCGCGCTACGACGACAACGGGCCCGCCTGGTACTGGAACAACATTTCCATGAACGAGCATACGGGGACGCATTTCGATGCGCCGGTCCACTGGGTGACAGGGCGCAACCTGCCGCGAAACACGGTCGACAAGATCGAGGCGAAGGATTTCGTCGCGCCGGCGGTGGTGATCGACATCAGTCGCGAGGCGGAGGCGAACGCGGATTTCGTGGTGACGCGTGCCTTCCTTGAAGACTGGGAACACGCGAACGGGGTTATCCCGCCGCGCCACTGGATCGCGTTGCGCACCGACTGGTACAAACGCGTCGGAACGCCGCAATACATGAACCTGAAGGAAGACGGCGCCCATTCGCCGGGCCCCGACGCGACGGCCATGGAATTCCTCGTCCGTGAACGCGATTGCGTCGGCCTTGCCGTCGAAACCGTCGGCACCGACGCGGGCCAGGCCTATCGCTTCGATCCGCCGCTGCCGGCCCATTCCATATTGCACGGCAACGGACGGTTCGGCCTCCAGTGCCTCACCAATCTCGACAAGCTGCCCACCTTCGGCGCCGTCATCGTCGCCGCGCCCATGAAGATCCGGAACGGGTCCGGCAGCCCCTTGCGCGTCTTCGCGATGTATGATGCGGCGGCCGGCTGATCACACCGCGGTCATTCGCATGGGGCGATCCTTCCGATCCGGCGGGCATCATTCGCCTGGGGGATCGCCCTGCATCTCCGCGTCGTCGGCAACGCCCACGATGCGCCGCGCACGCCGCAGGGCGGCGCTCGGCGATTCCCCGGCCCATTCCCGGAACGCGCGCGAAAAGGCCGACTGGTTCGCATATCCAAGATGGGAGGCAAGCTGGCTGAGTTTGATCGTCCCCGTGCTCAGGAGCATCTCGGCCTTCTTCCGCCGCTGCCTGTTGAGGACCTCGCTGAAGCTCGTTCCGAATGTGCCGAGCTGGCGGCGAAGCGTCCGCGGGGCGATGCCGAGCTTTTGGGCCAGCGCCTCGAGATCCACGCTCTCGCGCCCCAGCCGCTGGTCGATCAATTGGGACAGCCTTTCGTGTATGGGCCGGAAAGCCTCTTCCGGCGGCCGGAGGAGGTCCAGAACGTGCCGTTCGACGATCGCCCGCGCGGGCCCGTTGGAGTTGATCCACGCATGCATGGGCCTGTCGAGATCGGCGTCGCGCAGCACGACGGCATTGGTGTCGGCATTGCCTCTCAACGGGCACCGAAAGAACCTGGCGAGTACCTCCTCGCGCCCGGAAACATCATGCTCGAAGCTGACCTCGACAGGGCTCCAGCGCTCCGAAAGGAGCTGGCGGATAAGGGCGCACAATCCGGCGATGGCATTTTCGGAGTCCTGGAGACGAGGCCAGATTTCCAGATCGTCGATCAGGTATCCGTACTTCGTCTCCTCGAATTCCTGCTGCACGCTCAGGTCCGTGTGGCTTTGCCAGCTCGCCTGGAAGCGCGAGAACACGTCAAGCGCTTCCCGCAATGTCGGCGCGGTCGCCAGAAGAGGATAGACGGGCCCAATATCCCAGATCCGGAAATTCTGCCCGAGTTCCAGCCCGAGATAGGGCCGCCCGAGCACCCTGGCGGCCTCCTCGAAAAAAGCGACATAGGACTTGAGCGGGAATGTCGCGTAAGGGCTTACGGAACTGCCCTTCTTCACATTGAACGCTTCCAAAATCCGGCGGCACTCGGCCGTATCGGTCCGCATCTCGTTGAGGATTATATCCAGGAAGAACCGACGTACAGTTGCGCTGTCGGCGCCACTACGCCGTATGCGTTTCAGTTTTGCCGGCGCTGATTCCGCCTCGCCCATATCCTCTCGTCCCTCCCTTGCGAAGAATTATTTCGTATATAAACTAATGCAAGGGCATACTTTTCAATCCGAGCATAAAAGCTGCCAAAAACCCAATTTTAGGCCTGATCTGCATAAATATCGGCCGGTATTGGTATGGACCGTAGACTAGCTGCAACGTAGTGTCGAGGCAACAAGCAAAAATGGGAACACGGATTTGACGATCTCACGCGATAGCGCCGTCCAGGCGGTCATTCTTCGGATCGGCGGCATGGTCCCCGTGGTCGCACAGGCGCAAGAGGGATCCTGACCGCGCCGGCTACGAGGATGTGCGCGCTTTCGGCTTCCATCCCGCGCCGCGGGGGTGACGCCGTCATTGCCCGGCACCGAATTGGAAGGACGTCGCGCGGCAACACCGAGGCCAGAACTGCCTGCCCGGGGCAGCGGCAATAAACGCTGATAACAAGAGGGGTTCTCAAATGAACGATATCGATAGGCGTCTGTTTATGAAACTTGCCGGTGCGGCCGGCTGTGCCCTGCTGGTCCGTCCGGATCTCGCATTCGCGGACGAGATCGAGAATGTCTCGATCGCATGGATGACCGATCCGGTCACCTGGGATCCCAACCAGCGCCTTTCACCCGATCCGCAGACCATCCTGAAGACGGTCTTCGACCAGCCTCTGGACCAGACGCCGGATCTCAAGCTCGTGCCGAGCGTGGTGACGGAGTGGCAGATGGCCGAAGACGCCCTGAGCCTCCATCTCAAGCTTCGCGACGACGTGACCTTCTCCGACGGATCGAAACTGACGGCGCAGGATATCCGCTATACCTATCACGAGCGCTTTGTGAAGGGCGACCAGATCGACCTTGTCGTCGGTTTCGGCGTCGTATCCGATATCGAGGTCGTGTCGCCGACGGAAGCGGTCATGCGCTTCTCGAAGCCTTTCCCGACGGCACCGCAATGGCTCGCCTTCAGCTCCAGCTACATCGTCTCGAAGGCCTATGCGGAAAAGGTCGGCGTGCAGGGCCTGCAGACCTCGCCGATGGGTTCCGGCCCCTATGTGGTGAAGGAATACAAGCGCGACAGCCGCATCGTGCTGACACGGCGTGACGACTATTGGGGCGAGAAGCCCTCGATAAAGCAACTGACCTTCGAGATCATTCCCGATCCGACGGCACGCCTGGCCGCGCTCGAATCGGGCACCGTGGATATCGCGATGGAGCTGTCGATCCGTGACGTGAAGCGGCTGCAGCAGAGCGGCAACTACAATGCCATCGCCAATCCGATCGCCAGGATCATCTACGTCACGGTGCGCGCCGACGGCACCTTCGCCGATCGCAACATCCGCCTGGCCGCGCATCATGCGATCGACAAGAAGCTCCTGTCGAAGGCCTTCTTCGGCAGCGAAGCCGTCACCATCGACGTCCCGACGATTCCCGGCATGCCGGGCAACCCCCCCGGCTTCCACTTCCCCTACGATCCCGAAAAGGCCAGGGAGTTGCTCGCCGCCTCGGGCTACAGCGCCGAAAAACCGGTCAATATCGGCATGGCGACGACCAATGGCCAGTTCCCGGGTGACTACGACATCGCCCGCGCGATCGTCACCATGTGGGAGAAGGTCGGCATCAAGGCCGACCTGACGGTGATCACCGAAGCGCAATGGTACGATCTGAACGCGGCGGGGAAGCTGCCCGACGCATCGCTTTTCGTCTGGGAGAACGGCACGGGCGATCCGGAGCTCTTCACCGGCCACATGTTCAACGAGGAACTGCCCTTCTCGACCTACAAGACGCCGGAAGTCACGGCCAAGGTCAAGCCGCTCTTCAGCGAGCCGAACTACGAAAAGCGCATCAAGGGATACGAGGAACTCAATCAATACCTCATCAACGAGGGTGCGATCATTCCGCTCGTCCAGGCCATCCAGACGATCGGATACCGCAAGGGCATCACGCTGACGCCCTGGTCAAACGGCCTCGTCCGGCCCAAGGCCATCAAGGCGGAGTAACCTGACGCCACGCGAGACCGTGCCATCGGCCCGGACCGGGCGATGGCACGTTTCATCGGCCATGGAGGTGCGGTTTTGATCAAAGCTATAGTGCGGGTCGTCGGTCGGCGGCTCATGGCGATCGTGCCCGTTTTCGCGGTTGTCACGATCCTTGTCTTTGGTGCTTTGCGGATCCTGCCGGTCGACCCGGCGCAGATGTCCATGCCGCCGTCGGCGACGATCGAGCAGGTCGAAGCCAAGCGCGAGGAAATGGGGCTCAACAAGCCCATCTGGGAACAGTACACGCGCTGGCTGAACCGGGCCGTCGAGGGCGACCTCGGGGAATCGTCGCAATATCGGATGCCAACGGCTCGAATCGTCCTCGAAAGACTGCCGGCGACGATCGAATTGGCGATGTGCGCACTGGTCTTCGCCGTCCTCGTCGGTGTCGCGGGCGGCCTCCTGATCTTCTCTGCGCGCGGCACGCCTTTCGAGTCCGTCGGAATGGTGATCACGTCCGCGATCATGGCGCTGCCCGATTTCCTGCTCGCGCTGCTGTTCATCCTGCTGTTCGGCGTTCTGTTTCCCATCTTCCCCGTCAACGGCCGCCTCGATCCGGGCCTGCAGGTTCCCGAGCATACGGGCTTTCTGCTCATCGACTCGCTCCTGACGGGCGACATGGCGATTTTCGCGAGCGCGGTCAGCCACATCGCGCTGCCCGTCATGGCCCTGGGGTTTGCGTTTTCCCCGACCATCGTGCGCGTGCTGCATTCGAGCCTCGTCAACACCTACCAGCAGAGCTACATCCGGCAGGCGCGGCTGCGGGGACTGAGTGACAGGGAAATCCTTTTCGGGCAGGCCCTCAAGAACGCGATCCTCCCCGTGGTCATCCTGGTGGGCACGCAGTTCGGCGGGCTTTTCGGGGGCACGCTCCTCGTCGAGGTCATCTTCTCCTTCCCCGGCCTCGGCAACCTGATGGTCAAGGCCATGCAGACGGCCGATCTTTCGGTGATCATGGCCGTCGCGCTGATCTATTGCGCCACCACGCTCCTCTTCAACTCCCTGGCCGATGCTGCCGCCTATCTGCTGAACCCGAAGCTGAGGAACGGGTGATGGTCAAATTCCTTCGGACATCCAATTCCGCGCTTCTGATCGGCGGTCTCGTCGCCAGCCTGGTGCTCCTGTGCGGCGTCTTTGCGCCGTGGCTTGCCCCCTACCATCCGAACGACCAGGACCTGCTTTATATCCTGGCCCCGCCGGCCTGGGCGGCCGACGGATCGGCCGAGCATCTGCTCGGAACCGACAGCCTGGGCCGCGATACGCTTTCGCGCCTCATCTACGGGGCCCGCACGGCGATGACGGTCGCCACCGCCGCGTCCTTCGGCGCCATGATCCTCGGGGCCTTCTTCGCCCATCTGGCGGGCTATTTCGGCGGGTGGGTCGACTGGATCATCAGCCGGATGGTCGAGGTCTGGCTCTCCTTTCCGCCCGTGGTCCTGTCGATGCTCCTCATCATCGGGCTCGGCGTCGGGACGGACAAGGTCATCCTTGCGATCGTGCTGGTGGACTGGACCCGCTTCTGCCGCGTCCTGCGAAGCGAGGTGCAGGTCGTGCGGGGCCAGGACTACGTGTCTTTCGCCCGCCTCATCGGCTTTCCGCATGTCCGCGTGATCATGAAGGAGATTTTCCCGGCGACCCTGCCGATGCTGATCACCCTGCTCAGCCTGCAGATGGGAATTTCCGTCGTGGTCGAGGCCATCCTTTCCTTTGTCGCGATGGGCGTTCCTTCCGATGTGCCGGCCTGGGGCCAGATGATCGCGGATGCGCGCATCAACATGTTCGACGCTCCGTGGGGGCTGGCCTTGCCTATTCTCGCGATCTTCATCACCGTTCTGAGCTTCAACATCTTCGGCGACGGCCTGCGACGAGCCCTTGACCCGCGTCAAACCGCGAACCGGGATGCCTGATTCATGACCGCACACGATATTCTCCACATAAAGCGCCTCGACATCTCGCTGCGGACGGGGGAAAAGATCCTCAACGACGTGGATCTGGCGATCGGTCCCGGCAGGATCCTCGGGGTCATCGGCGAATCCGGCGCGGGCAAGTCGATGATCGGCAGCGCCATTGCCGATACCCTGCCCACCGCGCTCACCATCTCGCGCGGCTCCATCGAGTTCGACGGCCTGACGCTCACGGACATGACGCCGAAAACGCGCAGGGACCTGCTGGGGCGGGATATCGGCTTCATACCGCAGGAGCCGATGACCGCTCTCAATCCGTCCCTCACCATAGGACAGCAGGTCGGCCGCCATCTTGCGAGGATCGGGATCAGAAGCCCCCGCATCCGTGAACAGCGTGCCATCGACCTTTTCTCGGAAGTCGGGCTGAGCCGCCCGAAGGAGCTGCTGGGAAGCTATCCTCACCAACTGTCGGGGGGCATGTTGCAGCGCGTCCTGATCGCGATGGCCTTTGCCTCCAATCCCCGCCTCGTCATCGCGGACGAGCCGACGACCGCGCTCGACGTCACCATCCAGCTCAAGGTCGTGGAACTCATCGCCAGGATGCGCCAGGCGCACAACACCTCCGTGCTCTTCATCACGCACGACCTGCACCTCGCCGCCGACGTATGCGACGACGTCGCCGTCCTCTATGCGGGCCGGGTCATCGAAACGGGGGATGCCCGCCGTATCATCAACGAGCCGAAGCATCCCTATTCGCGCTGCCTCAACCTCGCCACCCCCAACCTGGCCGGACCGATGTCGCGGCTGATGATCCTGCCGAAGGCCATGCCGAGCGCGATCGAAAGGACCGCGATGGCCGGCTGCGAATTCGCGCCGCGCTGTCCGCTC
This sequence comes from Shinella sp. PSBB067, assembly GCF_016839145.1. Taxonomy (NCBI): domain Bacteria; kingdom Pseudomonadati; phylum Pseudomonadota; class Alphaproteobacteria; order Hyphomicrobiales; family Rhizobiaceae; genus Shinella; species Shinella sp. PSBB067. The sequence goes on along the minus strand of NZ_CP069304.1, from coordinate 336,563 downwards.
GCCGACGATCTGTGCGTCAGCGCCAAGCCCGCTCCGCATATCATCGCACCGGGCCACTGGAGCGCATGCCACCGGCCGGAGCGCACGGAAACGATCACGGCGCCCCCGCCCAGGGCGGACCAGGACGGCGTCGTCCCCGGAAACCAACTCGTCTTGAAGGCAAGGGCGCTCGGAAAGGCCTACCGCCAGCATGACTGGCTCGGCCGGGTGCGGCAGGTGGAAGCGCTGCGGGGACTGGATTTCGAAGTGCGCGAGCGCGAATTCGTCGGCATCGTCGGCGAGAGCGGATCCGGCAAGAGCACCCTGACCAAGCTCATCGTGGGCCTGGAGGACGTCACGTCCGGATCTCTCGACGTCGTCGGCATGGACCGCACGACAACGCCGCGCGACAGGTTCTTCGACCAGGTCCAGCTCGTCTTCCAGGATCCCCAGTCCGCGCTCAATCCCCGCCGGCGCATCGGCAGCCTTGTGACCCAGAGCGTGGAATGTCGCGGGGACGGCCTTACGTCGCAAGCCCGCAAGCAGCTGGCGACGGACCTGCTCGGCAAGGTCATGCTGCCGGCGGACGCCATCGGGCGTTTTCCCGACCAGCTCTCCGGGGGACAGAAGCAGCGCGTCAATATCGCGCGGGCGCTCTGCTCGAACCCGCGCCTGCTGATCGCCGACGAGATCGTCTCGGGCCTCGATGTTTCGGTGCAGGCGCAGATCCTCGAACTGCTGAGAGAACTGCGCAAGGAGGCCTCGTTCTCGCTGCTGCTCATCTCGCACGATCTCGCAGTCGTTCGCCACGTCTGCGATCGAACGCTGGTGATGTGCAAGGGGGAGATCGTCGAGCAGGGGCCCGTCGAAGAGGTCTTCAACAATCCGCAGCACGAATACACCAGGACGCTCGTCGCAGCAGCGAGAGGAAACCCGCAACTGCACGCCCAATACTCGCAATGAAGGAGCCCGGAATGCGGCATCTCGAAAATGACATGGACCTGCTCTGCGCGGAGGCGAGGTCCTTCCTCGACCGGGAACATGGCGTGTTCATCGCCGGTCGACCCGTCGAGGGGCGGCGGCACTATGACGTCATCGACCCGACGACCGGCCGGATGGTATCTCGCGCCGCGGAAGCCGGCCTCGGCGATGTCGATGCCGCGGTGAGCGCGGCACGAACGGCGCTGGGGGGCGCATGGGCAGGAAAACGGCCGCACGAACGCGAGGCATGCCTGCTGCGCCTTGCGGACCTGCTGCAGGAGAACATCCGGGAACTCTCGGAGATCGCGACGCTCGAATCCGGCCGCCTTCTTGCCAATACGCGCGGCATCGACGTCGAGCACTCGATACTGGTGCTGCGGTACATGGCCGGCATGGCGACCAAGATCAAGGGCACGACGCTGCCGGTCTCGATCCCCTATATCCCGAACGGCGAATTCGACGGCTACACCTACCGCGAGCCGATCGGCGTCGTCGCGGCGATCGTTCCCTGGAACGTGGCGCTCGGAATTGCAATCTGGAAGATCGCCCCGGCCCTTGCGGCAGGCTGCACCGTCGTCCTGAAACCCGCCCCTCAAACACCCCTCACCGCCCTGCGTCTGGCGGAGCTGGCGCTGGAGGCCGGCATTCCGGAAGGCGTCCTCAATGTCCTGACCAGCAGCGAGGCCGCCGTCGGCGAGGCGCTTGTGAAGCATCCGGGCGTCGACAAGGTCTCCTTCACCGGATCGACCGCGACCGGACGGCGCATAGCGGAGGCGGCCGCCTCGCAATTCAAGTCGGTCAGCCTGGAGCTCGGCGGGAAATCGCCCTTCATCGTGATGGAGGACGCGGATCTCGACCGGGCGATTCCGGCTGCCGCCTGGGGCATCTTCGCCAACCATGGCCAGAACTGCTGCGCGGGCTCGCGCCTCTACGTGCATGCCAGCCGCTACCGCGAGGTGGTCGAGGGGGTCGCCGAGATCGCCCGATCGATCAGGCTCGGCTCACCCCTGCTGGCGGAGACGCAGATGGGGCCGCTCGCAAACCGCGCGCATCGCGACCGCGTGCTGGGCTTCATCGCCGCCGGCCGGTCGGAGGGCGCCCGCCTCGTCACCGGTGGCGGCTGCCCGGACCATGACGGCGCCTACATCGAGCCGACGATCCTGGCGGACGTCTCGTCCGGCATGACGCCCGTTGCCGAAGAAATCTTCGGCCCCGTTCTCGTGACGGCATCGTTTCAAACGCACGAGGAGGCGCTGCAACTCGCCAACGATACGGAGTTCGGTCTTGGCGCCAGCGTGTGGAGCAACGACATCCGGACAGTCCGCAGGATGGGCAGGGGCATCAAGGCAGGCTCGATCTGGGTGAATGTCCATAACGCGCTCGACATGGCGCTGCCGTTCGGTGGCTGGAAAAGCTCCGGCCAGGGTTTCGACCTCGGCGAGGAGGCGGTTCTCGGGCACACGCGGGTGAAGGCGATGGTGCAGCATTTCCTGTAAGCGCCAGCAAAAAGGAAGCATTCCGATGATGCAGAAGACGCGCCGCCGATTTGTCGAGACCGCCTCCGGTGTCGTCCACATCGCCGAGAACGGCTCCGGCGCGCCGGTCCTCCTTCTGCATCAGACGCCACGGTCCTGGATGGAGTTCCGTGACGTGTTGCCCATCCTTGGCGCGCAGTTCCACGCCATCGCGATGGATACGCGCGGATTTGGCGATTCCGATCCGTTGCCGCCGGAATGGACGACGATCGAAGGCTGGGCCGCGGCCGCGCTCGAATTGATGGACGCCCTCGAAATCCCGCGCTTTTCTGTGGCGGGGCACCACACGGGGGCCATCATCGCCCTCGAGATCGCCGCTGCCGCTCCCGAACGTGTCGAGAACCTCGTCCTTTCCGCCATGTCCTTCGTCGATGCCGAACGGCGCCTCCAGCATGCGGACGAAGAAATCATCGACGCGGTCGAGCCACGCGACGACGGACGGCACATCCTGGAACTCTGGGAGCGCCGCCGACCACATTATCCGAAAGGAACGGGCCGCGATCTCCTGGAACGTTTCGTGGTCGATGCGCTGAAGGCCGGGCCCATGGCCGCGGAGGGGCACCGCGTCGTCTATCGCTATCGCATGGAAGACCGGATCGGGCGCGTCCGCTGCCCCACGCTGGTCCTTGCGCCAAGCGAGGACAGGAAGGCGCTGGCGGCGGCCCCGAAGGTCGCCGCCGCGATCCCCGGCGCGCGCCTTGAGGAAATATCCGGGGGAACCATTCCCTTCCCGGACCATCTGCCGAAAATATTCGCCGGCGCGGTGGCGACGTTCCTGAAGGCCAACGACATCACGGCCCGGCAATGAGCCGCACTTTGGGGAGGATAAGAGGGTGAGGATTTTCTGGCAGAGTTTTGTCGATACGCATACCGGCGCGTCCTACCTGGAGAGGCTGGCGCGGTATCTCAACGGCATCGCCGCGGCCGGAACAGAGGTCTCGGTTTTCGGCATGAGCCCGCCCGACCGCGACTTCGGCCGCCTGAGCGAGCTGCGCTGCGGGCTTCAGGCGATAGACGCGGCGCTGGCTGCGGAAGACCAGGGCTACGATTGTTTCGTCATGGGGCATTTTCAGGATCCGTGCCTCTACGACATCCGTTCCGCCGTCCGGATTCCCGCCATCGGCACCGGGGAGGCGACGCTCCTGGCCGCCTCGCAACTGGGCCGGCGGATCGGGCTCGTCACCCTCGATCCGGCCTTCGAAACCATGCATCGCGAGCAGGCCGACCTTTACGGACTGGGTGATCGCGTGAAATTCGTCGCAGGGCTTGGTCTTACGCCGGGTGATTTCGACCAGGCCTTCGCAGGCGACGCGATCAAGAAGGCGGAACTGCTCGATGCCTTCTCCGGCATCGCGAAGCCGATGGTCGAGGCCGGCGCGGACGTCATCGTCCCGGCCGGCGTACTGCCGGGGCTGCTCGTTGGCGGAGAGCGCGGCTTTCGCGTCGGTCATGCCCCCGTGGTCAATTGCGCGGCCGTCGCCCTGAAGGCTGCGGAAATGTGGGTCCAGCTACGCATGCTGAGCGATCTCGAGCCAAGCCGCGGCCCCTCTTTCAAACTGGCGAACGAGCGCGCGAGAAGAGATTTCCGAACCCTGATGGCGCATGGAGCGGCATCCCTTGCATCCACCTAGAGAACTGGAGAGCCAATGACCGACAAACTCGTATACACAGCACACGTTACCGCGACCGGCGGCCGCGACGGGAAGATCCGCAGCGATGACGGAAACCTTGAGGTGAAGCTCACCATACCCCCGGAATTCGGCGGGCCCGGCGGGGCCGGCACCAATCCCGAGCAGCTTTTCGCCGCCGGCTATTCGGCCTGCTTCCTGAGCGCCACCAAGCTTTCAGCCCGGCTGGGCAAGGTGTCCCTTCCCGAAGACCCGACGATCGACGCCAGCGTCGGCGTCCTCGCGGGCGAGGATGGCTACAGGCTGACCGCTGAACTTCGCATTTCGATCCCGGGCGTCGAACGCGAGGTCGCCGAGCGCCTCGTCGCCGATGCGCACCGGCGTTGCCCGTTTTCAAAGGCGACGCGCGGCAACATGGATGTGGTGCTGACCGTCCTTTAAGCAAAGCCCGAACTCCAGGGCAAGCGCCACCGTCCCACCTGGGGTCGGAACAAGAGGAGTGCAAAATCGTACGCTAAGGTCGAACAGACGGTGAATGTCATGCGGCCCGGAGGATTTTGCGGGGAAGTCGCAAGGGCCTGAAGCCCTCGGACATCTGTTGCTCTGTGTCCCAGGAATAAATGCCGGTGAGATTTATGTGCTCCCAACTGAGCGGGGAGACGTGTTTCAGCAACGCGTCGGGAATATTCCGGCGCCGTTGTCGCAGATGGGCCGTTGCCCGGCTGAGATAGACGGTGTTCCAATGGACGATGGCGCTGACCACCAGGTTGAGGCCGGAAGCGCGGAATGCCCGATTGTCAAATGAGCGATCACGGATTTCGCCGCGCTCTTGGAAGAAGACGGCGCGCTTGAACGTGTGCGCGGCTTCGCCCTTGTTGAGCCCGGCCTGACAGCGCCGCCGCAACGCGGGGCTGGAATACCATTCGATCATGAACAGCGTACGCTCGATGCGGCCGAGCTCACGCAACGCCTTGGCAAGATCGCTGGATTTCGACGAGGCAGAGAGCCTCTTGAGGATCGCCGACGGCGCGACCGTGGGCGCCGTGATCGAGGCGGCAAGGCGCAGGAGTTCGTCCCAATGTTCCATGATCAGGGCGGTGTTGATCGGCACGCCAATATGATTTGCCAGCGCCGGATAGCTATCGGCCTTCTCGAAGGTGTGGAATTTCCGGTCCTTGATATTGCGAAGGCGCGGCGCGAATCGCTTGCCGATCAGGCAGAACAGGGCAAAGACATGATCGCTGGCGCCGCCGGTATCGGTAAACAGCTCCTCGATCTCCAGAACCGTGTCGTGGTCGAACAGGCCGTCGAGCACATAGACGGCCTCGCTCCCGGTCGGGCTGATCGGCAGGATGCTGTAATATCCGTATTGGTCGGAAAGGCCGCTGTAGAATTTCGAAGCCCGGCCCACTGCCATAATGCAGGTTGATATCGCCGCGCCTGGCGGCCCGGTCGCTGGCGCGGAAGAACTGACCATCGGATGAAGCGCTCGTTCCGCCACCCCAGATTTCGGAGTGCGGATGACGTGTATGGGCGTCAGTAACGGAGGTCTGCGCGGCCCGATAGGTTTCGGAGCGGACATGGAAGCTGCGCATCCAGCCGATCTAGTGGGCGCTGATCCCCTTCGACGCCCCAGCCATGCGTTTCGGGCCGAGATTCGTGCCATCGGCAAGTACGCCAGCCAGCATGGCGGATATGTTATGTGGTGCATATCCCGTCCGGGCATGGGTGAACTGGTCGGCAAATCCGATCCACTCATGCACGTCCCGTAGGAGATCGGGCACCTCGACCAGAGGATACATGTCCGTGATTTCGGCATTGAGGGCTTCCGCCGCGGCGGAAACATCGCTGACTTGCGGCGTCACGATCAACGTGCCGTTTTCCATCCTCACACCATCGAGCTTGCCGAAACGGGCGCGCCAGGCCAACCTTTTGAGATTGACGTCCGTCATCTCCCTGACATCGGCGAGCCAGGCCGCACCGCCGCCCTGGGACACCGAGGCCAAGCTGATCTTGCCCCTTCAGAGCAACAAAGGTTGGCTTTGGCATGAGATCTTCGTCTATCGGACGGAACGACCGACTGCCCTCGACCCACACATCCCGCGAATGCAGCCGGTCCCCAAATGGGCAAGCGTGGCGATTTCATAAAGTCGCCGATCCGGCTTGCCATCGTCGAAGATCCGTTTCCTTTCGGTCGCTCCCAGATGGCCGACCGGCACACGATCCGGCAGGACACGACGTCCTTCCACAGAGAGCATTTTCAGGGTCGCGACCGCCGCAAGCAGTGGATCGTGCCGACGGCGCGAGCGGAATGTGAATGCCTGAAGGATAGCCCCATTATGAATGCCATTTCTCCGACACTGCAGCTCCGCGGACACGTGCAAGACTGCCGAGAACTTTCGCACCGATACGCAGAGCCTCATTCTGATCTCCCACTCCTGTCTTCCCAGAGTGGCTCAATGGAGATCGGGAAATCACTGTGGTGACCGATCCAAGCCCCTGGCTCGCCGAAGCGTCATCTAATGGAGGCGAGGCGTGTTAACCGCAAGATCCTGGTTCCGGTGAACGTATCGGTGTGTAGGGATGCTCAAGAATCAAAGGATTGAGGTGTCACACACCCTCCCGCTTCAATGTCAGATGTCCTCACCCATTGCCCAGAACGATGTGACTGTACGGATGCCAGCACGAATTGCATTCCCTTTATCCCGTCCTGAACGGTCGGCAATAGGATGGCGCCTGGATTAGCAGCTCGCCCCTCCATCTGCGCGGTGATGACTTCCGCAGCATCACTGTAAATTTGAGCGAAGCCCTCGATCCAGCCTTCGGGATGGCCGGGAGGTACGCGTGTGGCATAGTTGCCGTCACGCCCCACCGCAGCACTTGCACGCGTGATGATGCATTCGGGTTCGCCCAATCGGGAATAGCTCAGCCGATTCGGCTCCTCCTGAGCCCAGGCGATGCTGCCCTCACTACCGAAAATGCGAATCCGCAGTGCGTTTTCGTTGCCGGGGGCAACCTGGGAAACCCAAAGCATGCCTTTGGCAAAACTGCCGAAGCGCAAAAGGACATTCGCGTTGTCGTCCAGCGCCCGGCCGTCAACAAATGACGATAGGTCGGCGAAAATCTCGTCCGCGTGAAGGCCGGTCATGAAAGACGCCAGCTGATAGGCATGTGTGCCGATATCGCCGAGCGCACCGCCTGGCCCCGCCTTCCCCGGATCCTGGCGCCAGACAGCCTGCTTATGCCCCGCTTTCTCGATCGGTTTGCTGAGCCAGTCCTGAACATACTCGACCTGGACGATGCGGATGGTGCCGATATCGCCGCGGCTAATCATTTCACGCGCATGGCGCGCGAGGGGATAACCGGAGTAGTTATGAGTCAGCACGAAGACGCGGCCGCTTTCGCGCGCGACCGCTTCGAGCCGGAGCGCTTCGGCGAGATCGACACCGAGCGGCTTGTCGCAAATGACGTGGAAGCCAGCCTCTAGACAGGCGATCGCCTGTTCGCAATGCACATGGTTCGGCGTGACGATGGCGACGGCGTCGATCCGCTCGTCCGCAGACAATGCCTGCTCCTGCGACAGCATATGGCGCCAGTCGGCATAGACGCGGTCGGCAGGCAGACCAAGCGCTTCGCCCGACGCAACCGACCGCGCGGCGGTCGCGGAAAAGGCACCGGCGACGAGGTCGAAACTGTCGTCAAGACGAGCGGCATAACGATGGCCGCGGCCGATAAGGCTGCCCTCGCCGCCACCGATCATGCCGAGGCGAAGGCGACGTGTGCGGGGATTGCGCTCTGCGGCCATCATTGTTTCCTTTTTGCTCGTATCCGGCTTCCGACACTCAGACGACGATCTGCATTTTCAAAATAGCTGGATTTGCCGCGAACGTTTCGATCGCCTGCTGCACCTCGGACAGCGGCCGGGTCTCCTGCAGGAAAGGCCGCACGTCGATCCGTCCGAAACGCAGCAGAGTCAGCGCATCGTGCATATCATCCCCCATCGCGGCCACGGAACCGCGAATACCAGTCTCCTTCAGCACCATTTTCTGCGGTGCGAACCGAGCTGTCGCATCGTCACCCGCGAGACCGAAGGCAGCGATCCGCCCACCGGGCCGGACACGATCGAAAGCCCCCTCGTAAAGCGCGGGCAGGCCGACGCTCTCGATGACGACATCGGCCCCTCTCCCATCGGTTACCGCGCCGACGGCGGCATCGAGTGTGCTCATTTCGGAAACGACGATATCCGCGCCGCAGTCTTTCGCCAGCCGCAAGCGCTCAGGATTGAGATCGGCAGCGATGATGGGCGCAGCGCCGATGGCACGCGCCAGCTGGACGTGGAAATTGCCGATCGGCCCGGCGCCGATGACGAGTACGCTCTCGCCGAACCGGATGTTGCTCTTCTTCGCAGCACGGACGGTGCAGCCGAGTGGTTCGGCAAGCGCGGCGACCTCGAAGGGCATCTCATCTGGGATGGGAATGACGAGGCGCTGCGGGACCTTCACATATTCGGCGAAGGCACCGTCGATGTGAATACCGAGCTGCTTGACCTCCGAGCAGTTCATCACCTCGTTCTTGCGGCAATAAAAGCAATGGCCGCAGCCGATATTGACATCAGCGATCACCCTCGTGCCGACATCGACCGTGGTCACGCCATCGCCGATGGCGGCAACGGTCCCGGAGAATTCGTGGCCCGGAATGAGCGGCAGCCAGTCGGCTGCGTAATGGCCGCGGTAGATATGCACGTCGGTGCCACAGACGCCCACCCGCGCCACCTTGATCAACACATCGCCCGGTCCGATCTGAGGCACCGGGACCGCCTGAATTTCGAAGGCGCCCGGGCGCACCAGCACGGCAGCCGTCATCGTCTTTGGCAGCATGAAAACTCTCCTTTTCCGTTTCGGCGCCGGCCGTGATAGCGATCAGGCTGGCAACGTCAGTTCGCGCGGCAACCATCGGACAGTCGCCCTATGCCTTGCGACGGCTGTCCAGGAACGCCTGCTTGCGCGCGCTCGCCTCCATCCGCGTCGCGGTGAACCCGGCCAGGGCCGCCTCCTGCGCCGCAATTAGCGAACCTGGATTGCCGAACATCGCCTTGATGTAACCCTGCGTCGCGGTATCGCACGCCAAAAGGCTCTCGATCAGCGCTTGCAACTGCGCGTCCAGATCGTCCGGCGCGCACAGCCGCTGCACGATGCCGAGGCGTTGGGCACCCTCCGCGCCGATCGGGTCGCCGGTGAGGAGAAGATCGAGCACTGCCCCCGCACCTACGAGCTTGGCGAGACGCGGCACGCCACCCCAGGCGGGCGTATTGGCAAGCCGGGCTTCGGGAAAACCGAACCGCGCACCGGTGGTTGCGATCCGGATATCGCCCGCCAGCGCCAACTCGAAGCCGCCGCCGAGCGCGCCCCCCTCAACCACGACGACAACGGGAACCGGCAGGTCCGCAAGGCCCTGGAAGGCTCTGGCGCCCAGCAGAGAAAGGTGCCTCGCCCTGGCAGGGGTGATGTCCGCCCAGTCGTTGAGGTCTGCACCCGCGCAGAACATGGGCGACGTCGAACGCAGGACGACAAGCCGAAGGTCTGGCGTCGTACGTGCTTCAATCGCCGCGTCGCGAAGGTCCGACAACAGTGTCTCGTCGAGGGCATTCCTCTTGGCCGGGCGGTCGAGCCACAGAGTCCGGCAGCCGCGCGCATCGGTTTCGATCTTGAGATGCGACACGGGGCTCAGACCTTCTGCAACCGGTTGGACAAGAGCGCGAGAATGATGACCACGCCGATCGCGACCTGCTGGTAGAAGGCCTGCACATTGAGGAAGGTGAGGCCTGCCTGCAGGGTGGCGATCAAGAGCGCACCAATGACGGCGCCCAGCATGCTGCCCTCCCCACCATTGAGGTCCGCGCCGCCCATCACGGCTGCTGCGATCGCAGGCAGGAGAAGGTCGGCGCCGAGCGCCGGGTCGGCCGCGCCGAGGCGCCCCACCGTCACCATGGCACCGACGGCGGCAAGCGAGCTTGAGATCACATAGGCGATCGCCGTGTAGAAGCCGACCTTGATGCCGGCGAGACGCGCCACTTCACGCGCGCCGCCGAGAGCGATCAGGTATTCTCCGAGCTTGGTCATGCGCATGACGATGGAGGCTACGGCCAGGACCGCGAAGGCAATCACGATTGGCGTCGGGATCGGCCCGATCTTGCCTGCCAACAGGTCGCTGAATTCCGGAGGGATGCCATAGACCGTCTGGCCGCCGGAAACGATCAGCGCGAGACCGGAAAAGATGCTCATCGATCCCAGCGTCACGACGAAGGGCGTAATGCCGCTCACTGTGATGATCATGCCATTGAACAGGCCAGCCAGAGCACCTGTCGCCAGCGTGCCCAGCACGACGACCGGCAGGGGATACCCCTGCGACATCAGGAGGCCGCTGACGACGGCAGACAGCGCCAGTGCTGTGCCGATCGAAAGATCAATGCCTCCGGTGATGATGACGAAGGTGACGGCCATGGCGAGGATTGCCGTCACCGATGCCTGAAGCACGATGTTGACAAGGTTGTAGCTGCTCAGGAATTCGGGATCGACTGCCGTGAAGACAAGCACCGTCATGATCAACGCGACGATGATGCCGAGTTCGCGCCATTCACTGAACAGGCGACGGACCGACCACTTCTCGGCCACAGCCGCTCCGGGTGCCGCATTGGCCACTTCTAGCTTTGCCATGTATTTCCTCCGCTCGCGAACGCGATGATTCGCTCTTCCGTTGCTTCGGCGCGCGCAACTTCGCCGGACAGCGTGCCCTCGCGCATGATCAGGACACGGTCACTCATCCGAAGAATCTCGGGGAGATCCGAGGAGATCATCAGAATGGCCGCCCCCCTGTCCGCGAGATCGCGCATAAGCGCATAGATGTCGGCCTTCGCGCCCACGTCGATGCCGCGGGTCGGTTCGTCGAAGATGAAGATGTCGCAGCTGCTCAGAAGCCATTTCGCCAGCACGACCTTCTGCTGGTTTCCACCGCTGAGCTGACCCGCCAGACGGGTCGTGGGCATTCTGGCACCGACCGATCCCAGCGCGCTCTTGGCGTCTGTCGTCTGCTTCGCACGGTTGATGAAGCCCAGGCGGGTCGGAATGCGGGTCAGCGTTGCGTTCTTCGCCAGCGACATGCGAAGCGCGAGCCCCTGATGCTTGCGGTCCTCGGTGAGGAACGCGATGCCCGCGCGAACCGCATCGCGCGGCGACGAAAGGGGGAGCGCCTTGCCGTTGACGGTGATAGTCCCGGCATCGATCCGGTCGGCACCGGAAATGCAGCGGGCGACCTCTGTACGACCGGCACCGACCATGCCGGCCATGCCGACGATCTCGCCGCGGCGGACCTCGAAACTGATATCCTGAAACACGCCGTTGCGCGTCAGGCCATTGACCTTGAGCGCCACAGCGCCAGGCGTCGCCTCGTGCTCGATCGCAAAATCCTCGAGCGACCGCCCCACCATCATCCGGACAAGGGATGTCTCGTTGAGGTCCGGACCGCGCAGAAGGGTGCCGACATATTGGCCGTCACGCAGAACCGTCGCGCGGTCTGCAAGGTCGAACACCTCTGCAAGACGGTGCGAGACATAGACGAGCGCGTGCCCATCCGCGCGCAGTTCGCGCAGGATGGTGAAGAGCTTTTCCGATTCCTTCGTGCTCAGGCTGGCCGTCGGCTCGTCGAGAATGATGATCTTGGCATTGGCCGCAAGCGCCCGCGCCAGCTCGACCGTCTGCTGCTGGCCGACGCTGAGCCGCGACACGGGCACATGCGGGTTGCCCTGGAAATCGAGCCGCGCAAGTGCGGCAAGCGCCTCGCGCCGCGCCGCCGCCCAGTCGATGAACCCGGCCACGGACTTCTCGCGGCCGAGAACGATATTCTGGACGGCCGACAATTGCGGCACGAGGCTCAGTTCCTGGTGGACCATAGAGATGCCCTTGTGCAGGGCATCCACGGGGCCTCGGATCGAGACCGGTTCGCCGGAGAGCTCGAAAGCACCTTCATCCGCGGAATAAGCCCCGAACATCACCTTCAGAAGCGTCGACTTCCCCGCGCCATTCTCACCCATCAGAGCGTGGATTTCGCCCGGATAGAGATCGAGATGGACGTTCTGCAGCGCCTTGACGCCAGGGAAGCTTTTCGAGACACCCTTCAGACTCAGAAGCGGCTTAGCGTTGGATGCAGGCATGATGCACTCCGGACAAGGATTTGAGGGTTCGGCGCGCCTACTTGTTGTAGAGACCTTCCTTCACGTCGTACTTGTCGTCAAAGAATTCGGTCATGTTGTCCTTGGTAATGAGCTGCGCAGGAGCGACAACCCAATCCGGGACCGGCTGTCCGCCAAGCAGGCGGACGAGCGATTCCACCGACCAGTAACCCTGATAGTAGGGAAGCGGCGTGACCGTTGCCGTGATCATGCCGTTCTTGATGCCATCGAGCGCAGCGGGAATGCCATCCGTGCCGATGACAATGATCTTGCCGGTCAGCCCCATGTCGGTGACAGCCTTGGCGACGCCAACGGCCATCGTGTCGTTGTTGGCGTAGATCGCCTTGATCTCCGGGTTCTTGCGCAGGATCGTCTGCGTCGCGTTATAGGCCTGGGTTCCATCCCAGTTGCCCGGAACGCTCGCCACGAGCTTCAGGTTTCCGTGCTTGGCAATGCCCTCCTTGAAGCCCTTGATGCGCAGGATCGCGGCGCTCGAGCCAGCTTGACCTTCGATCTGCGCGACCTCGCCGCCATCCGGCAGGTGCTCGGCCATGTAGTCGGCGGCGACGACGCCGTTCAGCTCATGGTTCGGGCCGATATAGACCGTGGCCGCGATGCGGGCATCGTCGGCATTCGCAATCGGAATGTTGCGGCTCTGCAGCTCGCGAACCGCCGGCGTCAGGTTGGAAACGGACACTGGCGACAGCACGTAGGCGTCGAAATTACGACCGATCATCGTCTGGGCGATGGTCAACTGCTGGGTCGGGTCCGCTTCGCTGTTGGCAGCCTGGACGGTAACTTCAACATCGAGGTCCTTAGCGGCAGCTTCGACGCCCTTGGCGATACCCTGCCAATACTGGTTGGTGAGGCTCTTCAGGACGACGCCGATCTTCACGCCTTCCTTCTTCGGGGCCGCGCCCAGCGTCTTGTTGAGTTCTGCACCGACGATTTGCTTCGCGTCCGGCTTGTCGGAATTGTAGGTGTAGTCAGCGGCGAACGACTGCGATGCGAAAAACGCCGCACCACAGGCAAGTGCAGCAATCGCGGACAGGCGCAGGCGGAATGTCGAATTGGCATGGGTCATCGAGGTTTCTCCTCCAAGAACGATGATCGACCGGAAACCGGTTTCCTACCTATAGTTCCTGATATTCAGTGAATCAATAGACAAGAATGTGATAATTTAAGAAACCGGTTTCCTTTCCAAATTCGTTATGATAGCTGAATCTTCAGGAGGCTAGGCGCCATGGCAGCAACAATTACAGACGTCGCAAAGGCAGCGGGCGTATCGAAGGCGACCGTCTCCAAGTTCCTGAACGGGACGCATTACGTCTCGCAGGAAACCAAGGAGCGCATAGCAGCCGCCGTGACCGAGCTCGGCTATGCGCCGAACCGGGTCGCGCAGGGGCTGAGCCTGAAGCGCAGCCATACGATCGGCCTCGTTGTCGCCAATATCGGCAACCCCTTCTATGCGGAGCTTATCCGCGGCGCCGAGGAAGTTGCCGCCGCGCGTGGATACACGCTCCTTCTTGCCAGCACTGACGGGGAGCCGAAACGTGAGAGCACGATCGTTAATGCGATGCGCCAGCGCCAGGTAGACGGCATCGCCTTCGCCTCGGTCCGGCTTGCCGACCGCGAGGTGACGGCGCTCGCCAAGGACGGCGTCAATGTCGTGCTCGCCAGCCGCCATCTGCCCGATGCGGAGGTCGACATGGTTCTTGTCGATAGCGTCAAAGGCGCCAAGCTTGCAGTCAATCATCTTCTGCAGCACGGACACAGATCGATCGCCTATGTCGGGGGGCCGCTCAGCATCGCGCAGTTCCAGGAACGCCTGAAAGGATGGCGGGACGCCCTAGCCGCGGCAGGCATCCAACCGCCCGCCACGCATGAACTGTCGCTCGATCGCATGGATGTCGAGGCCGGCCACCAGGCAGGGCTGCGGCTCCTGAAGCTGGAAAACCCGCCGACCGCGATCTTCGCAGCAACTGACAACCTCGCCTTCGGCATCATGCAGGCATGCGACGAGATGAACTGTGCTATCCCCGGCGATCTGGCGCTTGTCGGCTTCGACGCAGTTCCTTTCGGCGTGGTCTCCCGATCGCCTCTTACCAGCGTCGATGGTTCCGGCCTGACGATTGGTCAACGCGCCCTCCAGCTGCTCATCGACCGCATCGAACGGGACCAGCGCGCGCCTTCCGAAAATCGGCAGGTGCGCATGGTCCTCCAACCCACGCTTTGCATCCGACGCTCTTGCGGGTGTCGCCCAGGTACGGAGATTGAGAATGAAGATCGTCGATAGAGCCGGCTTGCGGCAGGTGATCGCGGCTATCTCCGAGGGCGCAACCGTTGCAATCTCCGGGGCCGGCGGCGGCCTGCTTGAGCCGGAAACCGTCCTCAGCGCATTCGAGGAAACATTCCTATCGACAGGCCGCCCCTCGCAGATCACGCTGATCCACGCATTGGGCATGGGTGACCGGGTCGAGAAGGGCACCAATCGTTTCGCCTATGAGGGAATGGTAAAGCGCGTTATCGGGGGCCACTGGATCTGGTCGCCGCGCATGCTGCGTCTCGCCCAGGAAAACAAAATCGAGGCCTATTGCCTGCCGAGCGGCGCGATCACCAACCTCTTCCGCGAGATCGGCGCCCGACGGCCGGGTCTCTTTACCCATGTCGGACTCGGCACCTTCGTAGATCCGCGTCTTGGCGGCGGCCGCTGCAACGACCGGACGACGGAAGAAATCATCGAACTCATGGAAATAGACGGCCGGGAAGTGCTTCGCTATAAGCCGTTTCCGGTTCACGTCGCGGTCGTCCGTGGAACCTTCAGCGACGAACTCGGCAATATCAGCGCGTCGGAAGAGCCCGCTGATCTTGATTCCTATTCCATCGCGCTCGCTGCCAAGAACAGCGGCGGCATCGTCATCGCGCAGGTCCGGGAGGTTGTGCCCAAGGGTATCCTGCGGCCACGCGAGGTCTCCATTCCCGGCAATCTAGTAGACTACGTCATCGTCGATCCGGATCAGGCCCAGACCTATCACGGGCCATACGACCTCGCGCTGGCGGGTCTCGGCCCCCATGAGACTCCGGTAGAGTTGCCAGCGACGGAGGATATCGTCCGCCAGATCGTCGCGCGCCGCGGCGCTGTCGAGCTGATCAGGGGCGCGACCGTCAATTTCGGTTTCGGCATGTCGGCCGGCGTCGCCGAGCATATCGTCCGAGCGGGCGAAAGCAGCCACTACTGGTTCACCATCGAGCAGGGTATCCACGGCGGAGACCTTTTGACAGGAGACCTGTTCGGCATTGCCGCCAACCCGGTCGCCATCCTGTCAGCCAGCGAACAGTTCGACCTCTATAGCGGTGGCGGGCTCGACCAAACTTTCCTTGGCCTTGCCGAGATGGATCGCTTCGGCAATGTCAACGTCTCGCATTTCGGCGGCCAGATCAGCGGACCGGGCGGCTTCATCGACATTTCCCAGGGCGCCCAGAATGTGGTCTTCTGCGGCAGCTTCGATGCGAAGGGGGCCAGGATCAGCCTTGTCGATGGCGGGTTGAAGATCGAGCGGCACGGCCAGATCACCAAGCTCGTCGATCAGGTAGCAGGCATCACCTTCAGCGGCAGCGAAGCGGTGAAGCGTGGCCAGACCATCCACTACATCACGGAACGCGCGGTCTTCCGCCTAGTCGATGGCGGGGTGGAACTGATCGAGCACGCACCCGGCATCGATGTTCGCGCGGACATTCTCGACCGCATGGCCTTCGCGCCAATCGTGCGCAACCCGATCGAGATGGACAGGGCGCATTTCGCGCCGGCATCGCTCAACGATAACGGAGAGATTTCCGTCCCGGCATGATCCGGACCGCATTCCGGCACCTCCGGGGGATTGCCGCATGGGAAGAGGCTTTCAATGACCTATGACTACATCATCGCAGGAGGCGGCGCCGCAGGCTGCGTTCTGGCGGCACGCCTGAGCGATTCCGGCGCAACGGTTCTGCTTCTCGAAGCGGGCTATCCGGACAACCATCCATTCATCCACGTCCCCGCCGGCTTCACCAAGCTCAGCGGCCCGCGCGTAAACTGGGGCTTCCGCACGGTTCCCCAGAAGCATCTCAACAATCGCGACATGTGGTATCCGCAGGGCAAGACGCTCGGCGGCGGCAGCTCCATCAACGCGATGATCTACACCCGCGGCCACCGCACCGACTACGACAAATGGGCGGCAGGTGGCGCCGATGGCTGGTCCTACGACGATGTGCTTCCCTATTTCCGGAAGGCGGAATCAAACGCACGATTTTCCAACGAATACCACGGCGTCGATGGGCCGCTTGCCGTCTCAGACCCGATCAGCCCCCTGAAGATCTCCGCCGCCTTCATCAAGGCCGCACAGGAAGCGGGCATTCGCTACAACCCCGACTTCAACGGCGCCGAGCAGGAAGGCGTCGGCTATCACCAGACCACCACGCGGGACGGCAGGCGCGGCAGCGCCGCCGTTTCCTATCTGCGCCCGGCGCGCAAGAACAAGGGCCTCACGGTGATCACCCGCGCGCAGGTCGGCCGGCTGATCGTCGAGAACGGCCGCGCCGTCGCCGTCGAGTATCGCATCGATGGATCAACGAACGTCGAACGTGCTCACGCCGATCGTGAGATCATCGTGACGAGCGGGGCGATCGGTTCACCGAAGCTGCTTATGCTGTCCGGCATCGGCCCGGCAGAACATCTCGGCCAGCATGGCATCCCTGTCGTCGCCGATATCAAGGGTGTGGGCGAGAATCTGCAGGACCATCTCGACTGCTATACCGTCTACGACTGCAACGGCCCACACAGTTACTACGGTGTCGATCAGCATGTCCGTCAGGCGTGGTGGGTGCTGCAGTATCTACTGTTCCGCAACGGCCCGGTCACGACCAACATCGTCGAGGCGGGCGCTTTCGTGAAGGCTGATCCGGCATCGGAAATCCCTGACACCCAGCTCCATTTCCTGCCCGCCTATGTCGTCGATCATGGCCTCATGCGCATCCCGGGTTATGGCGTCTGCCTCTACACGAACCTGCTTCGGCCGAAAAGCCGGGGGACGGTGCGGCTTGCAGGCGCTGATCCGACGACGGCGCCCCTCATCGACCCCAATTACCTCTCGCACCCGGACGACATGCGCATGGCAGTCGCGGGCCTGAAACTGGCGCGCGAGGTCATGGCCGCCCCGTCGATGCAGCCCTATCTCAAGACCGAGCGCATGCCCGGCCCGCAGATGAAGACAGATCAGGAACTGGAAGCCTATATCCGCCAATGGGCGAAGACGGACTATCACCCGGTCGGCAGTTGCAAGATGGGCACCGACGACCTCGCCGTGGTCGATCCCAAACTGCGCGTGCGCGGCATAGAGGGGCTTCGCGTCTGCGACTCTTCCGTCATGCCGCTGGAAATCAGTGCGAACACCAACGCACCCACCATCATGATCGCTGAAAAGGCTTCGGATTTCATCCTCGCTGCAGCGGGTCAAAGCGTGAAAGGAACTGCATCATGACGATCGACCAGGCAAGCGGGATCAAGTCCCAGAGCTACCTGCAATGGATCGACGGGAACGCCTCCGACGCCGCTTCCGGCGAGCGCTTCACCCGCTCGAGCCCGGCCCATGATGTTGTAGTCGGTGACTATCCGCTCGCCAATGTCATCGACACGGATCGCGCCGTTGCTGCCGCACGGAAAGCCTTCGATATCGGCCCCTGGCCGCGCATGAGCGGCGCGGAACGCTCCCGCATCCTGTTTCGCGTGGCCGACCTGGTCGAGAAGCACAAGGACGAACTGATCCTCGCGGACGTTCTGGAGGGCGGCAAGCCGATCACGCAGGTTCGAGCAGAGATTGCAGGTGCAATCGACCTCTGGCGCTATGCCGCCGGGCAGGCCCGGTCCCAGCACGGCGAGAGCAATTCCAGCCTTGGCCCCCATATGCTCGGCCTGACGACACGTGAGCCCGTCGGCGTTGTCGCGCTCATCACGCCGTGGAACTTCCCCTTTGTGATCCTGAGCCAGAAGCTGCCCTTCGCGCTGGCTGCCGGCTGCACTGTTGTTGTCAAGCCCAGCGAGCTTACGCCCGGATCGGCGCTGCAGCTCGGAGCGATCCTCAACAAGGCGGGCGTACCGGCAGGCGTCGTGAACATCATCGTCGGCTATGGCGCGACGGTCGGTCAGCGACTGGCCGAGCATCCGAATGTCGACATGATCTCGTTTACCGGCTCCACCGCCGTCGGCAAGGGTATCGTCCGCGCGTCGGCAGGCAACCTCAAGCGCGTCGCGCTTGAACTCGGCGGAAAGAACCCGCAGATCGTCTGCGCCGACGCCGATCTCGATGCAGCAGCGGACGCCGTCGTGTTCGGCGTCTTCTTCAACGCCGGCCAGTGCTGCAATTCGTCGAGCCGGCTGATTGTCGAAAAATCGATCAGCGAAGACTTCCTGGCACGTGTGGAGGCGCTGACCGCACGCGTGGCTGTCGGCGACCCGCTCGATGAGACCACGAAGGTCGGGGCGATCGTTAATCAGAACCAGATGGACCGCATTCTGGGTTTTGTCGAGGGCGCGCGCAGGGATGGAGCGGAAATCCGTCTCGGTGGAACCCGTATGGAAACGAAGGCGGGCCTCTTCATGGCACCAACGGTCGTCAACAAAGTCACCCGAGATATGCGCATCGCGACCGATGAAGTGTTTGGCCCGGTGCTGTCGACACTAACATTCGAAGATCTCGACGATGCCTTCTCCATCGCCAACGGAACGCATTACGGCCTTTCCGCCGGCATTTGGACCGATCGCTATGAAAGTGCCCTGCAGGCGGGACGGCAACTCTCTGCAGGCACGGTCTGGGTAAACTGCTGGATGGACGGCTTCCCCGAAATGCCCTTCGGCGGAATGCGTGAGAGCGGGATCGGCCGCGAGCAGGGTCCGCATGCTATCGAAGACTACATGGAAACGAAGTCTGTGCTGTTTCATCAGGGGCCACGGACCGGCATGTGGGTGCCGGCACCCGAGACGGGTCGGCGATGACCACGATTTTCGGTATTGTCGGAGATCCGATTGCCCAAGTACGCTCTCCAGAAGTTTTCAATACCCTCTTCCGCGATAGGGGGATCGACGCTGTCATGGTTCCCCTGCTCGTCACGCCTGGCCATTTTGAAAGCGCAGTGGAAGGCTTGCGGCGTATTGGCAATCTGGGAGGACTGGTGATCACGGTCCCCCACAAGTTCGCTGCGGCTCGACTTCTCTCCGAAGCATCGCATCGCGTCGCGATCACGGGTGCTGCCAATGCGATCCGGCCAACCGACACGGGCTGGGCCGGAGACCTATATGACGGGGAAGGCTTTGCAATTGGGGTTGAAGCCAACCATGGGTCCGTTGCGGGTAAGCGGTGCGCAATCGTCGGTGCAGGCGGCGCGGGCACAGCAATTGCGCTTTCTCTCATTGATCGCGGTGTTGCCGGAATCCGGCTCTGGGATGTGGACACTCAGCGCGCGTACACACTCCGTAACCGACTGGCTGCTTTCACCTCCATACCCGTCATCGTCGACCAGCCATCGCAGCTTGATGATATCGCGATCAACGCCAGTTCGGCTGGCATGTCTGCCTCGGATCGCCTTCCCTTTGAACCTGCCAGTCTGCGTCGCGGGACTCTGGTCTGCGAAGCCATCATGAAGCCGCCAAGAACCCCTTTACTTATAGAAGCTGAAAAGCTGGGTCATCCCACTCAGGAGGGCCGCCACATGCTCGACCACCAAGTGAATGCAATTTGGGATTTCTTTCGCCTCTCTCCTGCCGGAGGTCGAGATATTTGATCATTGTATTGCGGGGGCCTATTTACAGCGGTCAATCTTCGCGCCTGGGCTTGACGCCACATCGACCAAAGCCGAGGCAACCGCGCGGGCCAGTCGGCGCGCGCGTCGGCGGTCTTCGCTCGATATCGGCGCCATCGATCGGCCATGAACATAAGCGCTCCTGAGATCGAACAGCGATTCATATTCGCCAACGGATTTCGGATCGGCTAGTAAGTTTTGCACTCTCGTCAGCATCACCTGCGTTACCGCCGTCGCTTTCCTGGGATAGGTCTTCTGATTTTTCCCATAGGCTGAGTGCAGCCCCAAGGCCGCTTCCATGACCGTCAGATGGGCGATAAACTCATCAATTCCTGCGGAGTGGAACGCCCTAATCAAGAAGTCCCGAACAGGTGTTTCGAACAAGGTAGTCCTCATAGCGCGCTCCAACCTGCCCCAACGTTCCTGGCTAAGAAAGTCTGGAAGAGTTTCGGCCTCATCCTCCAGACGGAACTGCGCTGGCTCCTCAACCTCTACCTGATCCCCATAGACGTCCGTGTAAGACGCTGGAGGAAACTTGGGGCTCAGGTCAGTCCATCAGGTACGAGGCATCGCCAGGCTCGAGACGAAATCAACACCTGACAGGCTATCGCTGATCCACTGTGCCAGCGCATCCTGCAGGATAGGGAGCATCTCCACGTAATGCCCTGCCGGAATGGACAAAGCGACATATCCCCTGTTCGCGGATTCCTGCATCAGGTTGCTGACATGGGTGCGTGAGACGCCGGCCCTTTCGGCGGCCGCCGTATAGAAGCCCGGCAGCGTACGCACGTCAGGCTTTCCGCGCACCATCGAGGCCAGCGCCATAAGAACGCGGATGCCGACATTGTGACTGAGGAAGAAGCCGATGATCGGGTTGTCCTGGCTGATCCTGTTCGCCAGCCCGAGGGTGGAGAGGGAAATGCGCCGATAGGCTGCCTGATACGCCGGATCGAGCGCAAGCGCGGCCTTGAAAGCCGGTTCGTCCGGATAGAGCAGCGCCAGCGGCGCATGGAAAACCGCGAGCCAATCCCGGTCGGTCTCCAGCATCTTTTCCGTCGGCTTGAGGATGCGGGTGCGGCGATCGACCGTGGAGATTTCGCGCGTCAGAAACCCGTCGAGCTCGAGCCCGTTGACAATGTTTGAAATGCGACGGGCATCGGTGATACCCATCGTTCTGAGAGCATCACGAAGGCGCGAGAGCGTCACCCAGGTTTCGGGATCTTCCGGCTCGTTGAGCGCATCGAGGCAGATGATGACCATGAACGACACCGCCCGCACGAACTCGGTGAGCCCGCGCAGAAGCACGCGATTGTTGCTGTAGAGCGATAGCAGTCCATCCACCAGACAATCATGGGCCTCCTGAAACGAAGGATGGCTTCGAATTTCCGAAGATGACCGGAATTTCACGTTTTCCCAATGAGGCGGCAGGTCGGCGCTGCCATCGGCTACCTCAGGCATTATGGAAAGATCCTCGCCCGCTGCGGGCTCGAGATTGCCCGCAATCCGACATCTGAAAGCCGGAGAAATAGAACAAATTTGTTGCGTTGCATTGGTCTTCGGCGGTGCCTTATGCGTGACTGCATGGGAATGAGGAAATGCGTTTTAGCATACATTCCCATGCGGGAAAGCGTCAGTTCGGCGTTTGTGGTGGGGGCATCCGGGATCAATGGAAGACGGCGCTGGATCATGCTGTGCAACAGCGGAGCTTATTGGCCTCGTCGGCGCGGGGGCGCAGCAAACGTCTCGCAGCCGGTTTTGTTTTTGCCGAATGCAGTCTGAAAGCCGATGCGTCGATCAGCCTGCGGGGCCGCATATACTTGAGCGTATCAGTAGTCTGAAAACGCCTAAAAGCTTGTTTTCGCTATTGCGGCGTTGCCGGATGATCCTGGCGGGGTCCGGCGTCTATATGCTTTTTGCCGGGTCGGCCCTTGCGCAGACCGCGTCTCAGGTGACGCCGCAGACATTCGAGCCGCAGACGCAACGGAGCGGCGTCGGCGGTGGCGTCGTTATTCCCGAAGGTGCCGGTCCGACCGCACCTGACGGGGCCGAGGCGCTCGAGGTTCGGATCGCGGGCGTCGATGTCGAGGGTGGCCTTGCGGCGCTGCGCGCCGAGACGGCCAAGATCATAGCCAGGCTGTCCGGCAAGACGGTGAATGCCGCCGAACTGTTCAAGGCCGCCGGAGATCTGCAGGCGGCTTATGCGGACAAGGGCTACAGCCTGGTGCGCGTGGTTCTGCCCGCGCAACGCCTCACCAACGGCGCGGTGCTGCGACTGGTCGTGATCGACGGTTTCATCGAAGAGATCGACACATCGAACCTGCCTGCAAACATCCGCGACCGCATAGGCCACATGCTCGCGCCTCTCGTAGGCCGGAAAGAAATTACCAACAGTGTGATCGAGCGGCGGCTGCTGCTCGCTGGCGAGACGCCGGGTACGGTCATGCGCTCGACGCTGTCGAGGGGAAACAAGCCCGGTGGCAGCATACTCACCATCGAAGCCCGCTACAAACCCGTCACCGGATCGCTGTCGCTCGACAACAGCCTGTCGGATGCGCTCGGCAACTACAATTTCGCCTTCGGCACCGAATTCAATTCTCTCCTCGGCTTCGGTGAACGCTTCTATCTGCGAGCCGACGGGGCGCCGCGTTTCGACGGTGACGGCGATTTCTTCTCGGGCGATCCACGCAATCGCGCGCTCTCCGGCGGCGTCATCGTTCCGCTTGGCATCGACGGCCTGACATTCAATCTCGAAGGAACGCTTGCGCGCACTGCGCCCGAGGCGATTTCGAACGGCCCCGCGTTCCTGTCCGACCTGACGCGCGCATCTGCTCGGCTCGCCTATCCCGTGATCCGTTCGCGCAACTTCATGCTCAACGTCAAGGGCGTGTTCGATGCTCAGGACGAGACGCTTTCGCTGCGCAACGGCAACGGAATTACCGTTTCGCAGGATCGGCTGCGCGTGCTGCGCGCCGGTGCGGATTTCTCGTGGTACGCGCCCGGCGACGCGTTCGTCTTCGGCAGTCTTACGGGGTCTTTCGGCATTGACGGGCTCGGCGCTCGCAACCTCAGTGGCGCGATGGCCAGCGGAATACCGCTGTCGCGGCAGGGTGCGGATGCGGATTTCCATAAGCTGGACTTCATGCTCGGCTATCGTCAGCCGGTTGCCGAGCATCTGGTCCTCGACTTCAAGGCCAGAGCGCAAACCTCCTTCGGCGAGCCATTGCTCAATGCAGAGCAGATAGGCCTTGTCTCTCCGGGCGGCCTGTCCAGTTTCCCGCTCGGTTCTGTCCAGGGCGACTCTGGCTTTGCTCTGCGCTGGGAAGCGCAGTTTCCGTTTGTGACGGCGGTAACTCTGCCCTTCGCCGTGCCCGACTTTCCCAAGCAGCAGGGAACGGGTTTGCCGCAAGGCTCTGGAACAAGCGGCGCACTCTATATCTCGCCCTATCTGTTCGGTGCCTATGGAGGCGTCAAGCTCTATGAGCCGACAGCGCTGGAGCGCGGTTTTTCGCGGGGCGCCGCTTACGGTGTCGGTCTCAGGCTCGGGGTGGCCGGGCAATCCAGCTTCAACAGTGTCACGCTGAACCTCGAATATGGCCGCGCCGAACGCTTCGGAAACGGCACAAACGATAACCGCTTCACGCTTTCAACAGCGTTCCAGTTCTAGGGGCCGTCGCCATGTTTCGTTCGCAGGATCGCGGATTTGCCGCTCATCAGGCCAGAATGGTCGCTCTGCTCGCCTCGACGGCTCTGATCACAGCCAACTCCGGTTTCGCTCAATCCCTGCCGACCGGTGGCCAGGTCGCGGCGGGCAGCGCCACGATCGGCGCGAATTCGAACGGCGCGCTCACCATTAACCAGTCGAGCGGCAGCGCCGTCATCAACTGGCAGAGCTTCAACATCGGCCAAGGCAACAGCGTCACATTCGTCCAGCCCAACGCCTCTTCAGCGATCCTCAACCGCGTCACCGGCGGAACGACGACGTCCATAGCGGGACAACTCAACGCCAACGGTCAGGTTTATATCGTCAATCCCAACGGCATCGCCATCACATCCACCGGCACGGTCGACGCGGGTGCCTTCGTAGCCTCGACACTCGGCATTTCCGACCGCGATTTCATGACCGGTCAGCGGACCTTTACGGGCAACGGCGCCTCCGCCTCGGCGACCAACGCCGGCACGATCACCATAAACCGCGGCGGCTACATGGCGCTGATCGGTGGCTCAGTGGCGAACTCGGGCACCATCAACGTGCCTCTGGGCAAGGTGGGGCTGGGTTCGGGCGAACGCGCGACGCTTGATGTTTCCGGTGATGGCTTCCTGCAGGTCGCAATACCGACGGAGGCGCAAGGCACGGATGCGCTGGTCAGCAACAGCGGCAGAATTTCCGCTGATGGGGGCACGGTGCAACTGACGGCGGCTGCTGCTCGCACCATGGCGCGTCAGGCAGTCAACATGTCGGGGACAATCGAGGCGAATACGGTCGGGGGCAGGAGCGGCGATATCATCCTCGGCGGCTCGGACGGAAAGGTCGCGGTGTCCGGCAAGATCAGGGCGTCCGGCAAATCTAACGCCGGTGGGAAGGTCGCAATTACGGGCCGCGACCTCAAGCTCAAGGGCGCGCAGATCGATGTCTCGGGTAGAACCGGCGGCGGTACGGTCAAGGTGGGCGGTGACAGGCAGGGCAAGGGCACGCTTCAGCGCGCCGAGGTTCTGGACGTGGACTCCAGAACCCTCATCAATGCCGACGCGACCTGGATCGGAAACGGCGGCAATGTCGTGCTGTGGTCCGACAACGCTACCAGCTTTGCGGGGACCATATCGGCGAAAGGCGGTGCCGTTTCCGGCAATGGCGGCGATGCGGAGGTGTCGGGCGAGGCGCTGCTCTCCTACACGGGCTTCACCGACCTGAGAGCGGCAAACGGCTTTTTCGGCACATTGCTGCTGGACCCCTACAATGTCACCATATCCAGCGATGCAAGTAGCAATGTCTCCGGCTTTACCGCTACCGGCAATGACAGCGTCATCAATGCAGCCACGCTGTTGACTGCGCTTTCCGGTGCGAACGTCGTCGTCTCCACCGGCTCTTCCGGAAGCCAGGCAGGCGACATCACGGTTGCCGCGCCCCTTTCGTGGAGCGCAGGAACGACGCTCACGCTGAATGCGGCGAACAACATCTATGTCAATGCTCCGATTACCTTCGGCGGCGCTGCGGGGGCGGGTCTCAATCTCTACGCGGCCGCTGCACTTGCCATCAATGCGCCGATTGCGGTGAAGGGCGCGGGTGCCGTCGCGCTCACCCACGATACGTCCTTGCCGACCAATCTGTCCTTTGGTCTGGCAGGATCAGGTTTTTCTGGGAGCTTCACCTACCTGAATGCGAGCGGCAATGTGCAAAGTGCGTCGCCTGGCAATCAGAGCCTTGCGATCAACGGCGATGCCTATACCCTGATTTACTCGATGGCCGATCTGGACGCCATCGACGGGACCAGCGCGGCGACGGGCAACGCTGTCACGACCTACGGCGCAGGCCTTGCCGGCAAATATGCGCTGGCGTCCAATCTCAATGCCGCCGGCACTACCTATACCGCCGGCCTGATTGCGAGCGGAGGCACGACCGATGCGTTGCCCACCGCCTTCTCCGGAGAGTTCGAGGGCCTTGGCCATACGATCAGCAATCTGACGATCAGCGGGACGACAAACTATCATGTCGGCCTCTTCGGTTACTCCACCGGCGCGGTGCGCAATGTCGGCCTGACCGGCGGCAGCGTTTCAGGCTATTACAACGTCGGCGGGTTGGTCGGGTACAATAGCGGCTCGATAGCGCAATCCTATTCCGGCATTGCGTCGGCAACCGCCAGGCAGGGTGTCGGCGGGCTGGTCGGTATCAATGCCGGGCAGGGCGCAATCACGCAATCCTTTGCGACCGGCGCCGCCTCGGCGAAGTATTGGTTCGGCGGGCTGGCCGGCAGGAACGAGGGCGTAATCAGCCAGTCTTATGCGACCGGCGCTCTTACCGGCTGGGGAACCGAACTTGGGGACAGCTACTATGGCGGCGGGCTGGTCGGATACAATACCGGCACGATCCGCCAGTCCTACGCAACGGGCTCGGTGACCTCCGGCCCATACGGCTACCACTATGGCGGCCTTGTCGGGCAGAATGGCGGCTATTCCGGGCAGAACGTCGACGGAGTAATCGACCGATCCTACTCGACCGGCGCTGTATGGGGCGGCAACGGCAAATACATTGGCGGATTGGTCGGCACCATCTGGTCCGGCTCCGTCACCAACAGCTATTGGAACACGCAGACAAGCGGACGGTCGAACGGCGTCGGATGGTATGCGGAATACTATACCGGTCCCGTCATCGATACCGGCCGGACCACCGCCCACATGCAGGATTTGTCGAACTTCGCCACCAATTATGCCGGCTGGGATTTCAACAATGTCTGGGCGCCTCCCAACCAGGTCGGACAGAACAACAACTCGGCCACCGCATATTATCCGCAGCTTTACGCACTGAGTCATGTCGTCGCCGTTGCACCGGGCGCGATCACGACGGTCTACGGCAATGGTGCGCAGACACTCCCGGCCCAGTATTACGGCTTGCGCGCCGGCGATACCATTACGTCGCAAGCGACGACTGCCGGCCTTACCACCACGACGCCCGTCGGCACCCACACGATCTCCGGCACCGGAGCGAGCGCATCCAACGCGGCCTATCGGTTCGTCTACATGCCCGGTCAGGTCACCGTGACGCCACGGCCTCTGTCGCTTTCCGGCACCCGGACCTATGACGGCACGACCAATCTCGCCTCGACGATCTTCAGCCTCTCGAACCTGGCCAATGGCGAGTCGCTGACGCTCTCCGGTTTGGGCGCAATGGGCGACAAGAATGTCGGCAATGGAAAATCTATTTCGCTCGGGACGCTGCTTCTAGGCAATGGCGATGGCGGCCTGGCATCGAATTACACTCTTTCGGGCGGTGCCCATAGCGTGGATATCGCCAAGGCCACGCTGACCCTGACGGGGATAACCGCCAGCAACAAAACGTATGACGGTACGACGGCGGCGGCCATGGTCAACGCGGGAACCCTTGCAGGAATAGCCCTTAACGACGAGGTCTCTTTCAGCTCCTTAGGCGCAAATTTTGCCGATAAGGACGTCGGTATCGGCAAGACGGTCACCATAAGCGGCATAACGCTGTCGGGCGCGGATGCAGGCAACTATATGATTGCATCGACGGCGACCGGAGCGGCCGACATCAGTCAGCGGGTTCTGAACCTTTCGGGAAACCGGGTGTATGACGGCTCTGCGGATCTTGCCGCATCGATCTTCACACTCGGCAACCTCGTCAACGGCGAACAGCTCACCTTGTCAGGCGGCGGATGGATGAATGACAAGAATGCCGGCAGCGAGAAGGCTTTCTCCTACGGTTCGCTGGCAATCGGCGATGGTGCGGGAGGGGTCGCGTCCAACTATACTCTCCTCAATGGCGTGGGCAGGGTCGATGTCGCCAGGGCCCAGATCGCCGCGGTGGGCGGCATCACCGCTTCGAGCAAGACCTATGACGGCACTGCTTCTGCGACGCTGGACACATCCGGCGCCACCTTCGGCGGCATGATCGCCAATGATGACCTGACGGTCGGCAGCGCCAGCGGTGCGTTTGCCGACAAGAATGCCGCGACCGGCAAGACGGTCAATATCGGCGGCCTGACGCTGTCGGGCGCGGACGCGGGCAACTACACGCTTGTCTCCGATACGGCGACGACCACCGCCACTATCGCCCGGGCCCATATCGCGGCGGTGGGCGGCATCGCCGCTTCGGGCAAGACCTATGACGGCACTGCTTCTGCGACGCTGGACACATCCGGCGCCACCTTCGGCGGCATGATTGCCAATGATGACCTGACGGTCGGCAGCGCCAGCGGCGCGTTTGCCGACAAGAATGCAGGGATGGGCAAGGCTGTCACCATAAGCGGCATAACGCTGTCGGGTGCGGACGCGGGCAACTACACGCTTGTCTCCGATACGGCGACGACCACCGCCACTATCGCCCGGGCCCAGATCGCGGCGGTGGGCGGCATCGCCGCTTCGGGCAAGACCTATGACGGCACCGCTTCTGCAACGCTGGACACATCCGGCGCCACCTTCGGCGGCATGATCGCCAACGATGACCTGACGGTCGGCAGCGCCAGCGGCGCGTTTGCCGACAAGAATGCAGGGATGGGCAAGGCTGTCACCATAAGCGGCGTAACGCTGTCGGGCGCGGACGCGGGCAACTACACGCTTGTCTCCGATACGGCGACGACCACCGCCACTATCGCCCGGGCCCATATCGCGGCGGTGGGCGGCATCGCCGCTTCGGGCAAGACCTATGACGGCACTGCTTCTGCGACGCTGGACACATCCGGCGCCACCTTCGGCGGCATGATTGCCAATGATGACCTGACGGTCGGCAGCGCCAGCGGCGCGTTTGCCGACAAGAATGCAGGGATGGGCAAGGCTGTCACCATAAGCGGCATAACGCTGTCGGGTGCGGACGCGGGCAACTACACGCTTGTCTCCGATACGGCGACGACCACCGCCACTATCGCCCGGGCCCAGATCGCGGCGGTAGGCGGTATCACCGCTTCGGGCAAGACCTATGACGGCACCGCTTCTGTGGCGCTGGACACATCCGGTGCCACCTTCGGCGGCATGATTGCCAACGATGACCTGACGGTCGGCAGCGCCAGCGGTGCGTTTGCCGACAAGAATGCAGGGATGGGCAAGGCGGTCACCATAAGCGGCATAACGCTGTCGGGTGCGGATGCGGGCAATTACACGCTTGTATCCGGCACGGCGACGACCACCGCTGACATAGGCCAGCGCGTTTTGAATCTTGCGGGCGGCAGGGTCTATGATGGCTCGATCGATCTCGCAGCTTCGATCTTCACGCTTGAAAACCTCGTCAGCGGCGAACAGCTGACCTTGTCAGGTGCGGGATGGATGACCGACAAGCACGCATCTCAGGGCAAATCCGTATCGTTCGGGTCGCTGGCTCTGGGAGACGGTCAGGGAGGCTTGGCCTCGAACTACACGCTGGCCGGCGGGGCGGGCCGGGTCGATATAGGCAAGGCCGTGATCTCCTCCATTGGCGGCATCATCGCCGGCAACAGGGTGTATGACGGTACGGCGAACGTGATGCTCGACACATCGGATGCATTCTTCAGCGGGATGATCGCCAACGATGTTCTGGCGGTCGGCAGCGCAAGTGGCGCATTTATCGACAAGAATGCCGGGACCGGCAAGACGGTCAATATCGGCGGCCTGACGCTGACCGGCGCAGACGCAGGCAATTATGTGCTTGCCTCAGCAACGGCTACGGCTACCGCCGACATCGGCAGGCGCGCCCTGACTGTCGAAGCCACTGCCCTGGATAGGGTCTATGGCGACACCAATCCCGCGCTGACCTATACAAGCAGCGGCCTTCTCGGCAATGACACGTTGACAGGTGCCCTCTCAACAACTGCGGACAAGTTTTCCGGCGTTGGCGTCTACGCGATCACGCAGGGCAGTCTTGGCAACACCAACTACGATATCAGCTATACGGGTGCTGATCTGACAGTGAGCACACGTCATATCGATGTGACCGCAAATTCGTTCAGCCGGTTTTACGGGCTCGCCAACCCCTCGCTGGGCTGGACCGTCGGTGCAGCGGGACTGGTCAATGGTGACGTGCTCTTAGGAAATCTTGCGACGACCGCAACGACCCTCAGCGCTCCCGGAGACTATGCGATTACGCAAGGCTCATTGCACCCGTCCGCCAACTATACCATGAACTTCATTTCGGGCGTGCTGACGGTAGAGCAGGCAGTGAGAACCGAACCCGGTTCATTGTCCGGTTCTCTCATACAGCCATTGGACGTGGCTCGCTTTCTACCAATCCACACGGCGGCTTCAAACCTGGCCCAAGGTGCCGATGGCGGCGTGCTGATCGCCGACCCCCGGTTCGACGGCACGGTGATCTGCCTTGCCGAAAGTGCGGGGGGGCTGCGCCGTGCTCGCCTCTCAAAGCGCGCAGTAGCCACAACTTTGCAACGCCGACAGACATAAGGAGTGCCATATTGTCAGTGATCAGCCTTGTTCGCGTCTTCGGACGCTTGACGGTCTTCGCGGTCTGGGTCGCATCCGGTGTCATGTGCTCCGCCCTGTCGAATGCTGCGGCAGTGGACCTTCCCGGCGGTGCGTCATCGCTCAGCGAAACCCATAAGGACTGGATGGTTTCCTGTGCTCAGGACCGCGCGGCCACGCGCTGCGTGATTTCGCAGGTTCAGACGCGGCAGGATGGCCAGCGCGTGTTGGCCATCGAACTGAATGCTCCGGATGGCGACACGGTTTCCGGCATGGTCATCCTGCCCTTCGGCCTGGCGCTGGATCCAGGCGTGACGCTGCAGATCGACGACAAGCCCGCGATGCCGGCATTGCGGTTCCGCACCTGCCTTCCTGGCGGTTGTCTTGTCACAATCGCGTTCGACGCGCCGGCACTCACGGCGCTCCGCGCCGGCGGGGCGTTGAAGCTTGTCGCCACGGCGGACGGCGGCGGAGCGGTTCCGTTCTCCGTTTCGCTGCAGGGCTTTGGTGCGGCGCTCGATCGCGCAACGGCACTGGTGCGCTAAGGGCTCAGTGAGCGGCTCGGCGATCTGGAACCGATCGATCAAGGAGGACATTCGTGATTACCGGAGCACACGCGCTGAAGCCTATGACCTCAGTTGCGGCCACGGTTTCATGGAGACGCACGAGGCGCTGGCGCGAGGCCGCCCAGCGCGAGAGAGAGGTCCGGGCGCCCAAGCAGCCATGGCGTCCTCGGCGAGCAGGGCTTGAATGACGGTACCGACGCCTTTCGTCCGGACCTTTGGCGCCGCGGTCCTCAGCGTCTGAGGAACAGCGCCACCATGGCGCCGCCGAAGAGATGGACGCCGAGATGATTGAAGGCGCTCAACATGGCGAAGAGGTCACCGTCGACAGCCAGTTCGCGGGTACTGTATATGGCGGCGGGAAGGGCCGAGACGAGCAGCCCGAAGCCCGACAGGGCGAACAGGCGCGTCCCGATGTCCCCGCTGCGCATCGCCCATATCCAGGCTCCGATGGCAAAGCCGGCAAGCCCCGAAACGAGCGTCACCCAAAAAACCGGCGGCAGCGCCCGGACAGGGCGGGCGCGCGGATGGACCTCAAGCGCGTGCGCCTCGGCGGTCTCGTCGTTGACGACATGGAGGGTGAGGACGGATTGCTGCAGAAGAGCGGCCAGCTCGCTCTGCCGCGCGAGGAACGCCGCTGCCTGCGCGTAGCTCTCAAGGCTGTCAGGCTCCTCGACAAGGTCGCTGCCCCGCAGCAGGACGGCCGAACGACCGTCGGCGTTGCCGCCCGGCCCGATTCCGGCGAGCCGGAAACCGGGCGCGGCCTCGGAGCTTGCGGCCGGGCCGTCGCGCGCGATATCGGTCAGGATGACGGCATTGCCGGGGCCTGCGCCCAACGTGAGCCCCAGCCAGGGGCGCGACGTGGCGACAAGGACCGCCAGCGCCGATGCCGCGATGCAGACCACCATCACAATGAACATGGAGACGCTCGGGGAGAACCTTCGCCACGCGCGGGCGCCAGGGGCGAGGAGAGCCGCGTTGCCCGGGGTCATGACTGGACCGCCGCCTGCTTTACCTTTGCTCTGTTCAACCTGATCTCCCCACCCTCCGCGCTATCGGAGGCACCGCGCATGCAGCAACGGCCACCTGCCGGTTCGTCATTCATGCCGGCGGCCGTCACACAAAGCGGCCCGGCGGATCCCCCGGCCCGCGGCGGGCGCCCTGCCTATCGGCCGATTCCGAGGCGGCTTTGCACGGGTGGAATGAGAAGACATTCCGGCATCCGTCAGGCAAGGCGACGATGGATGGCCTCGCGGGTCGCCTCCGCCCGGGTCGAGATGTTGAGTTTCTGGTAGATGACCTTCACATAGCCGGCGACGGTGTGCGGCTTCAGTCCCAACCGTGCGGCCACCTCACCTCACCGCAACGCTGACCGCAACCGCGACAATTCTTGTCGGCCCGTTGGGCTTTGCAGGGCCCATGGGACCGCATCTGGCACGGCTTTGGGGATTTCAACGAGCAGGACTACATCTTGTCGCCTCGTCATTGACGGGAGGACTGATCCTGATGACGGCGGACTGGATTGGCCGCAACATCGTCTTTCCGTTCCGGGTCCCCGCAGGTCTGTTGGCGGCTGTCGTAGGAGGGCCCTTTCTTTTGATAATGATAGCGAGGCGATCTTGAATACGCCGGCAGACAATGGATTTCGACGAATGACCGTCATTGGAGCCGAGCGCCTCGCGCCTCGTCTGCAGCGGCTGAGATTGGCGGGACAGGATCTTGGCCGCTTCGACGTACTCACCAATCTCCATATCCGCCCTTACGTGCCCGCGCGGGCGGATATGGGAAACAAGCATCCCTTGCCATCGCCCGTTCTCGATAAAAACGGGCGCCCCGGCTTGATGGACCATCACCGGACTATGTCGCGCGCCACTACGCGATCCGCCGGATCAATGTAGACGGCGGATGGATGGATGTAGATTTCGTGCTGCACGATGCGCCCCGCCCAGCCGCCGATTTCGCGCGGCGGGCGAAGGTGGGCGGCATCTGCGGTATTTCCGGGCCTTGCGGATTGGGCGCCAAGCCAGCGAAAACTATCTACGCGCCGGCGACGAGGCCGCATTGCCGAACGTCGCCGGCATGTCGGGTCGGCTGGTAGAGACCCTGTCCGGCGGAGAACGTCAGCGGACCTGGCTCGCCATGCTGGTCGCGCAGGATGCCGTGTACCTGCTGCTCGATGAACCGATATCCGCACTGGATATCGGTTCATCAAATGGAGGTTCTGTCTCTCGTTCGCGAGCTGGCTCTGTCCAAGGGATCGGGCATTGTTGTCGTTTTGCACGGCATCAACATGGCGGCTCGCTTCTGCGACCAGATCATCGCCCTGCATTCTGGCCGCGTCATCGCTCGTGGCGCTCCAGCCGACATATTGGTTGCACCGTCCGGCGGCTACCCGATCGCCTTTCTGCGATAGATGAGCGAGCTTGCAAAATGCCATGGGGAGAACAGGCCCCGAGAGAAAGAGGCGATTGAGCACGGCGAAAAACGCATCTGATGCACCTCTGCAACCACCCCGGCGGTTCATCGGCAGTCCGGAGATGAATATCATCGGCGCGGCGCCGGACGACAACCAGGCCGCTCTGGTCACCGAGCCGCGTGGCTCGAAGACCTTCGTCCATCTCGATCTACCCGAATGCTCTCTCGTTGCTTGCGCGCCGTCCGAACGCACCTGTCATCCCGGCGAGGGCAAGAGCGTGCGGATATTCGACACCGCCATAGAAAACCTCTCGCACTAAAGACTGCGGAGGCCCACGACCGGGCCTTCACCGCGATCGTCGTAGGGCGATCATCACCATCACACTGAATTCGATGCTTTCGCGTCGGAGAATTCCTCCATTGGCACCATGCTATTCAGATTGCCTTCTCAAGCTCCGGGAGGATTTCGAAGAGATCGCCGACGAGGCCGTAGTCGGCGACCTGGAAGATCGGCGCCTCCTCGTCCTTGTTGATGGCGACGATGACCTTCGAGTCCTTCATGCCGGCAAGGTGCTGGATGGCGCCCGAGATGCCGCAGGCGATGTAGAGCTGCGGCGCAACCACCTTGCCCGTCTGCCCCACCTGCCAGTCGTTCGGCGCATAGCCCGCATCGACCGCCGCACGGCTTGCACCAACCGCTGCGCCGAGCTTGTCGGCGACCGGAAGGATGACCTCCTGGAACTTCTCCGACGAGCCGAGTGCACGACCGCCCGAGATGATGATCCTGGCAGAGGTCAGCTCCGGACGGTCGGACGACGACAGGGCGTCCTTGACATGGGTCGAGAGGCCCGGGTTCGCTGCCGCCGGGATGGTCTCGATGGCGGCGTTGCCGCCTTCACCCGCTGCGGCGAAGGAGGCCGTGCGCACGGTAATCACCTTCTTCGCATCGGTGGACTGAACCGTCTGGATCGCATTGCCCGCATAGATCGGACGCTTGAACGTATCGGCCGAGACGACCTCGACGATCTCCGAGACCTGCGCCACGTCGAGCAGGGCGGCAACGCGCGGCAAGACGTTCTTGCCGACCGAGGTGGCGGCCGAGACGATGGCGTCATAGCTGCCGGCGAGCGACACGATGAGCGCTGCCAGCGGCTCTGCGAGATTGTTGGCAAGGCTGGCATCGTCGGCGAGAAGCACCTTCGTCACGCCCGAGAGCTTGGCCGCCTGCTCGGCCGCGGCCTTGGCATTGCTGCCGGCGACGAGCACATGCACGTCCGGGCCGATCTTGCTTGCCGCCGTCAGCGCCTTGGCGGTCTGGTCGGAAAGGTGTGCGTTGTCGTGGTCTGCCAGAAGAAGAATGGCCATGGTGATGTTCTCCCTTTCCTGCTTACAGCACGCCGGCTTCGGTCTTGAGCTTGTCGACCAGTTCGGCGACGCTCTTGACCTTGACGCCTGCCTTGCGGCCCGACGGCTCCTCGGTCTTCAGCACCGTGAGGCGCGGGCGCGTGTCGACGCCGAAGTCGGCGGGCGTCTTCTTGTCGAGCGGCTTCTTCTTCGCCTTCATGATGTTCGGCAGCGAGGCATAGCGCGGCTCGTTGAGGCGAAGGTCCGTCGTGACGACCGCCGGAAGCTTGACCTCGATGGTCTGCAACCCGCCGTCGACCTCGCGGGTGACCTCTGCCGAGCCTTCACCGATCTCGACCTTGGAGGCGAAGGTCGCCTGCGCCCAGCCGAGCAGCGCCGAGAGCATCTGGCCGGTCTGGTTCGAATCGTCGTCGATCGCCTGCTTGCCGACGATGACGAGGCCGGGCTGTTCGGCCTCGGTGACGCCCTTGAGGATCTTGGCGACCGCGAGCGGCTCGACGGCATCGTCCGTCTCCACCAGCACCGCCCGGTCGGCGCCCATGGCGAGCGCCGTGCGCAGCGTCTCCTCGGCCTTCGCCGGGCCGATCGACACC
Organism: Shinella sp. PSBB067; assembly: GCF_016839145.1. Lineage (NCBI taxonomy): Bacteria > Pseudomonadati > Pseudomonadota > Alphaproteobacteria > Hyphomicrobiales > Rhizobiaceae > Shinella > Shinella sp. PSBB067. The sequence goes on along the minus strand of NZ_CP069304.1, from coordinate 301,337 downwards.
ACCACCACTTCCTCCGCCTTGCCGGCTTCCTTCAGCCGCAGCGCCTCTTCCACCGAGATCTCGTCGAACGGGTTCATCGACATCTTCACGTTGGCAAGCTCGACGCCCGAACCGTCGGACTTCACGCGGATCTTCACGTTGTAATCAACGACCCGCTTTACAGGGACCAGGATCTTCATGGGTATCTCCTCACGATCCTGCCTTTCCATGCCAGATATTCAGCTTGGCATTTCCGGAGCGGATCCTTGTCTCACTTGTTCAGCCCCTCACACGTCGGTGTAGATCTGGCCTCGTTCGATGACCGGCTCGATCGCCTCCATGAGGTAATCGTAATCCGGCGTGGCGGTGATCGCCTGCTGGGCCGTGTAGCCCAGCGCCGCGTTCACCTTTTCATCGAGGAAGAACGACCCGGCGATCATACGGCAGAGCAGGTCGAAATCCGCCGGCCCCAGTGCCTGGAGGGTTTCAAGGCCGTTTGCGGGCGCCTCGGCAGGAAGACGCTCCACCGCCGCGAAGAACCGGTCCTGCATGTCGTCGCGCAGGGTCAGGGCCTGCGGAAGGTGAACGTCGATGACCGAGGCCTCGCTGGCCGAAGGCATTCCCAAAGAGGGGTCGGCGGGAATGAGCGCATCGACGGCCCATAGCAGCCGCGACGTGTTGCGCTCGATACGCTCCTTCACATGGCGCAGCCGCTCTGATCTGGAAACAAGGGTTTGGCTAGGGGCATGCGTGTCCATGAATGATCTCCTGTCTTGTAACGCTCGCTGTCATCGGCCCATTGGGGCCATCGGCTCTCATGGTCATCGAGCCAGCCGCATGACCGGTCGACAGCGCGTTTCGTCTTACGCGTGTTCAAGGCTGACGTGCTGTTCCCGCGCCGTCTCGACCACATGCTCGGCGCTTCGCAACGCCAGCGCCGCGACCGTTCCCGTCGGATTGACGCAGCTCGACGTCGGCATGACGCTGCCGTCCATGATGAACAGGTTCGCGACGTCGTGAAGGCGGCCATAGGCGTCGACGACGGATGTCTGCGGATCGTCGCCCATGACGCAGGTTCCGAGCATGTGCCAGCCGGTCTCGCGGAAGAATGGCGCTTGCAGAACCTCGTAGGCCCCCGCCTCGCGCAGCGCCTCGGAGGCCCGCTCGACGTTGAATTTCATCAGGCGGCGGGTGTTTTCGTTGTTCTTGTAGATCATCTTCGGTGAAGGCATCCCGTCCGCATCCGTAAGGGTCGGGTGCAGGACGACCCGGTTGTGTTCCTCCGGCAGATCCTCAGCGATGATCGACCAGTCGATCGAACGGCCGAAACGCTTGTTGACTGTCTTGTGGAAATCCGCCCCCCATCCGGCATTATCTCCCCACGGAAATGCGCCGACTGTGTTCAGCGGGCCACCGGTTCCCATGAGCTGCCATTTCGCGCCGCGAACGAAATCGGTATCCTTGCGCGTCTCGGCGAACTCCATCGAATACATGCGCTGGCCGAACGGTCCCTGCCAGTTTTCGAAGAAGTCATCAAACAGACCAATCACGGTGGCATAAGGATGCATCATCAGGCGCTTGCCTACCATGCCGGACGAATTGCCGAGACCGTCAGGGTTTGCGCCCGATGTCGAGTTGAAGAGCAGGCGCGGCGTGCCGAGGCCATTGGCCGCGATGACGACAATACGGCCCCGTTGCAGCAGCGTTTCGCCGGTTTCCTTGTCGACATAGGTGACGCCCGTCGCCAGGCCTCTGCTGTCGGTCTCCACGCGCAACACCCGCGAGAACGGCAGAAGCCTCGCCCCCAGACGCCTTGCAACGGGCCAGTGCGTCCTGTCGACGGACGCCTTCGCGCCGTCGAAACAGCCCCAGAGACAGGCGCCACGGCGAACGCAGGGTTCGAGATTGTTGTGCTTCACGCTGGCAATCGAATTGGAGCCCGGCCACCAGTGCCATCCGAGCCGCTCATGCGCGGCGATCATCTTCTTTTCCATCTCCTTCAGTTCGAAGGGCGGCAACGGCACGTCGTGATAGGGAAAGGCGGGATCGCCTGCGACGCCGGAGACGGAGAAGTCCTCCGCGACGCGATCGTAGAACGGCGCCAGGTCGTCATAGGAAATCGGCCAGTCGTCGGCGACGCCATCGAGCGTGCGAACGCGGAAATCGCTGGGGCGGAAACGATGCCAGGCCGCCGCATACAGCACCGAGCTTCCGCCGATGCCATTCCACATCAAGGGCGCGACTTCCGATTCACTGTCGTCGACCGGATAATCGGAAGGCGCCTGCCTGTGGTTCGGGTTCCAACTGAAATGGCGATCCTTCGACAGCTCGAAGTCGAGCCGGTCGTTCTTGATCAGCGTGTAGTCCGGTGCGCCGCCCTGCTCCAGGCAAACGACGCTCATGCCGGCTTCGGCGAAACGCTTGGCGGCGACGGCGCCGCTTGGTCCCGCACCGACGATCACGACGTCAACGACTTCGCGGCTCAGTTTCTGTTTCTCGTTCATGATGGTCTCCTTCCTTCAAGAGGCCCGCAAGCCTCAAAGCAGCTTCAGGCTCGTGGTGCGAGAGACGATGGAAACGGCGATCACGATGACGATGCCCTTCACGATGCTCTGCACGTAGGTATCCATTCCCGCCAGGTTCAGGCCATTGTTCATCACGCCGATCAGCAAGGCGCCGAAGAAGGTTCCAAGGACCGTCGCGGTGCCCGGGCGAAGCATCGTCATGCCAATGAAGACGGCGGCCAGGCCATCCAGAAGATAGGTTTCGCCGGCATTGGGCTGGCCAGAGCCGAGCCGGGCCGAAAGGAGAATGCCGGCGCCGGCGGCGAACAGGGCGCTGAAGGCGAGGCCGATGGCGCGGAAGGAGCGGCCGTTGATTCCGGACAGTTCCGCCGCGCGCGCATTGCCGCCGACCGCGTAGAGCCTGCGCCCGAACACCGTCCGCTCGAGCAGGAACCAGGAAATGCCGACGACCAGCAGCATCGCCACGGCCGTCGAGGGAATGCCGAACAGCCTGCCCTGGCCGATCGACAGATAGCTGGCAGGCAAGCCGCCATAAATGGCCCGGCCGCCCGATAGTATGAAGTTCACACCGAACAGGATGGAACCGGTCGCCAGGGTCGCGATCAGCGACGGCACGCCGATCGACACGACCAGCAGCGAATTCACCGCGCCGACGACGATGCCGCAGGCAAGCGCGGCGGCCAGGGCGACGGGAAGCGAGTAACCGGCGATCAAGAGCAGCGGCGCGGCCAGGCCCGCAAGGCCGACGGTATATCCGACCGACAAATCCATTTCCTTGGCGGCAAAGCCATAGGTAAGCCCCACGGCGACGATCGTCAGCATCGATATCTGCTGAAGGATGTTCAGGAGATTGGACACGGTGAAGAACCGGTCGCTGATCGCCCCGCAGGCGGCGATGACGAGAAACAGCACCAGCAAGGTTCCGTATTTCTGCGCGACGAGCCGCAAATCGGTTTTCCGCCTGGCAACCGGCGCGGCCGCAGGGTTGGTCGATGTCGTTCCAGATATCGTTGTCATGCTGCAATACCCACAATGGCGTCAACGAACGTCTTTTCGCTGAACTCGGATTTGGAGATGGATGGCCCGCTGCGGCCACGGCTGAAGGGGACGACGCGATCCGCCACGGCGGCGATCTCCAGCAGATCCGAAGACACCACGATAACGGCGGCGCCATCCTTGGCGAGCGATCGCATCAGGTTGTGGATCTCCTGCTTGGAGCCGATATCCACCCCTTCTGTCGGCTCGACGAAAATGAAAATCGACGCCTTGTCGGCCGCGGCATAAAGCCAGCGTCCTATCGATACCTTCTGCTTGTTGCCGCCGCTGAGCTCGGAAATCTTCTGCTCGATGGACGACATCTTGACCCTCAGCCTCTGGGCCAGGGCGGCCGCTTCCTTTTTCTCCGCGCCTCTTTTGATGTAGCCGAGGAAGCGGTCGGCCACATGGGAGATGTTGACGAGCGAAATGCTCTCGCGGATCGTCCAATGGCCGACCAGGGCATTCGTCATGCGATGGTCGGGAATATAGGCAACGCCGCTCACGCGCATTTGCCTGACGCTCAGTCCCTTGCAGTTGCGTCCCGCGATGCGCATGTTCCCCTGGCTGGCCAAGCGCGGCTGGAAGATGGAGCCGGCGAAATCAGAGTGGCCGGCACCGGTCAGGCCGATGAGGCCGACAATCTCGCCGGGCCGCGCCTCGAAATTCTGAACCTCGAAGTTCTCGCCCAGCCAGCCGTCGATCGACAGGAGCGGCGCGATTCCAGAAAAATCGGATGTGTTTTCCGTTGCCGCCGAACCCTGGAGATGAGCAAAGCCGCCCTGGCGATTGAACATCAGGCCGACCAGATCGCGCTCGGTCAGGTCCTGATTGGGAAGCGACTCGACCACCTTGCCGTCCTGAAGCGCGGTAATGTGATCCGAAAGGTGCAGAACCTCGGCCATGAAATGGCTGATCAACACCACACCGACCCCGTCGGCGGAAATCTTGCGGATCAGTGCGCCAAGGCTGTCCTTCTCACGTGCCGGCAGGGTGGCCGTCGGCTCGTCGAGAATGAGTATCTTGGGATCGGAATGAAGGGCGCGAAGGATTTCGATGATCTTCTGGCTGGCATAGGGCAGCTCGCTCACAGGAACGTCGAAATCGATGGCGGTCTCGGGGAACCAACGGTCACGAAGGCGTGCGGCGATGCGCGCCATCTCGCGATTCTGGAGCACCCATTTGAAATGAGTCGATTCGAATCCGAGACAGATATTCGCCGCCGCGGACAGGTGCGGCACAAGGCTGCCTTCCTGCGAAACGAGCGAAATCCCGCGCGCGACCGCGTCGGCGGGCTTGTCGAATGTGGTTTCCACCCCATCGAGTTCGATCGTGCCGTCCGTCACCCGGACCGAACCGCTGAGCACGTTCATCAGCGTCGACTTGCCGGCACCGTTTTCACCGATGATGCCGTGCACCTCGCCTTGGCGGATCTGGATCGACACGCCGTCGAGCGCCTTCACGCCGGGATAGTGCACCTTGATATTATGGAGCCTAACAGCCATGGTTCCCTCCCAGAAGCCAGCTTGCATGTGCGAGTGCATTCTCCGTCATGAGCGGAACTGTACTCGCATGAGTGGGCACCTCCCCTGGAGGTGCCCGTTCTTGCGGTTACTGGCTTTGCTGGCAGTCGGCTTTGGTGAAGAGCTTTGCCGGGAAGTAGACAATATCAGCGGTTTTCACGCTTTCGGCGGACTCGCCCTTTTCGCCCACCCGCTCGACATATTCGGCCAGCTTGGCGCCCCAGACTTCGAACTGTTGGCGGCCGGTGGCGATGAACATGCTGTCTTCCTTGCAGATTGCATCGAGCGCACTCTGGTGGCCATCCATGCCGGACACCGGAACCTTATCGAGGCCGGCGGCCGCCAGTGCCGTGACCGCAGCCTGCGCCGGCTCGTCCCAGGGCGCCCAGACAGCGGTGATCTCGCTGCCGAACCGTGTCGAGATATCCTGAACCGCGTTCATCGTATCCTGATAGAAGTTCGAAAGGTTGATGTCGTGCTCGGCGATGATCTTGACGTCCGGATATTCCTTCACGATCGCCCGCAGCGTGTCGCTGCGCTCGCGCACCGGCTTGAGACCGTCAGCGGTCAGGAGGACGAGATTGCCCTTGCCGCGCATCCGGTTGACCAGTTCGAGCGAGACTTCGGACGACATCTGCCAGTTGTTGGTCGTCACATCAGTGATGGCGCCGGGAATCCAGCCGCTATCGGCGGTGAAGACGGGGATATTCGCCTCGGCCGCGACCGCAAGCGCGCTGTTGGACGCCCGCAGATCCGCCACGGTGACGAGAATGAAATCCGACCCGCGTGAAACGGCGTCCTGGATGTTGTTGGCCACCTTTTCGGCCGAGCCGGCGCTGTCGAGGAAGGTTACGTTCCAGTCCTTGATGCCCTTCTCGTCCAGATATTTGGCAAAGCCTTCGCGAATGCGGTGCTCGGTCTGCAACGCGGCGTTTCCAGCGATCCAGGTGACGTTCAGCGGCTTGGCTTCGACCGCCGTTCCAAGACAAACGACGGTGGCGGCGGATGTAAGAAGCTTTATGAATTTCGACATGTTTTCCTCCCGTTGAAAAATATCCGTCCAGCGTCTCCTCATCTGGACGGGCTGTTTGGCATTAGCCTTCGATGTAGACGATGTGGGTTTCCATATATTCGTAGAGGCCATGCTTGCCGTCGGCACCGCCGATGCCGGACTTGCGGCGTCCGGCGTGGAAGCCCTGGATCGCTTCGAAGTTGTTGCGGTTGACGAAGGTCTCGCCGAAGCGCAGCTCGCGCGTCGCCTTCATCGTGGCGTTGAGATTGGTGGTGTAGAGCGAAGAGGTGAGGCCATATTCGGAGTCGTTCGCCAGGGCGATGCCTTCTTCCAGGTCGTCGATCGCCTGGATCGGCAGCACCGGCCCGAAGATCTCCTTGCGCATGATCTCCATGTCGTTCCGACAATTGACGAGAACCGTCGGTTCGTAGTGGAGGCCGGCGTCCTTGTGGGCGATCTTCCCGCCGGTCACGGTTTCGGCGCCCGCCGCCGCGGCGCGCTCGACAAGGCCCGCCACCTTTTGCAACCCCTGGCGATTGACGAGCGGCCCCATCATGATCTCCTCGTTGCCGAAAGGATCGCCATAGGTCGTCGCCTTCATGCGCGTGGCGATCTTCTGCGTGAATTCGTCGAGAACCGCGCGCTGCACATAGATGCGCTCGGGGCAGTTGCAAAGCTGGCCGGTATTGGCGATGCGCGACTCGTGGATCGCCTTTACCGCCAAGTCGATATCGGCGTCGGCAAGCACGATGGCGGGGGCCTTCCCGCCGAGCTCGAGATTGACGCGGGTGAGATTGCGTGCGGCGGAGGCCATGATGCTTGCCCCGGTCGCGACGCTTCCGGTGAAGCTGACCAGCCCGATGCCGCGATGGGCCGACAGCGCGCTGCCGGTGGTTCCCCCACGTCCACTGACGATGTTGACCACACCTCTGGGAATATCCGTTTCGTCGAGCAGCCCGGCGAATTCAAAGGCGTTGATCGGCGTTTCTTCGCTGGATTTGATGACGATCGTATTGCCGGTGACCAGCGCCGGCGCCAATTTTCGAGCGATCAGGAAAAACGGGAAATTCCAGGGCAGAATGCCGGCCGTCACGCCGATCGGCTTGCGGAACAGCAGGATCGTTTCGTTTGCCTTGTCGCTGGCGACGATCTCGCCCTCGATGCGCAGCGCCCATTCGGCCATATAGTCGATATAGTTGGCGGTCAGGTTGACCTCATGGACGGCAAGCGGAAGAATCTTGCCCTGCTCCAGGCTGATCGTTCTTGCCAGGCGATCGACATTTGCCCGGATCCGCGCGGAGATCTGCCTCAGGTAACCGGCGCGCTGGGTGGAGGACAGCTTCTCCCATCCGGCCTGCGCCCGCGTGGCGGCGGCGACGGCGGCATCGACGTCGTCGGCAGTGGCATCGGGAACGACTGCGATGACTTTCTGGTTGGCCGGGTTGAGAACCTCGACACCCACCGTGCCGCTGGACGCGACAAACTGACCGTCAATGTAGTTCTGGTATGTTTTCAAGACGATAAATCCTCCCATTTCAGGCGTTGGGCGCGCACCCGATGCCCTTGCGGCGGCGGGTGCGCGACCGCTCTCAGTCGAACATGTCGGGCTGGCTGTCCTTGAGCTGCTCGTAGATCGGCTGGAAATGCAGCCAGCCGATATAGTCGCTGCCGACATGCTCGCGGCTGTAGCGGGCCCGCTTTTCCTGAACATGCGTCGGCTTCAGGCCGGTCGCCTCGATGGCCAGTTGCTGCTGGCAGCAGCGTTCCAGGGCGATGAACCAGAAGGCGGCGGAGTCGATGCTGTGGCGGCTGGCGGTCAGCAGGCCGTGGTTCTGGTGGATCGCCGCCTTGACGCCCTTGAAGGCCGCCGCAACGTCGGTACCCGCCTTGTATTCGACCGCAACGGCGCCGGCGACGTCGCCGATGACCACATGATCCTCGTAAAATGCACAGGCATCCTGGGTGATCGGCTCCAGCGGGCGTCCGAGCGATGCGAAGGCCGTGCCGTAGATCGTGTGCGCATGGCACATGGCGATGATGTCGGGATGGGCCTCGTGAACGTTGGCGTGCAGGATGAACCCGGCGCGATTGACCGCATAATTGCCTTCCACCACCTTCCCCTGATGGTCGACGAGAATGAGGTTCGAGACCTGGACCTTGGCGAAGTGAACGGCCATGGGATTGGTCCAGTAGAGTTCCGGATGCTCGGGATCGCGCACGGTCAGGTGGCCGGCGAAGCCATAGTCATACCCCTGCTGGGCGAATGCGCGGCAGGCGGCAACCAGCCTTTCCTTGCGGTGCTGGCGCTCTTCCGCCACGGTCTCGAATTCCGGAATATCCGGGAAAATCAAGCCCGCCTGTTCCGGTTGATAAACAGAAACTCGATTACCGAGATCTAACATTGAAGCCTCCTCTTCATCGGTTGATTCGTATGCAGCAACGCCCGTCCGGCAGGCTGATCTAGGGGGTGGTTGCCGTCGCCCGAACTTGTATCGAGCATTGACAAGGGTCAATTCGGTGCGGTTTGATAACAGTTATCTAAATTTCCCCGCGGCCATATCGACACGAAGATTTTTGATCTAAGCGTTTGTTTCAAATGAGATTGTCGAGGCGGCCACGGGACGTGGGAGGGACGTGGCATGGGTATCGATAAGTTCACCATTGTAAAGGTTTTCGATAGGCTTGCCCTGAGATGAAGGACAACCGGCTTCTCGAAATGCGGGTCTTCCGCTCGGTCATCGACGGCGGAGGCTTCACCGCCGCGGCTCATATCCTGGGGGTCAGCCAATCCTCGATAAGCTACACGCTCGACAATCTGGAGAAGCGGCTCGGCGTGCGCCTGATGCATCGCTCTACCCGTGGCTTCAGGCTTACAGAGGAGGGACGCAAGTTTGCAGCGAGTTGCGCCGAGATCATCGCCTTGGTGGACCAGGCGGAGGGAGCAATCGCTACGGCGAAGTCGCATGTCGTCGGCGATCTAAGGGTGACCGCCCCGATCGCCTTCGGCACGGACCAAATCGTGCCGCGCATACCCGCCTTTCTCCAGCGTCATGCCGGACTGAACGTGATCCTGTCGCTGGATGATCAGAACGCCAATCTCATTGAAGAAAACTTCGACGTCGCCATCCGTATGGGGCGACTGACCGACTCGGCTCTGATCAGCAAGAAAATCTGCGATCTTCAGAGGATCGTCGTCGCCTCGCCCCGATTCATATCCAATTTCGGCAAGCCGAAGACGCCGCAGGATCTGGCCAATTTCAATTGCCTCCTGTGGCACGGCTCGCGCGAACACTTGAACCGATGGCCTTTCCAGACCCCGACCGGCGTGCAGAACATCGTCGCAAACGGGAATTTCAGAGGCTCGAATGGGCTGACGCTCGTCCAGCTCTGTCTGGAAGGCGTAGGCATCATGCGGATGGCGGAGCACCTGTCGCTGCCGTTGATCCGCGACGGCACCCTCGTTCCGCTGCTGAAAGAATACCAGGCCGTCGACAATACCGCGATCCACGCCGTCTATCTTCCGGAGCGGCACCTGCTGCCGAGGATCAGGTCATTTATAGAGTATTTGAGCGAGGTCTTTCGCGTTCCGCCTTGGAAGTGAACTTGCAGCGTCTTTTCTCTATTTCGGTGTATCTTCGTCACGGTCGGAGCGGACCGCTGCGGGCTTCCAGACCGGCGGAGGCTTGTGCTTTCCGGCGTCATTCAGGGAAGCGAACGTAGTCGTACGACGTCAGTTCATCGATCTCCGACGAAGTCGCCGCCATCTCGCATCTTTCGCGGATTTTCAGTCAGCACAGTTGTGGGCCTCGCGCAGATCATCGATCGGCAGCCCGATGCTGCAGACCCTGCCGACGACGCGGGCCACAGCCTCCGGTAAGGCCGAGGCAAAAATCACCACCTCGACACGCGGCATCCTATCGCGCCAGCGCAATTCCGGCGGCAGGTCGTCGAGCTGCCGGTCAAGGAGGACGTCGTCTCCCGGTGTCGCTCTATGGCTTCACGGCCTGCCCGATGCGTCTGGTCCGCGCATTGTTACGACCCGTAGGTCCGGAACGAGTGCAGCCGGAAAGTTCTCGCACGGCGCCAAAAAGCCGCGAGCCGGTCGAATAGCCGGGGCTCCGCCCAGCGCCACAGGCTATTGCCAGGGCCTCGCCGCCACCGCGCCCCCTCCTCCAAGAGCTTTTCGATGACCCCGCCGACGCCTTCGGCGCGACGGCGGGCCAATGTGTCAGCACGGCGCGGGCAAAGGCGGGTTCCCGCGAATGGAGACCGCCCCTGCCCCCGTTGCGTCTTGACGTCTGGCCCATACCACTCGGTCATCAGCTGTGGCACGGCCAGCCCCTTTTCAGCGGCGTAGCAATCAGCCTATCGGTCAGCCTTCAGATCGAGCGATTCGGCATCCGGGGGCGCGCCATGGATGGAGCCCACCAGATCCGGCACGGCGAACGGCGACAGTCGCCTAGACTGCAGCGCATCGTCGACGCGTTCGACCGCCCTGGCAAGCCGCTCATCCAAGGCCAGCCCAAGAAAATCTTCGAGTTCGGCCACAATTGGCGGGTTTTCGAGCAGAAAACCTTTGGCAGGCCAAAAGCACCCACCCTGCCGGCCACGGATCGTCAGCAGCAGCCGTGAGCAAAAGCGCATCACGCCACGCGCGTTCGGCCTCATTGCGACCCATCAGCCGAACCGCTACGTCGGCAGATTTCAGGGCCTGATAGCACGCAGGTGGCCAGCCCAGATCGACGCGAAGCGAACAAGATTATCCCGTGATTCCAAATCTCTGGCGGAAGAGACGGCTACAGTAACTTCGTTCGGCTTACGGCCAAGCGGCGGGAAGCGCGGGTGAGGGGAAGGGCGGAACAGCGGGCGAATCCATGGCCGCCAGCCTATCTCAATCGTGCGGTTTTTCCATAATATTGACCAAAAACCGCACCGCTCGTCTTGGCATAATAATGATGGATAATCTTGCATTATCGAACATCATTGTCATTACAGAGAAATGGCCCAAACTAGCGAGCAGGTTTCCGAAATCCACCTCGAGGAGACCCCAGCGCCGTTAGTGGACGCGGTGAACATTTACGGGGGCGCCCAAGCTGCTACGGCCTCGGTACTGGCCGGATTTCTCATCGGCCCCTTTCGTATGAGCGAAAAGCGAGTATCCTGACAGCCCGAAAGCAATCATCACTTTCGGGGGATTCCGTGGATATTTCGACACTACTCGCCTTCGCAGCAGCGTTCTTCGTGTTTGCCGCCAGTCCCGGCCCGGACAATATGACGATCGTAGCCCGCACGATCTCGCACGGCGCGGCCTCGGGCATCGCCTATGGAGCGGGAACGGTCGCCGGCATCCTGATCTTTCTCACGCTCGCGGCTTTCGGCCTGTCGATCATCGCGGCCGAAATGGGGATCGTGATGACGATCCTGCGCTATGCCGGAGCGGCCTACCTGATCTGGATGGGCGTGAAGCTCTGGACGGCCGAACCTGTCGTGCCCGAGCTGCAACCTGTCTCGGAGCGGCGCGGCCTGCTGAGCATCTTTGCGACCGGCGTAGCGCTCAACCTCGGCAATCCGAAGATGCCGCTGTTTTACGTGGCGCTGCTGCCGAATGTGGTCGGCTCGGCCCTCACCCCCGGCCACGTCGCAGCGCTGGCGGCCGTCATCCTCGCCGTTGAAACGGTGGTGATCGGCGGGCATGTCATCCTCGCCGGCCGCGCCCGCAAGATGCTGCGGACGCCGACCGTCGTTCGCCGCGTGAACCGGACAGCCGGTGGCGTCATGATTGGCGCCGGCGTTGTGGTCGTGGCATCGAGGTAAGCCAGGGCAAAGAAGCGTCGCATAATTCCTGAAACCCACTACGTTGCTGGATGAGTTGGAGCGTAGCGGCGAGTACCGGATCTCGTTGACGGACCCGGATGCCCGCGCATCCCGTCGGCGCGTGGATCCGCTTCGCCGCGGCAAGAATGTCGGGCCGGGCCGGCTGAAGGACCACCAGGTGGCCCGCCTCGTCAAGAAGACGGCGCTGGCCGCCGGCGGGCGGGGCGACCTGTGGGAAGCCGAGCGGGGCGGCAAGTTTGCCGGCATTCGCTGCGCGGCGGCCCTGCCTCCTCCGCCGAGGTCGACGAACGCCATGTGCAGAAGCAGCTCAGCCACGCTTCTGCCGGGATGACCGGCGAGTGCCAGCGCCGACGCGATCGCTTCCGCGTCAACCTCGCAAAGGCCGCGGGGCTGGAACTGAGCCGGCGTGTCCGACGCGATCGCCTGGAGCAAGCCATCGTATCAGGGCGACGTTCCCTGACCTCTCAACTCAGGATGAATTTGGCATTCGTCTTCGCGTCGTGAACGATTTCGGGGTCGATATCGAAGACCAGCCGAACATGCTCTCTGGTGATGGTGGCGTGCGGCGGCCCCTGCTGCACAAGTTTTCCCGCCTTGAACATCACGATATGATCGGCGTGCCGAGCAGCCTGATTGACGTCATGAAGCACCGCGACGATGGTCTTGCGGCGGGATTTCACCAGTGTGGTTATGAGGCTCATGATTTCGGCCTGATGCGCAAGATCCAGGAAAGTGGTCGGCTCGTCGAGAAGAAGGATATCCGTCTGCTGCGCGAGCGACATGGCGATCCAGGCGCGCTGTCTCTGGCCGCCGGACAGGTCTTCGAGCGGTTGCTCGCGAAGGTCGGCCATCCCGGTCAGGGCGAGCGCCTCCTGGCACGCCTCCTCGTCCGCCCGGGACCAGCGCGAAAACAGGCCGCGATGCGGATATCGGCCCTGGCGCACCAGATCCGATACCGTAAGCCCCTCGGGCGCGACGGGGCCTTGCGGAAGGATGGTGATGCGTCTGGCGCTTTCGCGCGCCGTGAACCGTGCCAGCGGCTTGCCGTCGAGCAGCACGGAGCCTGCCCTGGGCTTGAGCAGGCCGGCACAGGCTCTCAGCACCGTCGACTTGCCCGAGCCATTGCGGCCGAGCAGAACGGTAAACGCCCGCGGCGGGACTTTGAGGTCCAGCCCCTCGACGATCATCCTACTTCCGTAGCCGAGAGACAGCGTGTCGAGGCGCAGGCCGGATCCTGCTTCGTTCTCATTGACCAACATGGCGTCGTCCCCAGAGAAGATAGCCAAGGAAAGGAGCGCCGATCAGCGCCGTAACGATGCCGGCCGGCAACTGGGCCGGGGCAATGACGATCCGTCCGACAAGGTCGGCCGCCATGAGAAGGAGCCCACCCACCAGCGCGGATGCCGGGATCAGGCGCGCATGGCCGGCACCCACCATCTTCCGGGCGACATGCGGCGCGATCAGGCCGATGAAGCCGATCAGGCCGCAAGCGGCAACCGTCGCACCCGATATGGCCGTGCACAGCAGGATCAGAAAGGCGCGGCCAAGATTGACACGCTGCCCGAGGCTTGCGGCGATCTGGTCGCCGAAGCGCAGGAGATCGAGCCGGCGGGCGCACAGACAGGCCAGTGCCACGGGCGCCACAAGCCATGCGGCCAGAACGCGCAATGTTTCCCAACTGGCGACGTAGACGCTGCCGGCCAGCCAGATCATCAATCGCTGCACATCCGCCACATCGGCAAAGGCGATGAGAAAACTGCTGCCGGCGCCGGCAAGCGCCCCGAGCGCGATGCCGATCAGGACGATGCGCAGCGACGAGGTACCGTTCCGCCAGGAGAGGGCAAAGACGGCGGCAGCCATCAATGTTGCCCCGGCAAAGCCGGCCAGGGGTAACAGCGCTGCCCCCTCCCCTTTCAAACCGACGATGACCAGTCCGCCCGCCAATGCCGCGCCTGCGTTGATGCCGAGAATGCCGGGCTCGGCGAGAGGATTGCGCATCACCGCCTGGGCGATCGCTCCCGCAATGCCCAGCGCCATGCCGGCAGTGAGCGCCATCAGCGCGCGCGGCAGGCGCAGATCCAGCACGATCATGCGGATCTGTTCCGTCGCACTGCCATTGACAAGGCTTCCCAGATCGGCGCGCGAAAGCGTCTGGTCGCCGAAGGCCAGGCTGGCGAGCAGAAGTGCCGGAACGCCCAGGAGGGCGGCAGCCAGGATCACGTGCCGGCGGAACGTCATGCACTGCGCAGCCGGTAACGGGCGAGCCACAGGAAGAACGGCGCGCCGATCAGCGCCATTGTGACGCCGACCGGAAAGTCTTGATTGGCGAACAGGCCGCGTCCGATCATATCTGCGGTGACAAGCAGCAATGCACCACCGATGGCGCTGTAAGGCACGATCCAGCGATAATCGGCCCCGACCATGAGGCGCGCGATGTGGGGCATGACGAGGCCGACGAAGCCGACGGGGCCGGCAAGCGCCACGGCGCTCCCGGCGAGCAGCACCACGATGACCACCGCCGTCGTGCGCCACAACAGCGGGCTCTGCCCCAGCGCGCCGGAGATGTCGGAGCCAAGGCTGAGTGTCGTGAACTGCCGGCGCAGCACAAGAGCGGCCGCGAGACCCGTCGCGATGTAGGGGGCGACAGCGATGACCTGACCCATGGTCCTCCCAGACAGCGACCCGACGGTCCACAGCCTTACGGCGTCGAGCGTCGCCTGGTCGAAGATCAGAATGGCCGAGGTCAGCGAGGTGAGGAAGGTGCCGATCACCGCTCCTGCCAGGACGAGTTTCAATGATGTCGGTCCGCCCGACCCGAGCGATCCGAGCGCATGGACGGCGAACCCGGCAATCGCCGCACCACCGAAGGCGTACCAGATAAGGCCGTTGCCGTCGTTCATCGAGCCGGTCATCTGAAGGGTCATGGCGGCGACCACGGCGAAGGCGCCGCCGGCGTTGATGCCGAGCAGGCCGGGCGAGGCCAGGGGATTGCCGGTCGCGGCCTGCATCACCGTCCCGGCAACGGCAAGCGCCGCGCCCGCCATGGCGCCGGCCAGCACACGCGGAAGCCTGAGCATGGTGACGACGAGGTGATCACGCGATCCATCGAAGGCGAAGATTGCCTCGCAAACGGTCACGAGTGAAAGCCGCGACGCGCCCGCACCGATCGCCAGCGCTGCGGCCACGATACAGACGCAAAACAGGATCGCGAGCCCGAGCGCCCGCAGTGGGTCCGCGCACCTTTCTGTCACGGCGCATTCACGATGTAACGCTCGACATCATCGAGAACGCGATGGGCGGAGGCGACCCCGTGAAACCCCATCCAGGTGCCACGGTCGACCCGGTGGGCCTTACCGGCCTGTACGGCCGGCAGCATCTGCCAGAATGGATTCTTGATGGTCGCGGCCTCGAGCGCGTCATCGGGCGCCTGATCGTATCCGCTCACGACGACGTAGAGCAGAATCTTCCCATCGAGAAGGCCGATCTCCTCCCAGCCGGGACGCTTGAATGCGGTATCGTCGGTGACGGTTTCATAAGCCGTGCGCTGCACACCCGCTTCGCGCAGCACGGCATAGGGCGCGTAGGAGGCCGGGCCGGAGACGTAGACATGGAACCCTGTCGGCGTGATGCGCAGGACGGAGACCGGAAATTGGGGGACACGCGCGCGTATGGCCGCGACGCGGGCTTGATAACCGTCGAGCAGCTCTGCCGCGGCGTCCTTGCGGCCGGTCATGTCCGCCAGTACCCGCAGATGATCCTTCCAGTTCCGGACGTCGATCAGCACCGTCGGTGCGATCTTTTCGAACATGCCGCGGACCTGTGCGTGCAGCGTGGCGTCGCCGATGATCAGATCGGGCTTCAACGCGACGATACGCTCGAGGCTTGGCTGCCGCGCATCGCCTATATCCGTGACCGATGCCTTTTCCGCCGCCATGCGCAGGTCCGTATCCTGCGCCGTCATCAGCGGTGCGCCGACAATCGGCAAACCGAGTTCGAGCCCCATTCCGAGATTGTAGAACGGATCGAGCACGACAATGCGGGTTGGCGCCACGGGCACGCAAACCGGCGCGCCGAGGACGTGTTCCGATATCGCCCGCCCCTGACATTGCGCCACCGCTGGCGTCAGTGAAAGCAACATCGCCAGAGCGGAAATGATAAGGCACAACGCCGTCTTCATGCCGTGAAATCCCATAAGTCGCGGCTGGAGCGATACCGAAGGATCGCTCCAGCCTGCATGCTCAGAACTTGACCTTGAGGTTCATGCCGACGCGACGGCGTTCACCCAGCGTGGCGGCGATGTTGTTGTCGTTGTAGACGAAATATTTCTCGTCCAGCAGGTTCTGCACGAAAGCGTTGACCTCCCAGCGCTCCGTCTTGTAGCCGGCCTGCATGTTCACGATCCAGCGGCTGTCCAGATAGTCGTGCGGCAGGCTGCCGAGCCGCGCCAGATAGCGCGACGTGTATTTCGCATCCGTGCCGACAAAGGCGCCGTTGTCGAACGTGTAGCGCGCGCCCAGCCCTAGGGTCCATTCCGGTGCTTCGGGGAACGGCAGCCCGGTAAGGTTACCGTAGGCGAGATCGTTGAAGTCCTTGAATTCGGTATGGACATAGCCGAGCGAGACGAAGGTTTCGAGGTTGTCGTTCACCTCGAACGAGGGCTCGATCTCGAAACCCCAGGCTTCCGACGAGGCGGCATTGAGGATGCGGCGCGTTGTCGCGTCGGCCGGGTCGAGCTGCATCTGGACCTGCTGGTCGCTGTATTGGGTGAAGAAGACGTTCGAGTTCACTTTCAGCCGCTCGTCCAGGAAGCTCCCCTTGTAGAAGATCTCGTAGGTCGAAGCCGTTTCCGGCTCATAGGTATAGGCTGTCGCGCTGGCCGCGTTGTAGCTGGCGCCACCAGTTCTAAAGCCTTGCGAGTAGGTGATGCCTACCGTCTGGGTGTCGGTGAGGTCTTTCGAAAGGCCGATCTTGGGCACGAAATTGATCTCATCGAACGACGCGCCATAGTTGGTCAGCACGGCCGTCGTGCTGCCCAATGGCCGGGTGCGGACGAGATGCTGGGTGATGTCCTGGTCGGTATAGTCGAGACGGCCGCCGGCGGTGACCTTCCATGTCGGAACGAACTCGTAGGTCGCCTCGCCGAAGATGGCAGCGTTGAACGATTTCTGGGTATTGTGCTGAACCTGATTGCTACTGCTCGCCCCGAATGGGACCGTGCGATCGTAGAAGTTCTTCTCGTCTTCATAGGCGAAGTAGGCCCCGCCGACCCAGTTCCACTGTTCACCCGAGTAGTTCAGGCGCACCTCCTGAGAAGCGATCCATTCCTTGTAATAGCCGTGATAGGTGTTGATCTCTCCCGCCGTGCCATAGTTCGGCGAAAAGCGGTCGGTGTCGGAATAGCTGAAAGCCGAGAGCGACGTCAGCTTCAACTCGTCGGTAAAGTCGTGGGTCACCTCCAGGCCGACATTGTGTACGCGGGTCGGCCTGTATTCGATATAGGCCGGGATCTGGAAATCACCGCGCTCTTCGTCGAAGTTGAAGCCCATTGGGCCGGCCGGGCCGCCGATGTCGCGGACATAGGGATCATCGTGCGAAAACGAATAGCTGAGCAGCGCACGCGTCTCGGGCATCTCCGCCGGCTGGAAGAGGACCTTGCCGCGGATCTGGTAATAGGTGTCATGCGTGAATTCGTTGTACCGGTCGTAACTTTCGAATGTCGGGTAGTTGATGTCGTTCTTGCTGCGCTGGAATTCCCCGGCGATACGCAGGGCGAGCACGTCCTCCAAGAGGGGCGTGTTGACCATGAACGCCGTGCCGTAGAGATTGCCCGTGCCGACCGTTCCGGAAAGTTCTCCTTCGCGCTCGAATACGGGATCCTTGGTCTTGACGTAGATGGCGCCCGCCATGGAGGCGCGACCGGACAGCGTCGACTGCGGCCCCCGATAGACTTCGAGCTGCTCGACGTCGAACAGCCCGCGGGCGCCGCGCCGGGCGCCGCGAACCGTTTGCTGGACGCCATCGACATAGAGTGTCGCAAGCGGCGCGCCACCGGGAACAAGCCCCTCGGAATTGACGCCGCGGATGACGAAACCCGCATCCGTCCAGTCGCCGTCCATGACATTGGCCATGCGCTGGAAGCCGTCGCGGATGCTGCGGACCTGGCTGTCGACAATCTCGTCGGCGGTCAGGATGCCGACACTCGCGGACGTGTCGTTGAGGGTCGTCGCATTGCGCGAACCATAAATCATGATGGGCGCCAGAACCGTGTCGCCCGACATCGTTCCGGTATCGCCCGTGACGGCCGCCGGCGTGCTGGCGATGGTGACGGTATTGGCGTTGGTGAAGCTGTATTGAAGATCCGTGCCCGACAAAAGGACGGAAACGGCCTCGGAGGCCGTCATGGAACCACGGACCGGCCGCCCGTTCAGCGACGCCGCGGACGTCTCGTCGAACACCACCGCAAGGCCGGCGATCCGCCCGATGTCGTTCATGGCCTGACGAATGGGTTTCGCCGGAATATCGAAACTGTGGACCTGCTGCGTCGCGGTCTGCGCCATCGCGCTCCCGACTGCGAGAGGACCAACATCCACCGCGCCAAGCATTGTCGTCGCGAGCAGGAGTGCCGCGTTGCGCCCCAATCTTCCGGTCTTCATCAAATGCCCCTATCCCTCAGATCATCAGGGAATGGCGGCTGATCCGCTTTGAACGATCTGCCGTCACTCTGTTGAGGTAACGGAGCTCGCCGGGGGCTACCCTCATCGGAAAAGGGAAAAATTCAAACTTTTCGCACCGTCGGCGAAAGAGCCGTTCAAGGCCTGACAATGACGAGACGGCCCGCAACCTCATTCATCGCGAATCCGACCAGCGACTGAACGGACGCGAGTGCCGCATCCGGGTCATCGACCGAGAAACTCCCGCTCACCCTTCTTTCCGCGAGCCTATCGGAAAGAACGACGATGCGGCCCGGGCGGTAGCGCTCGATCTGCCGCAGGACATCCCCGAGACGGGCATTGTTGAACACGAAACGCCCCTCATGCCAGGCCGTGCGCTCTCCAAGATCCACCTTCTGCGACCTGCCGATCCCGGACGCGCTGTAGGCGACGCCTTCTCCCGGCGCAAGGACCACACGCTGTGACGTCGCGGCGCCGGTGACCTGCAGACTGCCGCTTTCGAGCGTCACCGACACGCCGTCATCCTGCACGGCGACATCGAAGGTCGTGCCGAGAACCCTCGCCTCGCCTTCCCCGGCCTGCACGACAAATGGGATCTCGGATCGTTTGACCGTAAAGAATGCGGTTCCGCGCAGGAGCTGGACACGTCTTTCCGACGCCCCCATATCGACGTCGATGGCCGTGTCCGCATCCAGGAGGATCGTCGAGCCATCTTTCAGCCCGACCGTTCGTCGCTCGCCGCGCGCCGTGACATAGTCAGCCTGGAGATCCTGAACCAGGTTCGGCCTCTCAAGCCAGATCCACGATCCAGCCAGACAGGATAGCAGACAGAGGCTGATGATCGCACCGGCCTTGCCTGATTTCTTCTTCTCACGCATGCGCCGGACATGCTCCAGATGACGTGAGAGCGCGCGTTCCTCGTCACGCGCCACGTCGGCGCCTGGCGCGGCCGCCGAGGACCACACCGTTTGCAGGTCGTCATACGCGCGTCCGTGCGCCGGATTGGCGTTCAGCCAGGCCGCGAAGTGATTGCGATCAGCCCGCGAAGGCTTACCGTTCATCCGGGTGAACCAGGCGACGGCTTCCGCTTCGACACCCGACAGGTTCCCGGCCGCCTTTTCGTTGTCTGCCATGGCCGTTCATCACCCTAGATAGCGCAGGCAAGCGCCCGATCGACTTCCCCGTTCAAGATAATAACGGAGCGACAGGCGACCGACCCTCATGCGGGAAGCGTTATTTGAAGCTTTCCCGGCAGGCAAGCAGGGCTTTCGCCATCTCGCGCTCCACCATGATGTAGCTGAGGCCCATCGTGGCGGCAATTTCCTGATAGGTGCAACCATGAACGCGGTTCAGCAGGAAGACGTGGCGGGTACGCTCCGGCAGACGCCGGATGGCGTCATCGAGATGACGGATGCCGTCCTTGGCCTCGACGATATGGAGCGGCGTTGCGACCGGCGCGGCATATTGGTCGGCGGTGATCTTGTCCGCCAGCGCCTTGTGACGCTTCTCGACGCGCAGCTGATCGATCGCCGAGTTGCTTGCGCAGCGGCTCAGATAGGAGGGCGTCAGCACGACATGCTCCTTGGCCTTCTCCCAGATCCGCGCGAAGACCTCCTGGACCACGTCGGACGCGTGGGACGGGCCGACCTTGCGCGTGACCATGCGCTCGAGCCGCCGGCGCTCGGTCTGATAAAGCCTCTCGATCTCGTGGGATCTGCTTGTCACTATGTCGGCCATGCAACGCTCATGCTAACCAAAGTCATGCGCCAAGCATGCATATAAAGCCTAAAAGTGGAATAGAAAAATCAAGTTAAAGTCGGCCGTTCTCAGCTTTCTGACGCGCTGTTGCGCTGAAACACCATCATCATGTCCGCTGTCCGGCCGTCAGCAGGGCGATGTGTCTGCGCATCGTCTCGAGCAGTTCGGCATCGCGGATCTCCGGCTTCTTCAGGACGCAGGTTGAGCATAAGTTGCCCTTCGCGACGGTGTAATAGCGACAGCAGCCGCCTCTTGCCCGAAACGTCCAGGACCCGATCGGTTCCCGGTTGTCATCGCGCAAGGTCAGGTCGAAGAAATGCAACTGCTTGTTATAGAGCGGCGAACCGGTGTGTTTGACCACGCGCATGGCATCTTGCCGCGCCTGGTCGAGGCAGTTGAGCTGCCGGCCGACCTCCAGCCATCGGCCAGCGACAGCGTCCGCCACCAGCCGCCAGAGAGCAGGACGCCCCAGGCCGGACCTTTTCACCAGGGCCGCGACCAGGACTGAAAAATGATTTTCGATGGCGACCCGGTAGGTATCGCAAAGCTCCCCGCGGCCGGAAAGCAGCGTCGCATCGCGATGACGACCAAGGGATGGTCGGTCGGTCGAGAAACGACGGGAAAGGTAGCGGATATCGGCGCGGCGAACATCATGCACCTCGCCATCGTGTTCATGACGGTCGTCGAACATGCGCAATGCGATGTGTTCAGGCGCGAGATCGGGCACGATGCCCGACGCGGCGACGAGCGGGATCGTCGCCAACATGAAGACATAGCAGTAATCGATCATCATCAAGGCAGCACAGGTCCTGTCGTCCATATGGCTGTGATGCGAGCGTTCATAGTCCAGGAAGGCGTCGATGGCCGCGGCATCGCCGAAAAACGCGCGCGCCGTCGTCCAGCCCTCCTCCATGCCCCCGCATTCCACGAGGAATTCGGACCAGAGCGGCTTCTGGACCTCCAGTGCCTCTTCCAAGGGATGATGAACCTGATCGGAAAAACTCAAATGCTGCCCCAGCCATCGAACGCGGACACGTCCATTTCCAACATGACGTGTATCCATACGCATAACGTCTGCCGGCGAGCGTTACCCTCATGTGAGATAAATTTAAGAACGGCAGGCAGCGTCGCCCTCTCCCGTCGTGCGACAGCCCTTTCATCGCATGCAAACTGTGAACGCTCCGTTCCCGGAAGCGGGCTTTTCAAGCTTCGCCGGATTGACCATGTTGCAGGCAACGTTTCCTTGCAACGGACGCACGGCGTCGAGGCAGACATTCATGAAGAAAATCGGTTTCCTTTCCTTCGGTCACTGGACCCCCTCCCCCCAATCCGAGACGCGCTCGGCGGCCGATACGCTGCTGCAGTCGATCGACCTTGCCGTGGCGGCCGAAGAGCTCGGCGCGGACGGCGCCTATTTCCGCGTGCACCATTTCGCCCGGCAGCTCGCCTCGCCCTTCCCGCTCCTTGCCGCCGTCGGCGCGCGCACGAAGAGCATCGAGATCGGCACGGCGGTCATCGACATGCGCTATGAGAACCCGCTCTACATGGCCGAGGATGCCGGCGCGGCCGATCTCATCTCCGGCGGGCGCCTGCAGCTCGGCATCAGCCGCGGCTCGCCCGAGCAGGTCGTCGACGGCTGGCGCTATTTCGGCTACGAGCCGCAGGAGGGCATGAGCGATGCCGACATGGGCCGCCGCCATGCGGAGGTCTTCCTCGACGTCCTGAAGGGCGAAGGCTTCGCGGAGCCGAACCCGCGGCCGATGTTCCCCAATCCGCCCGGGCTGCTGCGCCTCGAGCCCCATTCCGAGGGGCTGCGCGAGCGCATCTGGTGGGGCGCCGGTTCCAACGCCACCGCCGCCTGGGCCGCAAGGCACGGCATGAACCTGCAGAGCTCCACGCTCAAGGACGACGAGACGGGCGAGCCCTTCCATGTCCAGCAGGCCGCGCAGATTCGCGCCTATCGCGCGGCGTGGAAGGAGGCCGGCCATGCGCGCAGCCCCCGCGTTTCGGTGAGCCGCAGCATCTTCGCGCTCGTCGACGACCGCGACCGGGCCTATTTCGGCCGCGGCGGCAAGGAGCAGGATTCCATCGGCTTCATCGACGACAAGACCCGCGCGATCTTCGGCCGCTCCTACGCCGACGAGCCGGACCGGCTGATCGAGCAGCTCGCCGCCGACGAGGCGATCCGGGAAGCCGATACGCTGCTCCTCACCGTGCCGAACCAGCTCGGGGTCGACTACAACGCCCATGTCATCGAGGCGATCCTCAAGCACGTCGCCCCGGCGCTCGGCTGGCGGTAGCGCCGCCAGCCCCCTCCCCTTCTCCGAGATGGAAGGGAGCAGCCCTGCCGACCCGGGCGTGAAATCCGGGCGAAGCGCAGGAACGGCAAGGGCGTGACGATCCGCTTCCATGTCACGCCTGCGCACGTTCCAGCGCCTGGAGCATCGGATAGACGCTGAAGGCGGCCCGGCCGGCCTTTTCCGTGAGGTCGCGCAGGTAGCCGCCCGGCGAACGGATCGTCTCGCCCCGTTGCAGGAGCACGGCGATCACCACGGCCGCCGCCTGGCCGCCCATCGCCGCCTTCGCCTTGCGCCAGGCATCGGGCGAAATGCCCAGCATGGAGCGCGCCAGCTCCGCCGCCGCCATGAAATCGGCCCAGGAATGGATGCCGTCCCTGGTGTAATCGGCAATTTCCGGGCAAATCCGCTTCAACCGGTCAAGGCTGATGGCCATCTTCTGCTCCGGCGCCCTGGTATCGGCATTTGCCGCTTCGCCGGCATGAGTTTCTCGGCCGTTTATTTCAAATGGATGGTCTGATTTTGAATTCTGTATATGCTGCTCAGACTGAAGGTCATTGGCGCTCATTTCCTGTTCGGAAAGGCTTGAGAGATAAGCGTTTTCCACCTCGGCGCGCAGATGCAGCAGCCCGTCGCGCCGCCCGGCGAGCAGAGCCGGAGCCGTGCGGCGGCCAAGACCGAAGACGAGAGCGGCAAGACGGTCGGAAAAACCGAGCCAGTCCCCTGCCCTGCCCTCTTCCAGGGCGCAGGCGATGATCTTGGCGATGTCGCGCTGGTGCAGCGTCACCTCGCTGCGCAGCGCCCGGATGGCCCTGTCCTCCGCCCGCACGGCCTCTGCCGCCTCGAAGATCTCGGTGGCGCGCAGCGCGAGCGGCGCCAGGTCGAAGCCGAAGGCATCCTCCATGACGCCGTTGTCGTCCCGCCGGCAGTAGCGCTTGCCGTTGGCGCTGTCGCGGCGGAAGATCATGCCAGCCTCGACGAGCGCGACAAGGTGCCGCCGGATCGTCGCCGGCGCCATGCCGCGGGCACGCACCGAGAGCTCGCGGTTGGACGGGAAGACGATGATCGGCGCCGTGCCGTCGAGCTCGCGCGCCGTGGTGAAGGATACGAGCGCCTCCAGGACGCAGATCGTGCGGTCGCCGATGCCGTAGACCTGGCGGGCTTCCGTCAGGGCGCGCATGAGCTGCCACTTGTCGGCGCGGCCGCTGTCGTTACCCCCCTCCCCGGCCCGCAGCTTCTCCTGCCGCTCGGCCGTGTTGCGCTGGTGCACAAACAGGCGCGCAGTCATCCGTCCGCCGCCGAATGGCGTCGTCGCAATATGCTCCATCATGTCGGGTCCCCTTTTTAGAGGCAAGGAGGTCCCGTCAACGCCCTCCATTTGGCATGTCCCGGCCGCAAAGGGCTGAACGCCTTTGCGCGGATATGCCTTCTGGCAGACGAAGTTCATCGTTTCGCGCGGCGCATGCACCGGACGACTCTTGACTTTGACTGTCGGAAGTGATTCTCTCGAATTGCTACATAGAAGAGGGCTTCCGAAATGGTGACGTTTTGGGGGCCTTTTTTCTTGTCTCCGCGTTTCCTTTCGCTGGTTTCTCAGGCACTTGCCGGCCGCTTACGCAGCCGAATCAGTGAAATTCCCGCTCAGTCCTTCCCCGCCTTCGCGCCCTTTCCGGCAGCGAGGAAGGCTGCATAATCGTCCTCCACGCGCGCCTTCAGCGCCTCGATGAAGACGGGATCCACATCCGGCGTGAAGGCGATGCGCACCGCCTTGCCCTTGCGCTCCACGCGGGCGAAGACCGCGCCGTCCGGGCGGGTGAGGTCCTCGGCCGCGGGCGCCGCCTTCGGCGGGCGCCGCATCAGGCGGTCGAACAGCATCTGGAAGCGATCGTCGCTCGCGGCCGCGCGAAAGCGCGGCGAGGCGGTCTCGTCCTCGGCCTTCTCGATCTCCGCGCCGTTGCCGTTCTGGAAGAGCGCGCCCAGCGCCATCCAGCGCTCGCGGCCGGCCTTGGGGGCGGGGCCGATGTCGCGCACGAAGCGGAACGGCACCGCCTCGGCCACCTGGAGGAGCCGGGAAAGCTCGCTCTTCTGCACGGCCAGCGCATCGCAGACGAGCTTGCGCTCGAAGCCACGGCCGACCAGCGTATGGGCGAAGAGCGCGCGCTCGATGAAGCTGAGATTGCGCCGCTCGGCGTTCTCCTTGCCCTGCGCCACCACCAGCTCGTCGTCGCTCAGCATCTTGACGATCGCCTTGACGGGCTGGCCGAGGCGGCGGGCAGCCTTGAGGCGGCGATGGCCGTAGGCGACCTGGTAGCGGGGTTCGCCCCGCCCTGCCCCCTCTTCGGCCGGCGCCGGGCGCACCAGGATCGGCACCTGCTGGCCGCTCTCGCGGATGCTTTCCACCAGCGCCAGGAAATCCGGATCATCCCGCTCGTCGTCGCTGAGGCGGTCGCTGACGAAGGAGGCCTCGATCCTGCCGGTATCGAGCGAGACGATGCGCTCGCCCTCCTGCAGCGCCTGGCGCAGCGCGCGCGCCTCTTCCGCCTCGCGGGTGATGGAGGAGAGCGTCAGGCCCATCGCCTTGACCGCGCCGGATGCGGCGCGCTGCTCGCCGGCCGGCGGCATCGACTTCGTCTCGGGCGCGCCTTCCGTGCCGGCGGGAACGATGTCCCCGCCGAACAGCGCCTTGATCGAGTTCTTGCGGTCGCGGCTTGCCATCATGTGCGCCCCCATGCGGTATGGATCAACTGTTCGATCTCGGTGTTGACGGCTTCGAGCGAATCCATCGCCCGGTCGTAGGTGCCGCGGGAGAAGTTTTCCCGGCCGACCTCGTAGAGCGTCTGCTTGGTGAGGCCGGCATCCGAGACGGCGGTGGATTTCAGCATGGGCGCCGTCAGCACCCGGTTGCCGAAGAGCGAGCGCAGGAAGCCGACGATCTGCGCCTGCGGACCGTCATGCGGCTCGTAGCGGGTGACGAGGTAGCGCAGGAAATCGAAATTGAGCTGGCCGCCCGCCTCGCGCACGACGCCGAGCAGGTCCGACGTCATGAACAGGAACTGGCTCATCGAGGCGACGTCCAGCATCTGCGGATGCACGGTGACGATGACCGAGGTGGAGGCGCAGAGCGCGGACAGCGTGAGGTAGCCGAGCTGCGGCGGGCAGTCGATGACGACGACGTCGTAGTCGTCGGCCACCGAGGCGAGCGTCGTCTGGACGCGGGTGAAGAACAGCCCGTGCGGATCGCCCGGCCGGCGCTCGGCCAGCGCCCGGGGCGTCGCGTGCTCGAATTCCTGGAGCTCCAGATTGCCCGGCACGAGATCGAGATTGTGGAAATAGGTCTTTCGGATGATGTCCGCCAACGGGCGCGCCTCGCCGTCGTAGCGGATCGCGCCGTAGACCGTGTCGTTGCCGACAAGGTCCAGCTCCGGCTGGTAGCCGAAGAGCGCCGAAAGCGAGGCCTGCGGGTCGAGGTCGATGGCGAGCACGCGGTGGCCGGTCATGGCGAGGTGCTGGGCGAGGTGGACCGCCGAGGTCGTCTTGCCCGAGCCGCCCTTGAAATTGGTGACGGAGATCACCTGCAGGTGCTCGCCGCGCGCCGGGTCGCGCCATTTGACATAGCCGCGCGCCTTGGTCTCGTTGCCCTTGGCGCGAGCCTGTTCGGCAAGGTGGTGGCGAAGGGCGTCTATGTCGGCCAGCGAATACATGCGCCGGCCGCCGGGGCCGGTCGCAAGCTCGGGCCCCTCGCCGGCCAGCGAGATCTGCCGGAGATAGCCGTCCGAAACGCCGATCAGCCGCGCCGCCTCGCCCGAGGTGAAGCTGCGCAGCGTCTTTTGCGAGGTCGGCGGAAACAGCCGGTCGCGCATGGCCTTGAGCTGCACGGAAAGCGCCTGCGCATCCTCCGCGATGGTCTCGTCCGCCGGACGCAAGATCGCCGTTTCCTCTCCCATGATCGTCTCCGACGGCAGCGCCATCCAAAGTCTCCAGTCCTGTGCCGGCCCGCGTGCGCTTCATGCGCCCGGCGACCGTCTGGCCTATTATCTGCGCGATTCTCCCCGCCGGGGATATGCGGGAACGGGAAAATCTACAGATGCTTTCGGCAGTAACGGCGAATTCCACGATATTCGCCTCATTCCGTTAGGGACGGTGAGCCAAGCGCCGAGTCGCGTCAAGCCCCAATCTGGTTGACGAAATGCCCATGCACAGGCGTCGGCGGGGCCGGAAGGCGAGGGCGTTCCGGCCATCTCTCCGGCTCCGCGACGGTCCGGCCTCTCCTGCGGGATCGTTCCGGGTGGCCGCGTTGACAGCTGTCAACATCTCCCGCGATCCATCAGCGCCGTGAATCGATGGCGGCGGATCGATTCAGGAAAGTCGTTGGACGGGATTCGCGCTGGCAACGACACTCCGCCCATGGAACAGGACAGGTCAAGTCATTTCGTGCGCTGCGACGTCGCGCGCAACATGAACCGCTTCTACCGGCTCACGGTCGTGCAGGATCTCTTCGGCACCACGCTGCTCGTGCGCGAATGGGGCCGGATCGGCGTCTCCTGCCGCACGCGCTGCGAGGAGAAGGAAAGCGTGGCGGAGGCACGGCGCGACGCCATCCGGCTTGCCGCCGGAAAGATGCGCCGCGGATATGTTCCGGCGGCCGGGCAGGCGAGGGGGCGTTGACAGCTGTCAACGCGTGCCGTCAACCGACCGGTGTGGCCCAGGGATCGATCACGACAAGGCCCGCCGCGTCGAACGCGCTTTTGCTGCGCGTGGCGATGGCAAAGCCGTGCGCGGCGGCGATGGCGGCGATATAGCCGTCCGGCGTGGGGAAGTCTCGGCTGGCCGCGCGGGCCTCAACCGCAAGATCCGCGTATCGCCTTGCCGCGGCGACGTCGAAGGGCAGGATGCGGCCTTCGAATATCTCTGTGACGCCGTCCAGCGCCTCGGCCGGTCCCTGCTTGCGGCGGCCATCAGGCAGGGCGCCGATGCCGGACATCAATCCGGCGATGATGACGCTGGAAAGAAAGGCCGTTTCGGCGACCTGGCCGTAGAGCCAGGCGATCACCGCCGCGGCGGGTTCGGGCTTCATCGCCTCGCAAACGACATTCGTGTCGAGGAGGATCATTCCAAGCCCATCGGTTCGACCGGCGCGCGGGCCAGCGTCTCGTCGCGGCCGGCGACGTCCTCGCTGGTGAGGCCGAGGCGGCGGCTTCGCTCGACCAGCGCGCTGCCGGGCCGCAGCCGGGCCTGCGGACGGGCCGCCGATTCGAGGATCTCGCGCATTTCGGCCTCCGTGCTGCGCCCATGATGGGCCGCGCGCACCTTCAGCGCCCGGTGCGTCGCCGCGGAGAGATTTCCGATCGTGACGGCGGGCATGGCAGCAGCGCCGCGGAACATGATAGCAATGGCAAGATAGGCTTTTTGCCATCATCCTACATGGCACGCTCCGCCGCGGCCGGGCAGGGCCTTCCGGCCGTCCCGAACCCGCCCGCCGCACGGCGCCGGCCGTTCCTGCAATTCCGCAGGGGGAGGGGAGGGGAGGGGAGGGGAGGGGAGGGGAGGGCCTGCACCGCCAGCCCCTCCCGGCGAACCGGACGGTTCCGGCCCTGACGATCGCGCGCCTTGCCGGCGCCGACCCGGCCCGGCCGTCCGCCCGGTAATCGCCGGCCAGGAGGGCGTCTGCGCCTGCAGACCGCTTCGGAGGAACCGGTCCCTTTCTCCGCCGGATCGCCATCCGCAACGACAGGAATGCCGCAGATCGAACCGTCGGCAGGAACCATGCCTGTTCCCAAAGGAGGCCCGACCGAATGACCGTGCGCAGCCGAAAAGGGGAGGGGAGGGGAGGGATACGGTGGATGCCTCGGCATCCCCATGCCGGTCCGTTCCAGCGCCGGACCGGCAAGGCACGCCGGAGCGTCCGCTGGGCGCCGCTCTCCGCCAATCGACGCGGTCAATGCATTTCACCCCGCTGTTCCAATTTCACCCTCACCGCCGGCCCGTATTGGAATCGATAATCGACTGGCATCCATCGCCACACCGTGAGAGGTCGTCGCAGCTTTTCCAGCGCCGGAGGAGGGATGGGTGACTGTTCTTCGAGACGCGTCCCCGTGGGTTCCGGGGGAGGGGAGGGGGAGCCAGCGTGAGATTGCACCGGCAGGCCAGTGCAGGCCTTCGCGGAAACTTTGCAGCGGACCGACCTCTGCCGTGATCGCTCTTCGATACTGCAATCCTTCAGCGGATGCGGCGGCTGTGAATTCATGCAGAGACACATCTTGCGGCCGCCTCACGCTGGCCAGCCTGCCTGATCTGTGCGGGCGGTTCCGTCGGAAGACTTCGGCCGGCGTTTCGTGGCCAAGGCATTTGCGTGGCGTCGCATTCAGCCGATTGCAATCGTCCACAAGATCGCGCGATGAAAACAGGGGCGACATCTCTCGAAAGCCAATTCCCGGCACGGCCCTTCATGTT
Source organism: Shinella sp. PSBB067 (assembly GCF_016839145.1). Taxonomy (NCBI): domain Bacteria; kingdom Pseudomonadati; phylum Pseudomonadota; class Alphaproteobacteria; order Hyphomicrobiales; family Rhizobiaceae; genus Shinella; species Shinella sp. PSBB067. The sequence continues at coordinate 272,252 of NZ_CP069304.1, read as the reverse complement.
CTCGATGGAGTCTTCCTGCCGGAGTGATCGCGCGTCACAAAGCGAGGTCTCAAGCCGATACCCGCCTTGGAGGTAGGGCCGAGCGTTGAACGCCGTCGGACAGTCGATGATGATCGAGCAAGCACGACAGGGCAGGGGGCCTGCAACACACCGACGAGCCGTCCCGAGATCCGTCGCGATTGACGCTGCTGTTGCGAGGAGAACGGCCAAGCGGTCGGCCCGCTCTACCAGCGACGTCACGCTCGTCTTGCCGAACGATTGGCGGTGAGGGATGGGATCGCATTCCCAATGGCCGAACCGCTTTCGCTCGGCAGCCACGGCCGGGCGGCGCAGGGTATTGATGTCCGGGCCGAAGCGCTTGCCGTGCCGGCGTCCGGCATATCGCGCCCGAGATCGCACGCGGCGTTCCGGCAAATCCCGCCGGAGCTTGATGGCCTGCCGTCCGCCGAATAGGCGAACGTGCGGATCGCCTCGTGGCTGACACGGATCGGATGACCCACCGGCCGCATCCCTCCCGCGATCTGCGGCAACCAGCCATGCAGGATCCGCTCGGCGAGCGACTGGCGCCCATGCGAGACGCGGGCAAGCTTCCCGCGCTTGGCGCGCGCCGCCCGCAGGCCATGTCATGTGCCGTCATGCAATGATAGCCGTCGAACTCCGGTCATTCCTTGTCGACAACGGCATTGCGCTTCAGTGTCGAGCGATGGCATCCGGGCGCCTCCGCCATGATATGAAGGCTGAACCCAGCGCCCCGCCAAGGCTCATTCCGATCGATATGGGAGGAGGGAGCATTTGGAGAAGTTAGCCCAAGTGCATCATGCCTGCGTTGCAGGGTAGGGGATCACAGCTCGTAGTGCGAATGCGCCATGAACACTTCGGCCGGCGTCCTGTAGCCAAGGCATCTTCGCGGCTGGTCATTGAGATGGCGGGCGAGTTGGGTGAGGTCGCGCTGTGATACGCCTGCTAGGTCCGTATCGCCTGGCATGAAGCGGCGAATGCGCTTGTTGGCATTCTCCACAGCGGATCGCAGAACCAGCTGCGCGCGCCGATGCCATCTTCCAAAGCCCGCAAGCCGGCAAACTCCGTGCCGCGATCAAAGGTGAAGCTCTGGCGTACCGAGGATGGCAAGGGCGCGAAGGCTTTGATGATCTTGTCCATGATTGGGTGCGAGTGCCGACTTGGGTTTTTGATCATCACGGTGTAGCCGCCGTCGATCGGCGCGGGTCGATTGTGCATAGCATCGGGACATGCCAAAAAACTCCAAAGTTAAGTCATTGAAATTATAGGCATGTCGCACTTGGAAATAGAATGTACCCATGTGAGCTCAAGCCCAGGCGCGACTTGCAGGCTCGTTGATGCTATCCTCCGGATCGCATCTGCGCGAGCAGCTTCTGGCGAAAGACCTCGGCCGGTGTCTTGTAGCCGAGGCACTTGCGTGGCGTTGTGTTCAGCCGGTCGCAGATGTCCTTCAGATCCTGGTCGGTAATCGAGAGCGGATCGACATCCCTCGAAAGCCATTTCCTGGCCCGCCCGTTCGTGTTCTCGACGGTGCCTTTCTGCCAGGGCGATTGCGGGTCGCAGAACCATGTCGCGGAGCCGATCCCGGCCTGGAGGTAGGGCCAGTCGGTAAACTCCGTCCCACGGTCGAAAGTGATCGAGCGCCGTGCGCGATGGGGCAGGGCCTGCAGCACGCCGATGAGACGCTCCATGATCGGGCGCGACTGCCTGTCGTTGTTGCGAAAGAGAACAGCAAAGCGGCTGACCCGCTCGACCAGTGACGTCACGTTCGCCTTGCCGAACTTCTGGCGGAACTGGATCAGGTCGCATTCCCAATGTCCGAACTGCCTGCGATCGGCAACCACGTCCGGGCGGCGCAAAATGTTGAGATCCGGGCTGAAGCGCTGGCCATGCCGGCGCCTCGCATGACGTGGCCGGCGTCGCGCACGATGTTCCGGCAGATGTTTCCAGAGCTTGATGGCATGTCCGTCGGCCGAATAGGCAAACTTGTAGATCGTCTCGTGGCTGACCGAAATCGGATGGTGCTCCAGCCGCATCCGACCGGCGATCTGTTGCGGCGACCAGCCGTGCACGATCCGTTCGATGACGGACTGGCGGACATGCGAGAAGCGCGCGAGCTTCCTGAGCTTGGCCCGCCGTTCGCAAGCCATGTCATGCGCGGTCGCGCAATGGTAGCCGCTGAGATCAGGCCATTCCTTGTCGATGTAGACGTTGCGCCGAACCTCGCGGAAGATCGTCGAGCGATGACGTCCCAGCTTCTCCGCGATGATATCGACGCTCAGGCCGGCGTGACGCCAGCGCGCTATCCTGCGGCGTTCATTCAGGTCCAGGTGGGAGTAGGTGTGTTTCATTGCAGCGTCCTTGCGACTGATAAACCATTGGCATCATTCGCAAGTCGCACTTCATCCTTGAACCCACCCTTTAGTGGTGCGAAAATCGCATAAGCTTAATTATGGAACCGATGCAAAGCCTGCGGGCAAGTGAGCATCATATAAAATATGCAATATATTCAGTATGTTAGGATGCTCATCACATCAACCGCACCGTTATACAACACACCGACCACCTCCAGCGCCTGCGGTCCAAGCGAGTTGCCGTCTCAGCCGGCTATCAGGCGGTAGGCCATGTAAAGCGCGACGAGGCCTGCCGCCGCGGCGGCGAGGATGAGGCCGAGGCGTTTTTCGACGAAGGCCTGGATCGGTTCGCCGTAGCGGCGCAGGAGGAAGGCGAGCAGGTAGAAGCGCAGGCCGCGGGCGACGATCGCCGACAGGACGAAATGCCAGAGGTTCACGCGCACGACGCCCGCCAGGATCGTCACCACCTTGATCGGCGGCAGATGCGCAAGGCCCGAGGTGACGAGGAGGAGGCCGAGCTGTTCCTCGGTGACGTGGGATTTCAGCCGTTCGAACGTATCCAGCTTGCCGTAGAATTCCAGGATCGGCTTTGCCAGGCTCTCATAGGCATAATAGCCCAGCAGCCAGCCGGCGATGCCGCCGGCCACCGACGCGGCGGTGGCAATGAGCGCGTAGCGATAGGCCTTTTCCGGCCGCGCAAGCGCCATCGGCAGGAACAGCACATCGGCCGGCACGAGGAAGACCGAGCTTTCGACGAAGGCGATCAGCGCGAGCCAGGCCGCGGCCGCCTTGCGTGCGGCGAGCGAGAGGGTCCAGGCATAGAGGCTTCGTAACATCGGATTTCGCGTCCTGCCGGAGGCCGGGTTCAGGGACGGCGGAAATGCCGCCCGCGGCTGGAGCATTTCCGGCAAAGGTGCGAAGCGGTTTGCGCAAGGAAATGCGGAGAAACAGAGAGTTAGACGTTTTTGCGATTCGGGGAAAAGCGCAAATGCCTAGCTATATGCTTCGCCCCGCGAACTCAACCCGCCCCCTCGCCGGCAAGCGCGCGCACCTCCGCCACGTAGCGCCGAAGGCGGGCGGCGTTGTCCGGCAGGTCGGGCCGCGCCGCCGCCCAGCCGATATAGGTGAGCGCGCGCAGCAGGAGGAAAAGCGGCAGATGTTGGAAAGCTGCCCTCGCCTGCGGCCGCACGGCGGCATAGCCGTCCAGCAGCGCATCGCGGAGGACGGGATAGTCGGGCTCGCGGCGGTTGCGCAGCAGCGTCGTCGCAAGGTCGAACAGGCGGAAGCCGAAGCCGCAATCGTCGAAATCGATGAAGGCGACCCTGCCTTTGCGCACGAAGATGTTCTCGCGCACGATGTCGGCATGGATCAGGCCGTGGTCGAGGCCGGGCGCGATCGCCGCCAGCCGGGCCGTCAGCGCAGCGCGCAGCGCCGTGAGGTCGGCCCTGTCCTCGGGCGGGAGGGCGGCGCAGTCCCAGAAGCGGCCCCAGAACGGCGCTTCGCCGAGAAGGCCATCGGCATTCCAGGCGGGACGCTCGAAGCCGGCCGGCTGGCGGAAGGCATCGGCGGCGCCGTGCAGCAGCGCGGTCTCGCGGCCGACGGCACGGAAGATGGCGGGCAGGTCACGGCCCGCCCTTGCGAGCGGCACGCCCGTCTCGCCGAGCGGCTCGCCCTCCACCCAGCCGATGAGGTCCGCATAAAAGGGCCCCTCGCCGAAGGCCACCAGCAGCGCGCCGTTCGCCGCCGGGATCGGCTGCGGCACGGCAAGGCCGCGGTCGCGCAGATGCGCCATGAAGGCGAGCTCGGAGGCGAGCGCGGCCTGCGAATGATAGGCCGGCCGGTGCAGCCGCAGCGCGGCGCGCTCGCCCCAGGCGAGCCGGACCTGGAAAACCGCGTTCTCGCGGTACTTGATGACGTCGGGCACCTGTTCCGGCAGGTCCCAGTGGGCGATGGCGGCCATCGCGCGCGCCGTCAGGGTCTCGGCGATGCCGTCCATCGGCTCAAAGCCCGCCCAGCACGTCGTCGAGGGTGGAGAGCATCAAGTCGGCATTCTCCCTGGAAAAAGGCATGGGCGGGCGGATCTTGGTGGCGTTCTGGTGGATGCCGAGCTTGCCCATCAGCACGCCGCGCGCGCGCATGGCGTTGATGATGCGCGTCGCGATGTCGGGGGCGGGGGTCTTTTCCGCCCGGTCCAGCACCAGCTCGGCGCCGAAGAACAGGCCGCTGCCGCGCACATTGCCGATCACCGCGTGCTTTTCGCCGAGCCTGCGCAGGCCCTCGCGGGCATGGGCGCCGACCGCGAGTGCGTTTTCCTGCAGCTTCTCCTCCTCCAGCACATCGAGCACGGCCATCGCAGCCGCGCAGGAGACCGGGTTGCCGCCGAAGGTGTTGAAGTAGCGGAAGGCCTTGCGGAAGGCGTTCAGCGTCCCGGCCCCGGCGACGACGCCGCCCACCGGATGGCCGTTGCCCATCGGCTTGCCGAGGGTGACGATGTCGGGGACGATGCCCGCCTTCTGGTGGCCCCACATATGGGTGCCGGTGCGGCCGAAGCCGGGCTGCACCTCGTCGCAGATGACGAGGCCGCCGGCCTTCCTCACCGCGGCGACGGCGGGCGCGAGGAAATCTTCCGGCAGGTCCGGGAAACCCTCGTTGGCGAAGAAGGGATCGACGATCAGCGCGGAAAAGCCGAAGGGGCTTTCGGCCAATGAGGCGATCGCCTCCTCGACCTTCGCCGCGAAGGCCGTTGCGAAGGCCTGGCCGCCCTCCCCGCCGAGCGGCCGGTAGGCATCGGGCGCCGGGACATGGCGCACATGCCCGCCATAGCCGCCGACGGGCGGCATGCGGGTGGAAAGCTGCGAGACCGCCGCCGTGTTGCCGTGATAGGTGAAGTCGGTGGCGATGACGCCCGTGCGGCCGGTCACGGCCTCGGCCATGCGCAGCGCCACGTCGTTCGCCTCGCTGCCGGTGCAGGTGAGGATCGCGGTGTCAAGGCTCCGGTCGAAGGTGGCGGTCAGGCGCTCGACATAGTCGAGGATGCCTTCGTGCAGGTAGCGCGTGTGGGTGTTGAGCGTGGAGGCCTGCCGGCAGATCGCCTCCACCACGCGCGGATGGCAATGGCCGACATGCGGCACGTTGTTGTAGCAATCGAGATATTTTCGCCCGTCCGCATCCCACAGCCACACGCCCTCGCCCTTCACCAGATGGACCGGGTCCTCGTAGAAGAGCGACATGTTGCGGCCGAGCAGCCTTTCGCGCCGGGCGCGCAGGGATCGGGTGTCGGTCATCGGGATATCCTTCCTTGCAGGACGCGCGGTTTCGCCGGGCCTTGCGGTTGCCATCCTCCCCGTCTCCCCGGCGGGGAGACGGTGGCCCGAAAGGTCGGATGAGGAGGCGAGGCGGCGGAAGACCGTGCGTTCCCGCCTTCGGCATCCCCCTCATCCGCCTGCCGGCACCTTCTCCCCGCCGGGGAGAAGGGAAGGAGCCGGGAGGGGACCATGCCATGTGGGACAGCCCTGCCCTCGCCGCCAAGGTGCCGGGCGGGACCGGCAATGCCGTCCATCGCCCTCACCCCGCAACCGCCGAAAGCCCGGCGTCCAGCGCCGAGACGATCTTCCGCACGTCGGCGGCGGTGATGACGAGCGGGGGCGAGATGATGACATTGGCGCCGGAGGTGCGGACCATGACGCCCGCCTCGTAGGCGGTGTCGTAGACCTTCTGCACCACGTCCTTGGCGGCGGCGCTCTTCGCGGCGCGGTCGGAGACGAGCTCCAGCGCGGCCATCAAGCCCTTGCCGCGCACGTCGCCGACGAGGTCGTGCTTCGCCTTCAGCCCTTCGAGGCCGGCCATCAGCTCGACGCCGCGGGCGGCGGCATTGGCGGCGGTGTCGGCCTTCGCGGTTTCCTTGAGTGTCGCAAGGGCGGCAGCGGCCCCGACTGGATGGCCGGAATAGGTGTAGCCGTGGCCGATGGCGCCCAGGCCATCCCTGTTGCTCTCGAAGACGCCGGCCACCCGGTCGGAGATCATCACCGCGCCGAAGGGGAAATAGCCGTTGGTGATGGCCTTGGCGGTGGTCATCATGTCCGGCTTGACGCCGACGCCGCGCGAGCCGGTCCAGGCGCCGGTGCGGCCGAAGGCGGTGATCACCTCGTCGGCGATGAGCAGGATGCCGTGCCGGTCGCAGATGGCGCGCATCAGCGGCATGAAGGTCTCGTGCGGCACGATCACGCCGCCCGCGCCCAGCACCGGCTCCATGATGAAGGCGGCGATGGTGTCGGCGCCCTGGAAGGCGATCTCATCCTCGAACTGGCGGGCGATCGCCTGTGCGATTTCCGCCGGATCGGCCGTGTTGAAGGGATTGCGGTAGGGATAGGGCGCGGCGAGATGGAAGACGCCCGGCAGCAGCGGCTCGTAGTTGCGGCGGAAATTGGCATTGCCGTTGACCGAGGCGCCGCCGAAATGCGTGCCGTGGTAGCCCTTCTTCAGGGCCACGAACTTGGTGCGCTCCGGCTGGCCGTTGATCTTGTGGAACTGGCGGGCAAGACGCAGCGCCGTCTCGACGGAATCCGAACCGCCGGAGGTGAAGAAGGCGCGGGTCAGCCCGTCCTCCCTGAAGAATTCGGCAAGCTCGTAGGAGAGCTCGATCAGCGGCGAATTGGTGGTGCCGCGGAAGGTGGAATAGTAGGGCAGCGCATCGAGCTGGTCGCGGATCGCCTGCTTCACCGGCTCGCAGGAATAGCCGAGGTTGACGTTCCACAGGCCCCCGACGGCGTCCAGCACCTTGCGGCCCTCGATGTCCACCACCTCGACGCCCTCGCCCGCATTGATGATGCGCGGGGGCTTGGCCTGCATCTCGGCCGGATGCGCCATGGGATGCCAGAGATGGCGGGCGTTGTTCTCGATCAGGAAATTGGAATCGCGCATGGGATTTCCTTTCAAATTCCAAGCATTTTCAGCGCCTGCGCATAGCTTTCGGCAGGCCGGGTCACGTCGAAATGCACATGGGGGAGGTTGACGGCCTGTGCCCCCTCTATGTTCTTCTTCTGGTCGTCGACGAAGACGCAGTCCGCCCGGTCGAGGCCGAGTTCGGCGAGCACCTGCTCGTAGGCGCGCGGATCGGGCTTCAGGATCCCGGTATAGGTGGCGTCGACGATGACGTCGAAGAGGTCGATCAGCGGGAAGCGCTTGCGGAACGCGGCGCCGTAGAAGAGGTCGAGTTCGTTGGAAAGGATGGCAAGCCTGAGGCCCGCGGCCTTCGCCTTCAGAACCGCATCGCGCGCCTGCGGGCGCAGCACGAGCTCGCCGTCCGCCCCCCGCGCGCGCTGCACGAAGGTCTTCATGTCCGTCCAGTCCTCGCCGATGAGCGCGCCGACCTGCCGGGTGCGGGTCATCCAGTAGTCGCGCTCGGTGATCTCGCGCGCCTGCATCGAGACCCAGAGCGGATCGGAGGACGGATCGAACGGCCCGCGCCAGGTGAGCGTGCCGGCCGGAAGCCCCAGCGCCCGCTCGGTGATGTCGTGCGTCTCGAACAGCGTGCGGGTGACGACCCCGCCGAAATCGAGGATGAGCGCTTTTTGGTTTTCCGCATGTCCGGACGGAAAACCGGCACCCACTTTTCCTGGAAATGCGCCCGTCATGCGATGCGACCCCTTTCGACGATGCCCTCGTCGACCCAGCGGTCGAAGACCTCCAGCGCCTTGAGGGCGAATTCCGGGGCGTTGATATGCGCGGCGACCTCCGTGAAGGCGACCGACGGCGGCACGGCCCTGCGCATTTCCGAAAGGAAGGCGTCGAGCGCCTCGGGCTCGTGCAGCGGCTCGCCCTCCCGGTCCCATTCCTGCAGGCCCCCGACCGGCAGGAGGAAGGCGACGGGGGCGCTCGCCGCCGCCATCCGCGCCGCCACGACATGCGCCACCGCGCGGCGCTGCTCCGGCGAGACGGTGACGGAGGCGATCAGCCGGTTGTGGGCATGGTAGGGCCGGTCGGCGAAGCGCGCGGGCGTTTCCTGCCAGGCGGGCATGTCCACCATGTCGACGGCGCCGGGGGCGATGAGCTGCGGAATGCCGGCGCGGCCGGCATTTTCCATGCGGTCCGGCCCCGACGTGACGACCGAGCCGTTTTCCGCATTGGTGACCTCCTGGATGCAGAAATCGAAGACGGCGGCGAATTCGCCGCGGGCGGCGACGGCCTCGTAGGCCCGCCCGCCCATGCCGGTGGAATGGAAGACGGCGACGTCGTAGCCGCGCCGTTCCAGTTCCGGCTTCAGCACCTTCATGTATTTGAGGCAGGAGGAGCCGAGCGAGGTCATACCGATCAGCGGCCGCTCGCCGCCGGGCTTCTCGACCGCCTTCGCCGCGCCGACGACGGCGCCCGAGGCCTGCGACAGCACCGCCCGGCAGATCGGGTTCAGCCCGTAGAGCCCGCCGGCCCACAGGATCATCATCAGGTCGGGCGCGATGCGCTCCGGCGGCAGGAGATGGGAATAGGCGATGGTGGAGACGATGAATTTCGGCACGCCGAGCGGCAGGACGGCGGCGACGTCGAGCGCAAGATCGGTGCCGAGCGAACCGCCGAGCGCGATCATGCCGTCCACCGCGCCGGCCGCGCAGAGATCCCGCACCAGCGCCACCGCGCCGCGCGCCATCGCCGCCATGGCGGAATTCTCGTCGCCGCTTTCGAGGATTTCGGCGATGGTGGTGCCGCCGGCGGCGGCCACGTCATGCTTGGAATGGTCGGGCACATAGGGCGCATCGCCGAGGATGCTGACATCGACCATCACGGGCAGGCCGCCCGCCCTGCCGATGACCTCGGCCATGAACAGCAGCTCTTCGCTCTTGGTGTCGCCGGTGCCGATCACCAGTATCCGGGGCAGACGGGCGCTTGCGCTCATCGACCGTATCCTCCTCGTTTGCGGGGACGGGCCTGCCAAAGCGTTCACCAGGAACGCCCCGCGTCAAGCCCGCCATCCGCCCGCAACGCCTCCTCCGGCGCCCCGCGGGCAGATATTACTTAACATGCGAATTAATCTGGCAGGAATCGCGACGCATTGCAAGTCTATATTTGAAGCTGCGGTTCATATGTTGAACCACCAGGGCACCAACAGATTTTATTTAACATGTTTATTATTTGATCTGGATCAACGTTCGCCGCGGCACCCCCGCTATCCTGCGCCGCAGGGAAGGACCCGCCCGGCTAGAGGAGGAGAAGGCCATGGGAAAACTGTCGCTTGCCGCAAAGATCACGCATGTCCCGTCCATGTTCATATCCGAGATGCCCGGCCCCCATCACGGCTGCCGGCAGCCGGCGATCGACGGGCTGACGGAAATCGGCCGGCGCTGCGATGCGCTCGGCGTCGACACGATCGTCGTCTTCGACACGCACTGGCTGGTCAACACGGCCTATCACATCAACGCGCGCGAACGGTATGCCGGCATCTATACCAGCAACGAGTTCCCCCACTTCATCCAGGACCTCGCATACGACTATCGCGGCGCGCCCGATCTCGGCGACGAGATCGCCCGGCTCGTCTCGGCGGAGGGCATCCGCATGATGGCGCACCATGTCGATACGCTGGAGCCGGAATACGGCACGCTGGTGCCGATGCGCTACATCAACGCCGACGGCCGGTTCCGCGTGCTCTCCATCGCCGCCTGGTGCCCCTGGCACGAAATGGAGGAGAGCTTCCGCATCGGCAGGGCCGTGCGCCGGGCCATCGAGGAAGGCGGCTGCAACGCCGCGATCCTCGCCAGCGGCTCGCTCTCCCACCGCATCCACGACAACAACGCCGCCCCCGCCGGCATCCACACCATTTCCGACGAGTTCTACCGGCAGGTGGACCTGCGCGTGCTGGACCTCTGGCGCGCCGGCCGCAACGAGGAATTCGTCAAGATGCTGCCGCTCTATTCGAGGCTCTGCCACGGCGAGGGCTTCATGCACGACACCGCCATGCTGTTCGGCGCACTCGGCGGCGACGGCTATGACGGCAGGGCGGAGATCCTGACGGACTATTTCACCTCCTCGGGCACGGGACAGGTCAACGCGGTGTTTCCGCTGGCGGCGTGAGCCACGGCCGACGGAAAGGACACCCTCGCCCTTGGCCCTGCCCCCTCTCTCCGCAGGCGAGGGCCATCGCATAGAAGGAAATCGTTGCCCCATCCCCTTCTCCCCGGCGGGGAGAAGGGAAGAACGGCGACGTCCAGTTCCATATGCCATGGCCCTGCCCCGCAAGCGGGCCGAGGGGACGCGCCCCATGAGCGGGTATTGCTTGAGAAAACCGGTGCGGCATATCCCCTTCGCCCCGCCGGCGGGGAGAAGGTGGCCGGCAGCACGGATGAGGGGCGTGGCATCCACTGCGTGAAAATTGCAAAGGAAAAACAAACGACTATCATCGTCCCCCTGCAATCAGGGCGCCAGCCGGCACAGGCGCCCGCCAAAGCCCCCTTGACACGCCGCATCATTTCTTTAACATGTTAATCAAAATCGCGGACCGGGAGGAACGATGCCGCATCTGACCGTGGAATATTCGGCCAATCTCGAAGGCCGCACCGATCTCGATGCGCTTTGCGCGGGCCTCCTGGAGACCGTGCTGGAGACCGGCCTCTTCGAGGTCGGCGCCGTCAGGGTTCGCGCGCTTCGGGCCGATCATTACGCCATTGCCGATCGCCTGCCGGAGAACGCCTTCATCGACCTCAACCTGCGCATCGGCAAGGGCCGCAGCGGTGAGGAGAAGAAGCGCACCGGCGAGGCGCTGTTTGCGACGGCCGGCCGGCTGCTCGCCCCCCTCTTCGAGACGCCGCATTTCGCGCTGTCGCTCGAGATCCGCGAGATCGACGCGGAATTGAGCTGGAAGAAGAACGCCATCCATCCGCGCCTGCGCGCCAGGTAACCGAAATCCCCGGGAAAGCATCATGTCGAAACTTCAGGAAAACATCACGCGGGCCGAGGCCTACCTTGCCCGCTTCAAGGAGAAGGGCGTCCTCAACCGCATCGCCGGCGAGGATGTGCCGGCCGCCGATGGCGCGACCTTCGAGACCATCTCCCCGGTCGACCTGAAGCCGCTCGCCACCGTCGCCAGAGGCGCGGCCGCCGACATCGACCGCGCCGCCAGGGCCGCCAAGGCCGCCTTCGCCGACTGGGCCGCCATGCCGGGCGATGCGCGCAGGAAGCTGCTGCACAGGATCGCCGACGCCATCGTCGCGCGCGCCGAGGAGATCGCCTTCGTCGAATGCATGGACACGGGGCAGTCGCTGCGCTTCATGGCCAAGGCCGCGCTGCGCGGAGCGGAGAACTTCCGCTTCTTCGCCGACCGCGCGCCCGAGGCCCGCGACGGCAGGACGCTGCGCGCCGAAGGCCAGGTCAACATGACGACCCGCGTGCCGATCGGCCCGGTCGGCATCATCACGCCGTGGAACACGCCCTTCATGCTCTCGACGTGGAAGATCGCGCCTGCGCTTGCCGCCGGCTGCACCATCGTCCACAAGCCGGCCGAGTTCTCGCCGCTGACGGCGCGCCTGCTGGTCGAGATCGCCGAGGAGGCCGGCCTGCCGAAGGGCGTCTGGAACCTCGTCAACGGCTTCGGCGAGGATGCCGGCAAGGCGCTGACCGAGCATCCGCTGATCAAGGCCATCGGCTTCGTGGGCGAAAGCCGCACCGGCTCGATGATCATGAAGCAGGGCGCCGACACGCTGAAGCGCGTGCATTTCGAACTCGGCGGCAAGAACCCCGTCGTCGTCTTCGCCGATGCGGACCTCGAACGCGCCGCCGACGCCGCCGTCTTCATGATCTATTCGCTGAACGGCGAGCGCTGCACCTCCTCCTCGCGCCTCCTGGTGGAGGAGAGCATCCACGACCGCTTCACCGGCCTCGTCGCCGAGAAGGCGAAGCGCATCAGGGTCGGCCATCCGCTCGATCCGGAAACCGTCGTCGGCCCGCTGATCCATCCGGTGCACGAGAAGAAGGTGCTGGAATACATCGCCATCGCCAGGGCGGAAGGCGCGACGGTCGCGGCGGGCGGCGAGAAGTTCGCCGGCCCCGGCGGCGGATGCTACGTCTCCCCGACGCTCTTCACCGGCGCGACCAACGCCATGCGCGTCGCGCAGGAGGAGATCTTCGGCCCGGTTCTGACGGCCATTCCGTTCAGGGACGAGGCGGAGGCCCTGTCGCTCGCCAACGACGTCCAGTACGGCCTCACCGGCTATCTCTGGACATCGGACGTCACCCGCGCCTTCCGCTTCACCGACCATCTGGAGGCGGGCATGATCTGGGTGAATTCGGAGAACGTGCGCCACCTGCCGACGCCGTTCGGCGGCGTCAAGAATTCCGGCATCGGCCGCGACGGCGGCGACTGGTCCTTCGACTTCTACATGGAGACGAAGAACATCGCCTTTGCCACCCGCGCCCACGCCATTGCGAAACTCGGCGGCTAGCCGCCGGCCCGAAACCCGGCGCTGACCCCGCCCACCGCAGACTGCGCCCGTCCTCGCCTGCCGAGGCGGGCTTGAGGAGGACCCCATGCCCGTACCCCAGCCCAATCTCTACCCGCCCTTCAACATCGTGCGCCTCAGCCATGTCGAATTCGGCGTCACCGACCTTGCCAGGTCCCGCGCCTTCTACGTCGATACGCTCGGCCTGCAGGTGACGGACGAGACGGCCGACACGATCTATCTGCGCGCCATGGAGGAACGCGGCCACCATTGCATCGTGCTCCGAAAATGCGACAGGCCCGAAGCCCGCGACCTCGGCTTCAAGGTCTTCGATGACGAGGACCTCGACAGGGCCGTGCATTTCTTCAAGGGCAAGGGCCTGCCGGTGGACTGGGTCGAGCGCCCCTATCAGGGCCGCACCTTCCGCACGCGCGATCCGCACGGCATTCCCCTGGAATTCTACACCAGGATGGACCGCCTGCCGCCGATCCACCAGAAATACGCGCTCTATCGCGGCGTGAAGCCGCTGCGCATCGACCATTTCAACTGCTTCTCGCCCGATGTCGACGCCTCCGTCGCCTTCTACAACGAGCTCGGCTTCCGCGTGACGGAGTACACCGAGGACGAGGAGAGCGGCAGGCTCTGGGCCGCCTGGACGCACCGCAAGGGCGGCGTGCACGACATCGCCTTCACCAACGGCCGCGGCCCCCGCCTGCACCACACCGCCTTCTGGGTGCCGACGCCGCTCAACATCATCGACCTGCTCGACCTGATGGCGACGACCGGCTGGGTTTCCAACATCGAGCGCGGCCCCGGCCGCCACGGCATCTCCAACGCCTTCTTCCTCTACATCCTCGACCCGGACGGCCACCGCATCGAGATCTACTGCTCGGACTACCAGACGGTGGACCCGGACCTCGAACCCATCAAGTGGGACCTCAGGGACCCGCAGCGCCAGACGCTGTGGGGCGCGGCGGCGCCGCGATCCTGGTTCGAGCACGGCAGCCTCTTCGCCGGCACCGACGTCCTGGAACCGCAGCTCAAGGCCCAGCCGATCATCGCGCCCTGACGGGCATTGCAAATCGCCGACCGAGCGCCGAGAACAGCGCGAGGCCTTCGAGGGAGCAGGACATGGACAGCGATGAATTCCGCCACTGGTCACGAACCGCCGCCGACTGGGGCGCTGACTATCGGGCGACCCTGCGCGCGCGGCCGGTGCGCGCGCAGACGAGGCCGGGCGACATCTTCAGGCAGATCGCCGATGCCGCCCCGGAGACCGGCGAGGCCATGGAGACGATCTTTTCCGATTTCGAGCGGATCGTCCCCGACGGGCTCACCCACTGGCAGCATCCGCGCTTCTTCGCCTATTTCCCGGCCAATGCCGCGCCCGTCTCCGTCATCGCGGAGTATCTCGTGACGACAGTCGCCGCCCAGTGCATGCTCTGGCAGACCTCGCCGGCGGCGACGGAGCTGGAGACCCGCGTGGTCGACTGGCTGCGCCGGGCGCTCGGCCTGCCGGACGGCTTTTCCGGCGTCATCCAGGATTCCGCCTCCACCGCCACGCTCGCCGCCGTGCTCGTCATGCGCGAGAAGGCGCTTTCCTGGAAGGGCAACAGCGAGGGGCTGGCGGCGCACGGGGCCGTGCGCGTCTATGCCTCGAAACAGGTGCACACCTCCATCGACCGGGCGATCTGGATATCGGGCATCGGCGAGGCGAACCTCGTGCGCATCCCGACGAAAGGCCCGCTCTACGGCATGGACCCCGAGGCGCTCGACGCCGCCATCAGGGCGGACCTTGCGGCGGGCCACATCCCGGCCGGCGTCATCGCCTGCACCGGCGGCACCTCCATCGGCGCCTGCGACCCGATCGGCGACGTCGCGGCGGTCGCAAAGGCGCATGGGCTCTACCTGCATGTCGATGCGGCCTGGGCGGGCTCGGCGATGATCTGCCCGGAATTCCGCACGCTCTGGGACGGCATCGAGGCGGCCGATTCCATCGTCTTCAACCCGCACAAATGGCTCGGCGCCAATTTCGACTGCTCGGTGCAGTTCATCAGGAGCCCCGAGGACCAGGTGCGCACCCTCGCCATCCAGCCGGAATATCTCAAGACCCACGGCCATGACGGCATCGTCAACTATTCCGAATGGTCCGTGCCGCTCGGCCGCCGCTTCCGCGCGCTGAAACTGTGGTTCCTGATGCGCTACCACGGCCTGGAAGGGCTGCGCGCGATGATCCGCAACCATGTCGCATGGTCGCGCGAACTGGCCGCGCGGCTGGCCGCCGAGCCGGATTTCGAGATCGTCAGCGAGCCGGTGCTCTCGCTCTTCTCCTTCCGCCACACGGGCGGCGAGGACGGCGACCGGCACAACATCGCCCTCGTCAACGCCATCAACGACGACGGCCGCATCTACCTCACCCAGACCCGCGTCGACGGCCGCATAGCCATCCGCTTCCAGGCGGGCCAGTTCGAGATGACCCGCGACGACGCCGACACCGCCTTCACGGTGATCACCGGGATCGCCCGCAGAATGACGTAAGGAGACCACCGTGACCGAACGGCCCCGCCTCGCCGGCTTTTCCCATCAGGGCGTCCTGAAATACGGCCTCGTCAGGGAAGACGGCATCGTCGACCTCTCGGCCCGCCACGGTGCGCGCTGGCCGAGCCTGCGCGAGGTGATCGCGGCGGGTGCCCTTTCGACGCTGGCCGAGGAGGCGGCGGGGCTTGCCGCCGACCACGCGCTCTCCGACATCGTCTACGAGATCCCGATCCCCGCGCCGGAGAAGATCATCTGCGTCGGCGTCAACTTCCCCGACCGCAACGAGGAGTACAAGGACGGCCAGGCCGCGCCCGCCAACCCCTCGCTGTTCATCCGCTTCCCGCGCTCCTTCACCGGCCACGGCCGGCCGCTGATCCGCCCGCCGGAAAGCCCGCAGCTCGACTACGAGGGCGAGATCGCCATCGTCATCGGCAAGGGCGGGCGGCGGATCGCGCAGGCCGATGCGCTCAGCCATGTCGCCGCCCTCACGCTCTGCAACGAAGGCACGATCCGCGACTGGGTGCGCCACGCCAAGTTCAACGTCACGCAGGGCAAGAATTTCGACGCGACCGGCTCGATCGGCCCGTGGCTCGTGCCGTTCACCGACGAAAGCCAGCTTGCCGACGTGGCGCTGGAGACCCGCGTCAACGGCGAGGTGCGCCAGAGCGACCGCACAAGCCGCATGATCTTCTCCTTCCGCAGGATCATCAATTACATCTCCACCTTCACGACGCTCACGCCGGGCGACGTCATCGTCTGCGGCACGCCGACGGGCGCGGGCGCGCGCTTCGACCCGCCGGTCTGGCTGAAGCCGGGCGACGTGGTGGAGGTCGAGGCCGAGGGCATCGGCCTTCTTCGCAACACCATCGCCGACGAGGTTTCCCGATCATGCTGACGCCAGACGACATCCGCGCCGCTGCAACGAGCCTCGACGACGCCGAGCGCAGCCGCAACCAGACCGGCCTTCTCTCGCTGAAACATCCCGGCATCACCATGGACGAGGCCTATGCGATCCAGGGCGCCTGGGTGCGCAAGAAGATCGCGGACGGGCGCCGGGTGATCGGCTGGAAGATCGGCCTCACCTCCAAGGCGATGCAATATGCGCTGAACATCGACATCCCCGATTCCGGCGTGCTCTTCGACGACATGCTCTTTGCGGACGGCGCGACGGTTCCGGCCGACCGCTTCATCCAGCCGCGCGTCGAGGCCGAGATCGCCTTCGTTATGAAGGCGCCGCTGAAGGGCCCCGGCGTCACCGTCTTCGACGTGCTGAACGCCACCGACTACGTGACGCCTGCGCTGGAAATCCTCGACACGCGCATCCTGCGCGTCGATCCCGAGACGAAGAAGGCGCGCACCATCGCCGACACCATCGCCGACAACGCCGCCAATGCCGGCATCGTCACGGGCGGGCGGGCCGTGAGGCCCGATGCAATCGACATGCGCTGGATGGGCGCCATCGTCAGCCGCAATGCGGAGGTGGAGGAAACCGGCCTCGGCGCCGGCGTGCTCAACCAGCCGGCCCGCGGCGTCGCCTGGCTCGCCAACCGCCTCGCGCAGTATGGCGACGGCATCGAGGCGGGCCAGATCGTGCTCGCCGGCTCCTTCGTCCGCCCGGTCGAAGCGCGCCACGGCGACACCATCGTCGGCGATTTCGGGCCTTACGGCTCGGTCAGCCTGTTCTTCGCATAGGAGTTGCCATGCCCGCCCCGCAAAACCGCTTCAAGCAGGCGCTGAAGGAGGGCCGCGCGCAGATCGGCCTCTGGCAGGCGCTCGCCAATCCCTACACGGTCGAGATCTGCGCGGAGGCGGGCTACGACTGGCTGCTGCTCGATGCCGAGCACGCGCCGAACGACGTGCCGCTGCTCGTCTCCCAGCTCCAGGCGATGAAGGGCTCGGCAAGCCATGCCGTCATCCGCCCGCCGATCGGCGAGACCTGGATCGTCAAGCAGCTTCTCGACATCGGCGCGCAGACGCTGCTGGTCCCCATGGTCGACAGCGGGGCAATGGCGCAGGCGATGGTCAAGGCCGTGCGCTACCCGCCCCATGGCGTGCGCGGCGTCGGCGCGGCGCTGGCGCGCGCCTCGGCCTTCAACCGCACGGCGGACTATCTCCAGACCGCCAATGACGAAATCTGCCTGCTGCTGCAGGTGGAAAGCCGCGCCGGCCTCGAGGCGCTCGACGCCATCGCCGGCACGGAGGGCGTCGACGGCGTCTTCATCGGCCCGGCCGACCTTGCCGCCGACATGGGCTTCCTCGGCCGGCCCGGCGCGCCGCAAGTGCAGGCCGAGGTGGAGAAGGCGCTGGCGAGGATCCGCGCGCACGGCAAGGCGGCCGGCATCCTCACCGGCGACCTCGGCCTTGCCAAACGCTACCTCGACCTCGGCGCCACCTTCGTCGCCATCGGCAACGACGTGACGCTGCTCGCCAACGCGACGACAAAACTGCTGGCCGACTTCAGGGCCGCCGAGCCGGCGACGACGCCCGAGGGCGCGAAGGTCTACTGACGCCGCCTGTCGGGACGGCCTTATGGCAAGCCGGTGCCGCCCTCCCTTCTCCCCTCGGGGAGAAGGTGGCCCGAAGGGTCGGATGAAGGGGCGGCTCCGGGCTACAATACCGGCGTCCTTGCCTGCGGCATCCCCCTCATCCGCCTGCCGGCACCTTCTCCCCGAGGGGAGAAGGGGAGTGCGGTGACCGCCCTGCCCCGTGCACACCCCCCCCTGCCGCGCGCGCCTAGAGCATTTCCGCTTTTCTTCGAATCGCGAAAACGCTCTATCCTTTTGTTTCTACGCAATTCCGGACGCAAAACCGCTACGCACTTTTGCTGGAATTGCTCTAGAGCTGGATCCACACCGTCTTCAGGTCGATATACTTGTCCAGCGCATGCAGCGACTTGTCGTGGCCGTTGCCGGACTGGCGCACGCCGCCGAGCGGCACGGTGTTGTCCGCCCCGCCATAGGTGTTGACATGCACCACGCCCGCGCGAATGCCGCGCACCATGCGATGCGCCCGCGAGAGATTGGACGTCCAGACGGCGGAGGCGAGGCCGTAGTCGGTGGCGTTGGCGATGCGCAGCGCCTCCGCCTCGCCGTCGAAGGGGATGATCGACAGGATCGGGCCGAACACCTCCTCGCGGGCGAGCGTCATGCCGGGCGTGACGTCGAAGACGGTCGGCTCCATGTAGAAGCCGCCGGTCTCGGCGAGGATGCGCCGGCCGCCGGTGCGCAGCCTTGCGCCTTCGGAGAGCGCCTGTTCGGCAAAGCCGAGGTCCTTGGCGAGCTGGGCCTCGCTGGAAACGGCGCCGGCCTCGGTGGTGAGCAGCAAGGGATCGCCGACCTTCATGGCCGCGGCGATGCCCGCCACCTTGGCGGAGAATTCCTCGGCGATGGATCGTTCGACGAGGAGGCGCGAGCCCGCCACGCAGACCTGGCCGGAATTGCGGAAGATGCCGTAGGCCGAGGTCCTGGCCGCCTTGTCGAGGTCGGGCGCGTCGGCGAAGACGACGTTGGGCGACTTGCCGCCGAGTTCGAGATAGACGCGCTTGAGGTTGGAGCGCGCGGAATATTCGAGAAGCCGCCGTCCGACCGGGCCGGAGCCGGTGAAGACGATGACGTCGATGTCGGGATGCAGGCCCATGGCCTCGCCCGTCACGGCCCCGCGGCCGGTGACGATATTGAGGACGCCTTCCGGCAGGCCCGCCTCGGCGCAGAGTTCGGCAAGGCGCAGCAGCGAGAGGGAGGCGACCTCCGCCGGCTTCAGCACGACGGAATTGCCGGCCGCGAGCGCCGGGGCGATCTTCCAGGCGCCGATCATCAAGGGGAAGTTCCACGGCACGATGGCGCCGACGACGCCGACCGGCTCGCGATGGACGAGGCCGAGAATATCGCCCGCCGTCGGGGCGATCTCGCCATAGACCTTGTCGATGGCCTCGGCATAGTAGCGGAAGCTGCCGGCGGCGCTGCCGGGCTCGGCCTTCAGCGCCATGGCGATTTCCGTGCCGTTGTCGCGCACGCCGAGCACGGCAAGCTCCAGCGTATGCTTCTCGATCAGTTCGGCGATCCGCACGAGCACCTTCCTGCGCTCGGCGGGCGCGGCCTTCGACCAGCGCCCCTTTTCGAAGGCGGCGCGGGCGGCCCTGACGGCACGGTCGACATCCGCCGCGCCGGCATCGGCGATGGTCGTCAGCCTGCGCCCGTCGATGGGCGAGACGACCTCCAGCGCCGCCCCGTCTGCGGCCTCGCTCCACCCGCCGTCGATGAACAGCGACCGGGGGGTGACGGGGATGTTTCGGAGCGCTTCGATCTTTTCCTGCATCGTCTTTCCCTGGAAGGAGGGACGACGCGCCGCAGCGCGCCGTCCGTTCGGCATTGCTCAGACTTCCCGGCCGAGGCCGAGCCGCGCGAAGGCGCCGGCATCGCCCGCCTTCAGGCGCATGGCGCAGAAGAGGCCGACGACCGCGGCGATCACGACGAGGCCGGGCAGGAACACGGCGAGCGCCCCTTCCGCCCCGGCGAGCGCGCCGAAGTTGGTGGCAATATAGAACACCAGCGCGAGAAGGATCAGCCCCGTCAGCACCGGCAGCACGGTCGTCACCAGCTTGTTGCCCTCAAGGCCGGGATTGCGGCTGAAGAAGGCGACGATGGAGAAGGCGGTCAGCGCCATCAGGAGGATGATCGCCAGCGTGCCGACATTGGTGAGCCAGGAGAACAGCGCGAGCACCGGATCCTGCCCCGTGGCGGCGAAGAGCGCGACGACGAGGACGGCGATCACCGTCTGCACGAGCGAGCCGGCATGCGGGCTCTGGAAGACCGGATGGGTGACGCCGAGCGCCCTCGGCAGCAGGCCTTCGCGGCCGGCGACGTAGAGATAGCGCGCCACGCCGTTGTGGAAGGCGACCACGCCGGCAAACAGGCTGGTGATGAAGAGGACGCCCATGATGGTGGTGATGCCGCCGCCGACATAGCGCTCGGCAAGGCCGAAGAGGAAGGTCGTCGGATCGGCAAGGCCCTGGATTTCCGGTACCAGCTTGTCGACGCCCGCGCCGTTGACCATCAGCCAGGAGGTCAGCATGTAGAAGAGGCCGATGATCAGCACGGAAATGTAGGTGGCGCGCGGCACGGTCTTGGCGGGCTCGCGGGCCTCCTCGCTGTAGATGGTCGTCGCCTCGAAGCCGATAAAGGCGGCAAAGCAAAAGAGGATGCCGATGGCCGGCGTGCCGCTGAAGAAGGCGCGGGGCGTGAAGGGCGCGGCGGAAAGGCCGCTGTCGCCGCCCTTGACGAGGATCGCCGCGTCGATGACGAGCACGACGAGATATTCGAGGACCACCAGCACGGCGAGCACGCGGGCGGAGAAGTCCACCCGGCGATAGCCGAACACCGCGACGACGGCGATGCCGGCGAAGGTCCAGGCCCACCAGGGCAGGTCGATGCCGTAGCCGGCGAAGAAGCCGGCCGTAGCCGCGCCGAAGAGGCCGAAGACGCCGATCTGCATGGCATTGTAGGCAAGGATCGCCACGAGCGCCGCGGCCCCGCCGGCAAGCCCGCCGAGGCCCTGCGCCGTATAGGCATAGAAGGCGCCGGCATTGCTGATGTGCCTGGCCATGGCGACATAGCCGACGGCGAAGAGAAGCAGCACCGTCGTCACGAAGGCGAAGGTCAGCGGAATGCCCGGCCCGTTGCCGAGCATCATCGACAGCGGCACGCCGCCGGCCACCGCCGTGAGCGGCGCTGCGGCCGAGACGACGAGGAATGTCACCGCCCCGACGCCGAGGCTGTTCCTGCGCAACTGGTTCGCGCCGCCGGGCGACACGGTTTCACTGGTCATGATCTTGCTCCCATCCTGACGGCCGGCCCGCGGCCGCCGCTCTCCTGACGCCGCGCGACTGCCACGGCGGTTCCCACTGCATAATCCGCTTGCGGTTCATTATTTGAACCATTATTTTAATAATAGACTTGCAAAAGCCAGCTTCGCCGTCAAGTTATTTCTCATGTTAAGTATCTCGATGCGGCATGGGAGGACGAAAGCGCCGAGGCCCGCGCCGGAAATCCGGTTGCGGCGGGCGTAACGGAAGACGGAAGAAACCAATGAGCACCATCGGCAAGGCCCTCGCCCTCCTCGACCTCATCTCCCGGCTCGACAGGGACACCGGCCTCAGCGACCTCGCGCGCCTGTCCGCGCTCGACAAGGCGACGGCGCGGCGCTTCCTGGTGGAGCTCGAACGGCAGGGCTTCGTGGAGCAGGACGCCGAGACGCGCAGGTACCGGCTGGGCGCGGCCCCGGTGCGCCTTGCCCGCATCCGGCAGGCGCGCTTTCCCTTCACCGCGGTGGCCGCGCCTTTCGTCAGGGCGCTGGCGGAGGAGACCGGCGAGACGGTGCATCTGTCCGAATTTGCCGGCGGGCGCCTTGCCACCATCCATGTGGAGGATTCATCGCAGGCCCACCGGGTGATCGTCGATCTCGGCGCGGCCCTGCCCTTCCACGCCACCGCCTCGGGCCTCGCCTTCCTCGCCTTCCTGCCCGGTGACGAGATCGACCGTGTGCTGGCGCAGCCGCTGGAGCGCTTCTCGCCGCAGACGATCACCGATGCCAACGCGGTGCGCGCCATCCTGGCGGAGACGGCGGAGCGCGGCTTCTCGATCAGCCACCAGGGCTTCGAGATGGGCGTGATCAGCGCCGCCGCCCCGATCATCGCGCCGAACGGCAGGCCGGTCGGGGCCATCGCCGTTGCCGCGCCCACCGCCCGGGCGGACACGGCGCGGATGCTCGACATCGGCGCCGGCGCGGCCGCTGCCGCCCGCGGCATCGCGGAGAAATATTACGGGACGAAGCGCTAGAGCAATTCCAGCAAAAGTGCGCAGCGGTTTTGCGTCCGCAATTGCGTAGAAACAAAAGGATGGAGCGTTTTCGCGATTCGAGGAAAAGCGGAAATGCTCTAGCCTCGCTTCGTCCGCCCCCGCGGCTTGGTCGCCAGCACGTTGCGGATCGCAAAGCTCGAATGGATCCGCGAGACCCCCGGCATGGCCGACAGGATCTCCTTGTGGATGCGCTCGAACTCGCCGGCATTGGCGACCTCGACGCGCAGCAGGTAGTCCGAGCCGCCCGTCATCAGGAAGCATTCGCGGATTTCCGGGTGCTTGCGCACCGCCGCCTCGAAGCGGTCGAGGTGATCCTCCGTCTGCCGCTCCAGCGTGATGTTGATGATGACGGCGATGGTCGATTCGGCGTTGGAGGCGTCCACCAGCGCCGTATAGCCGCGGATGACGCCCGCCTGCTCCATCAGCTTGATGCGCCGAAGGCAGGCCGACGGCGACAGGCCCACCTCGGCGGCGAGCCGCGCATTGCTCATGCGCGCATCGAGCCGGAGAAGCCGCAGGATGTTCCGGTCTATCGCGTCCAGCGCCGTCATTGCAGATCGTTCCAAAGATTCGTCGTTTCGTTCAAAAATCATGGCCACGCGCAACAATCAAGCGCTGTTTCGTCGGCAATTTCACAATCGTTTCACTAGGCTCCGCCGAAACCGGGAGGCAGGGCATGGACGGCGTGACGAAGACGATGCGGCAGGGCGAGGCGGGTGCGACGGGCGGTACCTCGGGCTATCTCGCCATCGACCTTGCCGCCCTTGCCCGCAACTACGAGCGGCTTGCCGCCGAGGTCGCGCCGGCGCGCGCGGCGGCCGTCGTCAAGGCCGATGCCTACGGGCTCGGCGCCGCCCGGGTCGCCGAACGCCTCCATGCCCATGGCTGCCGCCACTTCTTCGTCGCGCAGTTCGTCGAGGCGCTGCGCCTGCGCCCGCTGCTGGCCGCCGACGCCACGGTCTTCGTGCTGAACGGCCTCCAGCCCGGCAACGAGCTGGCCTGCGCCCGCGAGGGCATCGTGCCCGTGATCAATTCGCTGGAGCAGTGGCGGCAATGGGCGGATGCCGCCCGGTCACTCGCCCGCCGGCTGCCGGCCGTCCTGCAGTTCGACACCGGCATGTCGCGGCTCGGCGTGCCGCCGGAAGAGCGGGCGGCGCTGGCCGAACTGGTGAGCGGCGACAGCGGCGTCGACGTGCTCTTCGTCATGAGCCACCTCGCCTGCGCCGACGATGCCGACAGCGCGCAGAACGGCGAGCAGAGCGCCGAGATGGCGCGCGTTTCGGCGCAATTCCCGCAGTTTCCCGTCTGCTTCGCCAATTCCGGCGGCATCTTCCTCGGCAAGGCCTATCACGGCGTGCTCGCCCGCCCCGGCATCGCGCTCTATGGCGGCGCGCCGACGGCCGGCCGGGCAAACCCGATGGAGCCCGTCGTAAAGCTCGACGTCGCCGTGGTGCAGACGCGCACGGTGCCGGCCGGCACGCGCGTCGGCTACGGCGGCAGCCATGTCGCGACCGGCCCGACCCGCCTTGCCACCATCGCCGCCGGCTATGCGGACGGCCTGCCGCGCAGCCTTTTGGACCGCGGCGCGGTCTATTGCGACGGCGTGCGCCTGCCCATCGTCGGGCGCGTCTCGATGGACAGCATCACCATCGACGTCTCCGCCCTGCCCGAAGGCCGCCTCAAGCTGGGCAGCCTCGTGGAGGTGCTCGGCCCGCACCAGACGCTGGAGGATGTCGCCCGCGACGCCGGCACCATCGCCTACGAGATCCTGACCGGTCTCGGCCATCGATACGAGCGGCAGTACCGCTAGGACACGCGCTGCCCGCCACGCCTTTTCTGCAAGTGAGGAACCCATGAAAGTCATCGTTCTCGGCGCCGGCATCGTCGGCGTCACGTCGGCCTACCAGCTTGCCAGGGCAGGGCACGAGGTCACGGTCGTCGACCGCCAGCCCGGCCCCGCGCTGGAGACCAGCTTCGCCAATGCCGGCGAGGTCTCCTTCGGCTACTGCTCGCCCTGGGCCGCGCCGGGCATCCCGATGAAGGCGATGAAGTGGCTGTTCATGGAACACGCCCCGCTGATCCTGCGCCCCAAGGTGGACATGGCGATGCTGCGCTGGATGGCGCAGATGCTGCGCAACTGCACCTCCGAGCGCTATGCGCTCAACAAGAGCCGCATGCTGCGCCTTGCCGACTACAGCCGCGTCTCCATCGCCGCGCTGCGCGAGGAGACCGGCATCGCCTATGACGAGCGCATGCAGGGCACGCTGCAGCTCTTCCGCACCGAGGCGCAGCTCGACGCCTCGGCCAAGGACGTCAAGGCGCTCGCCGCCGACGGCATCCCCTACGAGGTGCTCGACCCCGAGGGCTGCATCCGCGTCGAACCGGCGCTCGCGCATGTGCGCGAGAAGATCGTCGGCGGCCTGCTGACGCCGAAGGACGAGACCGGCGACTGCTTCAAGTTCTCCAATGCGCTGGCGGCCAAGGCCGCAGAACTCGGCGTCACCTTCAACTACGGCAGCATCATCCGCGGGCTGGACGTCGAAGGCGGGCGCGTCACCGGCGTCGTCACCGCCCATGGCCGACTCCAGGCCGACGCCGTGGTCGTGGCGCTCGGCAGCTTCTCGCCGCTCCTCGTGCGCCCGCACGGCATCCGCCTGCCGGTCTATCCGGTCAAGGGCTATTCGCTGACGATCCCGATCACCGACGCCTCGCGCGCGCCGGAATCGACCGTGATGGACGAGACCTTCAAGATCGCCATCACCCGCCTCGGGGACCGCATCCGCGTCGGCGGCATGGCGGAGATCTCCGGCTACACCAACGATCTCGGCGAGCCGCGCCGCCTCACGCTGCAGCACTCCGTCACCGATCTCTTCCCCGGCGGCGACGTGTCGAAGGCGAGCTTCTGGTCGGGCCTGCGCCCGATGACGCCCGACGGCACGCCGGTCATCGGCCCGACGAAGATCGCCGGCCTCTTCCTCAACACCGGCCACGGCACGCTCGGCTGGACGATGAGCTCGGGCTCGGCCCGCGTCATCGCCGACCTCGTCTCCGGCAGGAAGCCCGAGATCGACGCCACCGACCTCGCCGTCGCGCGCTACGCCTGAAAACGAAAAGGCGGCCTAGCGGCCGCTCCATACGTGGCAAGGGCGGGAACCGAGGTTCCCGCCCTTGCTGTCTTGAGGCTTTACTGCGCGATCGGCGCGTAGGCGCCGTTGTTCCAGCGGTTGATGTCGTAGCTGGCGTCCTTGAGGTCGCCCTTCTCGTCGAAGGTGACGGTGCCGACGACGGTGTCGATCGGCTGGCCGTTCTTCAGCGCCTCGGCGACCTTGGTCGGATCGTCCGAGCCGGCGCGCTCGATGCCCTGCGCGAAGGCCTGGATCACGGCGTAGGAGAAGAGCGTGAAGCCTTCCGGCTTGAAGCCGCCGGACTGGATCTTCTCGACGGCTTCCTTCGCCTCGGGCTTGGCCTGCGGATCGGACGGGAAGACGAACAGCGTGCCCTCGCCGGCCGGGCCCGCGACCTGCCAGAATTCCGGCGAGGCGATGGAGTCGGGCATGATGAGCTGGAACTTGTAGTTCTGCTCGGCCGCCTGGCGCAGCATGAGGCCGGCTTCCGGGTGGTAGCCGCCGAAATAGACGACGTCGACCTTGGCGTCCTTCAGCTTGGTCACCAGGGCGTTGTAGTCCTTCTCGCCGGCATTGATGCCCTCGGCGAGGACTTCCTTGAGGCCGTTCTCGTTCATCGTGGCACGCACCGCATCGGCGACGCCCTGGCCGTAGGCCGTCTTGTCATGCAGGACGGCGACGTTCTTGCCGGCATACTGCTTGGCGATCCACGGGCCGATAAAGGCGCCCTGCGCGTCGTCGCGGGTGTAGAGGCGCATGATGTTGGTCCAGCCCTTGGCGGCGGCATCGTCCGTCATGACCGGGTTGGAGGAGGCCGGGCTCATCATCAGCGTGCCGTTCTCGGCATAGACCGCCGAGGCCGGGATGCTCGATCCCGAGCAGGCATGGCCGTCGACGAAGCCGATGCCGGCGGCCGTGATGCGGTTGGCCACCGAGACGGCCTGCTTCGGGTCGCACTGGTCGTCCTCGAACTGCAGCTTGATCTGCCGGCCGAGCACGCCGCCCTTGCCGTTGATCGCGTCGGCGGCTGCCTGCGCGCCCTGCTTGAACTGGTCGCCGATCGTGGCCAGCGGCCCGGTCATGGGGCCGGCCACGGCGATGGTGAGGTCCTCCGCCCGGGCGGCCGTGCTCATCAGAAGGCCGAGGGCCGTGCCGATGATCAGGATGCTTTTCATGTGTCTCATCTCCCCTTTTGCGCCCGCACCATCGCGGGTCGCCGTTTCCGAAACCGGATCGTTCTCCTCAGGCGCCGGCGGCCCCGCCCGAAAGGAGCGGCTGGCATTCGAGCCACTCCCAGAGATAGGCGGCAAGACCCCGGTCGACGTGGATGCGCAATGTCTGCAGGTCCCCGTGGAAATAGACACTGCATGTCATGCCGCAAAACTGCAAGGCGGCACAGGGGCCGGGATCGGCGGGATCGATCGTCGTCGCCCGCGCGATAAGGTCGCGCACCCCCGGCCCGCGCGCTTCGAGCACGCGCAGGCCCGCGCCGACCGTCGTCACGCCGTAGCCCTCGACGTGCCATCCATCGGCGCAGTCCTGCGCCGTCATGCCGACCGCGAGCAGCCGGTCGCGCGCCATGCGCACCGCATAGCGCCCGCCGGAGGCGAGCGCCAGCGCGCCGACATCGCTGCCGAGGCCGTATCGCGCGAGAAAGCCGCCGATGTCGCCGCTGACGAGGCGCTGCGGCAGGCCGGCGACGGCGCGCACGGAAAGGGAAGGCGCGGCGAGCACCGCGCGCGCCCAGTCCGGCTCCGGCCGCCACTTGCGGGAATTGTCAAGCATGGAGACGGCCTCCTTCCGGATCGAAGGCGCAAGGGGCGACGATCCGCGCGCGCCGCACCGCCTTGAGGTGCTGCAATTCGATGACCTCGCCCATGCGCGCATGGCCGCGCTCGATGAGGCCGAGCGCGATCGGCCGCTGGAGCGCGGGGCTGAAATAGCTCGACGTGACATAGCCGGTGCTGCGCAGCCCGCCCGCATGGCGCTCGATGCCGTGCGCGCCGGTCGGCAGCATGCCCTGGCCGTCCACCGCCTCCAGCCCGACGAACTGCCGACGGTCGTCCCTCGCGGCATCCTCGGTGATCAGCGAGCGGCGCCCGATGAATTCGGCCGTCTTCCTTTGCAGCGGCGCCGTGAGGCCGAAATCCATCGGCCGGCTCGTGCCGTCGGTGTCCTTGCCGATGACGACATAGCCCTTTTCCGCGCGCAGGATCATCAGCGCTTCCAGGCCGAGCAGCGTCGCGCCGAAAGCCTCGCCCGCCCGCCGCAGCCGCGACCAGAGCGCGGCCGCATGGTCGGCCGGGACGGAGATCTCGTAGGATCGCTCGCCGGTGAAGCTGACGCGGGCGATCCGCACCGGCACGCCCTCGAAGGCCCCGGAAACGACCGCCATGTGCGGCAGGGCGGCATCGTCGAGCGCGGCATCGAGGCCGGTCGCGGCGAGGAGCGCGGGCGCGCGCGGGCCGGTCACCGTCAGCGTCGCCATCTCGGCGGTCGCATTGTGGACGAAGACGCGGCGCCGGTCGAACCGGTCCTGCCGCCACTCCTCCAGCAGGGCGTGCACGCCGGCGACATGGGAGGAGGAGCAGGAGACGACGAAGCGGTTGTCGTCGAGCCGCACCAGAACGCCGTCGTCGTAGATGTTGCCCGCCTCGGTGAGGATGAAACCGTAGCGGCAGCGGCCGGGCGCGAGCGTCGAGACGGTGTTGTAGTAGATGAAATCGAGGAAGGGCGCGGCATCCGGGCCGATGACCTCGATCTTGCCGAGCGGCGAGCCGTCGAAGAGCGCGACGCCCGTGCGCGCCGCCGCGGCTTCCGCCTGGACGCGCGCATCCTCCGGTCCCGCGCCATAGAAGGCCGGGCGCAGCCAGCCGCCATATTCGCGGAACACCGCGCCATCCGCCCGGTGCTCGCCTTCGAGCGGCAGGCGGCGCAGCGGGTTCATGCGCGTGCCGGAGCGCGCGCCCGCAAAGGAGGCGAACGGGACGGGCGTAAACGGCGGGCGGTAGGTCGTCGTGCCCACCTCGGGAATGCGCCGGCCGGTGATCTCGGCCATCAGCGCCAGGCCGTTGACATTCGAGGTCTTGCCCTGGTCGGTCGCCATGCCGAGCGTGGTGTAGCGCTTGAGATGCTCGACGGAGACGAAGTTCTCGCGGACGGCGAGCTCGACGTCCTTGGCGGTGACGTCGTTCTGCAGGTCGATCCAGACCCGCTCCTTCGCCCGCGGCTTCGGCCAGGCGGCGACGATGTCGAAATCGCTGCGCGCGGCGTCGGCAAGGTCTTCGGGCAGGCCGAAGTCGCCCGCGGCAGCGCCCACGACCGCGACGCCCTCCACCGGCCGGCCCGGCACGAAGGCGAGGATATCGTCGCGCCAGTCGAGCCTGCCCTGCGCCTGGCAATAGAGATGCACGGTCGGCGTGAAGCCGCCGGAGGCGAGCACCGCATCCGCCTCCAGCGCGCTGCCGTCGGAAAGCCTGACGGCACGGACCGCGCCGCGGCCGCGCGCGGAAACGACGGAGAGCCCCTTCAGCACCCGCAGCCCGGCGGGAACAGGGGCGTCGGGGCGATAATCGACGACGGTGACCTCGGCGCCGGCCCCCGCCAGCGCCTCCGCCGTCTCGTAGGCAAGGCCGTTGTTGGTGGCGACGACGACCTTGCGCCCGGCGACAACGCCGAAGCGCCTGAGATAGACGAGCGCGGCCTCGGCGGACATGACGCCCGGCAGGTCGTTGTTGCCGAAGGGCAGCGGCCGCTCGATGGCCCCCGTGGCGAGCACGATGGCGCCGGCGCGCACCCGCCACAGGCGGTCCGGCGCGCCGTCCGCGCCCGTCTGGCTGAGGCCGACGAGGCGGTGGTCGTAGATGCCGAAGGCCGTGGTGCCGGTCAGCACCAGCGCGCCGGCCCCCACGAGTTCCGCCGCGACATCCGCGGCCCATTCCACCCCCGGCCTGCCCTGGATGGTCGCCGCACGGTGGAGGAGGCTGCCGCCGGCCTGCCGCCCGTCGTCGCAAAGCACGACCCGCCGGCCGTCCCGCAGGGCCTTGCGCGCCGCAAGGAGGCCCGACGGCCCGGCGCCGACCACCAGCACGTCGCAATGATGGTTGACCTGCTCGGCGAAGGACGGCGTGCGCATGCCGGCGTCCAGCGTGCCGAGACCCGCCATCTGCCGGATGCGCGGCTCGAACAGGTGCCAGTCGGGGAACATGAAGGTCTTGTAGTAGAAGGCGGCCGGGATGAAGCGGGCGAAGGCGTCGATGAAGGCGCGGCGGTCGTTCTCGGCGCTCGGCTCGGCATTGACGCTGCGCACGGCAAGGCCGTCGGCGGCCGGAACCTGCGTTGCGCGCGTATTGGGCATGGCGCCCGCGATGGCGACCAGCGCGTTCGGCTCCTCGACGCCCGCGCCCCAGAGGCCGCGCGGGCGATGATACTTGAAGCTGCGGCCGAGGACGGAGATCCCGCCGGCCAGCAGCGCCGAGGCGACGGTGTCGCCCACAAAACCCTCCACCGTCCTGCCGTCGAAGGTGAAGCGCAGCGGCCGCGTCCTGTCGATGTCCGTGCCGCCCTCAGTGCGCCAGGCCGTCATCGCCGCCTCCTTCCATCAGTGCGAAGGAGCGCGCAACGCCGTGGTGCACGGTGTCGCGCTCCATGCGGAACACCTCGCCGCAGGTCATGTGCATCCAGATCTCGCTTGCCGCGCCGCGCGGGTTGTTGCGCTCGTAAAGGTAGGCGGTCCATTCGCCGTCCGTCACGTCGCGGAAGCCTTCCGGGCGGTGGTTGCCGGCGTCGCCGCCGAAGTGGAATTCGCTCTCGCTGCGCGGGCCGCAGAAGGGGCATGGGAAAAGCTGCATCCGGTCCTCCTAATGCGCGATGCCGGAGCCGGCGGCCTCGTCGATCAGCCGTCCGCGGGCGAAGCGGTCGAGATCGAAGGGGCGGCTGACGTCGTGGTGCCTGCCGGTGGCGAGAAGATGCGCGAGCAGCGTGCCGCCCGCGGGGATCGCCTTGAAGCCACCCGTTCCCCAGCCGCAATTGAGGAAGAGGCCGGGCAGCGGGCTTTCGCCGAGGATCGGCGAGGAATCCGGCGTGACGTCGACGATGCCGGCCCATTGCCGCA
The DNA here is from genome assembly GCF_016839145.1 of Shinella sp. PSBB067. Taxonomy (NCBI): domain Bacteria; kingdom Pseudomonadati; phylum Pseudomonadota; class Alphaproteobacteria; order Hyphomicrobiales; family Rhizobiaceae; genus Shinella; species Shinella sp. PSBB067. Next base: position 241,832 of record NZ_CP069304.1, on the reverse strand, counting down.
TCAGCCGGAGCTGCCGGAAGCTCGGGAACATTTCCAGGAGCCCCGAGATCACCGTCTCCAGCATCGGCAGGTTGCCGCGCTGGCCGTAGGAGGGAACGCGGTCGAGCCCGCCGCCGACGACGAGCTCGCCCTTGTCCGACTGGCTGGCATAGGTGCCGGTGGCCGGCGACAGGACGACCGTGTCGAGCGCCGGCTTGATCGGCTCGGAAACGCAGGCCTGCAGGGCATAGGAGGTGATCGGCAGGCGGAAGCCCGCCTTGGCGGCAAGATGGGAGGAATGGCCGGCGACGACCATGCCGACCCGGTCGGCGCGGATCTCGCCGCGGCTCGTCCTCACGCCGCGGCAGCGCCCGCCCTCGATAAGGAATTCCTCGACCTCGCAGGACTGGATGATGTCGACGCCCAGCCGGTCGGCGGTCCGCGCATAGCCCCAGGCGACCGCATCGTGCCGCGCCGTGCCGGCCCTGCCCTGCCAGACGCCGCCGAAGACCGGATGGCGCGCATCCGGCGACATGTCGAGCAGCGGCAGCACGCGGCGCACGTCCTCGATGCCGAAGAGCTCGGCATCCGTGCCGTTGATCTGCATGGCGTTGACGGTGCGCGCCGCCATCTCCATCTCCGCCTCGCTGTGGGCGAGCGTGATGATGCCGCGCTGGGACAGCATGATGTTGTAGTTGAGCTCGCGGCCGAGCCCATCGTAGAGCTTCAGGGCCATCTCGTAGAGCGCCGTGCTCTCGGGGAAGAAGTAGTTGGAGCGCACGACCGTGGTGTTGCGCCCCGTATTGCCGCCGCCGAGCCAGCCCTTCTCGATGACCGCGACATTGCGGACATTGTGGACCCTGGCGAGATAATAGGCCGTCGCCAGCCCATGCCCGCCGCCGCCGATGACAAGAATGTCGTAGCGCGGCTTCGGCTGCGGCGAACGCCATGCCTGCTGCCAGCCCTTCTGGCCGGCAAGCCCTTCCTTGAAGAGCGAAAGCGCCGAATAGTGCCGCGTCATAGCAATCCATCCTCCGCGGGGCGGAGCCGCCTCGGAAAGCAGGCGACGGCCGGATTCTTCCCCATGAATTCCCCCTGAAGCAGGCGCGCGCCTGCCGTCCGACGATTTCATATCTCCTCTGGACACGAATGTCCATTGATGCGCGGGAAGCATGCGCCCCTCCTCCACATCGCCGCAGATGCGAAGGAAACCGTCCGTAAGCGATGAACGGAAATCAGCCGTCCGGCAGCAGGCGCCGCATCACCGCGCTGAAGTCCGCCACCTCGCGGTCCGAGGCCGGGCGGCCGGTGAAGGTCAGGAGATAGGAGCGCAGGTGCCCGAGGCGCTTTTCCCGGTCGTCGCCGATGCCGAGCGTGAAGTGGCCGACCTGCGTGAAATAGAGCACGCGCGCCCGGATGAAGGCTTCTTCCGCCGGGTAGTCGTAGCGCTGGAACATACGCGCGATGGCGTCCACCCGCTGGTCGTCCGCCTGGCCGACGACGGCGCGCACGGTGGCGTCGATCCGGCCCCAGGCGCGCACGGCGGCGTCGAGGCCTGGGTCGAACAGCGCCGGATCCACCCAGCATTCGAAGATATGGCAGACGCCCTCGTTGACGCTCGCCGCCGGCAGGAGCGCGCGCTCGATGATCGGGCCGGTGTTCTTGCGCAGCCAGTATTCCAGCAGCTCGCGCTGCAAAGCCTGCAGATCCGCGAAGAACCAGTAGAAGCTGGAGCGCGACACGCCGAGCTTCCGGGCCATGACCTGGATCTTGACATGGCCGATGCTTTCCTCGACCAGCGCCTCGACGCCGGCCCTGATCCAGGCCTCGCGCGTCATGCGGCTGGCCGCCTGCCGCGCGGCGCCCCGTTTCGCCCCGGAAGGCCCTGCTGCGCTCACCTCGTCTCCCCTGGCATGGTTCTGCCCCGCCATGTTGCGCAAAGACCCGTCGATGGCAAGGCCGGTAACGTTACCGCGGGATGGCCGCCGCGCGGCCTTGCCTCAGGCGGGCGACATGCTAGCCTCCCTTCCGGATGCGGGAAAAAGCGGAGAGATCGAGCGTGCACGGATTCCAGCCGAAGGCGATGTTTCAGGCGGGCATCCGGATCGTCGCCGCCATCCTCCTCCTTGCGGCGGGCCTGCGCCCCGCATCGGCGGAGATCGCCTGGGGCGTGAACGGCCATCCCGTCAATTCCTATCCCGGCATTCCCCTCGCCGACCAGCTCGACCTCGTCGGCAGCCTCGGCGCGCAGTCCTACCGCGTCGACATCTCCCGGCTGGACGCGGCGGACAAGCTGGCGGAGCTCGTCGCCGCCGCCCGGGCGCGCGGCATCCGCATCCTCCCGGTCCTGACGCCCGACGTCGACCTTCAGGCGATGGGCGCGAGCGAGCTCTACGACAAGACCCGGGCGCTGGCAAAAGCGCTCGGCACGCGCTTCCGCGACGACATCCGCGTCTGGGAACTGGGCAACGAGCTGGAGAACTTCGCCATCATCCAGCCCTGCGAGAAGCGGGACGACGGCACGGTCTACCCCTGCGAATGGGGCCCGGCCGGCGGCGTCGGCGCGCTGGATTACTACGGGCCGCGCTGGGTGAAGGTCTCCGCCGTGCTGCGCGGCCTGTCCGACGGCATGACGGAGGCCGACCCGACCATCCGCAAGGCGATGGGCACGGCGGGCTGGGGCCATGTCGGCGCCTTCGAGCGCATGCGCGCCGACGGCATCCGCTGGGACATCTCCGTCTGGCACATGTACGGCGAGGACCCGGAATGGGCCTTCAAGCATCTTGCCGCCTATGGCCGGCCGATCTTTGTGACGGAGTTCAACCACCCGCTCGGCAGCCAGAAGGATGCCGGCGAGCAGGCGGATGGTCTGGTGCGCTGGATGAAACGGCTGCAGGAGCTTGCCGCCGGCTACCGCATCGAGGAGGCGCATGTCTACGAACTGCTCGACGAGACCTACTGGGCGCCGGATTTCGAGGCCTATATGGGGCTGGTGACGCTGGAGGGGAGCGCCGCGGCGGGATGGCGGATCGGCGAGCCGAAGCCGGCCTTCGCGGCCGTGCGCGGGCAGATCCTGGCGCCCGCGGCGAGCGCGCCGGCCTGCGACGTCGCCGGGACCGCCGCCATCGCCGACCCGGCCTTCCGCAAGGCGGCGCTCGGCTACTGCCTCGTGCTCGGCCGGATGGTGGACCGCGCCGAGGCCGACGGCTGGGTCCGCGCGCTGGAGGGCGGGACGGATGCGAGCGACATGGTGGTCGGCATGCTGGCCTCGGACGAGTTCCGGGAAAAGCACGCGGCCTTGCTTGCCAGCGACCGCGACTATGTCGACCTCCTCTACCGGCTCCTGCTGGGGCGCCCGGCCGACGGCGCCGGGCTCGACGGCTACGTGGCGCAGCTTCAGGCCGGCGCGGCGAGCCGCGAGACCATCGCCCGCGCCCTGATGCAGTCGAGCGAGTTCTCGGCAAGGGTCGGCCCCTGGTAGCCCCTCGCGGTCAGGCGGAGCGGCGGAAGCCTTCGCTGGCGGCAAGCAGCCCGCGCGTATAATCCTCGTTCACCCTGCGGGCGGCAAGGTCGGCGGCGGCCAGTTCCTCGACCGTGCGCCCGCCCTGCATCACCATCAGCCGGTCGCACATATGGGTGACGACGGCAAGGTCGTGGCTGACCATGACGAAGGTGAGGTTGCGGGCGGCGCGGATCTGCTCCAGCAGGTTCAGCACCTCGGCCTGCACGGAGGCGTCGAGCGCCGAGGTCGGCTCGTCGAGCAGCAGGATCGAGGGTTCGAGGATCAGCGCGCGGGCGATCGCCACGCGCTGGCGCTGGCCGCCGGAAAGCTGGTGCGAATAGCGGAAGCGGAAGCCGGAGCCGAGCCCCACCTCGTCGAGCGCCCGAACGATGCGGTTTTCGGTATCGGTGAAACCGTGGATGGCGAGCGGTTCCAGCAGCAGCCGGTCCACCGTCTGGCGCGGATGCAGCGAGCCGTAGGGATCCTGGAAGACCATCTGGACCTTGCGGTAGAAGGCCTTGTCGCGCTTTTGGCCGAGCGGCTTGCCGTCCATCGCGATCGTGCCGGCGGAAACCGGCGCAAGGCCCGCGACGGCGCGCAGCAGCGTCGACTTGCCCGAGCCGGATTCGCCGACGAGCCCGTAGGATTCGCCCGGTGCGACCGAGAGGCTGACAGCGTCGAGCGCCGTGAAGTCATCGTAGACGACGCCGAGGCCGTTGATGGCGAGGGCCGGCGTCATGTCCGCCACTCCGGTTTGCGGTCGAGCACCGGCAGCGGATGCCGGTCGGCGCCGATCTGCGGCATGCAGTTGAGCAGGCCGCGCGTATAGGGATGCTGCGCCTCGGAGAGCTTTTCGGCGGGCAGCTCCTCGACGATGCGGCCGGCATACATGACGATGACGCGGTCGCAGAAGGAGGAGACGAGGCGCAGGTCGTGCGAGATGAAGATCAGCCCCATGCCGCGCTCGGCGACCAGCCGGTTGAGGATGTCGAGCACGTCGAGCTGCACCGTCACGTCCAGCGCCGAGGTCGGCTCGTCGGCGATCAGCAGTTCCGGGCCGGCGACGAGCATCATGGCGATCATCGCGCGCTGGCCCATGCCGCCGGAGACCTCGTGCGGATAGAGGTCGAAGACGCGCTCGGGATCGCGGATCTGCACGGCGGCGAGCATGTCGAGCGCGCGCTTTCTCGCCTCCGCCCGGCCGACCGGCTCGTGCGTGCGCAGCGTCTCGACGATCTGGCGGCCGATGGTCATGACCGGGTTCAGCGAATATTTCGGGTCCTGCAGGATCATGGCGATGCGCCTGCCGCGCAGCGCCCGCCGCTCGGCCTTCGACGCCTTGAGAAGCTCGATGCCGTTGAATTCGAGGCGCCTCGCCGCGATGACGCCGTGCTCGGCGGTCAGTCCCATGATGGCGCGGCCGGTCTGCGACTTGCCGGAGCCGCTCTCGCCGACGATGCCGAGCCGCTCGCGGCCGAGCGTGAAGGAAACGCCGCGCACGGCCTCCACGACGCCGGTGCGCGTCGGGAAGGAGACGCTGAGATCCTCGACGGTCAGAAGTGCGCTCACTGGCCGCTCCCCCTGGGGTCGAGCGCGTCGCGCAGGCCGTCACCGAGCAGGTTGAAGCCGAGGCTGACGATGAGGATGGCAAAGCCGGGCATGGCGGCGACCCACCACTGGTCGAGGATGAAGCGGCGGCCGGAGGCGATCATCGCGCCCCATTCGGGCAGCGGCGGCTGCGCGCCGAGGCCGAGGAAGCCGAGGCCGGCGGCGGTGAGGATGATGCCCGCCATGTCGAGCGTCACGCGCACGATGAGCGAGGAGATGCAGAGCGGCATGATATGGCGCAGCACGATGCGCCAGGGCGAGGCGCCCATGAGCTGGACGGCGAGGATATAGTCCGAATTGCGCACTGTCAGCGTCTCGGCGCGCGCGATGCGCGCATAGGGCGGCCAGGAGGTGATGGCGATGGCGATGATGGCGTTGCCGATGCCGGGGCCGAGCGCGGCGACGAAGGCGAGCGCCAGCACGAGCTTGGGGAAGGCGAGGAAGATGTCGGTGATGCGCATCAGCACCGCGTCCACCCAGCCGCCGGCATAGCCCGCGACGGTGCCGACCAGAAGGCCGAGCGGCGCGGCGATGACCGCCACCAGCAGCACGACCTGGAGCGTGAGGCGCGAGCCGTAGATGAGGCGCGAGAGGATGTCGCGGCCCTGGTCGTCCGTGCCGAGCCAGTGGCCCGGCCCCGGCGTCATGAGGCGCGCCTTGGCAAGGTCGCCGACATAGGGCGAATGCGGCGCGATGAGCGGGGCGAAGATCGCGAGGAAGACGAGGCCGAGGATGATCACCAGGCCGAACACGGCGAGCCGGTTGGCGGTGAAGCGCCGCCAGGCGACATAGGCGCGGCCGAGCCTTGCCTGGAGGCGCGATTGCGGCCGGTCGGTCAGGAGCCATTCGCGGCGGTTCATGGCGGCGTCGCTCATCGGGTCCTCGTTCGTGGATCGAGCATGCGGTAGAGCACGTCGGACAGAAGGTTGATGGCGATGAAGACGGAACCGATGACGATGGTGCCGCCGAGCACCGCGTTCATGTCGGCGTTCTGCAGCGAATTGGTGATGTAGAGGCCGAGGCCCGGCCAGGCGAAGACGGTCTCCGTCAGCACCGAGCCTTCGAGAAGGCCGGCATAGGAGAGCGCGATGACCGTGACGAGCGGCACGGCCGCGTTGCGCAGCGCATGGCCCCAGATGATGCGGGTCTCCGACAGGCCCTTGGCCCGCGCCGCGACGATATATTCCTGGCCGAGCTCGTTGAGCATGAAGGAGCGCGTCATGCGGCTGATATAGGCCATGGAGAAATAGCCGAGCAGCGAGGCCGGCAGCACGAGATGCGAGACGATGTCGCGGAAGGCGGCCCAGTCGCGGTTGAAGATCGCGTCGACAAGGAAGAAGCCGGTGACGGGCGTGAAGGTATATTCGAACACCACGTCCATGCGGCCCGGCCCCGAGGTCCAGCCGAGGCGGGCATAGAAGACGAGGAGCGCGAGAAGCCCGAGCCAGAAGATCGGCACCGAATAGCCGATGAGGCCGACGATGCGCACCACCTGGTCGGCAATGCTGCCGCGCTTGACGGCGGCCAGCACGCCGAGCGGAATGCCGATGGCCGCGCCGATGATGGTGCCGACCGTGGCAAGCTCCATCGTCGCCGGGAAGACGCGGCGGATGTCCGTCATGACGGGGTTCGTGGTCAGCACCGAGGTGCCGAAATCGCCCTGCAGGACGCCCTTCATGTAGAGCCAGAACTGCTGGTAGTAGGGCAGGTCCAGCCCCATCTCCAGCCGCACCCGCTCGATGACGCGCGCCGGCGCGCGGTCGCCGACGATCGCCAGCACCGGATCGATCGGCACGACGCGGCCGATGAAGAAGGTGACGGCGAGCAGGCCGAGATAGGTGGTGGCGACGACCACGAGGAAGCCGGCGACCGATTTGAGCCTCGCATAGGCGCGCCGGTTGGCGCGCCTTGCCGGCGTTGCCGTTTCACTCATGCCCAAGGAACTGGCCCTTCCGGCGCATGGCCTGGATCACTCGCCCTTGGAGACGGGTGCGAGCGGGTTGGAATCGAAGCTCGGGCCGAGCGTGTAGCCCTTGACCTTGCCGCGAACGCCCGCCACCTCGATCTGCTGGAAGATCATCACGAAGGGGCTGGTGTCGAGCGCTTCCTGCTGGAGCTTCTTGTACATCTCGGCGCGCTTGTCGGAATCGCGTTCCAGAAGGGCGGCCTTGGCCTGTTCGGTCAGTTCCGGGATGTCCCAGGCATTGCGCCAGGCGAGCGTCTTGACGGAGGCGTCGTCGCCGTTGTCCGGGTTCGAGGTGAAGGCTTCCGCGTTCGAGTTCGGATCCCAGTAGTCCATGCCCCACTGGCCGATATACATGTCGTGGTTGCGGGCGCGGTACTTGGTGAGCGTCTGCTTGCCGTCGCCGGGGATGATCTCCACCTTGACGCCGGCCTGTCCGGCGGTCTGCTGGAAGGATTCGGCGATGCCCGTCACGGGCTGCGTGTTGCGCACGTCGAAGGTGACGGAGAAGCCATCCTTCAGGCCCGCCTTTTCGAGCAGTTCCTTGGCCTTGGCGACGTCGAACGTGTAGGGGCTCGCATCGAGCGCGCCGAGCACGCCCTTGGCCTGGTAGGTCTGGCGGATCTCGCCGATGCCCTTGATGAGGGTCGCGCCGATGGCGTCGTAGTCGACGAGGTATTTCAGGGCCTCGCGGACCTCGGGCTTGGCCAGCGTCTCGTTCTTCTGGTTGAGGCTGATATAGTAGACCGTGCCCTTCGGCGCGCTGACGGTGGTGAAGTCCGCCTTGCCGGAAACGGCCTCGAGGTCGCCCGGCTCCAGGTTGCGCGCGACGTCCACGTCGCCGGCTTCCAGCATCAGGCGCTGCGTCGCGCTTTCCTTGACATGGCGGTAGATGACGCGGGCGAGCGCGGCCTTCTCGCCGTAATAGTTGTCGTTGCGCTCGAGCACGACGATCTCGTTGGCGCGCCAGTCGCGGATCGTGAACGGACCCGAGCCGGCATAGTGCGTCTTCATCCAGGCATAGCCGAAATCGGTGTCGTACTTGTATTCGTCGTTCGGCGTGGTGGATTCGGCGTGCTCCATCACCAGCTTCTTGTCGAGCACGGCGCCGACGGTCGCGGTGAGGCAGTTCAGCACGAAGCTCGGCGCATAGGGCTTGTCGACGGTGAAGACGAAGGTGCCCTCGTCCACGGCCTTCGCCTTTTCCGCGACGTTGTCGCCGGTCAGGCCGAACTGGGTGAGGATGAAGGCGGGGCTCTTGTCGAGCTTGACGACGCGCTCGAAGGACCAGGCGACGTCCTCGGCGGTGATCGGGTTGCCGGAGGCGAACTTGATGCCCGGCTTGAGCTTGAACGTATAGGTCAGGCCGTCGTCCGAAACGGTCCAGCTCTCGGCGACGCCGCCCTTGACCTTGGTCGTGTCCGCAACGTCGAGGCGCACGAGCATGTCATAGGCGTTGCCGATGAACTCGGCCGGCGTCAGCTCGAAGGATTCGGCCGGGTCGAGCGTGATCGTGTCGTCGATGGCCCAGGCCTGGACCAGCGTGTCGGCGGGCGTCTCGGCGAAGGCGGGCGCCATGCCGCCCGACACGAGCAGCAGCGAGAAGGCCGCGCCGGCGAGCAGCGGGCGAATACGCATGTCGATCTTTTCCCTGTTCATTTCACGTTCCCCGTTTTCACGATTGTCCTTCAGCCCGGGCGCCGAGCGCGCGGAGGCCATTTTTCAAATACAATCATAATACTGGTGGCAAAAACAGCCCCCTTGGGCGCCAGTCCCGCTTTTCGTCCCTGCCGGCCGCCGCACCCGGTTGACGGGTGAATCGCCCCGTCAGGTCGCCGGGAGGTAGGGCATCACTTCCATCGCGCCGCGATAGATCATGTCGAGCGCGACATAGAGGATGATCGCAAGGCCGATATAGGCGATCCAGCGATGCTTGTTGAGCAGGCGGGCGATGAAGTTGGCGGCAATGCCCATCAGCGCGATCGATAGCGCAAGGCCGACGATGAGGACGCTCGGATGCTCGCGCGCCGCGCCGGCGACGGCGAGAACGTTGTCGAGCGACATCGAGACGTCGGCGACGACGATCTGCGTGGCGGCCTGGAAGAAGGTCTTGCGCGGCGCGCCTTCGAGGGCCTGGCCTTCCTCGTCGCCGTGGCCGGCATGCAGCTCGCGCCACATCTTCCAGCACACCCAGAGCAGCAGCAGGCCGCCGGCCAGCAGCAGCCCGATGATGGCGAGGAGATGCACCGCGACGGTGGCGAAGGCGATGCGCAGCACGGTCGCGGCGAGGATGCCGACGAGGATCGCCTTCTTGCGCTGCGAGGCCTCGAGGCCGGCCGCGGCGAGGCCGATGACCACCGCATTGTCACCCGCGAGCACCAGGTCGATCGCAATGACCTGCAAGAGCGCCGTCAGGCCGGCTGCCGTCAGAATTTCCATGCTGTCCACCTTCGGGTCTGCGCAATGCAATGCCGGACAAGCCATCCCCTGCCCGCCGATTCCGATCAGTACCCTTTCGGATTTGCGCTTTGCAAGCCCGCTCTGCTTTCCGCGAGCGCCAGCGCCCCGCTCCTGACGGCATCGGGCAGGGCGAGCGCTTGCCGGCGCGCCAGGTCGAAATAGACGGAGACGGCGAAAAGTTCGGCGCAGAGGGCGCCGTCCGCCCTGTCGGTCAGGACGTGCCGGGTGGAAAGCGACGTGCGCCCGGCCTTCACCACGGCGCTGCGGATCTCGAACAGGCTGCCGACCGGCAGCTCGCGGCGGAAGTCGATCTCGTAGCGGCGGTCGGCCCAGCCCTCCTGCCGTTCGGCGATCCAGGCCGCCGAATAGCCGGCGGCGGCCATGAGGTGCCAGAGCGACTGGTCGAAGGCGGCGATGTAGAACTGCACGTTCATGTGCCCCATCGCATCGCACTGCGCGGGATAGACGACGCCCTGGAAGGTGAGAAGCGGCATGCGGAACCTCCTTTAACGGCCGATGGCCTCATGCAATAGTCGCCGGCCGAAGCATGAATTTGGGGAATGATGCGCATGGCGCGGCAGAGACGGCGGTTCGTCTGGGAAATCGACTGGAACCTCCTGCGGACCTTCATGGTGATCGTGCAGGAGCGCGGCCTGACGGCGGCGGGCGACAAGCTCTCGCTCAAGCAGCCGACCGTCAGCAATGCGCTGAAGCGGCTGGAAACCCACATGGGCTGCCGCCTCGTGGAGCGCAACGCCTCGCATTTTTCCGTCACGCCGGCCGGCCAGCGGCTGTTCAGCGAATGCGTCGCGCTGTTCGAGATCGTTTCCGGCCTGCCCGAGCACATGGAGGAGCAGCCCGGCGACCTCACCGGCCATATCGAGATCGCGCTTGCCAGCCACGTCGTCTGTCCGTTCTTCGACGAGGTGCTGGCGCGCTTCCATCGCGCCTTTCCGCAGGTCACGCTCTCCATGGCGGTCATGGCGAGCCAGGACGTGGCGGCGGCCGTTCTCAACCGGGATGCCGGCTTCGGCGTCTGCCTGGTGCAGGAGCGGCATCCCAAGCTCGACTACGAGGTGCTCTACCGGGAGAGCTTCGGCTATTTCTGCGGCGCGCGCCATCCGCTGTTCGGCGTGCCGGACCTGCCGCTGGCGGCGCTGCGCCACGAGCCCTACGTCTCCTTCAAGACGGACCAGATGTCCGGCGCGCTGTGGCCGGTCGCGCTGCTGCGCCAGCAGGAAGGGTTCGAGGGCCAGACCGTCGGCACCTCCTCGCATCTGGAGGAGGTCAAGCGCCTCATCATCGCCGGCTTCGGCTTCGGGCCGCTGCCGGTGCATGTCGTGGAGGAGGACGTGCGCGCCGGCCGCCTCTGGCGCCTGCCGCCCTACGAGGGCGCGCCCGTCGTCGACGTGCATCTCGTCCATGACGGCGCGGCCCGCCGCGGGCGGGCGGAGGCGATCCTGCTTGCCGAACTGCGCCGGGCGATCGCCGCGATACCTTTCGAACAACGCACCTACCCCGAGGCTCAGCCGGCCCGCGAGCCGAAGCCCGCGAGGAAGGATGTCAGGTTGTCGCCGAGTTCGTCGCAGAGATAGCCGCCCTCCTGCACGATCACCGTCGGCAGGCGCAGCGCGCCCACCGCCTCGGCGATGCGGGCAAAGCCCGGCGTCGAGACGGAAAGGCCGCCGAACGGGTCCTTCTCGAAGGCGTCGAGCCCGAGCGCAACGACCAGCGCATCCGGCGAGAAGGCCTCGATCCGGCGGATCGCCGCCGCAAGCGCGTCGAGATAGGCCGCGTCGCCGGACTTGCGCGCCAGCGGCAGGTTGAGGTTGTAGCCGAGGCCGGCGCCTTCGCCGCGCTCGTCCGCATGGCCCCAGAAGAACGGGTAGAAACGCACCGGATCGGCATGGATGGAGACGGTCAGCACGTCGGCGCGCTCGTAGAACATGCCCTGCGTGCCGTTGCCGTGATGCAGGTCGACGTCGAGGATGGCGACGCGACGCGCCTGTTTCAAAAGGTGCTGCGCGGCGATGCCGGAATTGTTGAAGAAGCAGAAGCCGCCCGCCACGTCCCGGAACGCGTGATGGCCCGGCGGGCGGCAGAGCGCATAGGCCCAGGGCTCGCCGGCCATGACGGCCTCGGCGGCCGAGACGGCGGTCGAGGCGCTCCACCGGGCGCTTTCCCAGGTATGCTCGGAGATCGGGCAGGAGGTATCGGCCATGTGGTAGCCGGCCTGGCCGACCGCCGAGGCCGGGTAGCTGCCGGTGCGGGCGATGGGATGGATGTTCGGGATCACCTCGGCCGAGGCGCCCTCGATGCGCTGCCAGCGCTCGTGGATGCGGCCGAGGAAGTCGATATATTCCGGCGTGTGCACGGCCGAGACCGGGCCGAGGCCGTGATCCGCCGGCCGCTCGATCGAAAGCCCCGCCGCCCGCGCGCCGGACAAGAGGCGCTCGACGCGCTCCGGCTGCTCCGGGTTCGGCTGCGGCGCGCCGCTCGACAGGAAGAAGCTTGGATTATGCCGCTTCTGTTCTTCCGCAAAAAAGGTCTTCATGGTTCCCCCTCACCGGCGAAGGCATCGAACGCCGCGCCCTTGATCATGTGGATCTGCTCGTCGCGGGAATGGCGGATGCCGAGCCGCTCGTAGAAGGCCTGCGCCCTGACGTTCTCCACGTCGACGGACAGCCGCAGGTAGCGCGCGCCGCGCGCCCGGCCGCGCCGCGACGCCGCCTGCAGCAGCCGTTCGCCGATCCGCCGGCCGCGGAAGGCGTCGGCGACGAAGAGGTCCTGCACGTAGATGCCCGGCGCGCCCATCCAGGTGGAAAAGCTCGGGAACGCCAGGCAGAGGCCGGCGAACGCGCCGCCCGCCTCGGCGATCAGCACCTCGAAGGCCGCCGCCGCGCCGAAACCGTGCCGGCGGACGTCGTCGACCGTCGAGACGAACTTGCCCTCCGCCCCCATGCCCGCCGCCAGCGCCTTCAGCGCGGCATGGATGGCGGCGGCATCGTCCTTTGCCGCCGGGCGGATGCGGATATCGTCCTGCATGGCTCTCCCTTTCAGAATGCGACGCGGTCGCCGCCCTTGAGGCCCAGCATGGCACGCGCCTCGTCGGGTGTCGCGACGTCGAGCGAGAGGCCTTCGAGGATCGCGCGGATGCGGCGCACCTGGTCGGCATTGGACGTCGCCAGGTCCCGGCCGTCGTAGAGGCTGTCCTCCAGCCCGACGCGCACGCTGCCGCCCATCGCCGCCGCCATGGTGATCATCGGCATCTGCCGGCGTCCGGCGGCAAGCACGGAGAAGCGGTAGTCGTCGCCGAACAGCCTGTCGGCGATGCGCTTCATATGCACCAGGTTTTCCGGATCCGCCCCGATGCCGCCGAGCACGCCGAAGACGAACTGCATGAAGGGCGTGCCGGGAACGAGGCCGCGGTCGCGGAAATGGGCGAGCGTATAGAGATGCCCGACGTCGTAGCACTCGAACTCGAAGCGCGTGCCGCAGCCCTCGCCGAGGCGTTTCAGGATGGCCTCGATGTCGGCGAAGGTGTTGCGGAAGATCGTGCCGCGGGTCGCTTCCAGCAGTTGCGGCTCCCAGGCATGCTGCCAGTCGCGCGGCCTCTCGAGCATCGGGTAGAGGCCGAAATTCATCGAGCCCATGTTGAGCGAGCACATTTCCGGCTCGGCGGCGAGCGCGGCGGCGAGCCGCTCCTCCAGCGTCATGACGGAGGAGCCGCCTGTCGTGATGTTGATCACCGCGTCGCTCGCCTGCTTGATGACCGGCAGGAAGCGCATGAAGACGGCGGGATCGGCCGTCGGCCGGCCGTCCTCGGGATCGCGGGCGTGAAGGTGGAGTATCGAGGCCCCGGCCTCCGCCGCCGCGATCGCCTCGGCGGCGATGTGCTCGGGCCGGTAGGGCAGGTGCGGCGACATGGAGGGCGTGTGCACCGAGCCGGTGACCGCGCAGGTGATGATGACCTTGTTCGGCTTCATGGCCCGCTCCTACCCTAGCACCGGCAGCGAAAGCTCGCCGGCAAGCTGTGCGAGCGTGGCATCGAGGATCGCCACGATCTCGCCGACCTGCTCCTGCGTCGTGATCATCGGCGGGCAGACGAGGAAATGGTCGCCCTCGACGCCGCCGCGCGTGCGGCGCGAATAGATGATCAGGCCGCGCTCGTAGGCGATGTCGACGACGCGCTGGTAGGCGTCGAGCGCCTTCGGCAGCGGCGCCATGGTCTGCCGGTCCGAGACGAACTCGGCGGCCAGCAGCAGGCCCTTGCCGCGCACGTCGCCGATGAAGGGATAGCGCTCCGCAAGCCCCTCCAGCTCGGCCTTCATGGCCTCGCCGATGCGCGCGGCGTTGCCGAGCAGGTCCAGCCGCTCGATCTCGTCGAGCACGGCGAGCCCCGCCGCGCAGGCGAGCGGATTGCCGGCATAGGTGTAGCCGTGGGCGAAGCCGCCGCGGTCGAGCACGGGCCGCACCAGCCGCGAATGGGCGATCATCGCGCCGAGCGGGCAATAGCCGGCGCCGAGCCCCTTGGAGAGCGCGACGATGTCCGGCCGGCAGTTCCAGTGGTCGCCGCCGAGATAGCGCCCGGTGCGGCCCGCCCCGCTCATCACCTCGTCGTGAATGAGCAGGATGCCGTACCTGTCGCAGATCTCACGGATGCGCGGATAGTAACTGTCGGGCGCGACGAGCGCGCCGGTGGACGCGCCGCCTATGGGCTCCATGATGAAGGCGAGCACGCTCTGCGGCCCCTCCTCCAGGATCTTCTCCTCCAGCATGTCGGCATAGCGCACGCCGCGCTCTTCCAGCGAGAGGTTGTCGCGGTCGAGATAGGCGGTGGGCGCCTTGATGTGCGGCATGTCGCGCAGCATCGGCAGGAAGGGTTTCTTCAATGCGTCGTAGCCGGTGACGGCAAGGGCGCCGAGCGTCGAGCCGTGATAGGAGGGAAAGCGCGAGATCACCTTCCAGCGCTCCGGCTGGTCGGTGGCGAGCGCCCATTGCCGGGCGAGCTTGAGGCAGGATTCCACCGCCTCCGACCCGCCGGACACGAAGAACACCCGGTCGAGCCCCTCGGGCATGTGGCCGGCCAGCCGGCGCGCGAGGTCCTCGGCCGGCTGGTTCTCGAAATGCAGGCGATAGGCGAAGGTCGCCTTGTCCATCTGCCGCTTCATGGCGTCGAGCACGTTGCGGTTGGAATGGCCGATATTGACGACCATCGCGCCGCTCGACCCGTCGATGACCCTGCGGCCGTGCTCGTCCCAGATGTAGATGCCCTCCGCGCGGTCGGCGAGCGGCCGGCGCAGGCGGGACTGGTAGAAGAGATGGGATGCGGGGCGTTCGCCCGCTGGTGTCGGTTGCTGGCTCATGACGGGTCCATGAAGGAGAGTGGCGGGTTTCGACGGCCGGACGACGGGTCTAGCCGTTGAGGAACTTCCTGAGGAAGCTGCGGGTGCGCTCCTGCGCCGGGTTGCGGAAGAGCGCTTCCGGCCGCCCCTCCTCGACGACCGCGCCGTCCGCCATGAAGATCACCCGGTCGGCGACCTCGGCGGCAAAGCGCATCTCGTGGGTGACGATCACCATGGTCATGTGCTCGCTCGCAAGCTGCTTCATGACGAGGTTCACCTCGTCCACCAGCTCGGGATCGAGCGCCGAGGTCGCCTCGTCGAACAGCATGACCTTCGGCTGCATGGCGAGCGCCCTCGCGATGGCGACGCGCTGCTTCTGGCCGCCGGAAAGCCGGGCCGGGAAGGCGTCGATCTTGTCGGCAAGGCCCACCTTGTCGAGCATCTCCAGGGCGAGCGCGCGGGCCTGCGCCCTGCCCATGCCCTTCAGCCTGACCGGCGCGATGGAGATGTTCTCGGCCACGCTCAGGTGCGGGAAGAGATTGAAGTGCTGGAACACCATGCCCATCTGCTGGCGCACGCGGTTGATGTGCTTTTCGAAGGCGCGGCGGTCGAGCGTCTGGTTGACCTGCACGCCGTCCAGCCACACCTCGCCGCCGTCGAGCGTTTCCAGATGGTTGATCGAGCGCAGCAGCGTGCTCTTGCCCGAACCGCTCGGGCCGATCACGGCGACGATCTGGCCGCGCGCCACGCTGAAATCAATGCCCTTCAGCACCTCCAGCGGGCCGAAGAACTTGCGCGCGCCGCGCACCTCGATCATCGGACGGACATCGTTCATCGCGAAAGCTCCACTTTCCGTTCGATCCCCCTGAGGACCGCTTCGAGGACGAGGTTGAGGATGTAGTAAAGCGCGGCCGCCGTCAGGTAGAATTCGAAGGGCCGGTAGGTCTCGCTGATGACGAGCTGGGCGCTGTGCACCAGTTCGGCGATGCCGATCATCGAGACGATGGAGGATTCCTTGAGGAGCGCGATCATCATGTTGCCGATGGCCGGCACCGTGTTGCGCAGCGCCTGCGGCACGACGATGTAGACGCGCGTCTGCCAGGCGCCGAAGCCGAGCGAGCGCGCCGCTTCCGTCTGGCCGCCGTCGACCGCGGCGATGCCGGCGCGGAAGATATCGGCATTGTAGACCGCAAAATGCAGGCTGAGGCCGATGATGCCGGACCAGACCGCCGGAATGTCGATGCCGACCTGCACGAGGCCGAAATAGATGAGGAAGAGCTGCAGCAGCAGCGGCGTTCCCATGAAGAGCCACATGAAGAGGCGCACGGGATAGCGCAGCACCGGCGGGGCATAGAGCACGACAAGGGCAAAGCCGATGCCGGCGACGATGCTGAGGACGGCGGAGGCGGCGGAGATGACGACGGTCCACCAGAGGCCCTTGCCGATCAGCGGCCAGTATTCCGGCACGATGGAGAAATCCAGTCCCTGCATGGCTTACGCTTCCTCCGCATAGGCGCGGTCGAGCCGGTCGATGACCAGCGTGAGGCCATAGACCATGATCATGTAGAGCACCGCCGTCACAGCGAAGATCTCGAAGGGCTTGTAGGTGGAGCCGATGAAGCGCTGGGCCGTATAGGTCAGCTCGACGACGGAGATGGTGGCGACGAGCGCCGTGCCCTTGACCAGCGCCACGGCATTGACGCCGAGCGGGCGGATCATCAGCCTGGCGGCCTGCGGCAGCACGATCCAGCGCATGGACTGGCCCTCGCCGAAGCCGAGCGAACGGGCCGCCTCCATCTGCCCGCGATCGACCGACAGAACGCCGCCGCGGATCGATTCGGCCATGTAGGCCGCGATGTTGAGGCCGAGCGCGATGGCGCCCGCCGCGAAGGGCTCGAGCTGGATGCCGACCTGCGGCCCGCCGAAATAGATGAGGAAGATCTGGAGGAGCGCCGGCGTGCCGCGGAAGACGCTGACATAGGCCCCGCCGACGAAGCGCAGCACCGCCGCATGCGACAGGCGAAGCCCCGCGACGAGCGCCCCGACGGCAAGGCCGAGGGCCAGCGACAGCAGCGACAGTTCGACGGTCGTCCAGGCCGCCTGGACGAAGACGGGCAGAATGCGGCCGATGAGAGCGATGTCCATTCCCGGTTCCTCGGCGATCGGTCAGGCGGCCGGCCGGTGCGAACGCGCACCCGGCCGGATTATCCCTGGAGAGACGGGCGGGATCAGCGGATGTCCGCGCCGACCCACTTCATGGCGATGGCCTCGTAGGTGCCGTCGGCCATCATGTCGTCCAGCGCCTTCTGCATGGCGGCCTTCAGCTCCGGATTGCCCTTGCGCACGGCGATGCCGATCTTGTCCTCGGTGCCCGCGAATTCCGGCACGTCGAGCTTCACGACCTTCTCGCCGGTGTCCTTGACGGCGATCGAGACGGGGACGGCGTCGACGATCATCGCCTGGATGCGGCCGGCCTTCAGCTCGAGGAAGAGTTCCGGCAGGCCCTTGTAGGTGCGGATTTCCCAGCCGCCGCGCTCGCGCGCCCATTTCTCGTGGGTCTCGCCGAGGGTGACGCCGATCGTCTTGTCCTTGAGGTCGTCGATGGACGTGATGCCGGAGCCCTCGGCCACGAAGACGCCGCGGCCCGACTTGTAGTAGGGACCGACGAAATCGACCGCCTTCTCGCGCTCCGGGGTGATGGTCATGCTGCCGATGACGGAATCGTACTTGCCGGCGAGCAGGCCGGCGATGATGCCGTCCCAGGCGGTGCTGACGCCCGTGCCCTTCACGCCGAGGCGCCTTGCGATCTCGTTGCCGATGTCGACGTCGAAGCCGACGACCTCGTTCCTGTCGTCGACGAAGCTGAAGGGCGGATAGGCCCCGCTGTTGGCGAACTTGAACTCGCCGGCGGCCTTGATGGTCTCCAGGTCGTCCGCGCTGGCGGAAAGCGGCATCGCGACCGCCGAGAAGGCAAGGCCGGCGGCCACGGCATAGGACAGGATGGTCTTCAACATGATCGTTCCCCTTCGTTGGCGAAGGGCCGCCTGCGCAACCCTCCGCGGCGAACTATGTCGGCAAGGCCATGCATTTCGCAAATAGATATATGAAATGGTATTCATAGCCTGAAGGAATGCTATCGCGTCATTCCCCGCATGCGGCGAAGGCCGTGGCGTGGCGGGCCGGCGCTCCCGGAAAAACTCGCGGGAACGCCGGCCTTCTCGCGTCGGCCGGTTGCGGAACGCCTCAGAAGGTGAGCGCGCCATGCGCGCTGGCGACGGCCTTGCGCAGGTCGCCGATGGCGTCGTTGGAAGCGGCGGGAAGCTCCTGGCCTTCCAGCTCCTTCGGCATCTTCCAGCCGGGATCCACGCCGTCCATGTTGGGCAGCTCGTGGGCGATGCCCTTGTGGCAGTCGATGCAGGTCGCCCTGCCGGTCAGAAGATATTTCGAGTGGATGTCGGCGGCGCGCTGGGTCTGCTTGGTGAAGTCCATCGCGACGGAGGAATGGCAGTTGCGGCACTCCAGGCTGTCGTTCGCCTTGAGGCGCCCCCATTCGTGCTTGGCCAGCTCCAGCCGGTGATCGAGGAACTTCTCGCGCGTGTTGATCGTGCCGAAGATCTTGCCCCAGACTTCCTTCGAGGCCTGCATCTTGCGGGCGATCTTGTCGGTCCATTCATGCGGCACATGGCAATCGGGACAGGAGGCCCGCACGCCCGAGCGGTTGGTGAAGTGCACCGTGTTGGTCAGCTCCTGGTAGACGTTGTCCCGCATCTCGTGGCACGAGGTGCAGAACTTCTCGGTGTTGGTCAGCTCCAGCGCGGTGTTGAACGCGCCCCAGAACATCACGCCGCCGACGAAGCCGCCGAGCGTCAGGAAGGCGAGGCTGAGGGTCGCCGCCGGCGTCGTCAGCACGGTCCAGACCCACAGAAGGATTGCCTTGATGCGCGCCATCATCATTCGCTTCCCGCGCCGGTGACGCCGAGCTCGCTCATGTCCTTGAACGTGTTGCCGACGAGCGGTTTGTGATCGGCCTGCGGCACATGGCAGGCGGTGCAGAAGTAGCGGCGCGGCGAGACGTCGGCGAGCATCTGCCCCTCGCGCGTCATGTAGTGGGTGACGCTGATCATCGGCGCGCCGGCATCCTGCGAGAACTCCCGCTTGTGGCAGGACAGGCACCGGTTGGCATTGACCGAGAGCTGGTAGCCGTCGATCGAATGGGGGATGATCGGCGGCTGCTCGGGATAGGCGCGCATGCGCCTGACGTCGTCGATGACCCATTTCGGCAGCGGATCGGCCGGAAGGGTCTGCATCTTGTCGCCGTCAGGACCGGACAGCGCGGGCACCATCTGCGCCATGGCGCCCGTGGCGATGACGGCCGCGCCGATGGCGGCGAAAACCCACCTCGGGGAAGGGGTCAGGCGACGGGTTCGATCTTGACTGCGCATTTCTTGAAATCCGTCTGTTTCGAGATGGGGTCGGTGGCGTCGAGCGTGACCTTGTTGATGAGCTGGCTGGCATCGAACCAGGGCACGAAGATCACGCCCGGCGGCATGCGGTTGCGACCGCGGGTCTCGACGCGCGAGCGGATCTCGCCGCGCCGCGAGACGATGCGGATTTCCGAGCCCTGGTTGAGGCCGCGCTTGCGCGCATCGTCCGCATTCATGAAGCAGCGCGCGCCCGGGAAGGCCTTGTAGAGCTCGGGCACGCGCATGGTCATCGAGCCGGAATGCCAGTGCTCCAGCACGCGGCCGGTGACGAGCCAGGTGTCGTATTCGTCGTCCGGGGATTCGGCCGGCGGCTCGTAGGGCACGGCGATGATCGCCGCCTTGCCGTCCTTGTTGCCGTAGAACTTCACCCCCTCGCCGGGCTTCACATAGGGATCGTATCCCTCGCGGTAGCGCCAGAGCGTTTCCTTGCCGTCGACCACCGGCCAGCGCAGGCCGCGCACCTCGTGATAGGTGTCGTAGGGCGCAAGGTCGTGGCCGTGGCCGCGGCCGAAGGCGGCATATTCCTCGAACAGGCCCTTCTGGATGTAGAAGCCGAAGGCCTGCGCCTCGTTGTTGGCGTGGTCGGCCTTGACCTCGTCGAGCGGGAATTTCGCGACATCGCTCTCGGCGAACAGCACCTGGTAGAGCGTCTTGCCCCTGTAGTCCGGGTTGGCCGCGAGGATCTCCGCCGGCCAGACCTCGTCCGTGGTGAAGCGCTTGGAGAACTCGACGAGCTGCCAGAGGTCGGAGCGCGCCTCGCCCGGCGCCTGCACGAGCTGGTGCCAGACATGGGTGCGCCGCTCGGCATTGCCGTAGGCCCCCTCCTTCTCCACCCACATGGCGGCGGGCAGGACGAGGTCGGCGCTCATCGCCGTGATCGTCGGATAGGCGTCCGAGACGACGATGAAGTTCTCCGGGTTGCGGTAGCCCTGGTAGGTCTCGTTCGCGGTGTTCGGGCCGGCCTGGACGTTGTTGTTGACCTGCACCCAGTAGAAATTCAGCTTGCCGTCCTTGAGCATCCGGTCCTGCTGGACCGCGTGGTAGCCGGGCTTTTCCGGGATGATGCCGTGCGGGATGCGCCAGATCTCCTCGGCATGCTTGCGGTGCTCGGGGTTCGTCACCACCATGTCGGCCGGCAGGCGGTGGGCGAAGGTGCCGACCTCGCGCGCCGTGCCGCAGGCCGAAGGCTGGCCGGTCAGCGAGAACGGGCTGTTGCCGGGCTCGGAGATCTTGCCGGTCAGGAGATGCAGGTTATAGACCATTTGGTTCGCCCAGACGCCGCGCACATGCTGGTTGAAGCCCATGGTCCAGAGCGACATGACCTTGCGGTCCGGGTCGGCATAGAGCTCGGCGAGTTGCTTGAGGAAGCCGGCCTCGACGCCGGTCATCTCCACGGCCTTTTCCAGCGTGTATTCGGACACGAAGGCCTTGAAGGCCTCGTAGTCCATCGGTTCCGTCTTGCCGGGATCGGCGGAATTGGCCGCGTTCACCTCGACCGGATTGTCGGGCCTCAGGCCATAGCCGATATCCGTGACGCCGCGCACGAACTTCGTGTGGTTCTTCACGAAGTCCTCGTTCACCCGGCCGGACTGGATGATGTGGTTGGCGATGTAGTTGAGGATGACGAGGTCCGTGCCCGGCTTGAAGATCATCGGGATGTCGGCGAGATCCATGCTGCGGTGGGTGAAGGTCGACAGCACCGCCACGCGCACATGCTCGTTGCCGAGCCGCCGGTCGGCGATGCGCGTCCACAGGATCGGATGCATCTCCGCCATGTTCGAGCCCCACAGCACGAAGGCGTCGGCATGCTCGAAATCGTCGTAGCAGCCCATCGGCTCGTCCATGCCGAAGGTGCGCATGAAGGCGACGGCGGCGGACGCCATGCAGTGGCGGGCATTGGGATCGAGATTGTTGGAGCGGAAGCCGGCGCGCATCAGCTTGGTGGCCGCATAGCCCTCGAAGATCGTCCACTGGCCGGAGCCGAACATGCCGACCGCGGTCGGCCCCTTCTCCTTCAGCACCTTCTTGGCCTGCTGGGCCATCACGTCGAAGGCCTCCTCCCAGGTCACGGGCTCGAACTCGCCGTCCTTGGCATAGGCGCCATCCCGCTTGCGCAGCAGCGGCGTCGTCAGGCGGTCGGCGCCGTACATGATCTTCGACAGGAAGTAGCCCTTGATGCAGTTGAGGCCGCGGTTGACCTCGGCCTGCATGTCGCCGTGCGTGGCGACGACCTTGCCTTCCTTGACGCCAACCATGACGCCGCAGCCGGTGCCGCAGAAGCGGCAGGGCGCCTTGTCCCACTTGATCTCCAGCGCGCTCACCCCGCCCGGCACGGGCTGGGCGGCAGCGGGCAGCGCAATGCCCGCCGCTGCCGCCGCGACGCCCGCCGCCTGCGCCTTCAGGATGTCACGCCGCGTCAGTTCGCTGCCCATCAGCCTCGTCCTCTTCCATATCGACATGTTCGAAAACCATATTTGCGGCGATCACGCCGTCGAGAAGGGAGATGCGCATCAGCGTATCCCCGAGCACGCCGGTCGACGGCCCCTCGATGACGATGACGATCTTGCCCTTGCCAACGCCGTGCACCTCGACATTGTCGAAGCCGCCGAGGGCGGCGAGCACGCCGTCGAGACAGCCGGGCCTTGCGGCGATCACCGCGCTTGAAATGTGATGGCGCCGCGCCTCAGGCATGGGCGGCCTCCATGGCGCGCGGCGCGGCCTCGACCGCGCCGACGGGACAGACCGCGATGCAGGCGCCGCACCCCGTGCAGGCCGCCGCGTCCAGCTCCGGCACGAACGGGCCGCCGCGCACCGGGCGGAAGCGGATCGCGCCCGTGGGGCAGGCGTCCCGGCAGGCCTGGCAGTCGACGCGGTGGAACGGCAGGCAGGCGGCGGCGAAGGAAACGACATGGTCGAAGCGGGCCGCCGGGCCGCCGGTGAAGACCGGCTCGGGACAGTGCTCGGCGCAGGCGCCGCAGAAAGTGCATTCGCCGAGGGAGAAATCCAGCGCCGGCACGCCGCCGGCAAGGCTGACGATGCCCGCCGGACAGTGCTCCACGCACCGGCCGCAGCCGGTGCAGGCGGCAAGCGCCGCCTCGGCGATGCCGGGCGGGCGGATGCGGACGGTCTCGCTGCGCCCGCCTCTCAGGAAATCGCGTCTCGACAGGGCTTCGCGCTGCATCGCCGCGCCCTCAATGGCCGGGCGGGCCGGGCGGCCCGTAGAGGATCTGGAACATCCAGACGAGGAAGCCGTAGCCCCCCACGACCCCCACGGCCACGACGGGCCAGATGCCGAAGGCCAGCACGAGGAAGGTGATCAACTCCCGGCGGCGGGACGATCCGGGCACCTGCGAAGGCGCTTGTTCTGCCTGGAATTCGGACAAAGCTCTCTTCCTTCGACGACAAATCACCGGGAAGATACTAGCATCGCAAAACCGAAAATAAAGTAGAATAAACTATACTTTTAGGCTCATGAATCGAACAACATCGCGTCGATTGTCGTTATGTTCACCAAAATATAACGGTATGCACAAAAAAAACATGAAACCCGTTTCGATATATTCAAGATACTCTAAATTACAACTTGACTAATATTTTATACTCCCCCTCACGGATGCGACTATTCACGCCAACGGCCTCATGCAGCCTGCGACGCTATTGCACTTTCACGACAGGAATCCTTGCGCTAAAAGTGGCATAGGGAATACTTCTTATCACATCATCGCGTGGCCCGCGAGGCCCGGGGAATTGCAGATGCGGATGACGCTTCACACCGACTATGCCCTGCGCATGCTGATCTACGTGGCGACGCGCCCGGACGGGGCCTGTACGGTCAACGACGTGGCGGAAGCCTACAAGCTTTCGCGCAACCACCTCCTGAAGGTGGCGCAGACCCTGCGCGACCTCGGCCTCGTCGAGACCACGCGTGGCCGCGCCGGCGGTATCCGGCTTGCAAGGCCCCCGCAGGAGATCGCCGTCGGCGCCCTCGTCAGGGCGACGGAAGAGGAATTCTCGCTCGCCGAATGCATGCAGGCCGGGGGTCGACCCTGCGCGATCTCGCCGTCCTGCCGGCTCAAGGGCATGCTGCACGAGGCGCTCGGCGCCTTCCTGGCCGTGCTCGACAAATACACACTGGCCGACATCGTGCGGAACCGGGCGGCGCTCGGTCCGCTGCTCGGCATCGACGCCACGGCGGCGTGAGAGGAAGGGGAACGGCAATGCTATCCGGATTGACGGTTTCGGAGCGCCATGCCGCGCTCTTCGTGCTCGGCGCGCTGGCGCTGGTGGGGCTCGCCATGGCGGTGGCCGGCCAGGGCGATCCGCTCGCCGTGCACGGCTATATCGTGCTCGCCTTCAGCCTCGCCCTCGGCTTTGCGGTCCTTTCCGTCCTCTTTGCGCCCGAGCCGCCGGAAAGCCGGCTTTCGGAATATTACGACGACCCGACGCGGGTGGGCATCATCCTGTCGCTCGCCTGGGCGGTCGCCGGCATGTTCGTCGGCGTCTGGGTGGCCGCGCTCTTGGCATGGCCGGAGCTGACCTTCGTGGATTCGGCCTGGGCGAGCTTCGGGCGGCTGCGGCCGGTGCACACATCCGGCGTCATCTTCGGCTTCGGCGGCAATGCGCTGATCGCCACTTCCTTCCACGTCCTCCAGCGCACCTGTCGCGCGCGGCTGCCCGACCAGTTCAGCCCGTGGTTCGTGCTGATCGGCTACAACCTCTTCTGTCTTGTCGCCGCGACCGGCTACCTGATGGGCCTCACCCAGTCCAAGGAATATGCCGAGCCGGAATGGTATGCCGACATCTGGCTGGTCATCGTCTGGGTCGTCTATTTCCTGATCTACATCCGCACGCTCCAGCGCCGCAAGGAGCCGCATATCTACGTGGCGAACTGGTACTACATGGCCTTCATCCTGGTCGTGGCGGTGCTGCACATCGTCAACAACCTCGCCGTGCCGGTCTCCTTCGGTCATGCGAAAAGCTATTCGCTGTTCTCCGGCGTGCAGGACGCCATGACGCAATGGTGGTACGGCCACAACGCCGTCGCCTTCTTCCTGACCTCCGGCTTCCTCGGCATGATGTACTATTACCTGCCGAAGCGCGCGGAGCGGCCGATCTTCTCCTACCGGCTCTCCATCATCAGCTTCTGGGGCATCACCTTCATGTATATGTGGGCGGGCGCGCACCACCTGCACTACACCGCCCTGCCGCAATGGGTGCAGACGCTCGGCATGACCTTCTCCATCGTGCTGCTGGTGCCCTCCTGGGCGTCGGCCGGCAACGCGCTGGCGACGCTCAACGGCGCCTGGCACAAGGTGCGCGACGACGCGACGCTGCGCTTCATGATGGTCGCCGCCGTCTTCTACGGGCTCTCGACCTTCGAGGGCTCGTTCATGGCGATCCGCGCCGTCAACTCGCTCTCGCACTATACCGACTGGACCGTCGGCCATGTCCATGCCGGCGCGCTCGGCTGGGTGGCGATGATCACCTTCGGCTCGCTCTACGCCCTCGTACCGTGGATGTGGAAGACGGAGCGCATGTATTCGCCGAGGCTCATCGAGGTCCACTTCTGGCTCGCGCTGGCCGGCACCGTCGTCTACGTCTTCGCCATGTGGAATTCGGGCATCATCCAGGGCCTGATGTGGCGCACCTACAATGACAGCGGCACGCTCGCCTATTCCTTCATCGATAGTCTCGTGGCCATGCATCCCTACTATATCGCCCGCGCCTTCGGCGGCCTGCTGTTCCTCACCGGCGCGGTGGTCTGCTGCGTCAATGTCGGCATGACGATCCGCATGGCGCGCCATGCGCTGAAGGCCGGGGCGGGCGGCGACGTTCCCGTCCTCGCACCGGCGGGAGAATGACCATGAAGGAATTCTTCCACCGCAGGATCGAGCGCAACGCCATCGGCTTCGTGCTCGCCATCGTCGGCGTCGCCTCCATCGGCGGCCTCGTCGAGATCGCCCCGCTCTTCACCATCCACGAGACGGTGGAGGACGCGCCGGACATGCGGCTCTACACGCCGCTGGAGCTGGCCGGCCGCAACATCTACATCCGCGAGGGCTGTTACGCCTGCCATTCGCAGATGATCCGCACGCTGCGCGACGAGGTGGAGCGCTACGGCCCCTATTCGCTCGCCGTGGAATCGAAATACGACCACCCGATGCTCTGGGGCTCGAAGCGCACCGGGCCGGACCTTGCCCGCCTCGGCGGCAAGTATTCCGACGCCTGGCACGTCGCCCACCTGATGAACCCGCGCGACGTGGTGCCGGAATCGGTGATGCCGCGCTACGGCTGGCTGAAGACCAATGCGCTGAGGATCGACGATCTCGGCGAGCACCTTTCCGCCCAGCGCACGGTCGGCGTGCCCTATACGGACGAGATGATCGCGAACGCCACCGCGGACGCCCGCGGCCAGGCGAACCCGGACGGCAACGAGGCCGCCGGCGTCGGCGAGCGCTACGGCGAGAAGACGAACGTGCGCGCCTTCGACGGAAATC
Source organism: Shinella sp. PSBB067 (assembly GCF_016839145.1). Taxonomy (NCBI): domain Bacteria; kingdom Pseudomonadati; phylum Pseudomonadota; class Alphaproteobacteria; order Hyphomicrobiales; family Rhizobiaceae; genus Shinella; species Shinella sp. PSBB067. The sequence continues at coordinate 215,994 of NZ_CP069304.1, read as the reverse complement.
CGGGCCTGCTGACGGAGATGGACGCGCTCGTCGCCTATCTCCAGATCGTCGGCCAGCTCACGGCGGCCGCCCACCAGGAAACCGCGGCAAAGGAGGAATAGGAATGGAAGCCGATCACAACACCGTCGTCGCCTTCGCCAAGAGCTGGGGCCTTTTCTACCTCATCGCGATGGCCGCGGGCGTCCTGATCTACGCGCTGTGGCCCGGCAACCGGAAGCGCTTCAACCGCGCCAAGAAGAGCATTCTCGACAAAGACGACCGGCCAAAGGACTAGACGATGGCAACCGAGAGACGCGATCCCGCCACCGGACGGGCGACCACCGGGCATGAATGGAACGGCATCGAGGAGCTGGAGACGCCGATCCCGCGCGTCGTCATCTTCTTCCTGACGGTCACCACGCTGTTTGCCATCGGCTACTGGATCCTGATGCCGGCCTGGCCGCTCGGCGTCACCTATACGAAGGGCCTGCTCGGCATCGACCAGCGCGCCGTCGTGACGAAGCAGGTCGAGGACGCCGCCGCGACCCGCGCGGTCTGGACCGGCCGCATCGCCGAGGCGAGCCTTGAGGACATCGCCGCCGATCCCGACCTGATGAACCATGTGCGCGAGACGGGCCGCACGCTCTTCATCGACAATTGCGCCGCCTGCCACGGCACGCGCGGCACCGGCGGGCCCGGCTTCCCCAACCTTGCCGCCAAGGCCTGGCTTTGGGGCGGCGAGCCGGACACCATCGCCGAGACGATCCGCATCGGCATCAACGCCACCAACGAGGAGACGCGCGTCTCGCAGATGATGGCCTTCGGCCGCGACGGCGTGCTCGACGACAGGCAGGTGCGCGCCGTCGCCGCCTATGTGCGCTCGCTCTCGGACCTGCCGATGGGGGCAAGCGACAAGGCGATGGTCGAGGACGGCAAGCAGGTCTTCGCCGACAATTGCGTCGCCTGCCACGGCGAGAACGGGCATGGCAGCAAGGATGTCGGTGCGCCGAACCTTACCGACGCGACATGGATCTACGGCAGCGACGCGCAGACCGTCTTCACCACGGTCTATTCCGGGCGACAGGGCCACATGCCGCATTGGGAAGGCCGGCTCTCGCCGGTCGACATCAAGATCCTGGCGCTCTATGTCGGCACGCTCGGGGAGGTCGCCCGATGAACACGCTTACGGACAGGCCGCGCCGCAACTGGCGACTCGTCTCCCTCCTGATCGTCGGGGCGGGCGTGCTGGTCTTCATCGGCGCCAATGCGCATCTCGTCCATGTCGCCTTCTCCTCGCAGCCCGACTGCGTGGAGCACCTGAAGACGCAAGGCCGGGACGGCGCATACCGCGCCGCCGGCCCGGCCTGCTGAACGGAGGAGACCCCATGGGAACGACCGAAAAGACCGGCAACGCGCCCCTGCCGCTCGCCGAGCAGCGCCGCCGCCGCCTTCCCGCCAGCGCCGCCCTCGGCTGGCTTTCCGCCGGATGGCGCGACCTCTGGCGCAACCCGCTGCCGAGCCTCCTCTACGGGCTTGCCGTCTTCCTCCTTTCCGTCGCGGTGGTCTGGTGCCTCTTCCGCTGGGAGCTGGATTATATCCTCTTCCCGGCGCTCGCCGGCTTCATGGTGGTCGGCCCGCTGGTGGCGATCGGCCTCTACCGCAAGAGCCGGGACCTGGAGGACGGCATCGCGCCGAGCCTGTCTCGCATGATCTTCGTCAAGGCCGCTTCGGGCGGGCAGGTCTGGTATACCGGCGCGATCCTCTGCCTGCTGATGGTCGTCTGGATGCGCGCCGCGGTCATCATCTACGCGCTCTTCGTGGGGCTTCGCCCCTTCCCCGGCCTCGACAGTGTCGTCGCCATGCTGTTCTCGACGCCCGAGGGGCTCGGCATGATCGTCGTCGGCACGGCGGTGGGCGGGCTCTTCGCCGCCTTCTCCTTCGCCATCAGCACCTTCGCCATCCCCATGCTGCTCGCCGAGAAGACGGACGCCTTCACGGCCATGGGCACCAGCATCTCGCTGGTCTTCCGCAACCTGCCGGTCATGCTCGCCTGGGGCGCCATCGTGCTCGTCCTCACCGCGCTCGGCATCGCCACGGGCTTCCTCGGCCTCATCGTCATCTTCCCGCTGCTCGGCCACGGCACCTGGCACAGCTACAGGGCGATCCGATGAAGGGCCGGCCCGCGCCGCAGCGCACCATCGTCGTCGACGGCAAGCCCCTGCCGGAGGTGCTGGACGAGGCGATGGTCCATGCCGTCGTCCACGGCTTCTACGACGAGATCCGCAGGGACGACCTGCTCGGCCCGATCTTCAACGGCCATATCGCGCCGGATGACTGGCCGGCGCACCTTGCCAGGATGCGCGATTTCTGGTCGGCGACGCTCCTGCGCACCGACCGCTACGAGGGCCGCCCGCTTTCGCCGCACCTTGCCATCCCGGAGCTTCAGGAGGCGCATTTCCGCCGCTGGCTCTCGCTCTTCCGGGCGACGGTCCAGCGACTCTGCCCTCCGGAGGTCGCCGACCTCTTCCTCGACCGGGCGCTGCGCATCGCCCATTCCTTCCGCCTCGCCATCGCCTTCCACCGCGGCGAGGATTCCATGGCGATCGCGCCGATCTCGCGCGACGCCCTCGACGGAGCATGATTCCAAAAGTCCGTGACCGGCAAGGGCCATGGATTTAACGGCGCAACACATTTAATCCTCTTGCAGCGGGCGGGCCGTCGCGGTCCGCCTCGCACCGAGGATAAATGTATTGCACGCCGGTGCCAGGCACCGGCCCCGGAGTGGCCCCATGCTTGTCGGAATCACGATTCTTCTTGTTTTTCAGCTCATCGGCGAAATATCCGCCTATTTTCTCGGCGGCCTCGTGCCGGGGCCTGTCATCGGCATGGCGATGGTCGCCGTGGTGCTGATGCTGACCGGCGGCGTGACCTCGCTGGCGCCGGCGCACCGGCAGACCATCGACACGTCGAAGGCCATCCTGGCCAATCTCGGCATCCTCTTCGTGCCGGCCGGCGTCGGCATCGTCCAGCATCTCGACTTCATCCGCGACCGCGGCCTCGCCCTGCTCGCCATCGTGCTCCTGTCGACGGTGATCACGCTGGCGGTGACGGTCTGGGTCTTCATCCTCGTCAAGCGGCTTTCCGGGGGATACGGCCATGACTGACGGGCTCTGGGTCTATCTCGCCACCTCGCCGCTGCTCTGGCTGGCCGGAACGCTCGTCGTCTGGCTCGCCGCGACGGGCATTGCCCGCCTCAGCCCCGGCAATGCGCTGCTCAACCCGATCATGCTGTCCATCGCCGTCATCGCCGCCGTGCTGCTGATCGCCGGCATCGACTACGGCAGCTATTTCGCGGGCGCGCAGTTCATCCACTTCCTGCTCGGCCCCGCCACGGTGGCGCTCGGCATCCCGCTCTACGAGAATCTGTCGCTGGTCAGGAGCAACCTCGTGCCCATGCTGGCCGCCCTCCTCATGGGCAGCCTCGCGGCGGTGGGCTCGACGGTGTTCCTCAGCCATCTCTTCGGCTTCACGCCGGCCGTCGTCGCCTCGCTCGCGCCGAAATCGACCACCGCCGCGGTCGCCATGGCGATCTCCTCCGGCCTCAAGGGCGATCCGGCGCTGACGGCCGCCGTCGTCGTGCTCACGGGCATCTGCGGGGCGATCGTCGTGACGCCGATGATGAACGCCATGCGCATCCGCGACTACAGCGCGCGCGGCTTTGCCGTGGGGCTCGCCTCCCACGGCATCGGCACCGCGCGGGCCTATTCGGTGGACCCGGTGGCCGGGCTGTTCTCCGGGATCGCCATGGGCCTCAACGCCGTGCTGACCTCGCTGATCGTCCACCTGTTCCTGTGAGGCGCCTCACTTCGCGGAAAAGGCCTCGGTGATCGCCTCGAGGATGCGCTCGGTCGACTGCACGCCGCCGGCGGCGATGTAGAAGTCCGGCGCCGGCAGGTAGACGACCTGGCCCTTCTTCCATGCGGTCGTCTCGGCGACGAGCTCGTTGTCGAGCGTCGCCTTGGCGCCCTGCTCGTTGGAGCCGATGGCGGCGGCGCGGTCGAGCACCAGCAGCCAGTCCGGATTGGCCTCGCGGATGAACTCGAAGGAGACGGCCTCGCCATGCGTGGCGGACTGGATATCGGCCAGCGCCGGCGGCAGGTCGAGCGCGGCATGCACCCAGCCGAAGCGCGAGCCCGGGCCATAGGCGGAGACCTTGGGACCGTTGGTCATGACGATCAGCGCCTTGCCCTTGCCGGCGACGGCGGCCCTGGCGGCGGCGAGCTTCGCATCGAGTTCGCCCGCGATCGCCTTCGCCTCCTCCGCCTTGCCGAAGAGCTCGCCATAGGTGGCAAGCCGCGCCTTGGCCTCGCCCAGGAGCTCGTCGCCGTCGATGGTCATGTCGAGCGTCGGGGCGACCTTCGCCGTCACGTCCGCCTTGGCGGCGGAGCGGGCGCCGACGATGACGAGGTCGGGCGCGAGCGCGCTCAGCGCCTCGAGGTCCGGCTCGAACAGCGTGCCGATCACCGCGGCCCCTTCCCTCGCCGCTTCCAGCGCCGGCACGTAGAGCTTGTCCGGCAAGCCGGCCGGGTGGATGCCGAGGCGGTTGAGCGTATCGACGGCGGCGGCGTCATAGACGGCGATGGTCTTCGGCGTGCCGTCGACCGCAACGGTGCCGCGCGCCGTGACAACGTCCATGGCGCCCGCGGAGGCGGCCGAGAGGGCAAGGGCGGCGAGCGCGGTGAGGAGGCGGGAAGGTTTCATGGGTTTACCTGTCGTGCTGATTGGGCGTGAAAAGGTCAGGCGGCCCTGTCCTGCCGCCAGTCGAGCGCTTCCAGCTTCTCGCGGAAGGCGAAGCGCACGAGATGGGATTCGATGATCTCCTGCGTCTGGGCGAGCCCCTCCTCGTCCGCGGCGGTCACGACCATGCTGAGGCCGTTCTCATCCGCCTGAAGGACGGCCGCGCCGCGCGGGAACCGACAGTCGCCCCGGCTTTCCGTATAGGTGACGGCGATCTTGTGGGCGAAATGCTTGCAGAGCTGCACCAGATATTTCTGGCCGCTCGCGGTTTCGAGATAGGCAGCGGATTCGGGCACGGCCGGACCTTTCGGAAATGAAGGGCGCCCCCGCCGCCGGCGCGGCAGGGGCGCGGATGGATCAGAACTTCACGCCGGCATGCAGCGTGATGGTGCGGCCCGGCGCGAAGACGGGGTCGATGCCGCCGCGGTTCGAGCTTGTAGCATAGCTCGACCGCTCGAAATATTTCCTGTCGAACAGATTGTCGACGCCGAGGCGCAGCGTGACGTTCTCGTATGACGGCGGCGTCCATTCCGAATAGATGTTGACGACGGCATAGGAAGGCTGGTCGTAGAAGCCGCCGGCCCTTGCGAGCGCATCGGAGATCCTGCCGGCCCAGGCCACGGTGGTGCCGACCTTCATGTTGTAGTCGGGGATCGCATGGTCGATATAGAAGGTCGCCATGTCGCCGACCGGCATGAAGGTCCCGCTGTTCGGCAGCGCCGCCTTGCCGCCCGCCGTCACCTTGGCGTGGGTGAAGGTCGCGCCGAGGGTCGTTTCCTCGAATGTCCAGCTCGCATTCAGCGTGACGCCGCGGCTGCGGTATTCGTTGGGATCGTTTTTCAGCGAGGGCGCATCGTAGTTCGGCAGGCCGTTGATGCGCGTGTCGAACAGCGTGATGCCGGCATTCCAGTCCTCACCGCCGAAATTCGCACCGACCTTGAAGTTCTTCGCCGAGCCCGTGTCGAAGGCCGGGTCGGTATAGAAGGCGTCGTTGCGGGCGTGCACGTAGCCGTAGTCGCCGATGACGTAGCCGAGCCAGGTGCGCGAGGCGCCGGCGAACACCTCGAAACTGTCGGTGAACTTGTAGGCGACCGTCGCATTCACGCTCGCGCCGCTGTCGGAGAAGCGCTTGTCGTCCCAGTCCTCGAAGCGGTGCGAGTCGTAGCGCGCGCCGGTCGAGACGTTGAAGCCGTTGTCGAATTCGAAGCGGCCCTGCGTGAAGACGCCGAACTGCGTGGTGTCGAAGTCGCGGTAGCGGCGGTTGTTGTTGCCGTAGTTGTCGGTGTGGTAGTCGTGCTGGCCGAAGTCGATGCCGGCGGTGATCTTGCCGGGATCGATGGTGAAGGTGTTCTGGATCTTGCCGCCGTAGAGATCCTCGTTGAGGATCATGTTGCCGTTCGTGCGGTTCTGGTAGTTGGTCCGCCAGTAGTCGTTCTGGCTGTAGTACAGCATGAACTCGGGGTCCCACAGATCCGTCGGGCCGGTCGAGGTATAGGTCAGCTTGACGGTGTCGCGGGCGACCTCAAGCGGGTGCAGCGTATCGCCCGGCAGGTCCATGTTCATCTTGATCAGGCGGTCCGCCTTGTCGCGGCTGCGCTCGTAGCCGAGCTCGAAGCGGTTGTCCTCGACCTCGTAGCCGAGCTTGGCGAGGATGTTGCGGGCGGCCGGTTCCGTGCCCTTGACGACATCGCCGTCGCCGTCCTTGTAGTCCTTGCCCTTCTGGCCGTGGGTCATGACGAACCAGTCGAAGTTGCCGGTGCGGCCATAGGCGGCCGCGCTGCCGGAAACGCCGCTGCCGTTTGTGCCGACGGTGGTGCCGATCCGCGCGCCGAAGTCCTTGCCGTCCTCCAGCAGGTCGTTGGCGCCGACCGTCTCGTAGCGCACGGCGCCGGCCGCGGCGGCAAAGCCGGAATCGGCCGCGGCCGCGCCGGCTTCCACCTCGACGCGCTTGAGGAAGGCCGGGTCGATGACGCTGGAGCCCGTGTGGTGCCAGCTCGTCGCCGTCTGCGGCACGCCGTCGACCGTCACCGCGAGGTTGGACTGCTCCATGCCGAAGACGTGGATGCGCTTGGACGGCCCGCCGCCGCCGGAAACCGTGATGGAGGACTGGCGCGAAAAGAGCTCGGAGACGTTGGCCGGCTGCAGCGTCTCCAGCTCGTCCTGCGAGACCACCGTGCCGCCCGTCGCCACAACGTTGTCGCGCCCCGCATTGATGACGGTGATCGTCTCGAGCGTCGTCGCCTCGTCCTCGGCGGCCTTGCGGGAGGTGTCCTGCGCGTGCAGCGCGGCGGACATGGCCAGCAGCGACACGCCGGCGAGCGGGAACATCAGCTTCAGTTTCATCTGTCTACTCCAAGCCGTCTCAAGGCACGGCTCATCGGCGGCCCGGGGCAGGCCCGGCACCTGGCTACGAACGGTTCTGTGGAAGGAAGGGCGCATGCCGCAACCGGCGCGCCCGAGCTGGATCAGCGCCCTACCGAAGGGTTCTGGACTGCATTGCGTTTGGCCCCCTGCACCTGCGCCCCGCCGCCATCTTTTCCGAAACCGGCTTGATGGAAACTGGCGAAACGCATAAACATGATTAACGAAGTCATGTATTAAGTCGCCATGGCCGCGGTGTCGACACCAAAGAGTTTGTCGGGAATCGCAAAGTTTTTCGCGAAAACGGCACGGCGGCCTTAACGCACGGTGGCAGCATGCAATACACATCCCAGGACATCTTCATCGGCGCGATCGAGAACGTGCCGAACTGCACCCCCCGCACGCACGAGCAGACGATCTGGTCGAAGTTCATGCTGATGGTGATCCTCGAGGGGCGCCAGCATTTCGTCATCGACGGCGTGCGCTTCCGGCTGGATGCGGGCATCGGGGCGGCGGCAACGCCGCTGGTCTTCATGCTGAACGTCGCCCAGCCGAGCCGGCTGCGCTTCATCAACGAGGCGGGCGCCGTCCTCAGCAAGGTGATGATCTCCGCGCCGCTGCCCTGGCTGCAGCGGCTGATGGAGACCGAAGACGGCATGCCGGTGCTGCGCAACTTCTTCGCCGAGCACCTGGCGCATTTTTCGTTCGAGCCGGGCCAGCACATCCTCCAGACCGCCGAGAAGATCATGCATCCGCCGCCGATGCCGACGGGGGAGCTCAGCTCGATCTATCTCAAGTCGCAGGGGCTCGACATCATGTGGCAGTCCTGCCTGCAGCTCGTGGCCGACAATGCCGGCGGCTGGCAGCAGCCGAGCATGATGAGCCTGCGCCAGTGCGAGCGGGTGCGCGATTTCATCGTCGCCAATCTCGGCGAAGAGCTTTCGGTGGACCTCATCGCCTCGCAGGCGGGCACCAGCCCCTCGACGATCCAGCGGCACTTCAAGGAGCATTTCGGCCAGACGATCTTCGACTTCATCCGCCAGAAGCGGCTGGAGGCGGCGCGCGACGCGCTGGCGACGGACGGCATCCCCGTTTCCAAGGCGGCCCACCTTGCCGGCTATACCAGCGTGTCGAGCTTCACGACGGCCTTCCGGCGGACCTACGGGGTGACGCCGAAGCAGATGCGGGCCTAGGGTTTCCCGCCCAACCGCGCAGCAGCGGCCGCTCCACGAAATGCCAGGCGCAGAGGCCGGCGGCAATGCCCGCGGCGGCCGAGCCGACAAGGACGAGGGACGGCGGCGCGCCGGCCATCGCCCCGACCTTTGCGACGACCGAGATCGCGAAGGTATGCCAGAGATAGATCGAATAGGACGCATCCCCAAGGAGGGCGGGGACCTTGAGCCGCGCCACGCCGCCCTGCCGCTCCAGCGCGGCCGTGCCGTAGACGAGGAGGCCGGCGAGCGGCCCGCAGGTCCATTCGTCGAAGGGCAGCCTCAGGATGCCGATGGCCGCAAAGCCGGCAAGGCCGAGGCCGACGAGGGCAAGCGCGACCGCCCGCCCCGGCACCCGGCCGGCAAGCCACAGCCGCCCGATCAGCATGCCCGCGACGAATTCCAGGATGATCGGCCGGGTATAGGTGGCAAGCAGCGGCGAATCGCTGCTGACGGCAAGGCCAACGGCAACAAGCAGGCCGAAGGCGGCCGCGATGACGCCGAGCCTGAGGCGTGCCGGAAGGAAGAGGCAGGCGGCGAAGGCGGCGTAGAAGAACATCTCGTAATTGAGCGTCCAGCCCTGCACCAGCACCGGCCAGATCTCCCCGCTGCTCGGAGAGCGCGCCGGCACGAAGAACAGCGAGGCGGCGACATGCCCGGCCGTCAGCACCAGGTTGGGGAAGAGGCCGGCCAGGGCGCCCGCCACCATCACCCCCGTCGCCAGCCAGTAGACCGGCACGATCCGCCTCATGCGCTCCTTGAGGAACCGGCCCGGCGTCACCGGCCGCCGTTCGGCGATGACCCACATGATGAAGCCGCTGATGACGAAGAACACGTCGACCCCGGCCGCGCCGATGGCGAAGGCATGGCCGCTGCGCTCGGCCGCATGGAAGAAGACGACCGCGAGCGCCGCGACGGCGCGCAGGTACTGGATGCCGTAGAGCGTTCCCCGGCCCCCGCCCGGCCCGGCCACGGCCGTCACGCGGGCACCATCCGGTGCCGGGGCACGGCCGGGCGCGGCGCATTGCGGCGCCGGCCGTCGGCGAGCTTGCCGGCCGAGAAATAGAGCAGGAACGAGCCGACATGGTAGGGATTGAGGATGTCGATCTCCACGAAGGTGCGCACGGCAAGCAGCGCGGCGACCGTGAAGAGCACCAGCGCCTCCACGTCCCGCGCCGCCGAAAGCAGGCGGGCGAGGTGCCCGCCGAGCGTGACGAGGAGCACCATGGTCAGGAGGAGGCAGCCGACGAGGCCGGTCTCCACCGTGGCGGCGATGAAGGTGTTGTGGAAGTGGAAACCGCTGCGCCCGGCGATGAAGAAGGCCGCCCAGAGCCGTTCGGCCTCGGCGAAGCCCTGCACCCAGAAGGCCTGGTAGCCGATGCCGAAGAAGGGCGCCTCGCCCGCCGCCGCGATGCCCTGCTGCCAGAGATAGGTGCGCCCGGTCAGCGTCGCGTCCTTGCCGAAGGCGCCGAGCAGCAGCTCGTAGCCCCCGCCATAGGCGGCGGCAAGACCGGCGAGGACGGAAAGCACGGCAAGCGCCGCAAACAGCATCTTGCGGTGGAAGGGCGCCAGCATCTCGAGCGCGCGCAGCGAAAGGCACAGGCCGGCGACGGCGGCGGTGGTGAGCACCGAGGTCGCCGATTGCGAGGCCTTCAGGCAATAGAGCGCCAGCAGCACGCAGCCGACGGCGGCGAACCGCCAGAGACCGCGCTCCACCCCGAGGAAGAGCGCGGCGAAGGCGAAGAGCACGGCGAGCGAGGCGTAGAAGCCGAGCTGGTTCTTGGAGGCGAAGGCGCCGACGAAGCTGTAGGTGCCGTCGAGCGGATCGAGATGGTAGACGCCGAAGAGAAGCGAGAAGACGAGCACCAGCCCGGTGCCGATCAGCCCGCCGCGCACCAGCGTGCGCGTATCGACGACGCGCATGGCGATCAGCGCGCAGACGATGTGGGAAAGGTACTGCAGCGCCGCACGCGCCGTGGTGCCGGGCGCCGCGGACCAGAAGACCGAGAGGCAGGCGAGGAGCGCGAAGGCGAAGATCCACAGGTAATGCCCGTAATTGCCGAGCACGCGCCGGTAGTCCACCGCTACGAGCGGCAGCCAGAGCGCATAGTAGACGAGGATCGCCGCCTGCCCGAAGCGGAAGGAATAGGCGAAGACGAAGAAGGACAGCGCCACGGCGAGCGCGCCATAGGCACCGTTGCCGGACGGTCCGATCAGCCGCGCCTTGGCGATCCGCATCCCCGCCTCACTGGGTCGCGAGGCCGACATCCACCTTCACGACGTCGCCCGGCAGGACCGGCGTCGTCTCGGTGGCGCGGATCGCCTCGGTCTTGCCCTTGACCGTGCGCAGGATCGAATAGCCGATATTGGCGGCGGACAGCCCGCCCTTCAGGTTGGCCGCATCGGCCGACTGCATCAGCGCCTCGGACATCAGGTCGCGGCTGGTGCCGAGCTTCAGCGCCAGCGTATCGAGCTCCTGCTCGGTGTTCTGCAGTTCCTGCGCCAGTTGCGCGTCCCAGTCGTTCTGCAGGTTCGTCTCGTCCTGCCCGGCCTTGTTGATGTCCTGCCTGGCCTTCAGCGAGGCCGTGTCGATGTCGAGCAGGGCCGCCTGGAGATCGGCCGTGCGCTGCTCGAGCGCGAGGCGCCGCGAGCTGATGGCGAGGCCCTTCTCGGCAAGCGCGTCCATCTTGGAAAGATCGCCCTGGACGAGTTCGAGCTGGCGGGTCTGGGTCTCGGATTTCTTGCCGAGGGAATCGGTCTCGTTCGTCAGCAGCGACTTGAGGTCGGCAAGCGCGGTGAGTTGCAGCCGCAGCCGCTTTTCCCGCGAGGCCATCAGCGCCTTCTCGCTTTCCAGGATCGGGCGCGCCTCCTCGGACTTGCCGAGCTCCTTCGGCATCTCGATGTCCCTGGCCCCGCCCATCTCGGCAAGAATGCGCGCCCGGCGGATGAGCAGGCGGTTGCGCTCGGCGACATAGACGGCGGCCTCGCCCTCCGAGCGCAGGAAATCGCGGGCGAAGCGCTGGCCGGGATCGGCCCGGCGCAGCCCGCCGCCGAAGCTGACGGCCTTCAGCACCGTCAGGCCCGGCGCGTAAGGGTAGGCCCCCGGCGTCTGCACCTCGCCGGAGAGGTAGACCGGCCGGTATTCGGCGATCTCCACGGAGGCCGACGGCAGGTCCTTGAGGCCGAAGAGCACCTGCATCTTCTTGCCGATGTCGGCGGAAAGCTCCGCCGCCGTGCGCCCCTCCGCCGGCAACTGGCCGATGAACGGCAGCGACAGCGCGCCGTCCGCGCCGATGCTGTAGTCGCCGCTGACGGCGCTCCAGTCGCGGATGGCGCCTTCGGCCGTCTGCCATTCGGCCACGCGGATGCGCAGCTTGTCCATCACGCCGAGCCGGTATTCCTCCGCGAAGGCGGAAGGGGCGAGCGTGAGCACGAGGGCAAGGGCGGGCAAGGCCGCTCTGGTGATCGTCTTCATGGGTATCCCTCTCTCCGGGGCCGTCAATAGCTGCCGCGCGACAGGCATACGGCCGGAATGGTGCGCGCGACGATGACGAGATCGGATGTGAGCGACCAGTTGCGGACATAATGCGTGTCGAACGCGACGCGCGTGGCATAGGAGACGTCGTTGCGGCCGCTGACCTGCCAGAGGCCCGTAAGGCCCGGGCGGCTGCGCAGGTAGTAGACGGCGGAGGCCTCGTAGAGTTCCAGTTCGTCCTCCACCACCGGGCGCGGCCCGACGATGCTCATCTCCCCCTTGAGGATGTTGACGAGCTGCGGCAGCTCGTCGAGGCTGAGCTTGCGCAGGACCGTGCCGACGACCGTGACGCGCGGATCGTCCTGCAGCTTGCGCGTGGCGCGCCATTCCTCCAGCGCCTCCGGGTTCTGCTCCAGATGCTGCTGGAGAAGCACGTCGCCGTTTTCCGCCATGGTGCGGAACTTCAGGCAGCGGAAGGTCGATCCGTTATAGCCGATGCGGCGATGGCCATAAAAGACGCTGCCGCCGTCGGAATATTTCACGAGTGCCATGATCAGCACGAAGATCGGGCTGAGCACGACGAGGGCGGCAAGCGCCACCAGGATGTCAAAGCTCCGTTTCGATATTCCCCCCACCGGCGGAGCGCCGGTTGCAATCGAACTGAAAAACGGCGTACTGGCCGATCTGCTCGCGGACTTCATAGAGATGGCTCCATTGGATTTGCGATATGGTCGGGTCCCTCGGACGCGTCCCGACATCCAATGCGGAGTGTATGGTCACAGTTTGTTTTTCGAAGCGTGATCTGCCGAATTGAATGCGCACCCACGGCATATAAGCAAATCTTAATATCCTAAAATTTTAACGATCGAAGTAACCTCGAAGTAACAAATCCTGCCTTCCCGCGCATAGCGCGATAACGCCGCGCCGGTTCTTCCTGCACCACGGCGCCCATCACTTCTTTTGACCGATTAGGCGCTTCCGTTTTTACACGCCAATACACGAAGCGCCCGCCTCGCAGCCGACGACCCACATCGCAAGACCTGAAAACGGCACCGGTTTTTGCATCGCAATATTATTTTGCAGCGCACATTTCTCCATAAGGCATCGCTCATATTGTAACAAAGTGTGATCGGCCGGTGCCGGGCATCGCAACCCATCGGCTGCGATGCGGCGCGGCGCACTCGCCTTCCCGGCGCATTTGCAGGCCCGAGCGGAAGGAAGGATGACGGAATCGGGGCAGGAAGGAGGCCGGCGCGATTCTCCGGCGGGCCACAACCGCCTTAACGGAAGCGCAAGACAAATGGGCAAGGATCGGAAAAGGCCGCGCCCGGCACTGGTTAATCCTGATGATTGCACGCCGAGGCGCTGCACCCTATAGTTCGATCGAGCCTCAGAGGAGAAGGCGGACCCATCGATGAAACGCGCGCCGGAAACGAAATGGCGGGACAGCACGGCCTATGCGCCGCGCTTCTTCCTGAGCATGGGCATCGCGCTCGTGGCCTTTGCCGCGGTCACCTATGTCAGCACGGGCTCCATCGCCACGACGGCGCTGCGCACCTTCCTCTGCGCGATCCTCATCCAGGTCGGCTATTTCCTCGCCACGCTCTATCTCGTCTGGCGCACCGCCAAGGCCCGCAGGGCCGGGACGGGCACGGCACGGCCGGACCTCGAAAAGGCCAAACCCCAGGTCTCCGTCCCGATGAACGAGCCCGGCCACTCCAAGCCCTGAAAGACGCCCGGTCCGCGGGGGCCGTTTTTGTGCCCCCTTTTCCTTTCATGCTGCATTGCAGCGCGGGTGCGCCCCGCGCCGATTGTTCAATGCACGGAGAGGTATGTCGTGACCCGCGATGAGAAAGTCTGCGTCATCATTGCCGCGAGGAATGCGGAACAAACGATCGGGCGGGCGGTGCGCTCGGCGCTCGCCGAGCCTGACGTCGACGAGGTCGTGGTGGTGGACGACGCATCGGACGACCGCACCATGGCGGCGGCGGCCGCCGCCGACGACACGACCCGGCGGCTCGACATCATCCGCTTCCGCACGAACCGCGGGCCGTCTGCCGCCCGCAACCACGCCATCGCCATTTCCCGCGCGCCGCTGATCGCCATCCTCGATGCCGACGACTTCTTCTTTCCCGGCCGCTTCCGGCGGATGCTCGCCTGTCCGGACTGGGATTTCATCGCCGACAACATCGCCTTCATGCAGGAGGCCGATCCCGCGCCGCAGCCGGAAGACTTTCCGCCGCATCCGCGCCGGCTCGGCCTGAAGGATTTCATCCTCGGCAACATCTCGCGCCGCGGCGCCCCGCGCGGCGAGCTCGGCTTCCTGAAGCCCGTCATGCGCCGCGCCTTCCTCGACGCCCACGACCTCAGCTACCGCGAGGACATGCGGCTCGGCGAGGATTACGAGCTCTATGTGCGGGCGCTCATCGCCGGCGCGCGCTATACCGTCATCGAAAGCTGCGGCTACGGCGCGGTGGTGCGTCCCGATTCGCTGAGCGGACGGCACCGGACAAAGGATCTCGAAGCGCTGCACGCGGCCGAATGCACGATCCTGGCCGCAGGCAACGTGCCCTCCGAAGCAGCCGAAGCCATGCGCCGCCATTGCCGCCAGGTCGGCCAGCGTCACGCGCTGCGCCATTTCCTCGACCGCAAGCGCGAGGGCGGCGCGGGCGCGGCCCTCGCCTATGCCGCCGGCAACCCGGCCGCCCTGCCCGCCATCGCCCAGGGCATCCTCACCGACAAGCTGGAAGCGGCGCGGCGGCGGATGCGGCCAACGGAGCCGAGGCCGCAGGAAGGACTGCGCTACCTGCTGCCTGCCGGACGGTAATCGCTACACTATCATGTGGGAAACCAGCGCCGTTCAGCCCCCTCCGCCCCGCCTGCGGGGAGAAGGGAGGCGGGGCGAGGTCGTGCCCGGGGCTTCCGCTCAGAGATAATGCCGCCGCACGCCTTCCAGCACCGCGTAAAGCCGCTCCTTGCGTTCGCAAAGGCGGGCGTCCGTGCTGAGCTGCGGCTCCGCCCGGCTCGCCTGCCACAGGGCGAGCGTCGAGGGCGCGGCGAGGACCTGCTTGGCGGCAAGGCGCAGGCGCGAGCGGGGGGGCGGCCTGCGCGACGGCAACCGTGTCCGCCTCGGCCGCATGTCCCGCGCCCTCGTAATCGACGCCCCAGAAGCGGGCGCCCTTGATGATCGCCTCGGCGCGGGTGGAGATGGGAATGCGCCGGGCCGTCGGGTCGACATCGACCGTCGCGGCCCAGTCGCGCCACTTGAAGCCGTTGATATTGGCCGAGGTGCTCACCGCCACCCAGGGCACGCGGAAGGCGTCGGCGAGGATCGCCCCGTGCATGGATTCGGCGACGATCAGCTCGCAGGCGGCGATCTCGCGGATCACGTCCTTCGCCTCGCCGCGCGGATCGATGTAGTGCAGCCCCGCCATGGCGCAGACGACCGGCCAGAGCCCCGCCACCGCCGATTCCCAATGGGGAACGAAGGCGCATTTGATGCGCTTCGGCTGGTCCGCGAATTCCGGCATGTCGGCGACCAGCACCGCCGGATCGACGATGCCGAGCTCTTCCCGCACGCCGACCCTTGCGGCCGTCAGCGGGCCGCGCACCGAGCGCACGTCCCACTGGTCCCGGTCGCGCATGTCCGGCAGGGTGCCGTAGCCGAAGCCGCTGCCGAGCACGAGCTTGCGGCCCTCCTTCGGCAGCAGCGCGCTGTTGAGCACCGTGCCGACGCCGACGAGCAGCACGTCCGGATGCGCCTCGCGGAATCCCGGCAGCAGGAAATCCCAGAGCCAGAGATTGAGGTCGTCACCGAAATTGCCGTGCTGCGATTCCCAGTAAAAGGGCTTCATCCTGACCTCCTGTCCGCTCAGCGGGAGAACTTGCCGACGGCAAGGCCGACGACGCTGGCGAGCAGGCGCGGATCGCGCACCGCCCAGCGGGCCAGCATGTCGAACTGCGGCAGCTTGCGGTGCCTGACGCGCCGCGCCTGGCTCCAGAGCGCCTGCCGGCGCGCCGTCTGCTTGTAGGCGCGCAGCGAGGCGACCTCGGCGGGGCGCTCGGCAAAGCGGCTTTCCAGCCGGTCGAGCGCCACCCAGGTGTTGAACTGCTGGCGCAGGAACTGCGGCGAATCGTTGTCGACGCCGTGGAAGATATTGATCCCCTCCCCGCGCACCGCGCCCGCCGCCCCGCTCAGCACCACCCGCCGCGCGGCGAGCACGCAGTCGCAGAAGAACAGCACGTCCTCGGCCGCAAGCCTTAGCGCCGCGTCGAAGCGCACCCGCTCGAAGACCGGCCGGGCGATGACCATGGCGGACAGGTGCAGGAAGCTCCAGTTCTTCAGCATGACCTGCGTGAGGTCGGGAATCTCGATGAGCAGCGGATCGTCGTCGAGACGTACCGTCGCCTCCGTCCTTTCGAGGTCCTCGACGCCGAAATGATAGTAGAAGCCGTCGCCCCCGGTGATCGAGGCGAAGTAGCAATCGGCGGAAAAATGCGTCATCGCGGCATGGGCGATCGCGAGGTGACCGGGCGCCCAGGTGTCGTCCGAATCGAGGAAGGCGACGAAGTCGCTCGCCGCCGGAACATGGTCGAGCCCGGTGTTGCGCGCGCCGCCCGGCCCGGCATTTTCCTGGCGGATGACGCGCACGCGCGCCTGCTCGTCCTCGGAAAAGTCGATCAGATCGCCATCGGGCGGCCAGGGGGATTCATCGTCGACGACGATGACGTCGAAGTCGTTGAATCCCTGAGCAAAAACGGACGCGAGCGCACGCCTCAGGATGCCCGGCTCCTTCTGGTAGAAGGGGATGATAACTGTCAGCTTCGCCATCTTTTCGTCCCTGTGGTTTCTCTAGAAAGAGGTTCGTCTGGTCTCCTCCCACCGGGGCGCGGCCGTTTCCGGCGCAGGCTTTTGTCTCGTCGAGGCTCCTTTTGTGAAGCGGAATCCACCCATGTCCCAGTCCGTGAACGCGAAATCGGTGACGCGAAACGTCGGCTGGAGCGTCCTATCCAAGACAAGCACATTCGGGCTTAAGTTTGTCACCGTGCCCATTCTCGCCCGGCTCCTGACGCCCGAAGAGTTCGGCGCGGTGGCCGTCGCGCTCGCCGTCGTGCAGTTCCTCGCCATGATCGGCGGGGCGGGTCTCGCCTCCGCCCTCATCCTCGAACCGGGGGAGGAAAAGGGCACGATCCACTCGGTCTTCTGGGCCAATCTCGGCTTCGCCTTTCTGATGGCGGCGGGGCTCTATGTCTTCGCCGAACCCCTGGCCGAGTGGTTCGGCGCGGCCGATGCGGCCTGGCTGCTGCGGGTCATGTGCCTGCTCATCCCGCTCCAGCTTGCCGGCGACGTCGCCTACGCGCTGGTCGCCCGGCGCATGCAGTTCAGCCGCGATGCGCTGTGGAGCATGATCTCCGAATCGCTCGCCGCCATCGCGGCGGTCGTCCTCGCCATCGCCGGCTTCGGCGTCTTCGCGCTGGTCGCCCAGCTCTTCGTCGCCGGGGTCATCCGGCTTGCCGGCCTCTTCTTCGTCTCGCGCTACCTGCCGCGCTTCCACTTCCATGCGGCGAGCGTCGTGCGGCTGACGCGCTTCAGCCTCGGCCTGATGGGCTCGGAGGTCGCCAATTTCGTCACCTTCCAGTCGCCCATGGTGGTGATCTCGCGCTTCCTCGGCCTTGCCGATGCCGGCGCCTATTCCGCCGCCAACCGCTTTTCCAGCATTCCCAACCAGGTGGTGCTGTCGGGCGTCATGGGCGTGCTCTTCCCCGCCTTCAGCGCGATGATGCACGACCGCGCGCGCCGCTCGCAGGCGCTGATGCTCAGCACGCAGGTGACGACCCTCCTGCTCGCGCCGATGATGTTCGGCCTGTGGGCGCTGGCCGAACCCTCAATGCTGCTGCTCTTCGGCCCGCAATGGGCGGCCGCCTGGCCGGTGCTCGGGCTGCTGGCGCTCTCCAAGGGCCTCCTGACGCCGTGCAGCACCTTCATCCCCTATCTCAAGGGGTCGGGCCATGGCGGGGCGCTCTTCTGGTGGGCGGTCGGCCGCGCCGCAGCGACCACCGCCGCCGTCGCCTACGGCGCCTGGCACGGCACGCTGATCGAGGCGATGGTCGCCCTCTGCCTCGTCAATGCCGCCGTCCTCGTCGGCTATTCCTGGGTGGTGTTCCGGGCGGACGGGTCGCCCTTCCTTTCCGGCTTCTACCGCGCGATCCGCCCCATGCTCACCGCCGCACTGATGGCGCTCGCCGTGCGATATGCGCTCGACCACTATCTCGCGCCGCATTTCCATCCCGTCCTGCAGGTCGCCATCGGCATCGCGGTCGGCGGCGTGATCTATGCGGTCCTCACCCTTCTCACCGAGCGGCCGCTGCTGCGAAAGCTCCTCAACATGGTGCGCCGTCCCCGCGCCTCCGCGCTCGCCAGCCTGCCTTGAGCCTGCCCCATTTCGGGGCCGGCCTGCCGGAATCAGCGCAGTCCTGCGCGAGATCGGCACAGCAGAGCGAAAAAATTTCGGCCCCGCCTGCACCCAGAAATTGCGCATACATCAGTAGTTTCGAATAGGCTGCAAAGTATTGAAGCGCTGGTCTTCACATTGACCTCACGCTTATGTGAGCGTGTATTTCCGGCGAACTGCACTTGCCCCGGCTATGCTGCAATGCAACCGCCGTCGCCGGCAAATTTGCTGCGTCGCCATATTTTGCGCTGTCCACTCACCCAAACTCCTCTTCACGGGGTGCAGGCCCCATCGTTTGAAGCCGCCCGATCGGAACGGCGCACCAGAGGGGTGACGGAACCGTGCAAATCGACGCGACCGTTTCGGCACGCATCAACATGATACGCATCGTGCTGATCACCGGGATCATCTTCGTGCATGTTCCCTACGACCCGGCGACGAGCCCCTATGCGGGCACGTTCGGCGGTCTGGACTGGCTGCGGGTGTTCCTCGCCGACAGCCTCTTCCGCATCGGCGTGCCGTGCCTTTCCGCCATCTCCGGCTACCTGCTCTTCCACCGCGGGTTCGAGGCCTTCGATTACCGCCGGACGCTGCGCACCAAGGCCTCGACGATCCTCCTGCCCTTCCTGCTCTGGAACACGGCCTTCCTCGCGCTGGTCTATCTCGCGCAGTGGCGCGGCATCGGCTTCGGCTACCTGCCGGATGTCGTCAACGCCACGCCGCGCGAGCTGATGAACCTCGGCCTTGCCGTCGAGACCTGGCCGATCAATATCCCGCTCTACTTCCTGCGCGACCTTCTGCTCTGCCTCGTCCTGTCGCCGCTGATCGCGCTGGCCGTCATGCGCTACCCGCGCACCGTGCTCGCCCTGATGCTGGCCTTTGCCGTGCTGCCGGTGCCGAGCGGCATCTTCCTCAAGAAATCCATCCTGTTCGGCTTCAGCCTCGGCGCCGCGCTGGCGCTGCACCGTGTCGACACCAGGCGCCTGGACCGCTTCGCCCTGCCGGTCGTCTCGGCCGTGCTGGCGATGGCCGGGCTGCTCTCCGCCCTGCTCTACGCCCATGGACCGGAATTCCCCGTCTGGCTCGACATGCTGCGCGGCATGGCGGCCATCGCCGGCATCTTCGGCGCCTGGGCGTTCTCGGCGCTCCTCATCCGCACCCGCGCGGGCCAGGCGCTGTCGCGGCTCGGCGGGCTCAGCTTCTGGATCTTCTGCGGCCACTACCCGCTGCTCATGCTGTTCTGGATGGTCTGGAACCGGCTCGCCATCCCCGATTACCCGCTGTTCTACGCGGCAAGCCCGGTGCTTGCGCTTGCCGTCCTCGTTTCCACCCACGCGGCGGCGCGGCGCTTTGCGCCCACGCTGCACGCCATCCTCACCGGCCGCCGCATGGGCGAGCGCAAGCGCGCCGCGGCCGGGCGACACCAGCACCCGGAGATGAAGCCCGCCGGCTCCATCGCCCAAAGGAGGTGACCATGACCCTTCCCCTGAAGACGACCGCCCTTCTCGCCACCCTCGCCGCCGCAGGTCCCCTTGCCGCGCAGGAGGGCGCGAACGGCACCTCCTTCGTCGAGGAGTTCGACCGGCTCGACACCGCCCGCTGGTATGTCTCGGACGGCTGGAACAACGGCGCGCACCAGAACTGCACCTGGTCGAAGGACGCGGTGAAGGCGGCGGGCGGCAAGCTTACGCTCTCCTTCGACGCCCGGCCGGCCGGCGACCGCCGATATGCCTGCGGCGAGGTGCAGACCCGCAAGCGCTACGGCTACGGCACCTATGAGGTGCGCATGAAATCGGCGAGCGGCCCGGGGCTCAACTCGGCCTTCTTCAGCTATATCGGCCCGACCGACAAGAAGCCGCACGACGAGATCGACTTCGAGGTGCTCGGCAAGGATACCTCCCGCGTCCAGGTCAACCAGTACATCGCCGGCAAGGGCGGCAACGAGAAGCTCGTCGCCGTTCCCGGCGGCGCCGACAGCGGCTTCAACGACTATGCCTTCGTCTGGCGCAAGGACCGCATCGCCTACTACCTCAACGGCACGCTCGTGCACGAGGTGACGGACGCGCGGAAACTTCCGACCAATGCACAGAAGATCTTCCTGTCGCTCTGGGGCACCGACACGCTCAGCGACTGGATGGGCCGCTTCGCCTTTGCCGGGCCGGCGACGATGGAGGTGGAGCGCATCGCCTTCACCGCCGAGGGCGGGCCCTGCCAGTTCGACGGCTCCGTCGCCTGCCTCGTGAACTGAGGATGGCGCCGATGCTCCGCGTCCTCTACCTCGTCCACGATCTTTCCGACCCGGCCGTGCGCCGGCGGGTGCTGATGCTGCACGCGGGCGGCGCCTCGGTGACGCTCGCCGGCTTCCGCCGCGGCGAGAACCGGCTTGCCGACATCGAGGGCGTCACGCCCATCGACCTCGGCGCGACGGGCGACGCGCGCTTCGCCCAGCGCGTCGTCGCGGTCGCCGGCGCGGCGGCGACGCTTTCGCGCAGGCTCTCCGGCATCGAGACGCCGGACGTCATCCTCGCCCGCAACCTCGAAACGCTGGCGCTCGCCGGCCGCGCCGCCGCCCGCTTCGGCGATGTGCCCGTCGCCTATGAATGCCTCGACATCCACCGCCTCATGCTGCGAAACGGCATGGTCGGCCGGGCGCTGCGGGGCGCCGAGCGGCATTTCGGCCGCAAGGCGGGCCTCGTCGTCACCAGTTCGCCCGCCTTCGTCGAGCACTATTTCAAGCCGCTGTCCGGCATCCGCGCCCCCGTCCATCTCCTCGAAAACCAGGTGCTGGAGCTGGACGGCGACGCGGGCGGCCTTCCCGCCCGCACGCGCCCGGCGGGCGGGCCCTGGCGCATCGGCTGGTTCGGCGCGATCCGCTGCCGCAAGTCGCTCGACCTGCTCTCCGCGTTCACCCGGCGCATGGCGGGGCGCTTCGAGGTGGTGCTGCGCGGCCGGCCGGCCCATGGCGAATTCGAGGATTTCGACGGCCGTATCGCCCGCGAGCCCTTCATCCGCTTCGAAGGCCCCTACCGCAACCCGGAGGACCTCGCGGCCATCTATGGCGCGGTCGATTTCACCTGGGCCATCGATTTCTTCGAGGAGGGGCGGAACTCGCTCTGGCTGCTGCCGAACCGCCTCTACGAGGGCTGCCGGCACGGGGCGCTTCCCATCGTTCTCGACGGAACCGAGACCGCACGGCTCGCAAGGCAGCGCGGCGTCGGCGTCACGCTCGCCAACGACCGCGCCGACACCCTCTTCAACCGCTTCGCCGATTTCGACGGCGAGGCCTACGGGGCGCTCTACGCCAATCTCGTCAAGCTCGGCACGCGGCCCTGGGTCCTCGACCGCGCCGATTGCGCGGGCTTCGTCCAGCGCCTCGCCGCCCTCCGGCAGCCGTCCGCCCCGGCGGCGGCGTTCGCCCCCCTTCCCTCCCTCGTCGCAAACAAGGTGGATTGCCATGACCACTGACGCTGCCGCATCCGTGCGTTGCCTGATCGTGATTCCATGCCTCAACGAGGCGCGCTACCTGGAACCGCTGGTCCGCCATCTCGAACCCACCCTTTCCGGCCTTGCCGCGACGCTCGTCGTCGTCGACGGCGGCAGCACGGACGGCACGCGGGAGATCGCCCGGCGCCTTGCCGCAAGCGTGCCGAACATGCATGTGCTCGACAATCCCAAGCGCATCCAGAGCGCCGCCATCAACCTTGCCGTCGCCACCTTCGGCGTCGAGCACGACTATCTCATCCGCATCGACGCGCACGGCACCTATCCCGACGACTATTGCCGCGTGCTGGTGGAGGACGCGCTGGAAACCGGGGCGGATTCCGTCGTCGTCGCCATGCAGACCGTCGGCTTCGGCACCTTCCAGAAGGCAACCGCCGTCGCGCAGAATTCCGTGCTCGGCAACGGCGGGGCCAAACACCGGGCGGGCGCGGAAAGCCACTGGGCGGACCACGGCCACCACGCGCTGATGCGCATATCCGCCTTCCGCGCCGTCGGCGGCTATGACGAGACCTTCACCGCCAACGAGGACGCCGAATACGACTACCGGCTCCGCCAGGCCGGCTACCGCATCTGGATGACCGCGCGCACGAGCATGGTCTACTATCCGCGCGACAGCGTCCTGCCGCTTTTCCGGCAGTATTTCGGCTATGGCCGCGGCCGGGCGCGCAACGTTTTGAAACATCGCTCGCGGCCGGGCCTGCGCCAGTTGCTGCCGCTGATGGTGGCGCCGGTCGCCGCCGGCGCCTTCCTCGCCGCGATCACCTGGATCGCCGCCGTGCCCTTCGTGCTGTGGGCCGCGGCCTGCATGGGCTACGGCGCATGGATGGCGCTCGGCCAGCGCAATCCCTACGGCCCGCTCGCCGCCGTCTCCGCCATGATCATGCACTTCGCCTGGTCGGCCGGCTTCTGGCGCGAGGTACTCGACTTCCGCAGCCGGAGGGCGCTGGCATGACGGCGCCGCTTCGCATCGACATCGCGGTCTGCACCTTCCGGCGCGCCGCGCTCAGCGAGACGCTGGCCTCGCTCTCCAAGCTGATCGTTCCGGCGGGCGTGCGCCTCGGCGTCATCGTCGCCGACAACGACGTGCAGCCGAGCGCGCGTCCCCGCGTCGAGGCCGCCGTGCCCCTGCTGCCGACGGACATCGTCTATGTGCATTGCCCGGCCGGCAACATCTCGATCGCCCGCAATGCCTGCCTCGACCATACGGATGCCGACTTCATCGCCTTCGTCGACGACGACGAGACGGTGGATGCGCTCTGGCTCGACCGGCTGCTCGCCATGGCCCTGAAAAGCCGGGCAGACGTGGTGCTCGGCCCGGTGCGCGCGCTCTACGGGCCGCAGACGCCCGACTGGATGCGCAGCGGCGACTTCCACGCCACGCGCCCCGTCTGGGTGAACGGCGAAATCCGCACCGGCTATACCTGCAACGTGCTGGTGCGCCTTGCCGCCCCGTCCATCGCCGGCCGGCGCTTCGACCTTGCGCTCGGCCGCAGCGGCGGCGAGGACACCGAATTCTTCACCGCCGTCCACGCCGCGGGCGGTCGCATCGCCTTTGCCGAGGATGCCTGGGTGGAGGAGCCGGTGCCCGCCGCGCGCGCCCGCTTTTCCTGGCTTGCCCGGCGCCGGCTGCGCATGGGCCAGACGCATGGCCGGCTGCTTGCCGCGCGGCACGAGGGCGCGGCCCGGCTGAACGCCGCGGCGCTCGCGGCCGCCAAATGCGCCGCCTGCCTCGGCGGGGCCACGGCCTTCGCCCTCTCGCCGGTGCGCCGCAACCGCTTCCTGCTGCGCGGCCTCCTCCACGCCGGCGCGGTCGGCGGGCTTTTCGGCACGCGCGCCATCGAGCCCTACGGCAAGCTGGAGGCGCTGCCATGACGGAGCCCGAGGCGAGCATCGTCATCGCCGCCTACAACGCGGCCGACACCATCGCCCGCGCCGTGCGCAGCGCCCTGGCGCAGGCGGGCGTGAGGGTGGAGGTGATCGTCGTCGACGACGGCTCGGCCGACGCGACGCGCGCGGCCGTCGAAGCGCTCGGCGAACCGGCCGTGCGCCTCGTCGCGCTCGACCGCAACAAGGGCCCCGGCGGCGCGCGCAATGCCGGTTTCGCCGCTGCCCGCGGGCGCTGGATCGCCGTGCTCGACGCCGACGACACGATGCGGCCGGACCGCCTGCGCCGCATGATCGACGCCGCCGAAAGGCAGGACGCCGTGGCGGCGGTCGACAATCTCGACGTGCTGCACGGCGAGGGCCGGAGCGAGGCGATGTTCCCGCCCGGCCTTCTTGCCGCCATGCCCCGCCTGACGCTGCCGGCCTTCATCGATTCCAACCGGGTTTTCCGCGGCACGCACAATTTCGGCTACATGAAGCCGGTCTTCCGCCGCGCCTTCCTTGCGGAAAACGGCCTTGCCTATGACGAGGACCTGAGGATCGGCGAGGACTACCTGCTGCTCGCCGCGGTGCTTGCCGCCGGCGGCGGCTGCGCCGTCGTGCCCGAGGCCGGCTACCTCTACCATGTCCGCGAGACCTCGATTTCCCGCGTGCTGCATCTCCACCATGTCGAGGCGATGCTTGCGGGCGACCGGCGCTTCCTTGCCCGCTTCCCGCTGGAGGGCGAGGCCGCGCGCGCGCAGCGCCGCCGCACGCGCAACCTGCGGGAGGCCCATGCCTTCCTCTCCCTCGTCCGGCACATCAAGAACCGCTCGCCGGGCGCCGCCCTCAAGGTGGCGCTCGGCGATCCCGTCGCGCTCCGGCATCTTTCCATGCCGATCGCCGCCCGTTGGCGCCGCCTGACGGCGTCGCCGGCGCCTCGCACGGCGGCCGCGTCCGGCCAGCCGCTCAAGAACAAAGGATAATTCCATGGTGCGAACCAAGACCGTCCGCAAGGCCGTCATCCCCGTCGCCGGCAACGGAACCCGCTTCCTGCCGGCCACCAAGGCCATGCCCAAGGAAATGCTGACCATCGTCGACCGGCCCGTCGTGCAATATGCCCTCGACGAGGCGCGCGAGGCCGGCATTGAGCATGTCGTCTTCGTCACCAGCCGCAACAAGCAGGTCATCGAGGACCATTTCGATGACACGCCGGAACTCGTCGCCGCGCTGGAGAAATCCGGCAAGGACGAGAAGGTGAGCGAACTGAGCGAGCTGCTTCCCGCCGCGGGCGCGGTGAGCTTCACGCGCCAGCAGGCCCCGCTCGGCCTCGGCCATGCCGTCTGGTGCGCCCGCGACCTCATCGGCGACGAGCCCTTCGCGCTGCTCCTGCCCGACATGGTCTCCTTCGGCGCGCGCGGCTGCATGGCGGGCCTCATGGAGCTTTACGAGGAGGTCGGCGGCAATGTCGTCGGCGTCGAGCAATGCGCGCCGGAGGAGGTTTCGCAATACGGCATCGTCGGCAAGGGCGCGGCCGTGCGCCACGGCTTTACCGTCACCCATATGGTGGAGAAGCCGAAGGCCGGCGAGGCGCCGTCCAACCTCTTCCTCAACGGCCGCTACATCCTCCAGCCGGAGGTCTTCGGCCATCTCGCGCGCCAGCAGCGCGGCGCGGGCAACGAGATCCAGCTCACCGACAGCATGCTGAAGCTCTCCGAGACGCAGCCCTTCCACGCCCATCCCTATGCGGGGCGGACCTACGACTGCGGTTCCAAGCACGGCTTCATCGAGGCCAATGTCGCCTTCGCGCTGGCGCGTCCCGATCTTTCCGGCGCGCTCTACCCGGCGCTGCGCGACATGGTGTTGTCGCATGAGGGCCGGATTCGCGCGGCATGATAGCGCGGCCCCGGGCCCGTCGAGGTCCGGGGCCGCATCCTGGGGAGGAAAAGCTTTCCATCGCGCCGAAAGGCAGAACGGAGCCCCATGCACCAACGCACCGTACCGCACAGCAGCATCCTGCGACGGGAGCCGGATCCGTCCGATTCCTTCATCGACCTCAACCGCCTGCTGGCGATCCTCGTCCGCCGGGCCCGGCTGATCGGGCTTTCGGTCGCGCTCGCCGTGGCGCTCGCCGTCGCCTATCTCGTGTTCGCGACGCCGGTCTACACGTCCATGACGCAGATCCTGCTCGACGAGGACCTGTCGCGCTATGCCGAGGAAACCGAGCCCTCGCCGCAGAGCAGCCAGCAGGTCGACATGCGCATTTCGAGCGCCGTCGAGATCCTGAAGTCCGGCCGGCTGGCGCTACGCGTCGTCGACGACCTCAAGCTTGCCGACAACGAGACCATCCTCGACCCGCCGCAATCGCCCGTCGCCATGGTCAAGGGCTGGGCGAAGGCGCTGACGTCGTCCGGCCCGGACGCCTCCGAGGAGGCGCTGGCGAAGGGCCGGCGCGACAAGGCCGCGGCCATGCTGCAGCAGTCGCTGGCGGTGGAGCGCGTCGCGCGCAGCGCCGTGCTCGCCGTCTCCTTCCGCTCGACGGATCCCGCCCTCGCCGCCGCGATCACCAGGCGCTACGCGGAAGCCTTCTTCGAGGACCAGCTCAGCGCCAATTTCACGGCGACCGAACAGGCCTCGACCTGGCTGCAGGAGCGGCTCGCCGACATCCAGGCCCGCGCGCAGGACGCCGCGCTGGAGGTGGAGCGCTACCGCGACGAGAACGGCCTCACCACCGCGCGCGGCGAACTGATGTCCGAGCAGCAGCTTGCCGACCTCAACAGCCAGCTCATCCTGGCGCAGGCCGATGCGGCAAGCGCCTCGGCGCGCTACGCCCAGTTCAGGGCCATCGTCGAGCAGGGGCCGGACAAGGCCGTCGACAATGCCTCCATTCCCACCCAGCAGGCGGGCGGCTCGGTGCTTCAGGACCTGCGCGAGCGCTACAATTCCGTCGTCAAGCGCGCCCAGGACATCGCGCAGAATTTCGGCACCGACCATCCGCAGGCGGCCGCGCTGAGGGCCGAGAAGGAGGACCTTGCCGGGCAGGTCTACCGCGAGCTCCAGCAGCTCACCGCCAGCTACCGCAACGAATACGAGGTGGCGCGCTCGCGCGAGGTGTCGCTGCGCGAGAGCATCGACAAGGTCGCCGGCAGCAATGCCGAGGCGAACCGCTCCTCGGTGCGCCTGCGCGAGCTGGAGCAGAAGGCGACGGCGTTGAAGGCGCTGTCGGAATCCTATCTCAGCCGCTTCGAGCAGGCTTCGCAAAAGCAGTCCTTCCCCATCGCCAAGGCGCGGGTGATCTCGGATGCCGGCGTGCCGACCGCGCCGTCGAGCCCGAAGAAGACGATGGTGCTCGGCCTTTCGCTGGTGCTCGGCCTGATGGCCGGCGGCGTGCTGACCTTCGTGCAGGAGCTGCGCGAGCGCGCCTTCCGGCTGGAAAGCGACGTGCGCACCGTCCTCGGCCTCAAGCCGCTCGGCTACCTGCCGCTCGTCGGCGGGCAGAGGAAGCGCAAGCCCGCGATGATCGGCGCGAAGGTGGTGAAGGCGGAGCCGGCGCCGGGCGATACGGACGAGGACATCCCGCTCGAGCGGATGACGCGCATCGTGCTCGACGCCCCGCGCTCGGCCTTCGCCGAAACGCTGCGCAACGCCAAGCTGACCTGCGAGACCATGCTGACGGGCCGGCAGAGCCGGGTGATCGGCGTCACCTCCGCGCTTCCCGGCGAAGGCAAGTCGACCGTCGCCACCAATTTCGCCGCGCTCCTTGCCATCAGCGGCAAGCGTACGCTGCTGATCGACGCCGACGTGCGCCGGCCCGGCCTTAGCGCCAGGATGAGCCCCGCCCCGCAGGCCGGCCTCATCGAGGCGGTCAGCGGCGAGATCCCGTGGACCCAGGCGGTCAAGACCGACCGCCGCTCGCAACTCGCCATCCTGCCGATCGCGATCCGGCCGGGCGAGGCCCGTCGGCACGACGGCAACGAGCTGATCACCTCGCCGGCCATGCAGCGCCTGCTCGAAGAGGCCCGGCAGGCCTTCGACTACGTGGTCGTCGACCTCGCCCCCGTCGGCCCGGTCGTCGACGCCAAGGCCTTCGAGCCGCTGGTCGACGGCTTCCTCTTCGTGGTGGAATGGGGCAGGACCCCCTCCAACCTCGTGCGCGACCTGCTTGCCGCCGAGCACCGGATCGAGGCGAAGACGCTCGGCGTCATCCTCAACAAGACCGACATGGCCGCGCTTGCCCGCTACAGCGATGCGGGCGCGGCGGAGAAATACCGCGACCTCTACGACAAGTACTATACAGACGACATGGAGGCCGCCGCCCGCCGCCGATAGGCGGCGGGCGCATCGACAAAGCCGGGCGCCGGCTCTACCATCGCCGCGGCCGGAATCGCCGGCCTGCTAGAGCATTTCCGCTTTTCTTCAAATCGCGAAAATGCTCTATCCTTTTGTTTCTACGCAATTCCGGACGCAAAACCGCTGCGCACTTTTGCTGGAATTGCTCTAGCCTGCGGAGCCGCTCATGTCCCTGCCCCTGAAAATCGGCTTCATCGGCACCGGCGCGATCAGCGACGCCATGGTGCGCGGGCTTCTTTCGCCGCACGCCGCCGTGCCGCATGTCATGGTCTCGCTGCGCAGCGCCGAGACCTCGGCGCGCCTTGCCGCCGATTTTCCCGCGGTGCTGGTTTCCGCCGACAACCAGGCGATCGTCGAGGGCTGCGACACGGTCGTGCTGGCGATCCGCCCGCAGATCGCCGAGGAGGTCGTCCGCCACTTGCGCTTCCGCGACGGGCAGAAGGTGATCAGCCTCGTCGCGGCGACCGGCAGGCCGGCCCTTCTCGACTGGATCGGCGCGGATGTCGCGCTCGTGCAGGCGATCCCGCTGCCCTTCGTCGCGCGGCGCAGGGGCGTCACCGCGATCTATCCGCCGGATGCGGGCGCGGCGGCGCTCTTCGACGTGCTGGGCAATGCCGTCGAATGCGAGACCAGGGCGGAATACGACCTTCTCGCCGCCGCCAGCGCGCTGATGGCCACCTATTTCGCCATCATGCACCGCACGACGCAATGGCTGGCGCAGAAGGGCCTGCCGGAGGAGAAGGGCCGCGCCTATCTCGCCCCGCTCTTTGCGGAGCTTTCCCAAACGGCGCTCCTTGCCGGTACGCACGGGGACTTCGTCGAGATGAGCCGCAAATACGCGACCAGGGGCGGGCTCAACGAACAGGTGCTCCGGGATTTCGAGCACGACGGCGGCATGAGCGCCCTCACCGAGGCGCTGGAGCGGGTCTACGCGCGGATCAGCCGCTAGAGCATGTCCGCTTTTCTCCGAATCGCGAAAATGCTCTATCCTTTTGTTTTCACGCAATTCCGGCCGCAAAACCGCTGTGCACTTCTGCTGGAATTGCTCTAGAGGGCATCCTTCAGGGCCGGGCTCGCATGGATGAAGCCCCACAGCATCTTGCTGATGTCGGCGATCTCGGCGATGCCCTTTTCGAGCTGGCGCATCTCGCGCTGGTCCATCTGCTCGACCTTGCCGTAGAGGATGGAATCGTCCGTCTCCACCAGCCGCATGAGCTGGGTGCTGGCGATGTCGCCCTTCTCGTTGAAGGCATAGATGCTGTGGTTGTACTTGTTGCGCAGCCGGCTCACCCGCTTCAGCCGCCCCATCACGTCGAGGATGAAGCCGCGGTCGGCCGGCGGGGTCGCGCTGCGCTTGGCGAGGCGCTCCACGAGATCGATGCGCGCGCGCGTCGTGTTCAGCGTGAGGAAGACGACGATTGCCGCTTCCTTGTCCACGCCGAGCTGGTGGGCGATCATGTAGATCAGCAGGCTCTCGGTATTCGTCCAGACATAGTTGAGCCGGCCCACCAGAAGGAGAACGTCGGGCATGTTGCCCATGGCTGCCTCCGGGTCGTCATTTCTCCTTGAATGCTCGCGACATGCTATCTGCAATCGGCTTGGTGATATACTGGAAAAACGTGCGCTCGGAGGTCTGGATGAGGATGTCGGCGGGCATGCCGGGCACGGGATGGAACCCGGCGATCCGCCGGATTTCCTTTTCGGGAACCTGGACCCGCACGATGTAGACGTCCTTCGGCGAGGTCAGCGTGCCTTCCTCGACGGAATCGGCCGAGACATAGATCACCTTGCCGTCCAGCACCGGCGTCGTGCGGCTGCTCAGCGCCGAAAGGCGCACGACGGCCGTCTCGCCCTCGCGCACCTGGTCGATGGAGGTGCGCAGCACCTGCGCCTCGATGATGAGCGGGACACCGGCGGGCAGGATCTCCATGATCGGCTTGCCCGTCGTGATGACGCCGCCGGCCGTGTGATAGTAGGAGCGCACCACCGTGCCCGTGACGGGCGAACGGATCACGGTGCGGTCGAGCACGCCGGAGGCACCGCGCATCTGCTCGCGCACGGCGTCGAGGTCCGAATCCGCGGTTTCCAGCGCG
Organism: Shinella sp. PSBB067; assembly: GCF_016839145.1. Taxonomy (NCBI): domain Bacteria; kingdom Pseudomonadati; phylum Pseudomonadota; class Alphaproteobacteria; order Hyphomicrobiales; family Rhizobiaceae; genus Shinella; species Shinella sp. PSBB067. The sequence goes on along the minus strand of NZ_CP069304.1, from coordinate 185,912 downwards.
TCCAGCGCCGATTGCTTGAGCGTGTTGACGGCAATGACCGCCTCCTGCTTGTAGCGGTCGATCTGCGCGTCGCTTTCGTTCACCTCGCCCTGGATGCGCGCGATGTCGCCCATCGCGTCGGCGATCGCCCGCTCGACGGCGAGGTAGTCCGTGCGCTTCATGTAGCCGGCCTTGGACAGCTTGGCCTTGGAATCGCGCTCCTCCTCCAGGAGCACCACCTGGCGTTCCAGCGCCTCCTTCTGGCCGCGATAGCCCTTCGAGCGGAACTCCAGCGACCGGATGTTCTTGTCCACGAGGTTGAGCTGCTCTTCCAGCTTGACCTTGCGGCTGTTGAAGATGACGTGCTGGCTCTCGGCGATCGCGACGACATCGGGATCGCTCGCCTCCTTGACCAGCATCGGCGGCAGCGCGAAGACGCGCGCGCCGAGCGCCTCCGCCCTCAGGCGCGCGACGACGGCCTCCAGGCGCAGCCAGCGCAGCTTCAGCGCCCGCTCGTTGGCGAGCGCGGCCGTGTCGTCCAGCGTCACCAGCACGTCGCCCTCGCGCACCTTGGAGCCCTCGCCGACATGCAGCTCCTTGATGATGCCGCCTTCCAGGTGCTGCACGATCTTGTTGTTGCCGGTGGCCACGAAGCTGCCCTGCGCGATGATCGCCGAGGCGAGCGGCGCGGTCGCGGCCCACACGCCGAAGCCGCAGAAGGTGACGCCGAGCGCGGTCATGCCGACGATCACATGCAGGCGGATCGAGCGCGGCACATCCGCGTACCAGTCCGCCTGGCCGGCGGGCGCGATTGCCTTTTCATCCTTGCCCATGGCTCACCTTCCTTCGATGCCGGCGGTGCCGGCGCCCCTTGCAGCGGAGGTCTTCGCCAGGGCCGCCAGCACCTCGACCCGTTCGCCGAACATGGCGACCGTGCCTTCCTTGAGAACGAGGATCTTGTCGACGACCTGGAGGAGCGAGGGGCGCTGGGTGATCGTCACCGTGGTGATGCCTGCGCGCCTCGCGTGCTGGAGCGCCCGCCCGAGGGCGGCCTCGCCCGGCGGGTCGAGATTGGAATTGGGCTCATCCAGCACCACGAATTTCGGATTGCCGAAGAAGGCGCGCGCCAGCGCGATGCGCTGCTTCTGCCCGCCCGAGAGCGGCGCGCCGTCGGCGGCGACGATCGTCTCGTAGCCCTGCGGGAACGTGGCGATGAGCTCATGCACATCGGCCAGGACCGCCGCCTCGAAGATCATGCGGTCGTCGACGTCGTCGCGCATGCGGGCGATGTTGGCCTTGATCGTGCCGGGGAAGAGCTGGACGTCCTGCGGCAGGTAGCCGATGCTCTCGCCGAACTGCCGCTGGTCCCAGTTGCGAAGGTCCATCAGGTCGAGGCGGACATTGCCTGACGTCGGCATGATCGAGCCGACGAGCATCTTGCCGAGCGTCGTCTTGCCCGAGCCGGAATTGCCGATGACCGCCAGCGACTCCCCCTTCTTCAGCGAGAAGGAGACGCCGTTGAGGATGACGCGCTTTTGCGGCGGGGGCACGAAGAGAAGGCGCTCGACATCGAGGCGGCCCTCCGGCTGCGGCAGGCGCAGGCGCGCGAAGTTCAGCGACGAGGAGAGCAGCAGTTGCTGGATGCGGCCATAGGCGGCGCGCGACCTGTTGAACTGGTTCCAGCCCTCGATCGCCCCCTCGATCGGCGCGAGCGCCCGGCCGGAGATGATCGAGGCGGCGATGACCATGCCGCCGGTCAGCTGGCCCGACAGCGCCAGATGCGCGCCCCAGCCGAGCAGCGCGATCTGCGTCACCATGCGGCAGAACTTGGAAATCCCGGTGAAGACGATGGCGCGATCCTGGGCCCGCACATGCGCCTTCAGCGAGCCCGCCGTGTCGTGCCCCCAGAGCTTGACGGCCTCGGGGATCATCGCCATCGCATTGATGATCTGCGAATTGCGCGACATGGAATCGAGCTGGAGGTTCGCGCGGCTGAGGAAACCGTTCGCCTCGGCGAAGTGACGCGCCGTGAACGACTGGTTGAGATAGGCCACGATGAACAGGACCGCGCAGCAGGTCATGATGATGACGCCGAGATGCGGGTGGACCAGATAGACCACGAGCACGAACAGCGGCATCAGCGGCGCGTCGAGGAAGGCGATGAGCGTTCCCGATGTGAGGAAGCTGCGCAGTTGCTGGAGATCCTGCAGCGTCTGGTAGTCCTTGCCGTTTCCATGCAGGGAGGCGCGCGCGGCGGCGCTGAGGATCGGCGCGCCGAGCTGGACTTCGAGCTCCACGGCGGTGCGCATCAGGATGAAGCGGCGGATGCTGTCGGCGAAGGCCTGCAGCAGCACGGCGCCGACGACGACGATCGTCAGCATGATCAGCGTGTCCATCGAGCGGCTGGTGAGCACGCGGTCGGAGATCTGGAAGAGATAGAGCGGAATGGCGAGCAGCAGGATGTTGATCGCCACGGTGAAGACCATCACGATCATCAGATTCTGCCGCACGACCGCGATGGCCTTGGCTAGGCTGGTGGCGAAATTGGCCGGGCCGCTACGCTTGTGGAAGCCCGCATTCTCGCTGCCGCCCCCGCCATTGCCGCCGCCGGACGGGACACCCCCGTCGCCGCTTCCGCCCCCGCCCTGCGGCCGTCTTTCGCTCACGCGGACAGGTCCCCGGTCGGCCTCGATCGTCCGGCCGAAGGGCTGGACGGGCGGCGCCTTTACCGGGTCCGGCTCGCGCAGCCTTGCCTGCGGCGGGACCGGCCCGGGCGCGGCGGGTGCGAACGCCGGCGCGGCGGCATGCCCGGCATCGGCCGGCGGCCTCGGGGCGGGCGCGATCCTTTCCTGGATGGTCGGCCGGACGGCGGCGGCGGCCTCGGCCCAGGCGCCCGGCCGTGCCTCGCGGCCGTCAGGCGCGGCGGCGAGCGTCGTCACGGCCTCGTCGACGGCGGCGATGCAGGATCGGGTGAGGGCGTCGTCGCCGGCCGGATCGGCCTCCGGCCGGGGCCGCACGGGCCGGTCTGCCTCCCCCATGCGCAGCGGCAGGGGCAGTTCGGCGGGCATCGGGGAGGTGTTCTTGGTAAAGGCATTCATGGGGCGCCGCTCCTCGGCCGTCAGGCAATCACGGTTTGCATGGCATCGGAGGGCATGGCGGTGTTCCATGAATAGTCATGGCCGGCGTCGATGACGCCGTCGCCGCTCGTGCCCGGGTGGTCGGGGGTATCGTCGAGGAAGGCGATGACCTCGTTGGCCAGCTTCGTCCCGACCGTCTGGGGGTGGGTATCGTCCTGCTCGATGATGCCGCCCTGGATGAGGATGGCGTCGGTATAGAGCCCGCCGCCGAGATAGGTGGTTCCGCCGAAGCTGTCGTAGTCGACGATCTCGGCGATGTTGATGACGGCGTTGTTGCCGGTGCGGATGGTGACGCTGGCATCCTCGGTCTCCGCCAGCATGTTCGCGGCCAACTGGCTGACATGGTCGGCATCGCCGAGGATGGAGACCTGGTTGACGTAGTTGAGCTGGTAGACGTTGCCGGTGATGTAGAGCACGCTCAGCACATGCTGGCCCTGGAAGGCGGCGTCGCCCGCAAGCCCGGCCGGCATGTTCGGATCGCGCTCGTCGATGGCGGCGACCACGTCCGACATGTAGCCCGGCATCTCCTGGAAATTGCCGCTGCCGACATTGGTGATGGACGCCTGGTTCCAGATGAGGTTGCCGCCGCCGTCGAAGGAGACGCCGCTCGCCCCCGCGCCGCTTCCGACCAGCCAGTCGTTGTCGTAGAGAACGGCAAGCTGGTTGATGACGTTCATGTCGATCACGTTGCCGCCGACGATCACCAGGTCGTACTGCATGCTCATGCCGAAGAAGGTCGACACGTTGAGCGCGGTGTTGCCGCCGGACAGGATCGAGATCTCGCTGCCCCGCGTGGTGATGACGAGTTGGTCGTTGTCGGTGACGAAATTGTACTGCTCGATCCACTCCATGAAGCAGACGTCGCCATCGATGCGGCTGACCACCCAGTCGGTCGGGAAGACCGGCGGCGCATCGCCGCCCTCCTCGCCGCCGCCGCCGAGCGCGAAGGCCATGTCCTTGATGGCCGCGATGTTGAAGGCCTGCGTCGCGGAGCCGGCATGGAATGCCGCATCGCCGGCCGGGAAGCGGCCGTCATGGTCGACGTCGCTGTAGACATAGGCCTGCGAGATCACGTCCACCTGGTGGTAGTCGCCCATCACGCTCATCACCGGCGCGATGATGCCGACATTGGTGACCGCCGCGATGTTGGCGACGACATTCGCCCCCGCGTCGACGACGATGCTGTCGACCGCGGGGCCATGCGCGCCGGCCGTCGCCTGCTCTGCGTCCTCCGCCTCCTCGGCCGGGGGCGCGGCAAGGCCGCGGTCGGGCAGGAGGTCCTTGAGGACCGGCATCTCCTCCCGCAACTCGCCGTTCACATGGATGCCCTTCGCCCCATCGCCGGTCGCGACGAACTCGCTGTGGGCGTCGGCGTGGATCGGCGGGCGGTCCTCCTGGCCGAGCGCCTCGCCGAGCGTGCCGTACCCCTTGGCCATGGCGTCGAGGGATGCATGGTCCTGCGGCCGGTCGAAGGTGGTGCGCTCGCCGTAGGCCGCGCCGGCATCGGCATAGTCCGACAGGCGCCCGGCCACGAAGGACATGTCGATCCGCTCGTGCGGCTGGTCGGTCAGGTCCAGGTAGTCGTCGTCGTAGAGCACGTTGACCTGGAATATCTGCGCCTGGATCGAGCCGGGTCCGGCGAAGATGTGAAGCTGCTGTTCGACGTCGGCCGCCGGGCGGCCCGGCAGCATGTGGCGCGGCATGTCGGGATCGAACGAGACCGGCCGCTGCCAGCCGAAGCCGAGGCCGATGGGAGCGTGGTGGAAGTGGCTGCCGCCGCCGTAGAGATCGAAGGGCGGTGCCCTGTAGGGAACGTCGGGGATGAAGCTGCGCAGGCTGAAATCGGTCGCGAAATCCGGCGCCAGCGCCTGCAGCTCGGCGGGTGGGGCCGCCTTTTCGCCCAGGACCCTGCCTTCCGATTGCTGGATGCGGAGCCGGGCCTCTTCGATCACGCTGTCGAAGTAGCCGATGAAATGGGCGATGGTCTGCGATGTCCGGTCGGGCAACATGTCGATCTCCCTCGCCGCGCGGCCGGAAGGAGGGCAACGATGGGACCGCGGTGGCGGTCGCTGCTCTCATCCCAGGCTCCGGGCTTTCACGCCTTGAGGGTCGCGCCGGCGCACCGGCGCGACCCTGTCTCGGGATGGGATGTCGTCAGGAGCCGGAACCGGACGAGTCTTCGCCGACATTGGTGACGTAATGGTCGCCACCGACGAAGCTGCTTTCGATGTGGTTGGTGAGCAGGTTGGCACCCTGGACGAGCTGGAGGTGGTAGCCGGAATTGGCGAGGATTGCCGATGCGTCGGCCACGCTCGACCCGGAGACGTCGTCGCCGGCACCCAGATCCCAGCCCTTGAGGCCCGGGTCGCCATAGGCGCTTCCGGCGTCGGCCCGCAGGTCGTTTTGGGCCTCCTGGTTGTTCATGGTGACGTTGTAGGCGATGTCCTGGTCGACCAGGTGGTTGGCCTGGACCGCACTGAAGATGCCGTCGCTGTCGGCGCCGCCGAGGGACTCCTTGAGGATCCCGTCGATGTTGAGCGCGAACGAGTAGTCGTCGCCGATGTTGAACGTCAGGTCGCGGCCGGCCACGCCGAGATTGTCGAAGTCCGAAACGCCGCTGATCACGGAGAAGTCGGTGTCCGTCGACACCGTGTTGAAGCTGTCGCTGATGGCCGTGTTCAGCGTCGTGGTTTCGGTGTTCGTGGTGTTGCTGATGTCGGTATCGACATTCGTGTAGCTCAGGTTCGTCGTATGGTCGTCCGTGTAGGACCTGCCGTCATAGTTCCATTCGGACGAAGACGAGTTGTAGCTGTCCGACACGGTCTGCACGTTGGTGTCGGTGTCGGCCAGGGACATCGAGTTGGTGGTGTTGTTGGTGACGCTGTTGCTGTCGTAGTCCCAGGTATAGGTATTCTCGCGGTTGTTGCCGTTGTTGGCATCCACGTCGATGGCGGCATCGACGTCGACGTTGATGCTGCTGTCCACGTTGTCGCGGTTGTTGCCGTTGGCGACGCCGACGTAACCGGTCGAATCGTCACTGACTTCCGTGGAACTGATCGCACTGTTGGCGAACCCCTCGGCGAGCGCGCCGATATTGGTTTCATCGCCTCTCGGATCGTAATTCATGGCATTCTCCGTCCGAAAAGAAAACGGAGCCGCTCACGATAATCCCTGCTCATCTCGAATGGGATCGTATTCGCGCTTGCTCCGAGGTTGAATCAAGGCAGAAGAACGATGAACTCATCTCCTGCCACGGTAGCCGGTGAGAAAGACGACATACAACAAGACAAAGTCGTCCCTCCGTCGCAAAACCCCCCAGGGATTCATGACGTCGATCCTTTCAGATCTCGGCTAGAAAACGCGGCTCCTTTGTCTTTTACTCCCCGGAGCCGGTTCACGATCAAAACTAAACACGGCTGGGGCTGCGATCCTAGGTGCAAAAAGGGATTAGCCTTTCCCGCCCGGATACCTCCACCGTATGAGGGCACGCCGACGGACGGAGGGCTTTTCCGGGGGGAAATGCCCTTCAGCGGGGGTGCCTTGCCGACCCGGCAGCGGAATGGGGCTTGTCGAAATGGACCAGGGCGGCCTCCGTCCTGTTCTTCACGCGCAGCTTCTTGTAGATGTTGCGGACATGCGCCTTGACGGTGTTTTCCGAGAGGCTCAGGCGGTGCGCGATGATCTTGTTCTGCGTGCCCCGGCAAAGCAGGTCGAGGATTTCGACCTCCCGCGTCGTCAGGTGGGATTCGCGCCCGCCCGGCTGTGCGAAATCGGCATATTGCGTGAGAAGGCGCCTCACGCCGGCCGGGCCGGAGGGCGCGCCGGCGGACTTCAACCGCCGCAGCAGCGCCGAGGGGAAGTGCTCCCCGCCCTTCACGAGCAGGTCGACGCCGGCGAGAAACACGTCCAGCCGCACATCGAGCGGCAGGATGCCGTCAATATGCCGGTCTCCGGCAAGGAGCGTGAGGATCGGGTCGAGCGCGCGCGAATCCTCGATCAGGACGCCGGATGCCGCCGACGGGGCGTGAACATCGAGGTCCCGCAGCATCCGGGCGATGTCCGCCGCGTCCATGCGGTGGAAGAGGATGAGGCGAATGCGCGGATGCTGCCGCAGCGCCTCGCCCGCCTGGTCCTCCACGACCACCTCGTGATCGGGGAAATGCCGCTTCAGCACCTCCGCGAGGCACTCCACCAGGAAATCCGGCTCGGCGACGATCACGATCCGTTGCAGCGCATGGTCTTCACGGCGGGAACGTGCAGGGTCGGGCCTGCCGTATTCGGTCGCAAGCATTTTTCCCCCAACGCAACGCAGGTCGCTTGTCCAGGGCGGCACGGGCCGCCACATCGTCATTTTAGAGATTGATCAGAGAGTAGGGTATTAATCAAATTGGAGTCAAATAACCCCTTTGGAGGAGCCGGGTATAACCTCGGGCATCTCGAAGACGCGTCAGCCGGCGCCCGTCGTCCTGCGCCCGCCGTCGCGGGCCTCGTCGAAATACCGCCTGGCCGCCTCCGTCCGGTTGGTGACGCGCAGTTTCCTGTAGATGTTGCGGATATGGGCCTTCACCGTGTTTTCCGACAGCTTGAGGCGGTGGGCGATGAGCTTGTTCTGGGTGCCCTTGTACAGGAGATCGAGGATCTCGACCTCCCGCGTCGTCAGGCGGGCTTCTTGCGTGCCGGCAGCGGCGGGACGATCGTCAGGATCGGAGATTGCCGCCATCCCGCGCGTGCCGCCGGCGATCCCGGCCACGCCGTTGCCGGGCTTCAGCCGCCGCAGCAGCGCGGAGGGGAAGTGCTCGCCTCCCCTGATCATCAGTTCCACGCCGGCCAGGAACACGTCGAGCTGAATGTTGAGCGGCAATATGCCGTCGATGCGCTGTTCCTCGGCCATCGCTTCCAGGATCGGGTCGAAGCCGCCCGGATCGTCGATCAGGACGCCGATGGCGGTCGACGGGCTGCGCGCGCCGGCATCGTCCATGCGCCGGGCGATCTCCGCCGTATCGCTGTGATAGTGGAGGACGAGGCGGATGCGCGATTTCTGCTCGCGCAGCACGTCCGGTTCGTCGTCGACGACGACGTCGTGCCCGTGAAAACGGCGACGCAGCACTTCCGCCAGGCACTCGACCAGGAAAGCCGGTCGAGCCACGATGACGATCAGCCGTTGTTCGCTGTCTCCGCGGGATGGGCGCGGGAGGCCCAGCCTGGTTGCCTCGGTAAGCATCTTGTACCCCACCCGACCGGAACGCTTGGAACCGCCGGAAAATTCTCTCCTCACCCCGAAATTTTTCATATTTCGGCCGGGCGGGCTCAACCCTAGCGGGGGCGGAACACACTTTTGAGACGAAGTGGGACATTCCTGCGCCGGCCCCGCCGGGGCGGCGACCGTGCTGCAAGGCGTGCGGCGGCTACCGGATGATCACCCGGTTGCGGCCGGCCTTCTTGACATCGTAGAGCGCATTGTCGGCACGGGAGATGATCGATCCCACGCTCTCCCCGCGCTCGCCGATCGCGGCGCCCACGCTGACGGAGACCGGCAGGCGGGCGGTGCAGAACGGCTGGTCTTCGACGGCCGCGCGGATGCGCTCGGCGACATCCGCCACGGCCCGCTGGTCCGGCCTTCTCAGCACGACGGCGAACTCCTCGCCGCCCATCCGGCCGAAACAGTCGTCCGCCTGGAGCAGCGCGCGGCAGCGTTCGGTGAACTCGATGAGCACGAGGTCGCCGACGCCATGGCCGTGCCGGTCGTTGATCGACTTGAAGTGGTCGATGTCGAGCATGAGGAAGGCGATCGGCATGTCGTGGCCACCGCCTTGCGCATGAAGCCGGTCCGCCTCCTCGAAGAAGCGGCGGCGGTTCATCGCCCCGGTGAGAGGATCGGTATCGGCAAGGACCCGCAGTTCCTGCGCATAGGCGCGCTCGCGCGTCACGTCGATATAGAGGTTGACGTGGAAATTGCCGATGGTGCGATGGCGGAACTGGATCGTCCGCCGCGCGCCGCTCGCCGTCGCCACCTCGAGGTCGAACGGCGTCATCTCGCGGTTCTCCGCGCGCGCGGCGGCGATGGACGAGTACCATTGCGCGCGGGCGAAGGCGCGATAGTCCGGATCGGGATAGACGAGCCGCCACCAGTCCTCGATATTGGCGATGTCGTCCTGCGAATAGCCGAACAGCTCCTTGAAGGTGGAATTGGCGAACTGGATCTGGTCGTCGGCGCTGGCGATCTCGAAGCCGAACGGCAGCCAGTTGAGCAGGGAAATGACGTTCTCCTGCCATCCCGCGAGCGTCACCGAGCCTTGCGGCGGCGCGTCCATGAAGGTGAAGAGGCGCAGGATCTCGTCTTCCACCGCAAGCTTGGTGACCTGCACCATCAGCATGCGCTCCTGCTCCTGCACGACGGCGCGGATGAGGAAGGGTTCGCCCGGCACGCCGACCGGGGCGACGTTCCAGATCTGGCCGAGCATCATCGCGGCCTCGGACCCGACGAGGTCCTCGACGGGGCACGGCCCGAACGGCTCCAGGCCCACGCCGAACAGGACCGCGGCGTTGCGGTTGGCACTGCGCACGGTCAGCGTCTGCCGTTCCATGAGAAGCAGCGGCGCGCCGACGCAGTTCATCCAGAAGTCCACCTCCTGGCGGGAACGCCCGGGGCCTTCGGCCTCGGCGGACGCGCCGGGCGTGGAAAGGGGGATCGAAACTGCGCTGTCAGGCCTGCTCATGCCATCGGGACTCGCTGCGGAGACATGGGATCATTCCATCATTCGGAACACGCTAATGCGCTCTTATGAGGATTTCGTTTACAACCGCCCGCTATCCGCCGATCCGCCGCAAAAGCTAGGCCGGCAGCCGCCGCCGCGCGATGCCCGCGTGGAAATCGGCGCCGTGGAGCAGCCCCGCATCGTCGAAATCGTAGCCGGGATTGTGCAGCGGCGCGGAAGCCTCCCCGTTGCCGAGGAAGACGAAGCAGCCGGGCGCATGGGCGAGGAAATGGGCGAAATCCTCCGAGCCTGTCATCGGCTCGGCGGCCAGCGCCACGTTTTCCGCCGGCAGGAAGCCGCGGGCGACCGCGAAGGCCTCCTCGACGAGGGCCGGATCGTTCAGCAGCGGCACGAATTCGCGCGTATAGGTGACCGTGGCGGCGACATTGTGCGCGAGCGCCGTGCCCTCGGCGATGATGCGCATCTGCCGCTCGATCTGCGCGCTCACCTCCGGGCGGAAGCTGCGGGCGTCGCCCAGCACGCGGGCAAGGCCCGGCAGGGCGTTGCGCGTGCCGTCGGTGACGAGTTCCGTCACCGAGACGACGCCGACATCCGTGGGGCTGAGGCGGCGCGAGACGATGGTCTGGAGATTGGTCACGAGGGCGCAGGCGGCGACCAGCACCTCGTTGCCCCAGTGCGGCCGCGCGGCATGGCCGCCGACGCCTTCGAGCACGATCTCGAAATTGTCCTCCGCCGACATCAGCGCGCCCGGCCGCGTCTCGAAGCGGCCGACCGGCAGGCCCGGCATGTTGTGGATGCCGTAGATCTCGTCGAAGGGAAAGCGCTCCATCAGCCCGTCGGCGAGCATGGCGAGCGCACCCCTGCCCCACTCCTCCGCCGGCTGGAAGAGGAAGCGGACCGTGCCGTCGAAGCCGCCCTCCTCCGCCAGCATCCGCGCGGCGCCGAGCAGCATCGTCGTGTGCCCGTCATGGCCGCAGGCATGCATGACACCGGGGGCCTGCGAGCGGTAGGCCCTGTCGCCCTGTTCGGTGATGCGCAGCGCGTCCATGTCCGCCCGAAGCGCGATGGAGCGGTTGCCCGCGCCGCGCCGGAGCGTGCCCACGACCCCCGTCCCGCCGACCCCCTCCACGACCTCGTCGAGGCCGAACTCGCGCAGCTTGCGCGCGACGAAGGCCGCGGTCCGTATTTCCTCGAAGCCGAATTCCGGATGGGCATGGAGGTCGCGCCGCCATGCCGTCATCTCCGCGTGAAGGGCGTTCCTGTCGATTGTCATGGCGATGCTCCCTCCGCCGTCATTGCGCGAACCACATCCAGCAGCACATTGGCCCCGGCGACAAGGTCGGCATCCTCCGTTCGCTCCGCGGGATTGTGGCTGATGCCGGCGATGCTGGGAACGAAGATCATGGCGGCCGGCGCGATGCGGGCCATCATCTGCGCATCGTGCCCCGCGCCGGAGGTCATGCGCCGGTGGGAAAGGCCGCGCGCCCGCGCCGCGCTCTCGATCCGACCGACGATGCGCGCATCGAACGTCACCGGCTCGAACCGGGCAAGCCGCTCGACGGAGATCGCGACCTTCTCGTCCTGCGCCAACCGGTCGAGGAAGGCGGCAAGCGCGGCCTCCTCCTCCCGCAGCCGGGCCTCGTCGGGATCACGCAGGTCCACCGTGAAGGTCGCCCGCGCGGGGATGACGTTGATGGCATTGGGCTCGAAGGCCATGCAGCCGACCGTCGCCACCGTCGGCGTCTGCGACGCCCGTGCGCGCTCGCGCAGGAAGGCGACGACGCGGGCGGCCGCATGGCCGGCATCCTGCCGCATCGCCATGGGCGTGGTGCCCGCATGGTTGGCCTTGCCGTCGATCGTCACCTTCTGCCAGGAAATGCCCTGCAGGGTCTCGACGGCGCCGATGGCGATGCCCTCGTGCGCCAGCACCGGCCCCTGCTCGATATGCAGCTCGACATAGGCATGGGGCGTGAGGAAACCGGGCGCGTTGCCGCCGGCATAGCCGATGCGTTCGAGTTCCTTTCCAAGCACCGTCCCGTCCGTCCCGACCGTCGCCAGCGCCGTTTCGACGGAAAGCCCGCCGGCATGGACCAGCGAGCCCATCATGTCGGGCGCATAGCGCACGCCCTCCTCGTTGGTGAAGGCGGCGACGGCAAGCGGACGCGCCGGCGAAAAGCCGGCGGCCTTCAGCGTCTCGATCACCGCCAGCCCCGACAGCACGCCGTAGCAGCCGTCATAGATGCCGGCGTCGATGATGGTATCGATATGCGAGCCAAGCATCAGCGGCGCGGCATCCTCCAACCCCGCCGGCCGCCAGATGCCGAAGATGTTGCCGATCCGGTCGACGGCGACGTCGAGGCCGGCCTCCTCCAGCCAGGCGACGAACCGGTCGCGGCCCTCCCGGTCCGTATCCGAGGCGGCAAGGCGCACGAGGCGGCCGTCCGCATCGCGGCCGATGGACCCGAGCGTGCGGATGCGGCCGAGCAGGCGTTCGGCGTCGATCGAAAGACGGGTCATGCCGCGTCCTTCCCGTTCGCGGCCGCGACGGCGGCGGGCGAGAGGCCGACGATCTCCTCGTACCTGCCGGGATCCGTGGCGCCCTCGGTGTTCACCACGAGAATGCGCGCCGTCCCGTCGAGGCCGAGCGCCGCCCTGGCGGCCGGATCGGCGGCGGCGCGCATCAGGCCGGCAAGGCCGACGCCGCCGCTCTCGCCCGCCACGATGGCGGGGTCGCCGGCGACGGGGCGTGCGAGCTGCCGCATCGCGGCGACCGCATCCTCCTCCCCGACCGTCATGAAGGCATCGGCGGCGCGCGAAAGCACGCGCCAGGCGACGAGCGAGGGCTCGTAGCATTCCAGCATGGCCATCACGGTCGGCTCGCCATGGGCGATCGTCACCGGCCGGCCGGCCCGCGCGCTCTCGAAGAGGCAGGCCGCCCGCGCCGGATCGACGACGGTGAAGACCGGCCGCGCCGCGCCGAATTCGAGCGCCAGATGCCCGGCGACCGCCGCGGCGATGCCCCCGACGCCGGCCTGGACGAAGACATGGGTCGGCGGTGCCGGCAGCGTGCGCAGCGCCTCGCGCAGCAGCGCCGTGTAGCCCTGCATCACGAGGCCGGGAATGCGCTCGTATCCCGGCCAGGACGTGTCCGAGACGATCGTCCAGCCCTTCTCCTCCGCCACCCGCGCCGCCTCGCGGACGGAATCGTCGTAGGTGCCGGCAACACGGATCATCTGCGCGCCGAAGCGGGCGATGGCGGCGACGCGCTCGTCGCTGACGCCGGAATGCACGAAGATGGCCGCCTGCGCGCCGACGAGCCGGGCGCCCTGCGCGACCGACCGGCCGTGGTTGCCGTCCGTGGCGCAGGCGAAGGTCATGCCGCGCGCGACGGCGGCCACGTCAGGCGCGTGCAGGTCGGCCATGTCGACCGGGCGGCCCAGCCGCTCGCCCGCCGCCTCCAGCACCAGCCGGATGACCGCATAGGCCCCGCCCAGCGCCTTGAAGCTGCCGAGCCCGAGGCGATGGCCCTCGTCCTTCACATGGATCGCCCCGACGCCGAGCCTTGCGGCAAGCCCCGGCAGGGCCACCAGCGGCGTCTCGGCGTGATTGTCGCGGAAGGAAAGATGCCGCTCCACCGCGGCAGCGCCCGCGGCGCCGAGCGTCTCGGCATCGCGCGGATCGAGCGGCGAACGGTGATCGGCATGGCTGTTCATCAGAAACATGGGCGGCCCTTTCGGTTGATTGCTGAAGGATATTGCAACGCCACCGAAAAAAGCGCTGATATTCGCCCGATGTTTTGCAAGTTTGTTTCGCCCGGAGCCGAAATCCGATGACCCCGCCGCGCCTCGACGCCTTCGACAGGAAGATCCTCGCCATCCTGCAGAAGGACAACACGACACCGCAGCGCGCCATCGGCGAAGCGGTCAACCTCTCCGCGCCCGCCGTGCAGCGGCGCATAAGGCGCATGACGGAGGAGGGCGTCATCCGGGCGAACGTCGCCGTCGTCGATCCCGTCGCGGTCGGCCAGTCCATCACCATCTTCGTCGAGGTGGAGGTGATCAGCGAGACGGCCGAGCACATCGAGGCGGCCAAGCGCGCCTTCGAGGCATCGCCGGAAATCCAGCAATGCTACTACGTCACCGGCGAGGCCGACTTCATCCTCGTCGTGGTGGTGCCGGCCATGGCCGACTACGAGGCGCTGACCCGCCGCCTCTTCTTCGGCAACAACAATGTCAAGCGCTTCCGCACCTTCGTCGCCATGGACCGGGTGAAGGCCGGGCTCACCGTGCCGGTCGGCGACTGAGGGCGGGAACCGGGCCTATTTGCGGGTGAGACTGAAGGTGAAGTGGCTGCCGCGGTGATAATCGATGGCATAGTTCACCGGCTCGCCCGCCGCATTGAAGCAGGTCTCGGTGATGAGCAGCGCGGGGCCGAAGTCGCGCAGGCCGTGGCGCTCCACGACGTCGTCGGGCAGCATGACGGACGAGACGTTCGCCGCCGACATGCGCGGGCGCTTGCCGTGGCGTTCGAGCAGGTCCATCAGCGAGCCGCTCCAGTCCATGTCGTAGAGCCTGCCCGGAACGAGGCCGCGCGGCACGTAGTCGATGCAGTAGAGGATCGGCTCGTCATCGTGCAGGCGGATGCGCTCGAGGCGGATGACCCGGTCGGCCGGCCCGAGCCGCAGGCTTTCGGCCACAGGCCTGTCGGGGGCCTCCTCGGCGATCGACAGCACCCTGTTGGCCGTGACGTAGCCGTAGTGGCGCGCCATGTCGGTGACGCTCTCGAAGACGGTGATCGGGCGGTCGACCTGGATGGCGGAGAGCGCGGATACGAAGCGACCGCGGCCATGCTCGACAGAGATCACGTCATCCTGCTCCAGCAGCTTCAGCGCCTCGCGCAGGGCCGGGCGCGAGATCTTGAAGCGCTGCGTGAGCTGGGCTTCCGTCGGCAGCCTGTCACCCGGCTTCAGCCCCTCCTCGCGGATGAGATCGGCGATCCTGTCCCTGAGCTGCACGGCAAGGGTGCGCGAATCGCGAAGGGGTTCCTCCACAGGATTGCCTCGTCTGGTCATTGGTCCTGCCGCCCTTCCTGTCTGACAAATCCGGGTCGGTCAAGCACAACGCGGCCCGGCCGCAACCCTGCGCAATATGTTACTCTTCTGCCGGATGCCGGCCTCGCTCGACCGGCTTGACAGGGCATGACGTCAGATCAGTTGTCTTACGACATTCGTGCCGGCGTCCCGCAGGAGCCGCCGTCGTTCCGGCCGTCATTTCAGGACGAGCCAGCCCGACACGGCGATGATCGCCGCGCCGGCGAGCGTGTGCATCTCCACCGGGCTTGCGAAGAGCACGGCGCCGTAGAGGCAGCCCCAGATGATCTGGCTGTACTGGAACGGCGCGATCACCGAGGCCTCGCCGACGCGGAAGGCGCGCACCAGCAGCGCGTGGCCGGCGAGCATCATCGCGCCGCCGCCGGCCGCATAGGCAAGGTTCGTCGTGCCGATCGTCGCCAGCCCGCCGGAGGCGAGCGCCACGGCAAGCGCGACGGGCGACATCACCACGAGCAGGCTCGAAACGAGCGCTGCGTCCGTCTCGACCATCTTCGTGCGGCGCAGCAGGATCAGCGAGACGGCGAAGAGCACCGCCGAGCCGAAGGCCGCCGCATGGCCGAGATTGAGCGGCGCGACGCCCGGCTTCAGCGCCACGACGACGCCGACGAAGCCGACCAGCACACCGGCCCAGGCGACGGGCGAAAGCCGCTCCCGCAGCAGGAAGAAACCGAGCATCGCGACGAGGACCGGCGTCAGGAAGGCGATGAGATAGGCCTCGGCCAGCGGCAGCCGCGCGAAGGCGTAGTGGATCAGCAGCGTGTCGAGCGCCAGAAGGAGCGCCCTCCAGAAGGCGAGCGCCGGCTGGCGCGGCACCAGGCGGTGCATGCGGCCGGTGGCGAGCGCATGCAGCAGCAACAGGCCGAGCGCCGATGTCGTGAAGAGGAACGTCACCTGCGGCGGCGGCATCGTCGCGGCCATGATCTTCACGATGGCATCGGTCGCCGAGAAGACGGCGAAGGCCGCGAGCACGAGCATCGCGCCGCGGCCGTTGGAGGGCACGAACGGCGCGCCCTCGCCTCCTGTCGCGGGAGCCTCAGCGGACATTGAAGCGGCCGAAGCGTTCCTCGATGCGGGACTGGGCATATTCCAGGCAGATCGACAGAATCCAGTAGATCATCGAGGCGGTGATCAGCATCTCGATATGACGGAACTCGGTCTGGCCCTGGGTGCGGGCGAGATACATGATCTCCCAGACGCCGACGACGGAGACGAGCGAGGAATCCTTCAGCATGGCGATGAACTGGTTGCCGGTCGGCGGGATGATGACCCGCATCGCCTGCGGCAGGATGACGAGCGCCATCGTCTGGCTCGGGCTGAGGCCGAGCGCCGTCGCGCCCTCCGTCTGGCCGCGGTTGATGCTCTGGATGCCGGCGCGGAAGATTTCCGTCATGTAGGCGCCGTAGCACAGCGACAGCGCGAGGATGCCGGCCGGCACGGCGCTGATGACGTAGCCGACCTGCGGCAGGCCGAGATAGATGATGTAGATCTGCATCAACAGCGGCAGGCCGCGGAAGAGCGAGGTGTAGAAGGTCGCAAGGCCGTAGATCACGCCGTTGCTCGACAGCTTGGCGATGGCGCCCGCCAGCGCGATGACCGTGGCGATGACGATGGAGATGGCGGAGATGTAGAGCGTCGTCGTCACGCCCTGCGTGATGAGGAAGCCGATCTTCTTGGCGATGAAGGTGAAGGAGAGGTCGAAGGAATAGAAGAACATCATCAGGAGCACGAACAGCTCCAGCCAGACGGCGACGACCTGCTGGCGCCGCGAGAGCTGGCGCAGCGCCTTCCAGTTGGCCGCCAGGATCAGCGCGATGAGCAGCGCCGAGACCAGCCGGCCCGCGGTGGGGTTGGCCGCCAGCCAGTCCATCGAGGACGGCAGGAGATGGCCGATCCAGGCCGAGCTGATGCCCATGGAATAGAGCGCCGCCACGACGACGGCGAGGACGAGCAGGCTCCCGACCCGGCGCGCCGCCTCGGGATAGGTGAGTATCAGCCGACCGATCATGTTCCACCCTCTTGCGTTTCGTTTGCCGGTTTGCGCATGCCGTTCAGGCGGCGCGCTCGCGCCACCAGTCCTGCGCCTGGAGCTTCCAATAGGTGAGTTGCGCGACCGCGAGGCCGGCAAGCCCGCCGGCCCAGACGAGGCCGAAGGGCTCGTAGAGCCGGTAGCGATCGCTCTCGCCGAGAATGCCCTCGGCGATGACCTTGCCGCCGATCGCCGTCGTGTTGAGGCCATGCCCGCCGAAGGCGGTGCAGTACCAGACGCCGGGGCTCATGCGCCCGATCTGGGGCATGAGATGGCGGGCGTAGGACATCAGGCCCGACCAGGCGAGCTCCGTCTTCAGGCCGGCAAGCTGCGGGTAGGTGCCGACCATCTCGGCGCGCAGCTCGCGCACGAGGCCCGCCGTGGAGGCGGCGTGGGTGGTGATGCGCCCGCCCCACAGCAGGCGGCGGCCGCCGTCGACAACGCGGTAATAGTCGCCCGCACGGCGGTTGTCGCCGATGGCGTCGGACGTGGCGATGGCCGAGGCGATCAGCTCCGGCGCCTCCTCGCTGACCATGACATAGGTGGCGATCGGCAGGAAGGAGCGCTTGAGCCTGCCGTTGAGCGCGCCCGTATAGCCACCCGTGGTGAAGAGGACGTCGCGCGCCCTGACCTCGCCGCCCGCCGTCTTCAGTCGCTTTTCGGGGCCGTCGAGGTCGGATGCGGTCACCGGCGACTGCTCGCAGATGCGCCCGCCGAGCCGCTCGATCTCGCGGGCAAGGCCGCGCAGGTAGTTGAGCGGATGCATGTGGAAGGCACCCGGATTGCGCAGCGCCTGGAAATAGCGCTCCGACTTCAGCACCGCGCGCACCGCGTCGCGGTCCATGTATTCGAGCTCGTAGTCGTATTGCCGGCGCGATTCCTCGGCATAGGCCTTCAGGCTCGCGCCGTCGTCGTAGCGCAGCACGCTCATGATGCCCGGCACGGGCCTGGCGTCGTCGATGCCGAGCGTGCGGATGTTGTCGCGGATGAACTCGACGCCCTCGATGGAAAGAAGGTGGAGCCGGCGGGCCTTTTCCTTGCCGGCGACGCGGGCGATCTCCTCGCTGCCCGTCGCATAGCCGGGGCTGACGAAGCCGCCGTTGCGGCCGGAGGCGCCGAAGCCGACGCTCTCGGCCTCCAGCACCGTGACGCGCTTGCCGGCGCGGGCAAGCTGCAGGGCAGCCGAAAGGCCGGCAAGGCCGCCGCCGACGACCGCGACGTCGCATTCGACCGTGCCCGAAAGGGCCGGGCGCGCCGTCTGGTCCGCCATGGTTCTCTTATAATAGGTGTCCGGATAGGCCATGCTCACACTCCCCCCAAGGCATGGGGCGCGGGCGAAGGCCGCCCGCGCCGGTCGTTCGCGCGCGCTCAGTCGGCGCTGTAGTCCTTGCCGTACCACTTGGTGGTCAGCGTTGCGAGCGTGCCGTCCTTCTTCATCTCCTCGATGATGCCGCCGACCTTGGCGGTCCAGTCCGGATCGACCTTCTCGGCGATCACGACGAGCGGCTCGCGGAAGGCATACTCGCCCTCGATGACCTTGACCGGATAGCCGTTCTTGATGGCGTTCATCGCCGTCTGCTCGGGCGCGATCACCGCATCGAGGCGCACGCCGTTGCCGAGGCGCAGGTCGTCGAAGGGCAGCATGGAATCGGCGAAGGTGCGCACCTCGCCCGGCTCCAGCTTGTACTCGATCGGCGGCAGGCCCGGCGCGTCGATCTCCAGGCGGCGATTGATGAAGTCCTCGGAGGTCGTCGCCGTCTCGACGCCGATCACCTTGCCGTTGAGGTCGGTGACGGTCTTGGCGTCGCTGTCCTTGTGGACCACGTAGACATAGGGGCTGTAATAGTAGATGCCGACGAAATCGATGACCTGGGCGCGCGCCTTGGTGGGCGTCACCGAGCCGACGCCGAGATCGTAGCGGCCCTGCCAGCGGCCGCCGGTCAGCGTCTGCCAGTCCGGCGTCTCGAAGCTCACCTCGACGCCGAGGCGCTTGGCGATCTCGCGGGAGACATCGATGTCGAAGCCGACCATCTCGTTGTTGTCGTCGAGGTAGCTCTGGGGCGGCCAGCCGCTGTTGGTGGCGACGACCATCGCCTTCTTTTCCATCACCCGGTCCAGCGTCTGACCGGCATGGGCCGAGACGGCGGCTGCGACGAAAGCGGCGCCTACGGCCAGTCGCATGAAGAGCTTTTTCATGTGGTCCTCCTTTTGATCCGTCAGCCGGGATCCCCATTTATGTAAGTTGTCTGACAACCGAGTGTGACAAGGCCGCCTTGCCGGAGTCAAGCACGCCGGATCGCCGCGCCATGAAATAAACGGATGAAGACATGCGGCCACATGATGAACGTCAAGAGCGGCCCGTAAGGTCAGCTCCGCTCGATGTCCCGCCGCAGCACGATGGAGGTGGTGAGGTCCTCGACATTGTCGATGACGGAGATTTCGTTGCGCAACTCGTTGAGCGCGTTGATCGAGCCGACCTCGACCTCCACGACGAGATCGAGCTGGCCGCTGACCGAGGAGACCTTGCGCACCGCCGCAAAGCCGGCAAGCCGGTCGAGCACGCCGATCGAGGGGGTCCGCGTGAGCGTGACGAGCAGGAAGGCCTCGATCTGCCCGTCGTCGAGCTGGCCGATATCGGCGCGGTAGCCGCGGATGATGCCGGCCTTTTCCAGCCGCGCCACCCGCTCCGTGGTGGCGCTGCGCGAAAGGCCGATCCGCCCGGCCAGCGCCTTCATGGGGATGCGCGCCTCGCGCGAGAGGATGGCGAGGATCGTCCGGTCGATGGCGTCCGTATCCTGCATGATCCCCTCCCCTCAGGCGCCGGCAAGATGACGGTTAGTCCAAACAAAGTGCCGGCACAACCGGCATGTTGCCGGATGCGCCATGCGCCCGTCCATGCCAGTCTCTCGCCGGAACGAGGATTGCCATGAACGACATGCTGAAGACGACCCCGGACTTTTCCATCGACACCGCCGCCGCGCTGCTTGCGGAACACTACGGGCTGAAAGGCACGCTCTCGCCGCTTTCCAGCGAGCGCGACCAGAACTTCAAGGTGGAATCGCCGGAGGGCACCTTCATCCTGAAGATCGTCAATGCCGCCGAGCCGGAGGTGGAGAGCGACTTCCAGACGGCGCTTCTCGCCCATGTCGGGGCCCATGCCAGCGGCCTGCCGGTGCCGCATATCCGCCCGACGCTTGCCGGTGCCAGCCTTGCCCGCGCCACCAGCCCGGGCGCCGGCCACCGCGTCCGCCTCGTCAGCTGGGTGCACGGGCAGCCCCTTGCCGAGACGCAGCGCAGCGATGCCGCGCTCGTCTCCCTCGGCCGGATGCTCGGCCGGTTCGATGCCGCGCTAAAGGGCTTCATGCATCCGGGCGCGCTGCGCGACCTCGACTGGGACATCCGCAGGGCCGGCCGCTCGGCCGACCGGCTGCACCATGTCACGGCTTCCGAGGACCGCGCGTTGCTCGAACGGTTCCTCGCCCGCTTCTGCGCGATTGAGCCGCGCCTTGCGACCCTGCGCGCCGCCGTCATCCACAACGACGCGAACGACTGGAACGTGCTGGTCGACAACGCCGATCCCGACCGCATTTCCGGCCTCATCGATTTCGGCGATGCGCTCCATGCGCCTGTGGTGGCCGAGGTCGCCATCGCCGCCGCCTATGCCGGCCTCGACCATGCCGACCCGATCGGCGCGGCCGCCGCCATCGTGGCCGGCTATCATGCGGAATATCCGCTCATGAAGGAGGAGGTCGACCTTCTCTACGACCTCATCGCCATCCGCCTCGTCGCCTCGGTGACGATCTCCGCCTCGCGCCGTGCCCATACCGGCGACAATCCCTATCTGGCGATCAGCGAGCGCCCGGCCTGGACGCTGCTGCGCAAGCTCGACCGGATGAATCCGCGCTTCGCCACCGCCATCCTGCGCAAGGCCTGCGGCTTCGAGGCCGCGCCCGGCGCACGCGCCGTCATGGACTGGATCGCCGCCAACCGCAAATCCCTTGCGCCCCTGCTCGACCGCCCCGCCGCGACCTATCCGGCCGCGCTCGTGCCCTATGGCGACCCGGCCCATCCGATGACGGTGATGTCCGCCGCCGGGCAGCCGGACGCGGCGCAGGCGGTCTGGGAAGACCATTGCCGCGAAAACGGCGTCGAGCTCGGCATCGGCCCCTGGGGCGAGGAACGCACCGTCTATGCCGGGGAGATGTTCGTCTCGCGCTTCATCGAGAAGGCGCGCCGCACCCGCCATCTCGGCCTCGACCTCTTCATGGCCGCCGGCACGAAGGTCTTCACGCCGCTTGCCGCCACCGTCGCCAGCGTCGAGATCGAGAAGGACCCGCTCGGCTACGGCTGCCTGATCGCGCTGCGCCACGAGCCGGAGGGCTGCCCGCCCTTCATCTCGCTCTGGGGCCATCTCGCCCACGAGGCGATGGGCCGCCTGAAAGCCGGCGACCGGCTGGAGGCCGGCGTGCTCGTCGGCGAGATGGGCGCGCCTTCGGAAAACGGCGGCTGGGCGCCGCACCTCCACCTCCAGCTCTCCACCGACACGGCCCTTTCGGCGACCGAAATCCTCGGCGTCGGCGAACCGCGCTATCTCGACGTCTGGGCCGAACTCTTCCCCGACGCGCGCGGCTTCGGCGGCATCGCGCAGGAATTCCAAGCTCGGGAAGGCCGCCCGCACGACGAGATCGTCCGGCTGCGGCGCGAATTGCTGCTGCCGAACCTTTCCATCTCCTACGACAGGCCGATCAAGTTCGTGCGCGGCGAAGGCGTCTGGCTGATCGACGACAGCGGCCGGGCCTATCTCGACTGCTTCAACAATGTCTGCCACATCGGCCATGCCCATCCCGCCGTGGTGGAGGCGATGGCGCGGCAGGCCGCGACGCTCAACACCAACACCCGCTACCTGCACGACAACATCGTCGCCTATGCCGAGCGCCTGACGGGAACGCTGCCGAAGGAGTTGACGGTCGCCGGCTTCGTCAACAGCGGGTCGGAGGCCAACACCCTCGCGCTGCGCCTGATGCGCGCCCATACCGGCCGGGAGAACGCCATCACGCTCGACTGGTCCTATCACGGCACGACGCAGGAGCTGATCGACATCAGCCCCTACAAGTTCCGCCGCAAGGGCGGCCAGGGGCAGAAGCCGCATGTCCATGTCGCCACTGTCCCGGACAGCTACCGTGCCCCGGCGGACTGGCCCGCCGAGGAACACGGCAGGCGCTTTGCCGAAAGCGTCGCCGAACTGATCGCCGCCATGCAGGCCAGGGGCGAGGCCCCCGGCTTCTTCATCGCCGAATCCATCCCGAGCGTGGCCGGCCAGGTCTTCCTGCCGGAGGGTTACCTGAAAGAGGTGTACCGGATGGTGCGCGCGGCGGGCGGCCTGTGCATCGCGGACGAGGTGCAGGTCGGCTTCGGCCGCGTCGGCAGCCATTGGTGGGCCTTCGAGACGCAGGGCGTCGTGCCCGACATCGTGACCATGGGCAAGCCGATCGGCGACGGCCATCCGCTCGCCGCCGTGGTGACGACCCGCGAGGTCACCGACAGCTTCGACAACGGCATGGAATATTTCAACACCTTCGGCGGCAACCCTGTGTCCTGCGCCGTCGGCCTTGCCGTGCTCGACGTCATCGAGGGCGAGGACCTACGCGGCAATGCGCTGGCGATCGGCACCTATCTCATGGACGCCTTCCGCGACATGCAGGAGCGCCATGCGGTGATCGGCGACGTGCGGGGCCTCGGCCTCTTCCTCGGCATCGAACTGGTGAGGGACCGGGCCAGCAAGGCGCCCGCCACCGACTTCGCCCGCGCCGTCGCCAACGGCGCCCGCCGGCGCGGCGTGCTGATGGGCACGGAAGGCCCGCATGACAACGTGCTCAAGCTGCGCCCGCCGATGATCTTCTCCCGGCGCGACGCGGACCACCTGATCGCCGTCCTCCAGGAAACCTTCGCCGATGTTGAAAGGACGCTCGGCTAGGCGGCGGGCTGAGGGCGGCGCAACGGGTTTGCCGGGCCGGCGGGCCGCAAGTGGGTGGACTTGACCGCAGGGAACGTGTTCTACCGTGGTATCGCCAGCGCACGGCCCGCGTTCATTCGAACCGAAGCGGCCGTGCCTTCCGCATCTCGAAACGGAACGCACGCATGAACGACGCACGTCACCCGGACGGAACGGCAGCGACGGCCCCCGCCCTGTCGGAACAGGAAAAGAACGTCATCATCGCCGGCGTTCTCCTCTCCATGCTCCTCGCCGCGCTCGACCAGACGATCGTGGCGCCCGCCATGCCGACGATCGGCCATGCGCTCGGCCATGCCGACTACCTGCCCTGGATCGTGACGGGCTACCTGCTGACGGCGACCGCCATGGCGCCGCTCTACGGCAAGATCTCCGACGTCTACGGCCGCCGGCCGACCATCTTCGCCGCCATCGTCATCTTCCTTGCGGGATCGCTGATCAGCGCGCTCGCGCCCAGCATGCTGGTGCTGATCGTCGGCCGCGCGGTGCAGGGGCTCGGCGGCGGCGGCCTCTTCGCCCTTTCGCAGATCGTGATCGGCGACCTCGTGCCCCCGCGCGAACGTGCGCGCTATGCCGCCTGGATCTCCGGCACCTGGGCCGTCGCCAGCATCGCCGGCCCGCTGCTCGGCGGCGCCTTCGCCGAACACGCGCACTGGTCGCTGATCTTCTGGATCAACATCCCGCTCGGGCTGGCGGCGCTGGCGATCATCAACAATCCGCTGAAGAAGCTCCCCGTCGCCGCCCGCAAGCACCGCATCGACGCGGCGGGCGCCGGGCTGCTCGTCGCCGCCACCGCGCTGCTGCTGCTCGCGCTCAACTGGGGCGGCAGCCGCTATTCCTGGCTCTCGCCGATGATAACGGGGCTGCTCGCCGGCTCGCTCGTCCTGTGGGCCGCCTTTGCCCTGCGGCTCCGGCTCGCGGCCGAGCCGCTGATCTCACTGGAGGTCCTCGGCAATCCGATCGTGCGCTACGGGACGCTCGCCATGTTCCTCGTGCAGGGCGCCAATGTGGGCCTGTCGGTCTATATCCCCGTCTACCTGCAATCCTTCCACGGGCTTTCGGCCGGCGGCTCCGGCATCGCCATGCTCGGCCTGCTGCTCGGCACCGTGCTCGGCGCCACCACCAGCGGGCGCACGATCCCGCGCTTCGTCCATTACAGGCGGATCGCCATCGTCGGGGTGACGCTCAGCTTCGCCTGCCTTGCCGCGCTGGCCTTCCTTGCCGGGCGGACGTCGCTTGCCGTGCTGGAGCTCCTGACGATCGGCGTGGGCTTCGGCACCGGCATGACCTTCCCGGTCGCCACCGTCTCCGTCCAGAACGCGGTAGACCAGGCCCATCTCGGCGTGGCGACGGGGGTCCTCACCTTCCTGCGCTCGCTCGGCGGGGCGCTGGGCGTGGCGATGCTCGGCGCCATCGCGCTCGGCAACGGCCTGCCGCTCGGCGGCGAGGCGCTGCAGACGGCGAGCAGCATCCCCGCATCGGCGACGGCCTTCACCTATATCTTCGCCGCCTGCGCCGCCGCGACGGCGCTCTCGCTCCTCGTCTTCCGCCTCATGCCGGAAAAGCCGCTGCGCGGCCGCGCCGAAACGGAGGTGGCCCCGCTCGTCGAGTGAGGCACAAAAGCATTTCCGAACGCAAAACCGCTGCGCGCCTTTGCTGGAAATGCTCCATATCCTTGTTTTTACCGCTTTATCCGACGCGAAGCGAGATCGCTTCGGCTGGAAATGCTTTAGCGGATCTTCCGCGCGAGGTCCTGGAGCTGCTTGAAGGCGTCGTAGCGGGCGGCGTGGAGGGTAGCGGTCTCGCCGCCGGCCGGCAGGTAGGTGCGGTCGGTCGCCGAAAGCGCGGCCATGGCCGGGCGCACGTCGGCAAACGCCTTGCCGGCGACGCTGCCGAGAATGGCCGCGCCCAGCAGGACGGGTTCTTCCGAGCCGGTCGCCAGCAGGGGCTTTCCCGTCGCGTCGGCGAGGAGCTGGCGCACGAGATCGAGCTGCCCGGCACCGCCGCTGATGACGATCTTTTCGACCGGCGCCCCGGCCGCGGCCTGCGCGTCGATGATCTGCTTCAGCCCGTAGCCGATGCCGCAGAGGCCGGCGACGTAGAGCGCGACGAGATTGTCGATGTCGCGCTCCATGCCGAGGCCGACGATGGCGGCGCGGGCGTGCGGATCGGCGAAGGGCGCGCGGTTGCCGAGGAATTCCGGCACGACATGCAGCCCGTCCGCCAGCCCTGCGACGCCGGAAAGCGTTTCGGCCTTTTCGGCCGCAAGTTCCGCCAGCAGGACCGGCAGGGAGAGGCCGCGCGATCTGGCGCGCTCGGCCGCTTCGCCGGCCGCCGGGTGGAAGGAGAGAAGCTGCTCGATGGCCGCGCCCGCGGCGGACTGGCCGCCCTCGTTGAGCCACATGCCCGGCACCATGGCCGAGAAATACGGCCCCCAGACGCCCGGCACGAAGACCGGCTCGTGGGTCGAGGTCATGGTGCAGGAGGACGTGCCGAAGACATAGCCGAGGCTGTTTTCCGGCGGGCCGTCGACGCCCACCGTGCCGATGCCGCCCGCATGGGCGTCGATCATGCCCGCGCCGACAGGCGTGCCGGCGGCAAGGCCGAGGTCCGCCGCCGCGCGCGCGGTCAGCCCCGCGCCGAGCGACGTGCCGGGCTCGACGACGCTCTGGCCGATACGGGCGAAACCTTCGTCGGCAAGCACGCCGAGGCCGATGGCGTGGAAATAGCCCGGATCCCAGCGCTTCTCATGCGCCAGATACGTCCACTTGCAGGTGACCGTGCAGGTGGAGCGGGCAAGATCGCCCGTCGCGCGCCAGGTGAGGAAATCCGCAAGGTCGAAGAACTGCCAGGCCGCGTCGAACACCTGCGGGCGGTTTTCCTTCAGCCACAGCAGCTTCGGGGTCTCCATCTCCGGCGAGATGCGCCCGCCGACATAGCGCAGCACCGGGTGCCCCGTCGCATTGATGCGCTCGACCTGGTCGACCGCGCGATGGTCCATCCAGACGATGATGTCGCGCTCGGGGTCTTCCGAGGGGCCGACGGGCAGCGGCGCGCCGTCCTTGCCGAGGACGACCAGCGAGCAGGTTGCGTCGAAGCCGATGCCGGCGACCTTCTCCGGTGCGACGCCCGCCTTCGCGACGGCCTCGCGGACCGAAGCGCAGACGGCGGCCCAGATCTCCGTGCTCGACTGCTCCACCATCGCGCCCGCCTCGCGGAAGAGCGAGATGTCGCGCTTGCCGGAGGCCAGCATGCGGCCGGAAAGGTCGAAGACGCCGGCCCTGGCGCTGCCCGTGCCGACATCGACGCCGACGAGGTAGCGTTCGCCGCCCGCGGGGCGTGCGGAGGATGAGGTGTTCATGGTTCTACCGCCTGCAATCGGGAATGGTCATGACGGGCGGCCTTGCGCCGCCCGCCGCTCTTGCCTCAAAGATCGACGCTGTTCGGCAGGATCACGAGGTCGCGGATCGTGACGTTGCGCGGGCGCGTCAGCATGAAGAGCACGGCGTCGGCCACTTCCTTCGGCTGCATCAGGCTGCCGTTGGCGAGCGCCTCGTCCATCTTCTCCTTCGGCCAGTCGTCGAGGAGCGCCGTGACGACCGGGCCGGGCAGGACCGCGCCGACGCGCACGCCGTGCTGCGCCACCTGCCGGCGGGTGGAGTGCACGAAAGCCTGCACGGCGAATTTCGAGGCCGTGTAGATCGGCTCCCAGACGACCGGCACGACGCCGGCGATCGAGGAGGTGAAGAGGATGTCGCCCGTCTTCTTTTCGATCATGTAGGGCAGCACCGCATGGACCGAGCGGAAGGCCGCGTTGATGTTGAGGTTCAGCATGCGGTCCCAGGCATCCGGGTCGCCCTCGGCCACCGGCCCGCCGATATAGGCGCCGGCATTGGCGTGGAAGACGTCGAGCCCGCCGGCGATGTCGAGGATGCGCGGCAGCATGCCGGAGACCTCGGAGGGCTTCAGGAGGTCGACGACGAGCGGCAGGGCATTCGGGCCGAGCTCGCCGCAGAGCTGTTCCAGCCTTTGCTGCGCGCGGTCGACGAGCACCACCTTCGCGCCTTCGGCGATCAGGGTGCGGGCGCATTCGAGGCCGATGCCGGAGGCGGCGCCCGTGATGGCGGCGATCTTGCCCTTCATGAGGTCAGCCATTTCAAAAACTCCATTGCGAATATGTTACGCGCGGCCGTGGGTGACGCGGGAGCGACGGGCGAGCGAGTCGACGATGACGGCGATGGCAAGGACGCCGCCGGTAATCATGTAGCGCAGCGAGGACGAGAGATTGAGCAGCGTCAGGCCGTTCGAGATCGCCTGGATGACGATGATCCCGAGCAGGGCCGAATAGGCGCTGCCGCGTCCGCCGAAGAGGCTTGTGCCGCCGATGACGGCCGCCGCGATCGCGTTGAGGTTGACGTCGCCGGTGCCCGCCTGCTGGCTGGAGGAGGCAAGGCGCGAGGCCGAGAGGATGCCGCCGAGCGCCGCCAGCGTCGAGCAGAGCATGAAGGCGCTCATGTAGATGCGGCGCACATTGATGCCCGAGCGGCGCGCGGCTTCCTTGTTGCCGCCGACGGCGAACATCGAGCGGCCCCACTTGGTGCGCGTTAGCGCGTAGTTGAGGATCACCGCGAGCGCGACGAAGAGGGCGAACATCCACGGAATGCCGCGGCCGAGATTGAGGTAGAAGACGGCCGCTTCCAGCACGACCGTCAGCACGACGGCCTTGAGGATCAGGGCGCGCATCGGCTGGGCGGAGAGGTTCACCGCGAGCCGCTGGCTGCGGGTCCGCAGGCCCCGGCCGATCATGGCGAGGCCGGGCGCGAGCGCCAGCGTGTAGGACAGCCAGTCGGGCATGATGAGGATCTGGCCGAAGCGCACCAGCGAGGAGGCATAGGGCAGGTTGATCGAGCCGGTCGGGCCGAGGATGTAGAGCTGCATGCCGAGCAGCGCGAGAAGGCCGGCGAGCGTGGCGACGAAGCTCGGCATGCCCAGGCGATTGTAGAGCGTGGCATAGAGGAGGCCGACGCCCGCGCCGACAACGAGCGCGGCAAGGATGGCGCCGACGATGGGCCAGCCCTGGTTGACCCAGAGCACGCCGACCATGGCCGAGGCGAGGCCGCTCATCGAGCCGACCGAAAGGTCGATCTCGCCGAGCACCAGCACGCAGACGATGCCGAGCGAGATGACACCGACCGTGGCGCAGTCGAACAGCAGGTTCACCAGGTTGTTCGGCGCAAGGAAGATCGGGTTGAGCGCGGAGAACACCGCGGAAATGACGACGAGGCCGACGGCGACCGGCAGCATGCCGAGGTCGCCGGAGCGCACGCGGTCGATGAAGCCGCGCATCATGGCGGAAAAGCTGTCGTCGTGGCGCACCCGCTCGTCGCTGCGGTCGAGCGTCGGCTGGGCGGCGTTGGAAGGGTTCTGGCTCATGCGGCGCCCCCGTGGTTTTCCTGGACGTGACCGGACTTGCGGTCGGCACGGCGCGAGACGGAATTGTCCGTGGCGCCCGTGATGGCGGAGACGAGCTCCTGGCTGGACGAGTCGGGCGTGAAGATGCCGTTGTTGCGGCCAAGGCGCAGCACGACGATGCGGTCGGCGACGGCGCGCACGTCCTCCATGTTGTGGCTGATGATGATGACGCCGAGGCCGCGGTCGCGCACGCGCTCGATGAGGTTCAGCACCTCGGCCGTCTGCGCGACGCCGAGCGCGGCGGTGGGCTCGTCCAGCATGATGAGCTTGGGATTGAGCAGCAGCGAACGGGCGATGGCGACGGTCTGCCGCTGGCCGCCGGAAAGCGAGGCGATGGGCTCGCGGACGGACGGGATGCGCGCGGCAAGCTCGCGCAGCAGCGTCCAGGCGCGCACTTCCATCGCCACTTCGTCGAGCGCGAAGGGCGACATTTCGTGGCCGAGGAAGAGATTGGCGACCACGTCGAGGTTCTCGCAGAGCGCGAGGTCCTGGAAGACGGTGGCGATGCCGAGGTCCAGCGCCTTGGCGGGACTGTCGAGCGTCACCTGGCGGCCGCAGAACTCGACCGTGCCCGACGAGGGCTGATGCACGCCGGCCAGCACCTTGACCAGCGTCGACTTGCCGGCGCCGTTGTCGCCGACGAGCGCGACGACTTCGCCGGCCTGCACGTCGAGCTCGATGTCGGTCAATGCGGATACGGCGCCGAAATTCTTGGATACGCCGCGAAGGCGCAGCACCGGCTCTCCCTTGGCGGGAGCACTTTCTTGCGTGGCTGTCATGGCCCCTGGACCTCCTGGCTGATCGGGATGCCCGGCCGCGCGGGGGCGCGGCCGGGCACGATGCGCGATCTTACTGCATGATGCCGAGTTTGCGGCAGCCCTCGGCATATTCGCCGGTGCAGACTTCCTCGGGCTTGTTGATGCCCTTGTCGAAGATCTCCGCCTTGATGTTCTCGGCCGTCACCACCGCCGGGACGAAAAGCTGCGAAGGCGTTTCGTAGAGCGTGTGGGTGGCTTCCGGCGTCTCGCCCTTGAGGAGCTTCACCGCGACGTTGGCGGCAGCGGCGGCGACGATCTCCGAAGGCTTGGAGATCGTGTTGTACTGGTCGCCCGAGATGATGAGCTGGAGCGCGGCGATGGTCGCGTCGTTGCCGGTGACCGGCGGCATTTCCTTGACGCCGGCTGCCTTCAGCGCGGCAATGGCGCCGCCGCCCGTGCCGTCATTGGCCGCCACGATGCCCTTGATCTCGTCGCCGAAGCGGGTGATCTGGCCGGCCGCCCATTCCTGTGCCTTCGGCGGCGCCCAGTCCGGCGTGTCGAATTCGGCGAGCGTCTTGTAGGGCGAGGCTTCGAGCGCCTCGTGGATGCCGTCGCGGATGAGGCCTGCGGCCGCGTCGGTCGGCGAGCCGTTGATCTCCAGCACGCCGGCGCCATCGGGAACGCCCTTGGCCTTCAGGTGGTCGACGAGCGACTGGGCGATGGCCTTGCCGATGCCCTGGTTGTCGAAGGAGACGTAGTAGTCGGCCGGCTTGTCCGGGATCGGGCGGTCATAGGCGATGACCTTGACGTCCTGCGACTGGGCGATCTCGACGAGGGCGGCGGCCGCGGCGGAATCGACCGGGTCGAGCACGATGACCTTGGCGCCCTGGGCGATGACCGAGTTGAACTGCTGCTGCTGGAGCGCGACGTCGGCATTGGCGTTCTGGTAGATCACCGTGCAGCTCGCGCAGAGCTTTTCCATCTCGGCCTTGAAGCCCGGATAGTCATGCTGCTCGTAGCGGGTCGAGGCCTGGTCGGGCATCAGGAAGGCGATGGTCGCGTTTTCCTGGGCAAGGGCGGCGGTGCCGAGCGACAGGACGAGGCCGGTCGATGCGAGCAGATGGGTGAGCGTCTTCATTGGGTTCCTCCACGGTTGATTTTCGCAAGTCATGTTCGCCGGCGACCTCAGGCGCCCAGGGCGATACGGGCCGACGCCTCCCGCACGCAAAACGCACGGGTCATCGTGCGCGGCGGCGCCAGCCGCAGCGTACGGTTCGTCGGTTCTCCGTCTGACTCCTCCCTTGGGTCAGCCTTGCTGTTCACGCAACTTCATCGATGGAGCAGCCTTGCTCAATCGATGAAGCAAGAATTGCCACCAAACCGCATTGGTGTCAAGGTGGCTTTCGAAACGGAGAGGAAATGTGAACCGGACAAGCCCCACGAAAAGGACGACCATCTACGATCTGGCGGAGCTGGCGGGCACCTCGGCGAGCGCCGTCAGCGCCGTCCTCAACGGCAACTGGAAGAAGCGGCGCATCAGCGCGAAGCTCGCCGAGAAGATCACCAGAATCGCCGAGGAGCAGGGCTACGCGCTCAACATGCAGGCGAGCGTGCTGCGCCGCGAGCGCTCGAAGATCATCGGCATGATCGTGCCGAAATACGACAACCGCTATTTCGGCTCGATCGTCGAGCAGTTCGAGGCGCTGGCGCGCGAGCGCGGCCTCTTTCCCATCGTCACCTGCACGCGGCGCGACCCGGCGCTGGAGGTGGAGGCGGCGCGCGCCATGCTCTCCTACCAGGTCGACTGCCTGATCGCGACGGGCGCGACCGACCCGGACCGCATCGTCGACCTGTGCGCGGCATCCGGCGTGCGCACCGTCAATCTCGACCTTCCCGGCGCCCGCGCGCCCTCGGTCATCTCGGACAATTACGGCGGCGCGCTGGAACTGACGCGCCGCGTGCTCGCCAATTGCGAGCGGGAATACGGCGAGAAGGCCCCTCTCCTCTTCATCGGCGGGCGCGGCTCCGACCACAACACGATGGAACGCGTGCGCGGGTTCCGCGACGCCCATACGCAGGCGGGGGTCGCGGTCGACGAGGCGCTCGTCATGACCTGCGGCTACGCGCCCGAAAAGGCGGAAAGCGCCATGCGGCAACTGGCCGAGAGCCGCAGCACCCTGCCGCGCGGCATGTTCGTCAACTCGACGATCTCGCTGGAAGGCGTCATGCGCTGGATCCGCCATTCCGGCCGCTATGCCGACGGCGTGCCGCATCTCGGCTGCTTCGACTGGGACCCCTTCGTCGCCATGCTGGGCGACCATATCGAGATGGTGCGGCAGGACGTGCCGAAGATGCTGGAGGCGGTGTTCGCCATCATCGATTCCGGCTCCACCGAACTCACCGTCGTCAAGGTCCCGCCGATCGTCGAGAAGATCGGCTAGGCATTTCCAGCCGAAGCGGCATCGCTCCGGCGCCGGATAATGCGGTAAAAACAGGAAAATGGGCGCATTTCCGGTGAAGCGGGAATGACCGGAAATGCTCTAGGGAAATTCGCGCGGCGGCTGGCCGCCGCCGGTCCGCGCTCCCTCGGCCGCCCCGACACCGGCAAAGCCCTTGCCGAAGCGCTCCCGCACCTTGCGGGAGAAGGCCGAGACGGTGGCATGGTCGGCCGAGCGCGACGTCACGAGCACGAATTCCACATCGTCGAGCGGCGGCAGCAGCGGCGGCGCGATCTCGCTGAGGCCGGCGGGCGCAAGGCTGCGCGGCTGGACGAGGACGCCCATGCCGGCGCGCGCGGCGGCCGTCAGCCCGCTGAGGCTCTGGCACGAGCAGACGATGCGCCACGCCGTTGCGCTGCGCTCCAGCGCCTCCATCAGCAGGACGCGCGTCAGGCTCGGCGGCGGGAAGACGATGAGCGGCAGCGCCGGCTTGGCCAGCATCGCCTCCGGATCGCTCGCCAGCCAGACGAGCGGCTCGCGCAGGATCGCATCGCCGCGCCGCTCGCCGATCCGGCGCTTGGCCATGACGAGGTCGAGCTCGCCACGGTCCTGCATCTCGGCGAGCGTCTTGGAGAGCGCGACGGAAAGCTGGAGGTCGACAGAGGGATAGTCGGCGATGAAATCCTCCAGCAGGCCGGGCAACTGCCCGCTCACCAGGTCCTCCGAGACCCCGAGGCGGAACGGGCCGCGCGGCGCCTCCCTCGCGAACTGCCCCGCCGCCTGCCGCTCGAGCGCCAGGAGCTGGCGGGCATGGGGAAGCAGCGCCTCGCCGTCCGCGGTCAGCCGCACCGCATGGGTGTCGCGGTCGATGAGCCGCCGGCCGAGCCCGCGCTCCAGCCGCTGGAGATGCTGACTGACCGTCGACTGGCCGAGCCCCAGCCGCTCGGCGGAGAGCGTGAAGCTGCGCGTCTGCGCCACCATGACGAAACTGCGGAGCTGGACGAGATCGAGCATATCGCGAACCTCGATAAGCGTTATCGTTTGCATCGCGAAACAGGATAGCTAAACTGGCGCACCTGTCGAGACCCAACCGTTGCCCGCAGGATCATGAAGCGCCTCCTTCCCGATACGTTCACCTGGCTCCTGATCGGCGCCGTCATCCTCGCCTCGCTGCTGCCGATCTCCGGCGAGCCGGCGGAATGGTTCTCCGTCGCCACCAATGTGGCGATCGCCCTCCTCTTCTTCCTGCACGGCGCGCGCCTTTCCACCGATGTCGTGGTGGCGGGCTTCCTGCACTGGCGCCTCCAGCTCTTCATCCTCGCCATGACCTTCGCCGTCTTCCCGCTGCTCGGCCTCGGTCTCGGCCTCTTCTCGCCCTGGCTGATCGACGGGCCGCTCTATCTCGGCCTGCTGTTCCTGTGCGTCTTGCCCTCGACGGTGCAGTCCTCCATCGCCTTCACCTCGATTGCCGGCGGCAACGTGCCGGCCGCGATCTGCGCCGCCTCGACCTCCAACATTCTCGGCATCTTCCTGACGCCCGCCCTCGTCGCGCTGCTCTTTTCGGCCGGCGGGCATGTCGGCGTGTCCTTCGACATGGTCTGGAAGATCATGCTGCAGCTCTTCCTGCCCTTCGTCGCCGGCCAGCTTCTCCAGCCCTTCATCGGCAACTGGATCCGCTCGAAGAAGACGCTGCTGACACCCTTCGACCGCGGCTCGATCCTGATGGTCGTCTACCTCGCCTTCTCCGAAGCCGTCACCGAAGGCATCTGGCACAGGCTCGCGGCCGGGGACCTTGCCCTCCTCATCCTCCTCGACGGCCTGCTGCTTGGCGCGGTGCTCGTGCTCACCAGCCTCGGCGCGAAGCTCTTCGGCTTCAATCGCGAGGACAGCATCACCGCCGTCTTCTGCGGCTCGAAGAAGAGCCTTGCCAGCGGCGTGCCGATGGCGAGCGTCATCTTCGCCGGTCAGTCGATCGGCGCCATCGTGCTGCCGCTCATGCTTTTCCACCAGATCCAGCTCATGGTCTGCGCCTGGCTCGCGCGCGTCTATGCCGACCGGCGCAAGGCCCTGGAGGCCGGGGCGACTCCCGTTTAACGTCGCGCGGTTGCCGCAGGCCGGGCGGGTGGCTATCGTGCCGCGCAAAACCCAAACCGGGAGACACGCCGACAGATGATCAAGCGCATCAGCCTCGTTCGCCGCAGGGACGGCATGAGCCGGGAAGAGTTCTTCGCCCACTGGACGGGGCCGCATGCCGAGATCGTCAGGGACCTGCCGGGCGTCCTCGGCCTGCGCTTCGGCAAGGTGCAGGACTGGATGCCGGAGGCGGCGGCCTGGGACGGTGTCGGGGAAGTCTGGTTCGCGAGCGTCGAGGCCGCTGAGCGCGCCTTCGCGAGCGAACCCCATGCCGCCCGCCTTGCCGAAGACCGCAAGAAATTCCTCGGCGAAGCGCAATCCTGCTTCGTCGAGGAGCATACCGTGGTGGCCCCGCCCGAGGGGCGGTAGCCGCTGCCGCTAGAGCAATTCCAGCAAAAGTGCGCAGCGGTTTTGCGTCCGGAATTGCGTAGAAACAAAAGGGTAGAGCGTTTTCGCGATTCGAAGAAAAGCGGAAATGCTTTACGCCATGAAGAACTGCTTCGGCAGCAGGTAGGGATAGTTCGTCGTGGGGTCGATCTCGATCTTCATGATCGGCGCCATCCATTCGCCCCAGCGCCTGTCGACGGGGTCCTTGGCGAGCTTCGCCTTCGTCGCCTCCAGGTCGTCCGTCTCGAAATAGCCGAACAGCGTCAGCCCGTGGCGGAAGATGTTGTAGTTCCTGATGCCCGCGGCGCGCAGGGCCTCGATCATCTCCGGCCAGATCTCGTCGTGGCGCTTCCTGTATTCCTCCTCGTAGCCGGGGCGAACCTCCAGCACCCATGCATAACCCGCCATGTCAGGCCTCCCTCTGCCAGTTGCGGAAACAATCGCGCATCGCGATGGTTTCGGTCAGCACGTCCTCGTTGAGCGTGTTCATGTAATCCTGATGCACATATTCGATGGCGAGCGCGCCGCCATAGCCGGCATCCCGCAGCGTTCCGAACATCGCGGGGAAATTCAGCGTGCCCTCGGCGAGCTTCGCCTGCAGCACGCCCATGCGGGCCTGGCGCAGGTGCACATGCACGGCGTGCGGCGCCAGAGGGTCGATCTCCTCCTGCCGGTAGCCGAGGCAGGCGAAATGCGCGTAGTCGAGGGCAAGGCCGACGCCCGTCTCGTCCACCAGCCGGCGAACGAGCGCCGGGCTTTCAGCAAGGCTGTGGACATGCGGCTCGATGCAGAGCCTGGCATCGTAGCCCTCCGCCAGCGCCTGCATCGCCTTGAGGCTCTCGATGCTGACCCTTGCTGCCGCCTCGCGGCTCTGGCCGGGATTGACGATACCCGGCAGGATGAAGACCGTCTCGATCCCGGCCTTGTCGGCGAAGGCGAGGACGCGTTCCATATCCTTCAGGTTCGCCTCCAGCGTGCCGGGCAGCGCGAGATTGCGGTCCTCCAGGCCTTCGCCGAACAGGTGGTAGTAGTTCGCGACCGGCAGGCCGAGGCCCTTGAGGCGCGCCACGACGCTGTCGGGCTCGTGAAGGATCGCCCGCTTGTCGAGCGCGGAGCGATAGAAGAGGCCGACATCGATCGCCGGAAGGCCGATGGCCCGCGCCATGCCGGCGACCTCTTCGAGCGTGCAGGCCGGAAAGGACCAGGAGGTGACGGAAAGCCGCATGTCAGCCTCCCACCGTTTCGGCCCGGCCGGAAGCGGCGGAGCGATACATGGCGTCGAGCGCCTCCGTCACCCGCGCGCCGACCTCGGCATCGGCCGGGTTCTCCACGGCGCGGCCGGCGCAAAGCTCGGCGAAGCGCTGGACCGGCAGGGCGCCGTCATAATCCGCCTCGCCCGGCGCGAAGGTAGCGCTGTCCTCGTCTCCGTCGAAACGGGAGATTTCGAGCCGGCCCCGGCCGCTCTCGCTGGCAAAGAAGATCATGCCCTCGGTGCCGTAGATGCGGATATCGAAATGCAGGCCCCGCTGCTTGGGAACCGTCGAGGCGCCCGAGAGCGAAACGGTCGCGCCCTCCGTCGTGCGGCCGACCGCCGCGTCGTAGTAGTCCACGCCCGCAGGCGACTTGCCGTCGAGGCAGTAAAGGCTGGCAAAGCGGATGTCGGCGACATGCACCAGCCAGCCGAGCGCATGGGACAGTTGCCCCCAGCCGTAGCCGCCCGCCCGCGCCGGATCGGCCCAGGTGGAGGCGGGCGGGCGGATGGCGTGGTCCTTCGTCTCGGCCATCGGGGCACCGGCGAAGAGGTCGTCCAGCGCCGAGCCCATCTGGCAGACGGCATGGCGCACGCTGCCGATGCGGCCCTGCCGCACGGCCTGCGCGGCCTTCTGCGTGAAGCGGGTGAAGCTCATGGCGGTCGGCACCATCACCTCGCGCCCGGCCCTTGCGGCGGCTTGCGCGATCGCCCGGCCGTCGGCCGCCGTCGTCGCCATCGGCTTTTCGACGAGGACATGGGCGCCGGCCGCAAGGCCCGCCAGCGTCGGCGCGGTGTGTGCGACATGCGGCGTGGAGACGATCAGGCCGTCGAGCCGCTCGGCGGCCAGCATGGCGCCGAGATCGGTATAGCGCCCGGCAATGGCGAACTGCGCGCCGACGCTCTCCACCCTTTCGGCATCGAGATCGCAGATGGCGACGAGGTCCGCGTCGGGATGCGCCTTGAGGGCGGGAATGTGGTTGATGGTGGCCCACCAGCCGATGCCGACGATTCCGATCCGCCCTGCCATCATTCTTCCTCCGGTTTGATGCCTTGCTTGATGGTCGATCGATAGACGTTGCGCATATGCGCCTCCGCCGCCCGCGCCGCCGCTTCCGGGTCGTACGCCTTCAGCGCGTCGAGCAGCGCCCTGTGGTCGCGCAGCGACTGCTCGAGCACGCCGGGGGTTTCCGAGGCACGCTTGCGGAATTCGAGGCCGAGCACGTTGAGGCTCTCGCCGATGCGCTTGAGGACGGCATTGCCGGCGGCGATCCAGATCAGCTCGTGGAAGGCGAAGTCGGCATTGCGGAAGGCGATGGGGTCGCTCACCGTGTCCTGCTGCTTGGCAAGGCTCTCCTCCAGCTTCGCCAGCGCCTCCGCGGTGATGTTGACGGCGGCGCGGCGCGCGACGTCGGCCTCGATCAGCATGCGCACGTCGTAGAGTTCGGCGATGTTGGTCTGGTCGAGCGAGAGATAGAACTGGATAGGCCCGAGCAGCGAATCCGGGCTGAGATCGCTGATATAGGCGCCCCCGCCCTGCCGGGTGCGCACCACGCCGAGCACGGTCAGGCCGCGCATCGCCTCGCGCACCGAGGGGCGCGACACGTTGAGCGTCACCGCGAGGTCCCGCTCGGGCGGCAGCGCGTCCCCCGGCTTCAGGACGCCGGCCTTCACCATGTCGAGCACCCGCCGCACGACGAGTTCCGCCACCGATTCCCTGACGATCGGGGCTTCGAAATCCTTGGCCGAGAGTGGCGATTTCATGCGCTTGCCTCCGATTTTGCCTGTCTGCCGAGGCTTATCCTGATTCGGGGAACGATCACCGAGGCGATCAGCAGGATGCCGATCACGCCGGTCTGGATGTGGCCGGTGATGTTGGCGAGCGCCATGCCGTTCCTCAGGTTCAGCACGATGAGGATGGCAAGGCCCGTGCCGACCAGCGTGCCCGCGCCGCCGAAGATCGACACGCCGCCGAGCAGGACGATGGTGATGATGTCGAGCTCGAAGCCGAAGGCGACGTCGCCGCGCACGGCGCCGACCCGGGCGGCGTAGAGCAGGCCGGCGAAGGCCGAGATCACGCCGGAGCCGATGAAGAGGATCATCTTGTGGCGCGCCGTGTCGATGCCGGCGAATTCGGCGACCTCGCGGTTCGAGCCGATGACATAGGTCTTGCGGCCGAAGCCGGAATGCTCGAGCACGATGTAGAGCAGCACGAACAGCACCGCGAAGGAGACGAGCGCGAAGGGAAGCGGGCCGATCAGCCCCTGCTGGCCGAGCGCGTTGAACCAGGCGGGAAACGCGTTGATGCCGCGATCCTCGACGAGGACGCGGGCAAGGCCGCGGAAGCCGATGAGCGTGGCCAGCGTGACGACCAGCGAGGGCAGGCCGAGCGCGGTGACGAACCAGCCGTTGACCGCCCCGCCGACGACGCCGATCGCCAGGCAGATCGCGATGGCGAGGCCCGCATCGACGCCCTGCTGCACCATCCAGCCGAAGGCGCAGGCCGAAAGCCCCATCATCGAGCCGACCGAAAGGTCGATCTCGGCATTGATGATGATGAAGGTCATCATCAGCGCGACGATGACTTTCTCGATCGACAGCTGGAACAGGTTGACCTGGTTGCCGACCGTCAGGAACTGCGGCGAGGTGCTGGCGCTGACCGCGACGATCACCATGAGCACGAGGAGGAGGAAGCCCTCCCAGCTTCGCAGGCGCTTCATCATGCTGAGGCCTCCTTCTTCTCCAGCGCGATCCTGTGGGCGCGCGCCGCCCTGAGGCTCGCCAGGCGACGGTTGAAGATCGTGTCGGTCGCGACCGAGACCAGGATCAGCGCGCCGAGCACCGCCTCGCGCCAGAACTCGGAGACCATCTGCCAGCGCACCAGGCTCGTCTCGATGAGGTCGACGAGGATGGTGCCGAGGAAGGCGCCGATGACCGTGCCCGAGCCGCCGAAGATGTTGACGCCGCCGACGACGGCCGAAGCGACGGATTTCAGCTCGAAGCCGAGGCCGGCGACCACGGTGATGTTGCCGAAGCGGGCAAGGAACATGAAGCCGGCAAGCCCGGCCATGACGCCTGACAGCACGAAGGCCGTGAAGACGACGCGCTGCGCGTTTATGCCGGCCATGTGGGCGGCTTCCGGGTTCGAGCCGACGGCGAAGAGCTGGCGGGCCGGCCGGAAGCGGCTGAGGGCGAGATGGACGAGCACGACGAGGGCGAGCGCCGCGCAGAAGCCGGCCCGGAACTGGAAATCGCCGATCGAGAAGAGCTGCATGTTGGGGAAATCGGTCAGCCATTGCGGAAGCTGCTCGGTGGCGATCGACTTGGCGCCGGAATATTCGACGAGCAGGGACCGGTAGATCGCCATCGTCGCGAGCGTGACGATGATCGACGGCACGCGGGCATAGGCGACGAGCAGGCCGTTGACGACGCCGAAGGCGCCGCCGACAAGCGCGGCATAGAGAACGAGCAGGACCGGATGGAGATCCGGCAGGCCGGCGATCAGGCTGCCGGTGGCGAAGGCGGAAAAGCCGATCACCGCGCCGACCGAAAGGTCGATGTTGCGGGTGAGGATCACCAGGGTCTGCCCGGTCGCCACCAGCGCCATCACCGCGACCGAAGAGGAGATGCGGTTGAAGAGCCGGCCATTCAGGTAGTTCTCGATCTGGCTGGAAAAGAAGATGACGAGCAGCGCGATGACGCCGACGAGGACGAGAAGGCGCAGCGCCTGCGGGCTGACGCGGTGGAGAAGGCCCTGCATCACGCCGCCTCCCTCTGGCCGGTGGCAAGAGCCATGATTTTCTCCTGATTGGCCTCGGCATGGTCGAGGATGGCCATCTGCCGGCCCTCCCGCATGACGAGGATGCGGTCGCCCATGGCCAGCACTTCCGGCAGGTCGGACGAGATGACGAGCGCCGCGCCCCCTTCGGCGACGAAGGAGCGGACCAGATCGTGGACCTCCGCCTTCGCCCCGACGTCGATGCCGCGGGTCGGCTCGTCGACGATCAGGAGGTCCGGCTTCATGTTGAGCCACTTGGCGAGCATGACCTTCTGCTGGTTGCCGCCCGACAGCACGCCGACGGCGATCTCCGTGTCGGGGGCGCGGATGTTCAGCCGCTTGCGAAACGCATTCGCCGTCTCCCGCTCCCGGCCCCTGTCGATGAGGCCGAGCGGCGAGAGGTACTGCGAGAGGGTGGCCAGCGTCATGTTCCAGCGGATCGGCAGCGCCATGGCGAGGCCGAGCTTGCGGCGGTCCTCGGAGACATAGGCGATGCCCGCCTCGATGGCATCGCGCGGCGAGCCGACGACGAGCGGCCGGCCCTTGTAGCGGATGGTCCCCTCGGTGGCCTTGAGCACGCCGAACAGGGCAAGGGCGACATCCGTGCGGCGGGCGCCGATCAGCCCGGCCATGCAGAGGATCTCGCCGCGGTGGAGGTCGAAGCGGATGCCGTCGAACACGCCCGAAACGCCGAGGTCCTGCGCCGAAAGGAGGACTTCCTCGCGCGCCGTCGAGGGCATCTTGGCGAAATAGTTGCCGACCTCGCGCCCGACCATCTCGGAAACGAGGGTCTTCGGATCGGTCTGGCCGATCGGCTTGGTGGAGATGTGCCGCCCGTCCCGGATGACGCTGACGCGGTCGGCAAGCTCGAAGACCTCCTCGAGGCGGTGGGAGATGTAGACCACCGACACGCCCTCGCCCGCAAGGCTGCGGGCGATGCGGCGCAGCTCGCTGGCCTCGTGGGCGGAAAGCGAGGCGGTCGGCTCGTCCATGATGAGGACGCGCACGTCCTGGCTGAGGGCGCGCGCGATCTCGACGGCCTGCTGCTCGGCGAGCGTCAGCCCGGAGGCGATGCGGTCCACGTCGAGCGACATGCCGATACGCGCGATCAGCGCCTCGGCCTTGCGGCGCATGGCGGCGCGGTTGAGGAACAGGCCCTGGCCGGTCGAGGAGATGAAGATGTTCTCGGTGACGTCGAGATCCGGGAACACCATGGGTTCCTGGTAGATCGCCGCGACGCCGAGCTGGCGGCCGGCCCTGGAGCCGGACAGGGTCACCGGCCTGCCGTCGATCTCCACCCCGCCTTTGTCGGGCTGGTAGATGCCGGTCATGATCTTGATCATGGTCGACTTGCCCGCGCCGTTCTCGCCGACGATGGCGTGCACCTCGCCGGGATAAAGGTCCAGCGACATGTCGATGAGGGCCGCGGTCATTCCGAAGGTCTTGGAGACCGCGCGAAGGGCAAGGGCGGGGCTTTGCGTCATGCTGGGATCCGATCGGGCTGGAGACGGCGGCCGGGAAACTCCGGCCGCCGTGCGGGCATCACTTGGCCGCCGCTTCCACATTGTCCTTGTTGTAGACGGTGAACGGCCCCATCAGGATGCGCTTGGCGCCCGGACGGCCCGCATCGGCCTCGATCGTGTAGTCGCCCATGCGGCCGGCGGTGAAGGTCTCGCCGATCTCGCCCTTGAGCTGGCCGGTGGCAAGGCCGTAGGCGGTGTAGTAGGTGAGGTAGCCGAGGTCGCGGAAGTCCCACAGCGCGAATTCCGGCGCGCAGCCGTTCTTCGTATAGGACACCATTTCCGACGGCAGGCCGAGGCCCGACACCTTGATCTTGTCGCAAAGGCCCTCGTCCTGCATGGCCTTGGCGGCGGCCTGGATGCCGACCGTGGTGGGCGACATGATCAGCTTGAGGTCGGGATGCTTGTCGACCAGCGCCAGCGCGCGGTTGTAGCTGACCTCCGACTGGTCGTCGCCGTAGACGACGTCGACGAGCTTGATGTCGGCGTATTTCGGATCCTTGGCGAGCGTCTCCTTCATGGAGGCGATCCAGGCGTTCTGGTTCGCCGCGTCCGGGCTTGCCGACAGCACGGCCATCTCGCCCTTGCCGCCGAGGATCGAATGCGCCATGTCGGCGAGCACGCCGCCGATGGAGCCGAAGTCGACCTGCGCGACGGACACGTCCTCGCCCTCGCCGGACGGGATCGGGCTGTCCCAGGTGACGATCTTCGTGCCCTTGGCCTGCGCGGCCTTGGCGGCCGGCACGATCTGGTCGCCGGCATTGTTGGAGAGCATGACCGCGCCTTCGCCCTGCGTGCCGGCGGTCGTCACCATCTCGATCTGGCCGGCGACGGAGTTTTCCGGCGTCGGGCCCTGGAACAACAGCTTGCCCTTGTTATCCAGCTCCTTGTGGGCTTCCTCGGCGCCCTCGTTGGCCTGGTCGAACACAAGGATGCCGAGGAACTTCGGCAGCAGCACCATATTGGTGGTCTTGCCGGCCTCGAGCTTGATCGCCTCGGCATAGGCGAGGCTCGTGCCGCACAGCATGAGCGCGGCGGCCGCACCCAAAAGGCTTTTCATTTTCATGGCTTCCTCCCAGTTTTAAACCGCGATCCCATATCGGGGTTTGAAATTCTGCTCCGGCCTACCGTCCGACCGGCCTGCGGGGTCCCTCGCCGCGCAGCGCCCGCGCGACGTCCTCAGCCACCAGGCCTTGCAGGCGATCGATCGCCGCGTCGGAATACCAGGCCGCATGCGGCGTCAGCAGCACGTTCGGCGCGGTGCGAAGCGGGCTGTCGGCAGGCAGCGGTTCGACGTTGAAGACATCGAGCGCGGCGCCGCCGATGGTGCCTGCGCTCAGCGCTTCGGCCAGATCGTCCTCCACGATCAGTTGCCCGCGCGCCGAATTGACGATGATGGCATGCGGCTGCATCGCCGCGAGATTGGCGGCATTGAAAAAGCCCGTCGTTTCCCGCGTGGCGGGCGCATGGAGGCAGAGCACGTCCGCCTCTCGAAGCAAGGTGGCGGTGTCGACCCGCCGGACGCCGAGGGCGGCGGCATCGGCCTCCGAAAGCATCGGGTCCGAGGCGATGAAGCGGAAGCCGAGGCCGGCAAGCCGCTGCTGGACCGCGCGGCCGATCTGGCCGAGACCGAAGAAACCGAACACCGTATCCGCGAAGGGCTTCATTGGCCGCGCCGTCTGCGCCGCCGCCCATGTGCCGGACCGCACCGAGGCATCGAGGGCGGGCAGCTTGCGCAGCAGCGCGAGTGCGGCGCTGACGGTGTGCTCGGCCACCTCGTCGGCGCAGTAATCGGGCACGTAGCCGACGCGCAGGCCATGGTCGCCGGCCGCGCCGAGGTCGATATTGTCGTAGCCGACGCCGTAGCGGATCACCGTTCCACCCGGCTTGAGCGCGGCGGCGGCAGCGGGGCCGAACGGGGCGAATTGCACGAGCGCCACGTCGGCGCCGGCGACGGCCGCGGCGACATCCTCGGCCGTGCGGCACTGGAAGGCCGCGAAGTCCGCGCCCGCCTGCCTTGCCGCGGCCTCTTCCCTGTCGAGCTTCGGAAAGGTGTAGTCCGTGACGACGACGCGGGCGTTCATGGCGCGCTCTCCAGATAGTCGTGAATGATCTCGCCGGCCACGAGCGTGAAATCGGCCCGCCAGTAGAAGCCGCGCAGCGGCTCGACGACCGGCAGGCGGTAGACGGGAAGCTGGGCGTTGGCGCGCAGCTCCACCGTGCAGGGCCCTTCCCAGGCCTCATGCACCGTGACCTCGGCAAGCCGGCGCGAGGTGAGCTGGCGGATCGCCGGCCGGCCGTCGATATGGTTGACGGCCTTCAGGTTGAGGTTGGTGGCGAAATCGAAATGGGGCTTGAGGGCGGCGGCCTCGACCGGCTTTTGCTTGTAGGGCAGCGTCGCGGTCAGGACGTCGATGCCGTTGCGTTCGACGCGACCGACGATGAGGTCGCCGCGCATCTCTATGGAGGGCATGCCCAGCTTCTTCGGCTGGCCGTGCACCTCACGGCCATGGGCGACGCCGATATCCGAGGACAGGACCAGATAGGGCGAATAGGCGCCGGAAGCCTTGCCCGGCAGCTCGGCGCCGAACATCACGTTCGCCTCGGAATAGGGACCGAGCCAGTCGGTGTCGTTCATCTTGTAGATGTGCACGCAGGCGACGTCGCCGGTGGGCTGCAGCGGCGGCGGCAACAGGAAGGCCAGGGCCTCGGGATCGGTGCGCCAGTAGAGCGTCATTACTTCCACGTTGCGGAAGCGGAACGGGAAGGGCGGGATCATCGGCGCATCCCAAGGCGTGGAGAAGTCGCCCTTGCGGATGTCGTCCTCGCTTGGGCGCGTCACGCCGTATCGTGTCTCGTTCGTCATGCCGCAAGCCCCCTCACCACGTCTTCCCTCACCTCGATGCCCAGCCCCGGCGCCGACAGCGGGCGCATCCAGCCGTCCGCGTGCCAGATCTTCTCGGCCACCAGCTCGTCCTGCACGACGACGGGGAACGGCTTGAGCTCGAAGATCTCCGCATTGGGCGAGGCGAAGGACAGGTGCAGGCTGGCCGCGGTGGTGATCGCCGTCGACCAGGCATGCGCGTTGACCTTCTTGCCGTAGCGGCTTGCCAGCGCATCGACCTTCGCAAAGCCGGTGATGCCTTCGACCCGCGCGGGATCGATGCCATAGACGTCGATAGCGCCGATGAATTCCATCTGGCGGCGATAGCCGGCCTCGGTGAACTCGCGCTCGCCGGAAGCGATGCGGATCGTGGTGGCCTGCCGCAGGCGGCGGTAGCCGTCGTCGTCGGTCGGATAGAGCGGCTCCTCGTACCAGTCCACGCCGAGCTCCTGCAGCCGGTTGCCGACCGAGATCGCGGTCTCGACATCCCAGCGCACGCCGTTGCCGATGTCGATGAGGATGCCGGCATCCGGCCCGAGGGCGGCGCGCAGCGCGCGGACGAAGCCGACGTCACGGTCGGGATCGCCGCCGATGTCGCTCTCGCCCTTCTTGGCGAAGCCGAGCTTGGTGGAGCGGAAGCCGGCGGCGAAGAAGCCCTCGACCTCCGCCACGCAGGCCGCCTCGCCCTTCTTGTTGACATGGGCGGAGGCGTTGGCGGGAAGCCGCTCGTGCCGGCAGCCGCCGAGAAGCTCATGGACGGGCTTGCCCGCCATCTTGCCGGCGATGTCCCACAGCGCCATGTCAATGCCGGCGATCGCCAGCGAGGCGATGCCGCCCTCGCCGTACCACCAGCAGTGCCGGCGCATCTTCTGCCAGCAGGCCGCCGTATCGACCGCCTCGCCTTTCAGGAGCGGGTAAAGGCCCTCGCTGACGATGAGGGCGACGGCCCGGCAGGCCTCCGGCCACATGGCGAT
Source organism: Shinella sp. PSBB067 (assembly GCF_016839145.1). Taxonomy (NCBI): domain Bacteria; kingdom Pseudomonadati; phylum Pseudomonadota; class Alphaproteobacteria; order Hyphomicrobiales; family Rhizobiaceae; genus Shinella; species Shinella sp. PSBB067. The sequence continues at coordinate 141,341 of NZ_CP069304.1, read as the reverse complement.
GCTCTCTCCCCAGCCGACGATGCCGTCCGTGGTCTCGACGCGCACGAGAACCGTGCGGCGCACCGTGCCGAAATCGTTCGGATCCGGATAGGCGATCGCGATCGACTCGATCAGCGCTATTGCAGTCATTCTCCACCCCGTCGCGCCGAGAGAAGGTTTGACAACACCCCTCGCCCGCTTTAATTCTGTAATTGGTCAGTCCAATTAACATCGCTATAAATCGAAGGTCAACCCGGAATGTTCAATCTGTCTCCCGTCGCGGTTCCCGATCTCTCCGGCCGGTCGATCCTCGTCAGCGGCGCCGGCAAGGGGATCGGCGCCGAGCTGGTGCGGCTGCTCGATGCGGCGGGCGCCCGCGTCTTTGCCGGCGTCCATGCCGCCGATACGGTGGAGGACCTGCCCGCGCGCGTGACGACGCTCGCCCTCGACGTCACCAGCCAGCCGGCGGTGGATGCGGCCCTTGCAGCGGTCAAAAAGGCGGCGGGCCGGCTGGACGTCCTCGTCAACAATGCGGCGACGATCTCGACCATCGCGCCGCTGGCCGCCCTTCCAGCCGCCGCGCTCGCCCATGCCTTCGAGGTCAATGTCGTCGGCGCGCACCGGCTGACGCTGGCGGCCCTGCCCTTGCTGCGGGCGTCGCGGGGAAAGATCGTCAATGCGGGAACCGGGGCGGCGACGACGCCGATGGAGGGCTGGACGGCCTATTGCTCGTCCAAGGCCGGCCTGCAGATGCTGACCCGCATGATGGCGCTCGAACTGTCCGGCGACGGCGTGAAGGCCTTCTTCCTCGGCATCCCCCCGACGGACACGGCCATGCAGGACAAGATCCGGGCCTCCAACCTCAACCCGGTCAGCAAGATACCGAAGGAGAAGCTCGTCCCGGCCGTCGTCCCCGCCTCCTGCATGGCCTGGCTTTGCGGCCCCGGTTCGGACGGGCTGGAGGAGGTCCTGCTGGATGTGCGCCAGGACCTCTTCACCCGCCAGATGGACCTGGCGGGCAAGGCCTAGCCGGAGCATTTTCCTGACACAGACCGCTCCTGCCGGGAATGCCCTGGAGCCGCATGATGCCGAAATCCGGCAGGGCGAGGGCGAAATCGCGGTTCGGCTGGCGGTCGAGATAGGCGCGCATCATGCGCAGCAGGATGGCGAAGCGCCCCGCCAGCCCCTCCCCCTGGAGCGGCGGAACGCCCGCACGGATGTTCAGCCGCTGGTCGTCGTCGGTGAGGTCGCCGACCAGCAGCACGATCTTCGCGCCCGCCTGCGCCGCCCGGTCGAGCGCGGCGCGGAAGGCCGGAACGCTCTCGTTGAAGACGCGCGTCGAGGCGGCGGTTTGCGCGAAGCTGCGGATCGCGCCGGGCAGGCCGGTGCCCTCCGGCCGCCAGGTGCAGTCGTGGACATGCGGGTCGGCGATGACGGCGATGCGGATCATGGAGATGCCCGGTCGATGGCCGCCAGCCTGGCAAGGTCCTCCCGGGCGCCCGGCCCGGCCGCGACGACTGGCGCGCCCTTCGTCAGCGTCTCGCCATCCGTCGGGAAGGGATGGTGCCAGCCGCCCGCCTCCTTCACGAGGCAGTAGCCGGCAAGGCAGTCCCAGGCATGCATGTAGGGCTCGTAATAGCCGACGAGCCGGCCGGCGGCGACATAGGCGAGCATCAGCGCGCCGGACCCGTTGCGGATGAAATTGCCGCCCGCCTGCAGCAGCCGCGCGACGATGTCGGCGACGACCTCGGGCGCGACATGGCTGTTGGCGCCGATGCCCGTCAGCGCGTTCCTTTACGGCTTCGTGCGCCAGAGCGGCGGCGACGCGCGAATCGTTTCGGCGCCGGGAAAGGGCACGACGGTGGAACTGTCGTTCCCGCTCCCGGCATGACGGCGAAAGAGGCGGCCGCGACGATCATAACTCCGACATCTCCCTGTCGTACGGGCCGAGGCCGACAGGGGATCGTGCCGGATCCCGGATCCAGACTGAAAGGAAAGACCATGGATGTGATTTTTACGCCGGAACTGACCATTTGCGGCATCGAGGAACTGCCGGCGCAGCGGGAGCGCAAGGTCACCCATGTGCTCTCCCTGCTCGACCCGGAGCTTCCCGAGATCGAGACCTTCTCGACCTATGAACGGCATTACCGCACGACGCTGCGCTTCCATGACATCATCGTCGCCGCGCCCGACCGGGTGATGCCCCGCCCCGACCATGTCGAGGCGATCCTGCGGTTCGGCGCCGACTTCCAGGCGCGGCAGGAGGCGCAGGCGGCCAGCCATCTTCTGGTGCATTGCCACATGGGCGTGTCGCGCTCGACGGCCGCCATGCTGGCGCTGATGGCGCAGGCGAACCCGGACGAGACGGCCGAAAGCCTCTTCGCGCGGCTCGTCGCCATCCGCCCGCAGGCCTGGCCGAACTCGCAGATGATCGGCTTTGCCGACGAGCAGCTCGGTCGCAAGGGCGACCTCACCGCCGCGCTCGCCCGGCACTACGGCCGCCAGATCAAGAGCCGTCCCCAGTTCACCGAATGGATGACAATGCTCGGCCGCCAGGCCGAGCTCAAGATGGCGATCCTCGACTGACGCGGGACCCCTGCCGGCGGCCGCGCGGCCGCCGGCAGCGCCGCGGCCTCACTGGGGCTGGAACTCGACCAGCAGCGACTTGAGCTCGATCTCGCGCACGCGCCGCGCCGCCTCGTCGGGGCTTACCCAGGCAAGCACGCGCTCGCCCTTCTCCTTGAAGCGCCCGGCGATTTCGGTCGTCTCGATCTGGAAGACGTCGACGACGCAGGGCACCACCTCGCCGTCGTCGAGCATCTTCAGGTAGGTATAGTGGCCGACCGGCTTCTTGCGCACCTTGCCGCGCACACCCGCCTCCTGGAAGGCCTCGATCACGGCGGCCTCGAACGGCTTCCTGCCCTTCATCGGCCAGCCCTTCGGAATGATCCAGCGGCCGCTGTCGCGCGACGTCACCACGAGGATTTCGATGCCGGGGCCGTCCGCGGCGGGGCGAAAGCACAGCGCGGCATATTGCTGCCGGAACGCGCCCGAGAACAGCTTTTCAGGCGAGGCGGCGAGCTTCTGCAGAAGGGTCTTCGGCTTGCCGCCCTTGCGTGCCCTGGTCTTCCTGGTTTCTTTCACGCCACCTACCGCTGCCTTCGATCGCAAAGTGCCTATCTATGGCAGATGCGGGCCGCGTCCAAGCAGGATTACGACATGCGAAGGCCGCAGGGCGCGGCTGGCGTCCTGCGGCCTTCGGAAGACGGGACCGGTCAGAACGCCGGCTGGACGGTCTCGACATTGGCCTTGGTGACGACGGTCAGCGGGATCGGCAGGCGGGCCTTGACGTCCTTGCCGTCGAGGATCTCCGCCATGGTCTCGATGGCGAGCTTGCCGTCCTCGACCGGCGACTGGACGATGGTCGCGTACATCTCGCCCGAGCGGATGGAATCGAAGGCGTCCCGCTGGCCGTTGATGCCGACGATCGGCGGCGTCGGCTTGCCGGAATTGGCTTCCTTCCAGGCGTCGATGAAGCCGCGGGCCATGGTGTCGTCGTTTGCGTAGACGCCGGTGATCCTGTCGCCGAAGCGGGTGATCAGGTCGCGGCTGGCGACGAGCGCCTTCTGCTGGTCGAAGTCGGCATTGACGGTTTCCAGCACCTCGACCTTGCTGCCGATCTCCTTGAGGCGATCGACGAAGCCGCCGACGCGGCCGATGGTCGTGCCGTTGCCGGCCTGGCCGGCGATGACGACGACGGCGCCCTCGCCCTTCATCGCCTCGTTCAGCGAATCGGCGGCCAGCTTGCCCTCCTCGTAGACGTCGGGGCCGGTGAAGGACTTGATGAAGTCGTTCGCCTGCTCGGCCATGGGCGAGTTGATGAGGATCGCCGGGATGTTCGCCTGCCTGGCGCGGGCGAGCGCGGGGATATAGGCCTGCGGATCGAGCGGCCAGAGAATGATGCCGTCGGCCTTGCGGGCGATGCAGGTGCTGACCTGCTCGGTGCCGGTCTGCACGTCGAAGTTCTGGCTGAGGCTCAGGATCTCGATGCCGAGCTCCTTGGCGCGATCGTTGAGCGCGACATTGGCCGGCGTCGCATAGGCGTGGGAATCGGCGGCCGTGACGTAACAGACCGTCTTCGCGCTGGCGAAGGCCGTCGAGGCGAGCAGTATGGCCGCCACGGCGGCGGGCAGGCGTGCAGTCTTACCAATCATGTTTTCCTCCTTCATCGATTGGAAAATTCTCAGGCATGGGCGGGGGCCGCGGCCGGCTTGCGCCGGCCGGTGCGAACGGTTCGGTCGAGGACGACGAGCAGGATAAGGATCAGCCCGGAGGCGACCTGCTGCATGTAGGCGGGGACCGACTGGAACTCCATCGCCGTCGTCAGCGCGGCGATGGTGAGGACGCCGCCGAGCGTGCCGAGCGCCGAGCCGCGCCCGCCCTCCAGCCGCGTGCCGCCGACGACGACGGCGGCGATGACCGCGACGGTGAGCTCGGAGCCGTAGACCGGCGAGCCCGTATTGGTGGCAAGGCTCTGCAGGACGCCCGCGACGCCGGCAAGGGTGCTCGCGAAGACGAAGGACAGGAACATGATGCGCCCCGCCGAGATGCCGCTCGCCTCCGCCGAAAGCGCGTTGGAGCCGACGGCGAAGAGGTTGCGGCCGGCGACGGTGCGCGTCAGCCAGACATGGAGCGCGAGGATCGAGACCAGGAACAGGCCGCTGCGGACGGTGAAGACTTCGAGATAGATCTCGCTGAGCGTGATCGAGAACATGATGTCGTTGCCGGGGATCGGCTGGCTTGCCGTCATCCAGTGCGCGACCGAGCGGAAGACCAGCATGGTGGCGAGCGTCGCCACCAGCGAATTGATGCGCAGCGCCACGACGAGGAAGCCGTTGACCACGCCGGCGGCGGTGCCCGCCAAGACACCGGCGAGCGCCGCCCATCCCATGCCGAGCGCCGGCTGGAGCATGATCCCGACAATGCCGGAAACGGCGAAGACCGAGCCGACGGAAAGGTCGATCTGGCCGGCGATGAGGAGCACCGTCAGGCCGATGGCGATGAGGCCGATGGTCGAGCCGCGGTCGAGGCCGAGGCTGAGCGTCGTGAGGCTGGCAAAGCCCGGAACGATGAGCGTGGCGGCGGCGAGCGTCAGACAGAGGATGACGGCGACGCGGTAGCGCAGGAGCGTGGAAACGAAGGCGGGCATCAGGCGACACCCCGCTTGCGAAGCGCAATGTCGAGCGCGACGGCACCGGCGATCAAAAGGCCGAGGACGAAGCCCTGGATCGGCGTGCGCACGCCCTGAAGGACCATGACATTGGTCAGGAGCTGCACGAAGACGAGGCCCGCCATGGCGCGCGGAATGGAGCCGAAGCCGCCCATGATCGACACCCCGCCGACGACGACCGCCGTGATGGCGCTGAACTCGTAGCCCTGGCCGACGAGCGGGCGGGCGCTCTGCAGCGTCAGGCCGAGCAGCCCGCCGCTGAAGCCCGCGGCAAAGGCGGTGATGACGAAGGCGCCGGCCCGGACGGCCCGCACCGGCACGGCGCTCGCTTGCGCGGCGCTGTAGTTGCCGCCCGTCGCGATGGTCCAGCGGCCCCAGAAGGTGCGCGACAGCACGAAATTGCCGAGGATTGCGATGGCGATGAAGATGACGGCGATCATCGGCACGCCGAGGATGCGGCTCTTGACGAAATCCGCCGAACTCGGATCCGTGCCGTAGACGATGACGCCGCCGACGGCGGCCTGCACGATGCCGAGCACGATGGTGCCCATGCCGAGCGTGGCGATGATGGGATTGATGCCGACATAGCCGACGAGCACGCCGTTGACGAGGCCGGTGAGCCCCGCCAGCAGCACCGCAACGGCAAAGGCCGGAACCGGGCCGATATAGGGCTGGAGGGCGAGCGACAGGATCGCGCCGCAGGCGATGGTCGCCGGCACCGAAAGGTCCGCCATGCCGCCGACGACCAGAACGAAGGTCATGCCGACGACGACGATGCCGACGATGGACATGGACATCAGCACGTTCACGAAATTGCCGGCCGTGAAGAAGACCGGATTGGCGAGCGAGCCGTAGAGGATGACGGCGAGGATGGCGAGCGTGAGGCCTGCGCGCGAGAGCATGCCGACCATGCGGCTGCCCTGGCTGAAGCGCGTGGCGTCCTTCGTTGTCTGTCCCATGGCGGCGATGTCCGTCATGCGGCCTCCCCTTCTGCACTTTCCTCGCCCGTGGCGAGCGCCATGATGCGCTCCTCCGTCAGGCCCTCGCGGGCGAGCGGCACGCAGGCGCGCCCGTCGCGCATGACGACCACGCGGTCGCACACGCCCATGATTTCCGGCAGCTCGGAGGAGATCATCACCACGGCCATGCCGTTGGCGACGAGCTGGCCGATGATGCCGTGAATCTCCGCCTTGGCGCCGACATCGACGCCGCGCGTCGGCTCGTCGAGGATCAGCACCTTCGGATCGGTGGCGAGCCAGCGGCTGATCACCGCCTTCTGCTGGTTGCCGCCGGAGAGCAGGCCGATGCGCCGCTCGCCGTCCGGTGGCACGATGGAGAACTTGCGCACATAGGTGCCGGCAAGCTCACGCTCGGCGCCGCGCCGCACGCGGCCGAAACGGTTGGCGAGCCGGCGCAGCACCGGCAGGCTGATATTCTCGCGCACGGTCATGGCGGGCATGATGCCGTCGCCCTTGCGGTCCTCGGGCACATAGGCGATGCCGGCGCGGGCGGCGGCCGCGGGCGAACCGATCGTCACCGGCGCGCCGTCGATCTCGACCGTGCCCGATGTCAGCGGCGCAAGGCCGAAGATGGCGCGGGCGACCTCCGTGCGGCCGGCGCCGACGAGGCCGGTGAGGCCGAGGATCTCGCCGGCGCGCACGTCGAAGCTGATGGCGTGGAAGCGCTCGCCGTCCCCGGCATTGCGCACCCGCAGCACCTGCCTGCCGATGGTCGACGGGGTCTTCGGGAAGACGTTGCTCACCTCGCGGCCGACCATGAGGCGGATCATCTCGGCGGCGGTGATGCCGCTGGCGGGCCGGGTCTCGATCATCGCGCCGTCGCGCAGCACCGTCACCTCGTCGGCGACATCAAGCACCTCCTTGAGGCGGTGGCTGATATAGATGATGGCGATGCCGGCATCGCGCATCTTGCGCAGGATGCGGAAGAGCGCGGCGGTCTCGTGCTCGCTGAGGCTGGAGGTCGGCTCGTCGAGCACGATGATGCGCGGCTCGGCGGCATAGGCTTTCGCGATCTCCACGAGCTGCTGCTGGCTGATCGACAGGTCGCCCAGGCGCTGCTGCGGATCGATGGCGGCGCCGAGCTCGGCGAGGATGGCGGCGGCGCGGCGCACCATGCCGCCGCGGTCGAAGAAGCCGAGGCGCCTCGGCATGCGGCCGAGGAAGATGTTTTCGGCGACCGTGAGGTCGGGAACGAGGTTCAGCTCCTGGTGCACCATGCGGATGCCGAGCTTCTGGGCATCCGCCGGGCGCTTCATGCGCACCTCCGTGCCGGCGACCTCGATGGTGCCGGTGGTCGGGGCGTAGGCGCCGCTGAGAATCTTCATCAGGGTCGACTTGCCGGCGCCGTTCTCGCCGACGATGGCATGCACCGTGCCGAAGCGGACGGCGAGGTCCACGCCGGACAGGGCCTTCACACCCGGGAAGACCTTGCCGATCCCCCTCATGTGCAATGCGCTTGCGGCCGAAGCCATTCCTTCTCTCCCTCGTCCGGCCGGCATCTGCTGACGCCTTCTCCTCTGGCTGGCGATGTTCTATTACACTAATATAACAGTACTGGCAAGCTGCCGCGCGCAATCGAATTCACGATCGACGGGAACGCGCCGGGACGGCCGGGGCCGGGCGCCTGGAGCGTTTCCGCATTTCCGAACGCAAAACCGCTACGCACTTTTGCTGGAAATGCTTTAGAGCCGATAGAACCTCACGGCATTGCCGCCGAAGACCTTCGCCATGCCCTCGGCATCGAGCAGCGGGTCGAGGATGCCGCGGGCGGCGTTCATCACCTCGGCATAGGAGGCGGCGAGGAGACAGACCGGCCAGTCGCTGCCGAACATCAACCGGTCCGCGCCGAAGACGTCGAGGACATGGCGGACATAGGGCGCAAGGTCGCCCGGCGCCCAGTCCTGGTGCCGCGCCTCGGTGACGAGGCCGGAAACCTTGCAGAAGACGCCCGGATGCGCGGCGATTAGCGCCATGTCCCCGGCCCAGCCCTCCAGCCGGCCGCTCGCCACCGGCGGCTTCGACAGGTGATCGACGACGGCCCTGAGGTCCGGGACGGCGTCGAGCATGCGCAGCACGAAGGGCAGATGGCGCGGTAAGGTCAGGATGTCGAAGGCCGCGCCTGCCGCGGCCAGATGCCGGAGATTGGCGAGCACCGCCGGACGCAGCACATAGCCGTCATCCGCATGGTCCTGCAGCATCGGCCGGAGCCCGACGAATTTCGGCCGGCGCATCAGCGCTTCCAGCTTGGCGGGAAAGGCGGCATCCTCGAAATCCAGCCAGCCGACGACGCCCGCGACGAAATCGGCCTGCGCCGCCAGCAGGAGCAGGAAATCGGTCTCGGCCTCCGTCTGCGCCGCCTGCACGAGGACGGTCCTGTCGACGCCGGCGCGGCGCAGCACGGGCCGCAGGTCCTCGGCGAGATAGTCGCGCGCCAGCACCGGCACGTCCGGCGACATCCAGTCATAGTCCCCGCGGCCCACCTGCCACAGGTGATGATGCGCATCGACGATCATCCCGTTTCCTCCCCGCCCGCCTGCCTGCCAGGCGTCCATCTTGGCTTTTATACGTAACACTAGTATTATAACGCCGAAGTCCGCAATCCGGATTTTCGCAGGACCTGCGCAAACGGGGCCGGCCGGACCTTCCTTCCGGCGCGCACCCTTCGTTGACACCAGGGTAATCTGCTGTTCTGCTTGAACAGCCTTTCATGAAACACGGTGGCCATGGACATCGACGCATCCAATCTCAACCGGTCCCTTCCGCTGCGCGACCAGATCTACCACAAGGTCCGCGGCCTGATCGTCAGCGGCCAGATGAAGCCCGGAGAAGCGATCAACGAGATGGCCATCGCCCAGTCGCTCGGCGTGTCCCGCACGCCGGTGCGCGAGGCCGTCAAGCGTATCAGCGACGAGGGCCTCGTCAACGTCTTCGCGCAGACCGGCACCTTCGTCGCGCGCATCAGCATCCGCGACATCGAGGAGGCCTATGTCATCCGCAACGCGCTGGAAATGGAGAGCGCGCGGCGCGCCGCCGACAAGCTGACGCCGGCGCAGGCCGAGGCGCTGGAAGACAACATCGCCGCCCACCGCACGGCAATCGCCCGCGGCCGCTACAGCGACGCCATCCAGCTCGACGACATCTTCCACCGCACGATTGCCGAGGTGAACGGCTTCCACATGCTCTGGCGCGCGGTCGACATTTCCAAGGCGCAGATGGACCGCGGGCGCTACCTCGCCATCCCCAAGCCGGGCTATGGCGAGCAGACGATCCAGCAGCACCAGGCGATCCTCAAGGCGTTGCAGCGTCACGACGGCGAGGCGGCGGCGACCGCCATGCGCGAGCACCTCAACACATCGCTGCGCAACACGCTGGAAGTGGCCGCCGCGAACAACGCCTTCGGCTGACCGGCCGGACACCTTTCCCACGGAGCATCACATGCAGCGAATGGGCCTGTGCATCGGGTTGAAGCCCGAGGCGATCGACGAATACAAGGCGCTACACGCGGCCGTCTGGCCGGACGTGCTCGCCGTCATCAGCGCCGCCAATATCCGCAATTATTCGATCTTCCTGCGCGAGCCGGAGAACCTGCTCTTCGCCTACTGGGAATATCACGGCAGCGATTTTGCGGCCGACGCCGCCGAAATGGCCCGCTCGCCCGCCATGCGGAAATGGTGGGAGATCTGTGATCCGCTGCAGCAGCCGCTCGCCACCCGCAGGGATGGCGAATGGTGGGCGCAGATGGTGGAAGTCTTCCACCACGACTGACCGGCCGCCGCCGCTTTCCTCTTCCCTTTCCGCCACACGGCCGCGCTGCTGGCGTCGACGCGCGCCTGCGCTTGACCGCGCAGCCACTGTTATATTAGTATTCAAATATCACGAACTCCATCGCGGGGCGCCTTGCGCCGATCCGCCCGAGCATACCATGGCCCGTTTCATCCAGCTTTCCGCCGCCGACAACATCGTCCTGGTGACCGACCCGTTCAATCCCGGCGACCGCGCGGGGCCCGTCGCGGCGACCGCGCGCATCCCGCGCGGCCACAAGATGGCGATCACGGCGATCGGCAGGGACCAGCCGGTCGTCAAGTACGGCCAGGTCATCGGCTTTGCGAAGGACGCCATCTCGCCCGGCGACTGGGTGCACGAGCACAATGTCTACGTCCAAAGCTTCGAGCGGAACTACATGTTCGGCGAGGGACTGAAGGAGACGCCGGTGCTGCCGGAGGCCGAGCGCGCCACCTTCCTCGGCTACCGCCGCGCCAGCGGCAGGGCCGGCACGCGCAACTACGTGGCCGTGCTGACCTCGGTGAACTGTTCGGCGAGCGCCGCGCGCTTCATCGCGGAGGAGGTGAACAGGTCCGGCATCCTCGCCGACTATCCGAATGTCGACGGCGTCATCTCGCTGGTCCACGGCACGGGCTGCGGCCTCGATGTCAACGGCGAGGCGCATGACATGCTCAAGAAGACGCAATGGGGCTTTGCGACCAACCCGAATGTCGGCGGCGTGCTGATGGTCGGCCTCGGCTGCGAGGTGTTCCAGATCCCGCGCTGGATGAAGGCCTATGGCGTGGAGGAGACCACCACTTTCCGCACCCTGACGATCCAGGAAACGGGTGGCACGCGCAAGACGGTGGAGGCGGGCGTGAAGGCGATCGTCGACATGCTGCCGGCGGTGAACGCCCATACGCGCACCCCCGTCCCCGCCTCCGAACTCGTCCTCGCCCTCCAGTGCGGCGGCTCGGACGGCTATTCGGGCATCACCGCCAATCCGGCGCTGGGCGCGGCCGTCGACCTTCTCGTCGCCCAGGGCGGCACCGCCATCCTGTCGGAGACGCCGGAAATCTACGGCGCCGAGCATCTCCTCACCCGCCGCGCCGAAAGCCGCGCGGTCGGCGAGAAGCTCGTCGAGCGCATCCGCTGGTGGGAGGACTACACCGCCCGCCACAACATGGAGATGAACAACAACCCCTCGCCCGGCAACAAGCTCGGCGGCCTCACGACGATCCTCGAAAAATCGCTCGGCGCCGCGGCCAAGGGCGGCTCGACGAACCTGCGCGCCGTCTTCGAATATGCCGACCCGGTGGATGCGTCAGGCCTCGTCTTCATGGACACGCCCGGCTACGACCCGGTCTCGGCGACCGGGCAGGTGGCGGGCGGCGCCAACATCCTGTGTTTCACCACCGGCCGGGGCTCGGCCTTCGGCTGCAAGCCGACGCCCTCCATCAAGCTCGCTTCCAATTCCCACATCTACGAGCAGATGCGCGAGGACATGGACATCGACTGCGGCGACGTGCTGGACGGCGTGTCGCTGGAGGACAAGGGCCGGCAGATCTTCGACCTCATCCTGAGGACCGCGTCGGGCGAGCGCACGAAATCCGAGCAACTCGGCTACGGCGACCTCGAATTCGTGCCCTGGAACATCGGCGCGACGATGTGATGCGGGCGGGGCCGCCGCCGTTCAGGCGGCGAGGTCCTCGCGCTCCAGCGTTTCCCAGAGCTCGGACGGAATGACTTCTTCGAACCAGCCGACAGTCCGCCGGACCTGCCCGGCGTCGCGCGGCCGATCAACACGGTGGTGACGGCGGGATGGCGCAGCGGATACTGGATCGCGGCAGCCGCAAGCGGCACGCGGAAGCGCACACAGGCCATTGCTGAAGATCGCGTCGGGCGAGCGCACGAAATCCGAGCAGCTCGGCTACGGCGACCTCGAATTCGTGCCTTGGAACATCGGCGCGACGATGCAATGCGGGCGGGGGGCCGCCGCCGTTCAGGCGGCGAGGCTCTCGCGCTCCAGCGTTTCCAGAACTCGGCGGGAATGTCCTCTTCGAACCAGCCGGCAGTCTGCCGGACCTACCCGGCGTCGCCCGGCCGATCAGCACAGTGGTGACGGCATGGCGCAGCAGATACTGGATCGCGCCGCAGCAAGCACCACGCCGAAGCGCGCACAGGTCACGGCAGAAGTCCCCGTCGGACGAGGGCACGAAATCCGAACAGTCTGGCTATCGCGATCTCGAATTCGTGCCCTGGAAAATCGGCGCGACGATGTAATGCGGGCGGGGGCCGCCGCCGTTCAGGCGGCGATGCCCTGGCGCTCCAGCGTTTCCCAGAGCTCGGCCGGAATGTCCTCTTCGAACCAGCCGGCATTCTGCCGGACCTGCCCGGCGTCGCGCGGGCCGATCAGCACGGTGGCGACGGCGGGATGGCGCAGCGGATACTGGATCGCCGCCGCCGCGAGCGGCACGCCGAAGCGCGCACAGGCCGCCGCGAGCGCGTCGACCCGCCTTGCCACGTCCTCGGGCACGTCCTGATAATTGAACTTGCGGTGGCCGCCGGGACCGGCGGCAAGGATGCCGGAATTGAACACGCCGCCGATCATGATGCCCATGCCGGCATGCCGGGCCTTTTCCAGGAGGGCGAGGGCGTTCTGTTCCAGAAGCGTATGGCGGCCGGCCAGCAGCGTGCAGTCCAGCGCGGCTTCGTTCATCGCGTCGAGCACGATGTCGGCCTCGTTGACGCCGAGGCCGAAGCCGGCGATGAGCCCGGCGCCGCGCAATTCCTCCAGCGCGCGGAAGCCGCCGCCCTTCGTCAGCGCCGTCCAGTGCGCCGCCTGCGCCGCGCCGTGCGTGACACGGCCGATATCGTGCACGAAGAGGAGATCGAGCCGTTCCAGGCCGGTGCGCTGGCCGCTGTCGTCGAAGCTGCGCATGATCGCGTCGTAGGAATAGTCGAAGACCTCACGGAACGGCAGGCCGTTGTGCCAGCCGGAATCGAGCGCGTTCTTCGGCGGCGCGGGCGGCAGGTCGCGGCCCGGACGCTCGCGCGCCATCAGCCGGCCGACCTTCGTGCTGACCGTGAAGGGCGCGTCCTCCCCCGCCTTCTCGCGCAGGAAATGGCCGAGCAGGTGCTCGGCGCGGCCAAGGCCGTACATCGGCGCGCTGTCGAAATGGCGGATGCCCGCCTGCCAGGCCGCCTCCAGCGCCGAAAGCGAGGCCTCCGCCGAAACGGGCGCATAGAGCCCGCCCATGGCGGCCGTGCCCATGCCGAGCGCCGTCACCGTCAGCCCCGTGCGCCCCACCGTCCTCGTATCGCCGACCCGCATGAAACCCTCCTCGCCGGGCCGCGCGAAAATCGCCGGCCGCTCTTGCCGTCATTGTTACACTAATATAATAGCTGAGATCAAGGCGGCGCTTCGGCGCCGGAGGAGAGAAGCGGAAGACGGAGGAAGCCATGAACCAGATCGATCTATCAGGCCAGCACGCGGTGGTGACGGGCGGCGCGCAGGGGCTCGGCTTCGCCATGGCGAGGCGCATCGTCGCCTCCGGCGCCACCGTCACCCTCTGGGACATCGACGAGGACCTGCTTGCCTCCGCCCGCGCCGCCCTTGGCGACGCGGCGACCACCGTCGCCGTCGACATATCCGACTGGGACCGGGTCGACGCGGCCCGCCGCAGGACCGAGGAGATCGCCGCGCCCGCCTCCCTGCTCGTCAATTCCGCCGGCATCGCCGGCGCGGCCGCACCGCTCGACACCTATGACGTGGCGATGTGGAAGAAGATCATCGACATCAACGTCAACGGCACCTTCTACGTCAACCGCGCCCTCGTGCCCGGCATGAAGGAGCGCAACTACGGCCGCATCGTCAACATCGCCTCCGTCGCCGGCAAGGAGGGCAATCCCAACGCCGCCGCCTATTCGGCCTCCAAGGCCGCCGTCATGGGGCTGACGAAGTCGCTCGGCAAGGAACTCGCCGGCTACGACATCGCCGTCAACTGCATCACGCCGGCCACCGCCCAGACGCGCATCCTCGAACAGCTCACGCCGGAATTCATCGAATACATGCGCTCGCGCATCCCGCGCGGCCGGTTCCTCGAGGTCGACGAGGCCGCCGCCATGGTCGCCTGGCTGCTCTCCAAGGAGAACAGCTTCACCACCGCCGCGACCTTCGACCTGTCGGGCGGGCGCACCACCTACTGACGCCGCCCTCAGGCGCCGCGCCCAGCGATGGCGGCAAGGCGCGGCTGGCGCAAGGCGCCGTCCGTCGCGCCGGCAAGATCGAGGAAGGCGCCGATGCGGCGCTCGATCTTCTGCGCATGGTTCTGCGCGATGTCGGCCAGCCGATGATCGAGGTAGGGATTGGCGAAGCGTTCGAGCGTGACGGCCATGTAGCGCTCCGCCGCATCCGCCTGCCCGAGCCGCGCGAAGACCGGCAGCACCTCCTCGCGGTAGATCGCGGCAAGCGCCTCCTCCACCTCGGGAAGGGCGATGAAGGCGCGCACGACCGGATCGCCCTGCCCGCCCCGGCGTTGCCAGATGTCAACCAACACGGTGTGGCCGAGATTGAGGATATGCAGCTTCAGCCGCTCGATTGCCGTGAGGTCGTCGACCATCTCGATGGCCGGATGGACGGCGGGCGCAACGACGCCCGGCGCCGTCTGGATGGCCCAGAGCGCATAGGGCTCGGCGACCGCGCCGGCCGGCTCCAGCGGCGCCGAGACGATGCGGTCGACGAGGCTGCAGGCCCAGGTGACGCCGTCCTCGATATAGGAGACGAGCGCCGGGTCGCTGCCGCGCCGCGCCGCGACCGAGAGCACGGCCTCCTTCAGCACCCTGCCATTGTCGACCACCAGCTCCATCGGCATCACGACGAGCGGCGCGCCGCCGGCGGCATGGCGGGCGGCGAGAAGGTGGAAGAGCTTGGCGGGAAAGCTCATCGCCGGATCATAGTCTTGCGCGGCGTCGTCGGGCCGGGGCTGGTAGCCGGCATCGCCCGTGTTGGAGAGGACGAATTCGGCTTCCTCGACGAAGACCCGCACGACCTGCGCCCAGTCGCTCGCCGCCGAAAGGCCGCGCTTGACGGAGGTGACGGTCCGCGTCTCGTCGAC
Source organism: Shinella sp. PSBB067 (assembly GCF_016839145.1). NCBI lineage: Bacteria > Pseudomonadati > Pseudomonadota > Alphaproteobacteria > Hyphomicrobiales > Rhizobiaceae > Shinella > Shinella sp. PSBB067. The sequence continues at coordinate 126,234 of NZ_CP069304.1, read as the reverse complement.
GGCGCGCCCCTCCCAAAGCCCGCGGATGCGGACAGGATAACCCCCGGGCGCGGCGAGCGCGGCAAGCCTTCGCCCGCGCGCCGCATCGCCCGAGGTCTGGACGACGGTGATACCCCGCGCCGGGCTTGCCTCGGACAGGAAGAGGTCCGCATGGGCCTGCAGGAACCGGCTGGTGCCGAACTGGATGACGGGCGTCTTCACCATGGCCTCCGCCGGCCGGAGCGGTTGAAGGGAGGATCGTCGCGGCGCCGCATGGAAGGTCAGCCCTTCCCGAATGTGTGGGCGGCGATCGACTGCGGCTTCATCTCGATGGAGAAGCCCGGCCGCGTCGGCGGCATGTAGGCGGCGTTCTCGATGCGGCAGGGGTCGATGAAGTGCTCGTGCAGATGGTCGACATATTCGATCACCCGGCCCTCCTTCGTGCCCGAGACGGCGATGTAGTCGATCATCGAGAGGTGCTGGACATATTCGCAGAGCCCGACGCCGCCGGCATGCGGCCAGACGGGCAGGCCGTATTTCGCCGCCATCAGCAGCACCGCCAGCACCTCGTTGAGGCCGCCCATGCGGCAACTGTCGATCTGCACGATGTCGATCGCGCCGCCGGCGATCATCTGCTTGAAGACGATGCGGTTCTGGCACATCTCGCCGGTCGCCACCTTGACGGGGCGCACCGCCTCGCGGACCGCCCTGTGGCCGGCAATATCGTCCGGGCTCGTCGGCTCCTCGATGAAGAAGGGCCGGTAGGGCGTGAGCGCCCTCACCCAGTCGATCGCCTGCCCGACTTCCCAGACCTGGTTGGCGTCGATCATCAGGTAGCGCTCGTCGCCGATCTCCTCGCGGGCGATGCGCAGGCGGCGCCTGTCGTCCTCCAGGTCGCGGCCGACCTTCATCTTGATATGGGTGAAGCCCTGCGCGACGGCCTCGCGGCAGAGCCGGCGCAGCTTGTCGTCGTCGTAGCCGAGCCAGCCGGCCGAGGTCGTGTAGCAGGCATAGCCTTCCTTTTCGAGCGTTGCGATGCGCGCGGCCTTGCCGGCCTCCGCCTTCTTCAGGATCGCCAGCGCCTCCTCAGGCTTCAGCGCATCCGTCAGGTAGCGGAAGTCGACGATGGAAAGAATCTCCTCCGGGCTCATCTCGGCGACGAGGCGCCAGACGGGCTTGTCCGCTTCCTTGGCCAGAAGGTCCCAGACGGCATTGACCACGGCGCCGGTCGCAAGATGCATGGCGCCCTTGTCCGGGCCGATCCAGCGGAGCTGGCTGTCGCCCGTCACATGCCGCCAGAAGCGGCCGGGATCCTCGCGCACCCAGTCGAGGTCGAGGCCGACCACCAGATGCGCCAGGGCATCGATGGCCGCGCAGCAGATCTCGTTGCCGCGGCCGATGGTGAAGGTGAGGCCGTGGCCTTCCAGCCCCGGCGCGTCCGTGCCGAGCACGACATAGGCGGCCGAATAGTCCGGATCGGGGTTCATCGCATCCGAGCCGTCGAGGCTTTGCGAGGTGGGAAAGCGCAGGTCGATCGAACGCAGGCTGGTGATCTTTGTCATGGAGGCGTCCCCGCAACGGCCCTTGGTGTGTCAGATGGTCCAGCCGCCGTCGATGGCATAGGCCTGGCCGGTCGTGTAGGTGGCGCCGGCGAGATAGACGGCAAGGTCCGCGATCTCCTCCGGCGTGCCGATGCGGCCGATGGGCTGGCGGGCGATGAAGGCGGCGCGCGCCGTCTCGTAGTCGCCCTGCGCCCGCAGGCGATCCTGCAGCGAGGGGCTTTCCACCGTGCCGGGGCAGATGCAGTTGCAGCGGATGCCCTGCGCCACATAATCCGCAGCGACCGACTTCGTGAGGCCGACGACGGCGGCCTTGGTGATGGTGTAGGCGGCGCGGTTCGGCACGCCCTTCATGCTGGAGGCGACGGAGGCCATGTTGACGATGGCCCCGCTCCCGCGCTCCAGCATCGCCGGCAGGACCGCGCGGATGGTGCGGACCATGGCGCGCAGGTTGAGGTCGAAGGCGAAGTCGAGGTCGCCGTCCGTCATGTCGAGAATCGTGCCGGCATGGACGAAGCCGGCGCAGTTGAACAGCACGTCGAAGGGACCGGTCGCGGCCACGACGCGCGCCACCGCCTCGTCGCTGAGGACGTCGAGCCCATGGGTCTCGATGCCCTTCTCGCCGGCAAGGCCCTTCAGCGCCTCTTCATTGACGTCGGTCGCGACGACAGAGGCGCCGGCGCGGGCAAAGGCGATGGCGCTTGCCCGGCCGATGCCCTGGCCGGCGGCGGTGAGGAGGACGCGCTTGTTCTGAAGGGAAAGGGACATGGGATCTCCTTGGAATACGCGCCGATCCGATCGCCATGTCGTTCCGCTGGACCGGACGTGATCGCTACATTATTCATAGACAAACCATTTATTCATCACCGTCAAGCCGAAAGCGGCGTTTGCGGAATTGTCTCGCGGTGTCCTGACGTATATGAATTCATCCATTCACCAGAGGAAGATCGGGTGACCGACGAGGACAACGACCGCTACAGGGCTCCGGCGCTCGACAAGGGCCTCGACATCCTCGAACTGCTGGCCGGGGTGGACGGCGGCCTGACGCAGGCGGAGATCGCCCGGCGGCTGGAGCGCAGTCCCAACGAGTTCTACCGCATGCTCGACCGGCTGGTGAAGCGCGGCTACGTCACGCGCATCGACGGCGACCGCTTCTCGCTGACGCTGAAGCTCTTCGGCCTCGCCCAGCTCCACGCGCCGGTCCGCCGCCTCGTCTCCTTCGCGGTGCCGCTGATGCGCACGCTTGCCGAGGCGTCGCGGCAAGCCGGCCAGCTCGTCGTCTTCGACCGCGGCAATCCCGTCGTCATCGCCCAGCAGGAGGCGCCGGGCTACTGGGGCATCTCCATCCGCGTCGGCTCGCGCATCGGCCTCTTCGACACCGGCTCGGGCCATGTGCTCCTCGCCTTCCGCGCCCCGGCCGAGCGCGAGCGCATGATCGCGGAACATGTCGGCGACAGCGGCCCGGACGGCCGCGTGACGGCGGAATTCCTGGCCCGCCTCGATCTCATCCGCACGCGCGGCTACGAGATGATGCCGAGCGCCCAGACGGCCGGCGTCATCAACCTGTCCGCTCCGGTGCTCGGCGCGGATGGTACGGCCGTCGCGGCGCTCACCGTGCCCTATATCACGCTGATCAACGCGCCCGCGGCGCCCGATATTTCCGCCACCATCCAGTTGCTCACGCAAACCGCCGGCAAGCTCTCCGACATGGCCGGCGCCGGCACGGGGACGCACGCCTGACCGCTTGCGACGCTTTGTCCGCGAACGGCGGATGACAGGAGCGGATACAGGCAATATACCGTCAATAGTCCCGCGGCCTGGAACCCTTTGACATGAAGAACTGGCATCCCGACCTCAGCCGCAGCAGCAGCCCGCTCTACATGGCCATCGCCGACCTCGTGGAAATGGACCTGCGCAGCGGGCACCTTTCGGCCGGCGACAGGCTGCCGACGCATCGAGAGCTCGCCCGGCGCCTCGCCGTCGACGTCACCACCGTCGCGCGCGGCTACCTGGAGGCGCAGAAGCGCGGGCTCGTGCAGTCGCATGTCGGCCGGGGAACCTTCGTGGCCGGCAGAAAGGATGCGGCACCCGGCGGCCTGCCGGCGGAAGCGGCGCCCGATGCGCGGCGCGCCGGCGCCGCCGACCCCTCGATGAACATGCCGCCGGAACCGGACGACCCGGAGCTCCTCGCCCGCATGCGCGACGGCCTGTCGGCGGTGGCGGCCGATCTGGTGCCGCTCCTGCGCTACCAGGGCTTCGGCGGCGCGGCGATGGACCGGGAGGCGGCCGCCGCATGGCTCGGCCGCCGGGGCCTGACGCCGCCGCACGAGCGCATCTTCACCGTGCCGGGCGCCCATCCGGCGTTGCTCGCCATCCTCGGCACCCTCGCACGGCCCGGCGACACGGTGCTTTCGGAAGACATCACCTATCCCGGCATGCGCTCGATCGCCGCGCAGCTCCGCCTGCGGCTTTGCGGCCTGCCGATGGATGCGGACGGCATCCTGCCGGAGGCGTTCGCCGCCGCCTGCGCGCGCGCGGCCCCAAAGGCGCTCTACCTCAACCCGACGCTGCACAATCCCCTGACGCTGACCATGCCGGCCGCGCGGCGCGCAGAGATTGCGGCCGTGGCGCGCCAGCATCGCGTGCCGATCATCGAGGACGACGCCTACGGCTTCCTTCCCGCGGAAGGGCCGGCCCCGCTCGCCGCGCACGCGCCGGACCTCACCTGGCACGTCGCCGGCCTGTCGAAATGCCTCGGCGCCGGCCTTCGCCTCGCCTATGTGGTGGCGCCCGACGACAGCCGCGCCATCTGGTCCTTCGCCGGGGCGATGCGGGCGGGCAACGTCATGGCCTCGCCGCTGACGACGGCGCTCGCCACGCGCTGGATCGAGGACGGCACAGCCGATGCGATCCTGCGCTTCCTGCGCGGCGAGGCCGCCGCGCGCCAGGGGCTCGTCGCCGGCCTGTTGCCCGCCGGAAGCTACCGCGCCGACGCGACGAGCTTCAACATATGGCTGCCGCTGCCGCATGGCTGGACGCGTTCGATCTTCGGCACCTACATGCGCGCCTCCGGCCTCGGCGTCGTGGCGAGCGACGCCTTCACCGTCGAGGGCACGCCGGCCGAAGCCGTCCGCGTCTGCCTCGGCGGGCCCCTCGCCCGGCCCGATCTCCAGACCGGCCTCGAATTCATGGCGCACGCGCTGGAAGGCCCGCCGGAGCTCTCCGGCTCCTTCTTCTAGCCCCCCAATCCGCTTTCCCACACAGGCCGCGTGGCGCGCCGCGCGCCTGCGTCAGTATGTCTGATCGACATATTGACTGCATGAATACATCTATATGACAGCATCATATGAATGGATTGAACGGAACAAAGCCATGGACAAGGATTATCCGCCGCTGCCGCCCATGCAGACCGGCGTGCGCGGCCGCTGCCCGCGTTGCGGCCAGGGGCATCTCTTCAAGGGGTTCCTGACGCTCGCGCCGAAATGCGAGGCCTGCGGGCTCGACTATTCCTTCGCCGACCCGGCCGACGGCCCGGCCTTCTTCGTCATCTGCTTCGCCTGCGTGCCGAGCGTCCTGCTCGCCGTGTGGCTGGAGGTCGCCTTCAGCGCCTCCCTGCTGACGCAGTTCCTGGTGACCGGCCCGTTCATGCTCCTCACCTGCATACCGCCGCTCCGCCCGCTCAAGGGATGGCTGGTGGCAAGCCAGTATTTCTACAAGGCCGAGGAAGGCAAGCTGGTCCGCCGGCAGGAAGCCGGCTGACGGCGCACGCGGCGCTTTAGCCGCGTGCGGGAAAGCCTCAGGCGGCGGCCCGGTGGCGCAGCGCCTCCGCCGCGCCGTTGACGGTGAAGCGCATCACCATGTCGCGCAAGGTGCCGGCCTCGTCGTTGAGCAGGTTGGCGGCGGCCGTGGTCTCCTCGACCATCGCCGCGTTCTGCTGCGTCACCTGATCCATGTTGTTGACGGCGACGTTGATCTCCTGCAGCCCGGCCGACTGTTCGCGCGCCGATGCGGAGATGTCCTGGATCAACCGGTTGACCGAAAGCACCTGCTCGGCGATGCGCGTCAGCGCGCTGCCGGTCTCGCCGACGAGCGTGACGCCTTCCTGCACCTGCGCGCTCGAAGCGGAGATCAGCGCCTTGATTTCCTTGGCCGCCTGGGCCGAGCGCTGCGCGAGCTCGCGCACCTCCTGCGCCACGACCGCAAAGCCCTTGCCGGCTTCCCCGGCGCGGGCCGCCTCGACGCCGGCATTGAGGGCGAGCAGGTTGGTCTGGAAGGCGATCTCATCGATGACGCCGATGATGCGGGCGACCTTTTCCGAGGAATCCTCGATGCCCTCCATGGCCGTGATCGCCTTGCGCACGACGGCGTTGGAGCGGTCGGCGTCGGCACAGGCCTCGTTGACCCTTGCCGCCGCGTCGCCCGCATTGCGGGTGCTGGTCTGCATCTGCTCGGCGATCTCGTTCATCGCCGCGGCGGTCTCCTCCAGGCTGGCGGCCTGCTGCTCGGTGCGGCGCGAGAGGTTGTCGGAGCTGCGGCTGATCTCGCCGATGCCGGCATTGAGCGAATGGACGGTGGCGTTGAGCTGCAGGATGGTGCGTTCCAGGCTGTCCATCGTGTCGTTGAAATTGTCGCGCAGCTCGACATAGGACGGCGGGAAGGCCTCGACGATGCGGCACGTGAGGTCGCCGCGCGCGAGATCGGCGAGCCCGCGGCCGAGCGCCTCGACGACCTTGCGCTGCTCCTCGGCGGCGCGGGCGCGCTCCGCCTCGCTCTGGCGCCTCTCGCTCTCGGTGAGCTGGCGCTGCTCGGCATTGGCGGCCTCCAGGCGGCGACCGTCGGCCAGCCGGTGCCGGAAGGCTTCGAGGGCGACCGCGACCTTGCCGATCTCGTCGCTGCGCTCCTGCCCGGCGACCGGCTGCTCGAGCCTGCCCTCGGACATGCGCCCGACATCGCCGAGCAGCGAGGCCATCGGCCGCTGCACGAAGGTGCGCACCGCCAGAAGCAGCGAGCCGACGACGGCCGCCAGGATGAAGAGACCGCCGATCACGAGGATTTTCGTCTGTTCGTTGACGACGGACGAGATCGCCGTCGCCGGCACGTCGACCGCGACCGCCCAGCGGGCGTTGAGGCCGGGAAGCTCGAACGGGCGGACGACGCGGTAGACGGTGCCGCCGTCGCTGCCGGCGACGCCTTCAAGCGTCACGGTCTCGCCCTTGCCGATGGCCGCCTTCACCTTCTCGGCGCCTTCGGCGGCATAGTCCTTCATGACCTGCGAGGCATCGGGCGCGGCCAGCCACTTGCCGCCGCCGGAGAGCAGGTAGACGCGGCCTTCGCCGAAGGGGCGCTCCGATTTCAGCGATTGCGCCAGCGTGCCGAGCCCGATGTCGAGGCCGGTGACGGCGACAAGGCGGCCGTCGACGATCACCGGCTGGGCGACGGTCATCATCAGGAGGTTGTTGGCGGCGGCTTCCTCGTAGGGCTCGGTGGCCGCCCCCTTCATGCTGGTCGCGGCGAGGCGATAGTATTCCGCCTGCCGGTCGACGGCGGCGGGCCGCAGCATTTCGAGGCCGCCGGCGCCGCGGACCCAGTAGGGCGTGAAGACGCCGTCCGTGTTCGTGCCCTGAACCGCGTCGTCGGACGGGCCGCGCTTGCCGTCGAGCCCCTCTTCCGTGTCGACCATCCAGGCGCCGAAGACGAGATCGAACTTCTCGACCTGCGCCGGCAGCATGGCGGCGATCCGCGCGCGGTCGAGCCCGCCGCTGGCGATGCCCCGTTCGACCGCGCCGGCAAGGCTTCGGGCGGCGGCGGTGAGGGCTTCGATCTTGCCGCTCATCGCCTGCGCCCTCGCATCCGCCTCGGCCTCGGCCTGCTTGAGCGTGATCGCCACGGTGCGCTCGCGCACCTGCAGGATGACGACGACGAAGGTCGCCGCCAGGAAGCAGGCGATGGCGAGCGCGCTGACGGACAGCAGCTTGACGGCGAGCGACATGGAGGATTTCGGGGAGGTTTTCACGCGCGCGGAGGCAGCGGAGATGGTGGCCATGGGTGCGGTCCTGTCTCGCCGGGCAGCGGCGACGGTTGCAGGGGTGAGAAAAGCGTCTGCACCCTAGGCTGTTGGATCAGAATTAAAATTTGATAAAATTTCCTCCGCAGGAACCAGCAGTCCGCTAGGGCCGCCCGCCGCCGAAAAGCGCGACCAGCCCGTCCGAAATGACGCCCTGCCAGACGAGATAGTCATGGCCGCCGGCATAGTCGCGGTAGATGACGGGAATGCCCTTGGCCGCAAGCACGTCCCGCAGGTGCCGGCTGCTGTCGAGGATGCCGGCCGTCCCCTGCGAACCGGTCTCGAAAAGCCCCGCCGACAGGAAGAAGCGCAGCGGCAGCGCCGGCCCCGCGGCAACCAGCCCGGCCACATGCTCCTGCCGGTCCTCCGGCGTGCCGGGCGGGCTCCACCAGAACGAGCCGGACATGGCAAGGACATTGCCGAAGACCTCGGGGTGGCGCATGGCGACCGTCGCAGAGGCGAGCCCGCCATAGCTCGATCCGGCAAGCACCGTGCGGCCGGCCGGCGCGTCGAGCCCGGTTTCCTTCACCACCATCGGATGGAGCTCTTGCGCCATGAAATCGGCGAAGGCCGGATTGGCGGGCAGCTCGCGGGCGCGCGCGGCGCGGTCGGGATTGGCGACGAAGACCGCGACGACCGGCGGCACCGCGCCGGCGGCGATCATGTTGTCGAGGATGCGCGGCACCGGCACCCTTTCGAGATACTGGTCGGCATCGAAGACGTAGAGCAGGACCGTGTCCCTGCGCGCGGGATCGAAGCCGGCCGGCCGGTAGATCGCGATGTCGCGGCGATTGCCGAGGCGGGCGCTTTCGATGGAGAGCCGGGCGAGCGTCCCGGCGGGGCTGCCCCTCTCCGCCAGCCACGGCTGCGGCGGGGCATCGGCCAGCTCCAGCACGGAATCCTGGTTGTAGGCGTCGATCGCCTCCGCCGGCCAGGGGTGGCGGTTGAGCGGGTCGGCCCTCGCCGTCGAGAGTATGGCGACGCGCCGGTCGCGCGCGGTGCCCGGCACGTCGGGCACGTCGAAGGCGAGCTGGTAGGAAAGCCGCGTTGCCGCCGGCACCTCGAAGCTCTTGAACCAGATGTCCGAGCCTTCGAGGCGCTGCAGCTCCTCATGATCGCCGCTCGGCGCGCCGAACAGGCGGATATTGCGCTTCGCGCCCCGGCCGAGGAAGGTGACGATCCGGTATCCCTCCCGCCCGTCCTCGACGAGCGGCGTGCCGCGCGCCGCGGCCATGGCCCAGAAGGCGTCCGTGGACGTTCCGGCAGCGACGGCGGCGGCCTCGGCGGCGATGATGGGGCTGAGGTAATCCGGTGCCGGCGGCACCTGATCGGCCGCCGCGACCTTGCGCTCGACGGTGAGCGCATAGGCCCCCGCCGCCTGCATCGTCACGACCAGCCGCTTGTCCGGCCCCCCGGCGACGAACTGGAAATCCGCAACGCCCCCCGCCTTCTCCGCCAGCCGGCGCAGGTGCCCGCCGGCACCGTCGACGAGGTCGAGGTCGAAGCGGCCCGAGGCGACGCGGAGCTGCCCCCTGACATAATCGCCGGCGGCAGTCCGGGGATCGAAGACCTGCCGCTCCTCCCCCTTGCCCGCGACGACAACGCCGACCGGCAGGGCCACGGCCTGCGGCTCTTCGGCCGCGGACAGCCCGCTGGCGGAAAGCATCATGGCGAGCGCGCCGATCGAGGCGATCCTTCGCATCACCATTGCTTCTTCAGCGTCGCGACGATGCTGCGGCCCTCGCCGTAGAAGCAGGCATAGGCGCTGGCGCAGGAGGCGACGTAGCGCTCGTCCGCGATGTTCTTGACGTTGACCTGCAGCGACAGGCCCTTCAGGTCGGGATTGCGCGCGCCGAAATCGTAGGATGCCATCGCGTCGAACAGTGTCACGGCGCCCACCTTGAACGTGTTGGCGTTGTTGCCCCAGCTCGTGCCGACATAGCGCACGCCCCCGCCGAGCGTCAGCCCCTCCAGCGCGCCGCCGTCGAGCGTATAGGTCGCCCAGAGCGAGGCCTGGTGCTGCGGAATGCGCGCCGGCATCCTGCCGACCTCGCTGGCCGTCACCGATTCCTTCACGACCGAACTGATGAAGCTGTAGCCGGCGATCAGCGACAGGCCGTCATTGATCTCGGCGCGGGCGGACAGCTCGACGCCGTGATTGCGGATCCTGCCGGTCTGCGAGTAGACGGGAACGCCGCCCACCCACTGGCTGCCGACGACGTCGTTCTGCGTCAGGTCGTAATAGGCCGCCGTCAGCAGGACATCCGAGCCTTCCGGCGCATATTTGACGCCGACCTCGAACTGTTCGGCGGTCGTCGGCTTGAAGGCGGGCGCGCCGGCCGGGGGCAGGTAGAGCACCGGCTCGAAGGAGGTGGCGTAGCTGACATAGGGCGCGATGCCGTTGTCGAAGGCGTAGAGCGCGCCGGCGCGCCAGGTCAGGGCGCCCTCGTCGTAGGACTGGTCGTTGTTGGCGGCAAGCCGGTCGTCGATGTCGGTCTGCGCCCAGTCGTAGCGCAGGCCCGCGAGCAGGTTCAGCCCGCCGATCTCCATCTGGTCCTGAAGATAGACGCCGGTCTGGCGCGCATCGACCGCCTGGAGGTCCGACGTCGCCAGCACCACGGAGCCGTAGTTGAAGCCGCCATAGTGCGGATCGGCGATGTTGATGCTCGGCACCGGCGCGCGGCCCCACTGGTAGTCGCGCGTTCGGTACTGGTAGTCCACGCCGGCCAGCAGCGTATGCTCCGCCGCACCCGTCGAGAAGGTCGCCTCCATCTGGTTGTCGATGGTGAACTGGCCCCAGTTGTCCGTGCCGCCGCTCGCCGAGCGGCTGATGACCGTGTTGGCGCCGGTCAGCGGGTCGGCGCTGAGGCTGCCGTAGACGAGCGTGTGGTGCAGCCAGTCGAGATGGAGGTAGCGCGCATTCTGGCGGAAGGTCAGGTTGTCGTTGAACTCGTGCCTGAACTCGTAGCCGATCCAGGCCTGCTCGCGCTCGGAGCGTTCGTAGTTCGGGTCGGAGACGAAGAAGTCGCGCGGCACGTAGCCGAAGCCGGGGATCGGCGTGACGGTGCCGGCGGCGTCGAGGAAGTTGCGGTAGCCGGCATCCGGCTCGTTCTGGTATCCGCCGAGGATCGTCAGCGACGTGCCCCCGTCCGGCGACCAGGTGAACGACGGGGCGATGGCGAGCGAGCGTCTTTTGGCGAAATCCTCCTGCAGGTCGCGCGAAAGCCCCGTGGCGGCAAGGCGGTAGCCGAAGGCGTCGTCGAACGTGTCGGAAATGTCGAAGCCGGCGGAAATGGAGCGGTCCGTGCCGACGGAGAGCTCGGCCGCGCGCAAGGGCTCGCCGGTCGGCTTCTTGCTGACCATGTTGACGATGCCGCCCGGATTGGCCTGGCCGTAGAGCACGGAGGCCGGGCCGGAGATCAACTCCACCCGTTCGAGAAGGTAGGGATCGATCCTGGCATAGGAGAGGTCTCCGCCGAGGAACAGGCCGTCAAGATATTTCGGCACATAGTAGAAGCCGCGCACGAAGAGCTCGTCGCGCAGGTTCGAGGCGCCGCGATACTCGGTGACGACGCCGGGCGTATAGCGCAGCGCCTCGGCGACGGACTGGACGTGCTGGTCCTCGATCTGGTCCTTCGCCACGACGCTTATCGTCTGCGGCGTCCTTGCGACCGGCGTATCGGTCTTGGTGCCCGAAAGGCTCTTCTTCGCGACATAGCCCTTGACGGGCCCGTCGCCCCGCTCGCCCGCGCCGCCCTCGACGACGATCGCCTCCAGCGTCGTGCCCGCCGGCGATTGCGTTCGCTCCTGCGCATGCGCATTCAGCGCAAAGACGCTTGCCGCCGCCAATAGCATGATGCGCCGCCGCCCGAGCGACAGCGAAAGAGTGCCCCACATTGTCCTGAACCCACACGCGATAGCCGGCCCGAGGCCGGTGATTAAACTTGATTAACGTAGTCAACTATGCCAGTAGCATGAGCCGGTTGTCGACCGCGAAGACTTATGCGCAGGCCGCAGAAAATTTCGCGGACGCGGCAGCCGGGTCATTCACGCGGGTGGGACGATGCACGGGGGCGCGTCTTGAACATCAGGATCAAACCGGACATTCCCGAGCACCTGTTCGTCGGCGCCATGGACGGCCCGGCCAGTTGCACGCCGGACGACGATTTCTACGACATCTGGCCGAAATTTCTGGTCATGGTGCTGCTGCAGGGCCAGCAGCATTTCGTGATGGACGGGGAGCATTTCCGCATCGATGCCGGCGACGAGGAGAGCCCCGCCCCGCGCGTCTTCATGCTGAACATCGCCCGGGCGTGCACAGTGCAGTTCGTCAACGAGAGCACGACGCCGCTGCGCAAGGTGATGATTTCCGCGCCGCTGCCCTGGATCGACCGGCTGATCCGCTCGCAGCCGACGAGCATGCCGCGGCTGCGGGCCTTCTTCGCGCGCCACCTCGCCACCTTCCACTTCGCGCCCAGCCGCCACCTGACGCAGATCGCCGAGCAGATCCTCAAGCCGCCGGCGGCGATGACGGGCGAACTGCTGACGCTCCACCGCAATTCCCACGCCTTCGACATCCTGTGCCAGGCCTGCTCCATCCTGGTGCAGGAGGAGACCGCGCCGCGCCAGCCGACGGCCCTTGGCCGGCGGCAAGGCGAGAAGGTGCGCGACTATATCCTCGCCCATGCCTGCGAGGGCCCGACGCTGGAGCGCATCGCCCGCGCGGTCGGCATCAGCACCTCCTCGATCCAGCGCCATTTCAAGGAACGCTTCGGCGTCACCGTGTCGGACTTCATCCGGCAGGAGCGGCTGGAGACGGCCCGCGCCGCGCTCGAACGGGACGGCATCCCGATCTCGCAGGCCGCCTATCTCGCCGGCTACCGCAACCCTTCCAGCTTCACCACCGCCTTCAAGAAGGCCTACGGCGTCTCGCCGAAGCACCGGCGGGCGTGACGACGGGGGCATCCGCCCGCCGGAACCTGTTTTGACGTCTTGACCCGGCATCCGGTCTTCCGCGATCCTGCGGCGCGACCGTACCTCCCAGGAGCCTTCCCGAACCGATGAGCACACAGACAGACGCGATCCTCGATCTTTGCCGTTCCCTGCCGCCGACGCGCACCGCGATCGTGCATCCGGTGACGGCAAATGTCGTGGCGGCAGCGGCGGAAGCCACGCGGGCGGGGCTGGTCGTCCCGGTCCTCGTCGGCCCGGCGGCCCGCATCACAGCCGCAGCGAAGGAGACGGCGGTCGACATCGCCGGCTGGGAGATCGTCGACACCGAGCACAGCCATGCGGCCGCGATGCGGGCGGCGGAGCTGGCGGCCGGCCGCCACGTCGCCGCCATCTCGAAGGGATCGCTCCACACGGACGAACTGCTCGGCGCGATCGTCCGGGCCGATTCGGGCCTGCGCACGGAGCGGCGCATATCGCACTGCTACCTGATGAGCATCGCGACCTATCCAAAACCCTTCATCATCACCGACGCCGCCGTCAACATCCTGCCGGACCTTTCGGTGAAGGCCGACATCGTGCAGAACGCCGCCGACCTCTGGCGCGTGGTGTTCGGCGAGGCGCGGCCGGCCCGGGTAGCCGTGCTGGCGGCCGTCGAGACCGTCAATCCGAAGATGCAGGCGACGCTGGACGCCGCCGCGCTCTGCAAGATGGCAGACCGCCGGCAGATCACCGGCTGCCTCATCGACGGGCCGCTCGCCTTCGACAATGCCATCAGCCCGCAGGCGGCCCGGGAAAAGGGCATCGTCTCGGAGGTCGCGGGCGATGCCGACATCCTCCTCGTTCCCGACATCGAGGCCGGCAACATGCTGGCCAAGCAGCTCACCTTCCTCAGCGGCGCGGAAGCGGCGGGCATCGTGCTCGGCGCGCGCGTGCCCGTGGTGCTGACGAGCCGGGCCGACGACGAGCGCACGCGCCTCCTGTCGGCCGCGCTCGCGTCCCTCGTCGCCGATGCGAGAACGAAAGGCCTCATCAAGTGATCGACGTCCTGCTCGTTCTCAACACCGGCTCGTCGAGCCTGAAATTCGAGGTCTTCGGCTACGAGCGGCTCGACAGGCTCGCCAAGGGCAAGGTCACCGGCATCGGCACCGCGGCGCGGCTCGGCGCGACGATCGAGGAGACCGGCGCGAGGATCGACCAGACGCTCGCGGAAAACGACCACGATACCGCCATGGGCGCGGTGATCGACCTCATCGACCGCTACGACGACGGCTGGCGCATGGTGGCGACGGTCCACCGCATCGTGCATGGCGGCGCCGACTTCGTCGAGCCCGTGGTCGTCACGCCCGACATCCTGAAGCGGCTCGAAGCGCTGGTGCCGCTCGCACCGCTCCACCAGCCCTATAATCTGGCCGGCATCGCCGCCTCGGACCGGCTGTCGGACGCCCCGGACATCGCCTGTTTCGACACCGCCTTCCATGCCGGCAACGCGCCGCTCTTCCGCGTCTTCGCCGTCGAGGCGGCGCTTCGCGACAAGGGCATCCGCCGCTACGGCTTCCACGGCGTCTCCTACGAATGGATTTCCCGCATGCTGGAGCGGGACCATCCGGAGCTGGCGCGCGGCCGGGTCGTCGTCGGCCATCTCGGCAACGGCGCGAGCCTGTGCGCCATGGCGGGCGGGCGGAGCGTCGACACGACCATGGGCATGACCGCGCTCGACGGCCTTCCGATGGGCAGCCGCGCCGGGGCGATCGATGCCGGGGCCGTCACCTACATGCTGCGCGACCTCGCCATGACGGTGGACGAGGTGGAGCACGCGCTCTACGAGCGGTCCGGCCTCAGGGGCCTTTCCGGCATCAGCAACGACGTGAAGACGCTGCTCGAAAGCGAGGATCCGCGCGCCGCCTTCGCGCTCGACTATTTCGTGCTCAAGGTGGCGCAGCACGCCGCGGCGATGGCGGTCTCCATGGGCGGCATCGATGCCTTCGTCTTCACCGGCGGCATCGGCGAGAACGCCGCGCCGGTGCGCGAGGCGATCCTCGCCCGCCTTGCCCTCCTCGGCCCGTTCCGCCCGCTCGTCATCCCCGCCAACGAGGAGCGGATGATGGCGATCCATGCGAAGGCGCTGCTGGAGGCGCGCGGCTGACCGTCCGCCTCACGCCGGCGGCAGGGCCTCGCCCCGCTTGCCGAGCCCGGCCTGCCGGACGATCTCGGCGACCTGGGCGAACTGCGCGGCGAGCGGATTGGTCTTTCGCCAGACCATGCCGATCGTCCGGGTGGGGCGAGGCTCGGCGAGCCGCGACACGCAGACCGCGGACGAGCGGATCTCGGTATCGACCGCCATCTGCGGGATGAGCGTGACGCCGATGCCGGCGCCGACCATCTGGACGAGCGTCGACAGCGAGCTTCCCTCCATCAGGTCGCGCGTCGCGGCGGCGGTGATGTTGCACACGGAGAGCGCCTGGTCGCGGAAGCAGTGCCCCTCCTCCAGCAGCAGCAGGCGCATCTCGTGCAGCCGCTCGGAAGCCGGCACCGGCTTGCCCGCGTCCTCCAGCGGCCGCACCAGCACGAATTCCTCATTGAAGAGCGGGATCTCCTCCAGCGCGGGCTCGGAGATCGGCAGGGCGACGATGGCGACGTCGAGCCTGGCTTCCGCCAGGTCCTCGATGAGCCTTTGCGTGATCGCCTCGCGCGGGCGCGGATCGAGCCCCGGATAGAGCCGCGTCAGCGCCTTTATGACATCGGGCAGGAGATAGGGCGCGACCGTGGGGATGACGCCGAGCCGCAGACGGCCGGCAAGCGGCCCGTGCGCCGCCCGCCCGAGGTCCTCCAGCTCGTCGACTGCGCGCAGGATGGCGCGGGTGCGCCCGGCGAATTCCTCGCCGAGGCCCGTGAGGCGGATCTGCCGGCCGCCCCGTTCGACCAGCGGCGCGCCGATCAGGTCCTCCAGCTCGCGGATCTGCACGGACAGCGCCGGCTGCGAGATGGAGCAGCTTTCCGCCGCGCGGCCGAAATGGCCGATCCGGGCGAGCGCGTCGAAATAGCGGAGATGTTTCATCGAAAGGCCGATCATAATTAAAACATATCGCAGCCTTTAGTTTTTACAATTGGAATTTATGGAACCGATTTGCTACTGCTGGGACACTCGGAAGACGCTCCCCGGCGGCGGCGGCCAAGAGGCGGCCCGCAAAAGCCCTTCCAGTATCCGCAGATCGAAGAAAATCCGTTGGAGGACCAAATGGATACGAAGACGACCACGACCGGCAAGTGTCCGGTCATGCACGGCGGTGCCACCGCGCTCGGCAATTCCGTCATGGAATGGTGGCCCAACGCGCTGAACCTCGACATCCTGCACCAGCACGACAGCAAGACCAACCCGCTGGGCAAGGACTTCAACTACCGCGAGGAGCTCAAGAAGCTGGACGTGGAAGCGCTGAAGGCGGACCTGCGCGCCCTGATGACCGACAGCCAGGAATGGTGGCCGGCCGACTGGGGCAGCTATGTAGGCATGATGGCGCGCGTCTCCTGGCACGCCGCGGGCTCCTACCGCGCGGCCGACGGCCGCGGTGGCGCGGGCACGGGCAACCAGCGCTTCGCCCCGCTCAATTCCTGGCCGGACAACGTCAACACCGACAAGGGCCGCCGCCTGCTCTGGCCGATCAAGAAGAAATACGGCAACAAGATCTCCTGGGCCGACCTCATCGCGCTCGCCGGCACCATCGCCTATGACGTCGCGGGCCTGAAGACCTTCGGCTTCGCCTTCGGCCGCGAGGACATCTGGGCGCCGGAAAAGGACGTCTACTGGGGTGACGAGAAGCAATGGCTCGCCCCGAGCGACGGCCGCTACGGCGACGTCTCCAGGCCCGAAACGCTGGAGAACCCGCTTGCCGCCGTGCAGATGGGCCTCATCTACGTCAACCCGGAAGGCGTCAACGGCCGGTCCGACCCGATGGCGACGGCCGCGCAGATTCGCGAGACCTTCGCCCGCATGGGCATGCACGACGAGGAAACCGTCGCGCTGACGGCCGGCGGCCACACCATCGGCAAGTCGCACGGCAATGGCAGCGCGAGCAACCTCAGCCCCGACCCGGAAGCCGCAGGCCCGGAATTCCAGGGCCTCGGCTGGATGAACACCAAGGGCCGCGGCATCGGCCGCGACACGGTCGTCTCCGGCATCGAAGGCGCCTGGACCTCCGAGCCGACCAAGTGGGACAACGGCTTCTTCGAGATGCTCTTCAAGCATGAATGGACGCTGACGCACAGCCCCGCCGGCGCATCGCAGTGGGCGCCGATCACCATCGCCGAGGAAGACAAGCCTGTCGACGTCGAGGATCCCTCGATCCGCACCATCCCGATGATGACCGATGCCGACATGGCGATGAAGGTGGACCCGGTCTACCGCGAGATCTCGCTGCGCTTCATGAACGACTTCGAGGCCTTCTCGGATGCCTTCGCCCGCGCCTGGTTCAAGCTGACCCACCGCGACATGGGGCCGAAGTCCCGCTATGTCGGCCCGGACGTTCCGGCCGAGGATCTCGTCTGGCAGGATCCGATCCCGGCCGGCCGCAAGGACTACGACATCGGCGGCGTCAAGGCGAAGATCGCCGCATCGGGCGTTTCGCCCGCCGACCTCGTCGCCACCGCCTGGGACAGCGCCCGCACCTTCCGCGGCTCCGACTACCGCGGCGGCGCCAACGGCGCGCGCATCCGCCTCGCCCCGCAGAAGGACTGGGAAGGCAACGAGCCGGCGCGCCTGGCGCGCGTCCTCTCCGTCCTGGAGCCGATCGCGGCCGCATCGGGCGCAAGCCTTGCCGACGTCATCGTCCTGGCCGGCAACTGGGGCGTCGAGCAGGCGGCGAAGGCCGCGGGCTTCGACATCGAGGTGCCCTTCGCGCCGGGCCGCGGCGATGCCACCGCCGAGCAGACCGACGCGGACAGCTTCGCGCCGCTCGAACCGCTCGCCGACGGCTTCCGCAACTGGCAGAAGAAGGACTACGTGGTGAGCCCGGAAGAGCTGCTGCTCGACCGCGCGCAACTCATGGGCCTGACCGCGCCGGAAATGACGGCGCTCGTCGGCGGCCTTCGCGTCATCGGCACCAACCATGCCGGCACCGCGCACGGCGTCTTCACCGACCGCCTCGGCGCCCTGACGACGGACTTCTTCACGACGCTGACCGACATGGCCTATTCCTGGGTCCCGACCGGCAGCAACCTCTACGACATCCGCGAGCGCAAGACCGGCGCGACGAAGTACACGGCGACCCGCGTCGACCTCGTCTTCGGCTCGAACTCGGTCCTTCGCGCCTATGCGGAAGTCTATGCCCAGGACGACAACAGGGAGAAGTTCGTCAAGGACTTCGTTGCCGCCTGGACGAAGGTCATGAACGCCGATCGCTTCGATCTCGCCGCATAACCTTCGCCGTCACGACAACGCCTTCCCCCGTCGGAACGGGGGGAGGCTGGACGCGCTCTAGGACTTGCCGGCCGGCTTGCGCTCGGCGTCCTTCGCGGATTTTCCGCTTGCACCCGAAGGCGCCTTTCCGGACCCCTCGCGCGCATGGGCCTCGGGGCCGGCGACGATCGTGCCCGGCTTGGTGCTGTCCCGGCTGCTCTTGTCCTTCGACTTGCTGTGTGCGGCCTGTTTTTCCATGGCTGCCCGTTCCTCCGTTAGAAGACGCATCCTTAACGGGGCTGCCCGCGTCCGGTTCCCTTCCAGCCTGCGCGGCCAACCTGAGCGACAGGATAGAAAAATCCGGTCATGCCGCTGGATTCATGGGCTTAAACCGGAATTGCCAAAGTCGATTTCCCTGCCTTGCAAATAAAATTTGTTGCATAAGTCGGCCCCGGCACCTATGTTCGATCTATCGAACTTTGCTTGCGACCTTTGTCTTCGGCCTTTCGGCTTGGCCAGATTTCCTCTCATCGTCGATCTACACGCGATCATTCTGGATCGCTTTCTTTAACGATTGAAAGGACATCGCCATGAACTCCGGTACCGTAAAGTGGTTCAACAGCACCAAGGGCTTCGGCTTCATCGCACCCGATGATGGCGCCAACGACGTCTTCGTGCACATCTCCGCAGTGGAGCGCTCCGGCCTCCGCTCGCTGGCCGAAGGCCAGAAGGTGAGCTACGACCTCGTACAGGACCGCAAGTCCGGCAAGGTTTCGGCAGACAACCTGCGCGCTGCCTAACAGGATCGTCGCCCCTTTTCGCCGACCATGGATGTACCGGCGGCAGGAAAGGGTGAGCGACGGGAAGAGGTCGGGGTAACGCCCGGCCTTTTTGTTTCCGCACACGGGACATGTTCCCGAAAGGAGTTGCGCATGAGCCGGACCGTTCACGCGATCGGCGACAGGGTGACGCTCAGGGCCAGCCTGTTCCGGCCGGCAGACACCGACAGGACCTGCCGCATTGTGGCGATCCTGCCTTCCGATCACGGGGAGGTACAGTATCGGGTCCGCATGGGCGAGGAGACGTGCGAACGCCGTATCGTCGCCAGCGACATCGAAGCGCCGGAAACGGCAAGGCCGGGCAAGACCGCCGGCCCATCATCCGCCCGCAGGGCAAACGAGCCGTGGTTCAAGCCATCGAGCATACGGATCAAGAAGTAACATCAGGAAGCCGCCGTGCGGCCAGGGAAGGACATATTTTGCAGGTTCTCGTCAGGGACAACAATATCGAGCAGGCCATCCGCGTTCTGAAGAAGAAGATGCAGCGCGAAGGCGTCTTCCGCGAAATGAAGGCGCGCAGCGCCTATGAGAAGCCTTCGGAGAAGCGGGCACGCGAAAAGGCCGACGCCATCCGCCGCGCCCGCAAGCTCGCGCGCAAGAAGGCGCAGCGCGAAGGCCTGCTTCCGGCACCGAAGAAGAAGCCGATGCCCGGCAGAGCCGCATAACGACGCATCCGACGCCGCTTGCGGGCCGCTGCGCCCCTTGCGGTCTGCCGGCCCTTCCGCCTTGAGGCCGCGTCAGCGCGCGACCTTTTTCAGGCCGGCCAGCGCGTCCTGCACGGCGCGCCGGCCCGCGGCCGATTCCGGATAGACGGCATAGGCCGGATAGGTGAATTCGGGCGCGCCTTCGACCCGTTCGAGCGCGCCTGACGCCAGATAGGGCGCGAGCGTTTTCCTGCGGAAATAGCCCATGCCGCCGGCCCGCAGGATATAGTGCAGGGCAAGCGGGCCGAAGCCGACCTGGAGCGCCGGCTCGGCAAAGCCGCCCTGCCCGGCAAATTGCGGCCCCCAGTCGACATGGACGTAATCCGGCTCGCCGCCATCCGCGGGCAGGCCGGCCTTGCGCACCAGCACGAGCTGCTCCTCCTCCACCAGTTCGACCTTGAAGCCCGCCATCAGCCTGGGCGCATAGAGCACGGCGATGTCGAGCACGCCGGTGCGCAACTGCTCCAGCAACTGGTCGGGAATGCCGACCTCGGCATGGATGGCGACCTGCGGGCAGTTTCCCTTCATCCACACGAGCCAGTCGACCAGCATCGGGTTCCACAGGCTCGTCTCCCCGCCGATGGCGACGACGCCGGTGCGGCCGGGCGGCACGGTGAGTTGCTGGCGCGCCCGCTCCCATACCTGCACGAAGGATTGCGCGAAGCGCTCGAACTCCCGTCCCGCCGCCGTCAGCGCCGCGCCGTTGCGCGTGCGCACGAAAAGCCGGCGCCCCAGCGCCTCCTCCAGCGTGCGGATGCGCGCGCTCACCGTCGTCTGGGTGATGTGCAGCCGTTCCGAGGCCTTGAGGAAGCTGCCGGTATGGACGATCTCAAGAAAGGTGCGCGCCCGGTCGATATCCATGCGAAACCCCCGTTCGATGCAATTTTTTTGTTCTTATAGCGCGTCCGGGGCCGCTCGCCTTCCGCTTTCTCCGCCGCCCCACCCGGCGACCGCCGATCCCGCGCGGCCGGCGGAAAGGCGTGCCTCATCCCTCGCAGCCGGTATCCTGCCCGATGCCCGGCGCGGCCAGCATCGGCAGGAAGCCGTGCAGCCAGACGGCGAAGCTTGCCCCCCAGAGCACGGCGCTCACCGCATGGTGCGCGGGGGCAAGGCCCGAGGCGAAGCCGAATTCCGGCAGCACGCGCACCGCCGCGGCGGCGGCCATCAGCAGGGCCGCGCCATGGGCCTGCCAGGGAAGATGCGCCAGGTCGCGGCCGGTATGCCGCAGGCCGGCGATGATGAACACCGCCATCACCGCGCATCCGAGCGCCCCGACCGACAGCATGTGCAGGCCTGCGACCGGCGGAAGATCGAGGCCGAGCCGCGTCGCCCCGAGCGCCAGGAACCCCGCGCCGGCAAAGGCGTTGCCGAGCGCGAGCAGCGCCACCTCCGTCTTGAAGGCCGCCCGGCCGATGAACCATTCGGCGAGCCGGTCGAGGAAGGCGGCGCCCGCCGCCAGCGCCAGCCAGGCCGAAACGCCGCTTTCCGGCAGGAACAGCGCGGCGGCCATGTAGAGCACCGTCATCGCCGCCGCCGCGTGACGCCGCCCGGGATGCGGCCGGTAGGGCGTCGTCTCGCCGGTCGGGTCGAGCGCCAGGTTGATCACCACGACATTGATGCGCGAGGCGGAGAGGGAAAACAGGACGATGAAGATGCAAAGCGCGGTTTCGAGCAGGCGGGCGGACAGCGCGGTCTCGCCGGCGAACCAGCAATAGCGCAAGCCCGCTTCCACGGCTGCAAAGGCGAGGAGCCAGAACAGGAAGGCGAGATGCTTCGTCGTGCGGCGCGCCAGCATCGCCCGGCCGAGAAGGAGGGAGAGGACGAGCAGGAAGGCAAGGTCGAAGAGGCCGGCCAGCGGGCTCAGCGCATCCGCCCCCGTCGCGCCGACCAGCCGGGCGGGAAGCCAGAGGGCGGCAAGACAGACGAGCGTGCGGCCCCGTGCCGGCCGGGTATCGGTCCATTCCGGCACGGCCGAGCCGAGGAAGCCGGCAAGCGCCATGCCGTAGGTGCCGAAGATCATCTCGTGCGCATGCCATTGCGCGGGCGGGATGTCGGCGGCGAAAGGCAGCCCGTAGCCCCCGGCGACCACCCACAGGAAGGGCAGCAGCGCGCCATGGGCGGCGGCAAGGGGAAAGAACAGCCGCAGCGCTTCGGCAAGGATCGGCCGTTTCCTCATCTCAGACGCTCCGCCGCCGAAAACAGTTCCTCGAAAAGGGGATCGCGCGACCATGCCTCCACCTGCTCGAAAATGGCGCGCTCGGAGCGCTCGCCCGGCCGGCCGGCAAGCGCCCGGCTGGCGGCGATGCGCCCGTTGCGGGCCGAGAGGACGACGATGCGGTCCGCGATACGGACGGCCTCGGCGAGATCGTGCGTCACCAGCAGCACCGAGAAGCCCTCTTGCCGGGCGGCGGCGATCAGCAGGTCCTGGAGGTGCCGGCGCAGGCCGACATCCGTCGCGCTGAAGGGCTCGTCGAGGAACAGCATGTCGGGATTGACGGCCAGCGCCCGGGCCACGTTCGCCCGCTGCCGCATGCCGCCGGAAAGCTCGGCCGGATATTTCGCGAAGTCGGTCTCCTCCAGGCCGACGGCGAGCGCGAGGCGTTCGGCCGTCGCGCGGCGCGCGGCCTTGCCCTCGCCGCGGGCGGAAAGGCCGTAGGCGATATTGTCCGTCAGCGTCATCCATGGCAGGAGGCGCGGTTCCTGGAACACCACCGCCTGGCGGCGGTATCCCCGCGACACCCGGCCCTTGACCGGCTCGACGATCCCGGCGGCGATCTGCAGCAGGGTCGTCTTGCCGCTGCCGGAGGGGCCGAGCAGGGCGACGGCCTCGCCCCTGCCGATGGAAAGGTCGAAGTCCTCGAAGAGGCTGCGCCCGAGAAAGGCGTGCCCGACGCGGGAGAAGGAAAGCGCCGTGCTTGCGGTCATCGCTTCACCCCCCAGGGCAGGCCGGCGCTGCGCCAGCGCTCGGCGGCCTCGCGCACCACATGCAGCACGCCGTAATCGGTGGCGAGCGCGAGCATGACGGTGATCGCGAGCCACGCCGTGACGAGCGGGATGTCGAAGAGCGCGCGCGCCGTCGCCAGCTCCCCGCCGATGCCGCCGGAATTGGACAGGAGCTCCGCCATGACCGTGACCTTCCAGGCGCTGCCGGCCGTCGTCGTCCAGGCGGGAAAGAGGTAGGAAAGCACGTGCGGCAGCGTGATGGTGCGCAGCCGGTAGAGCCAGGACGCGCCGAAGGACTGGGCCATGATGTCGAGCTGCCGGTCGCGCTTGGCGACGCCCTCGAGCGCGCCGGCGAAGGAGAGCGGCGCGGAGGCGATGACGACCGTCATGACGGCCGTGCCGCCCGAGGAGCCAAACCAGATCAGCGCGAGCACGATCCAGCCGATCGGCGGCACGCCGAGCATCACCGTGACCACCGGCTTCATCAGCCGCATGGCGGCGAAGGAATAGCCGGCGAGAAGCCCGCTCATCGTGCCGATGACGGCGGCGAGCGCAAAGCCGGAAAGCGCCCGGCCGGCGCTCTGCCCGAGGATCGTCCAGAAGTCCGGCCGCGTCACGAGCGCGCCGATGGCCGCCGCGGTTTCCGCCGGCGACGGCAGGATGAAGGAGCCGTAGATCTCGTGCCCGGCCTGCCAGACGGCGAGGAAGCAGAAGATGCCGGCAAGGCCTGCCCAGCCGGCCCACAGATAGCGGCCCGTCCAGCCGAGGCCGGCGAGGATGGGGCTCATGGCATCACACCAGGTAGAATCCGTCGCCCGGCAGCTTCCCGCCGATGATCGCCGGGTTGGCCTCAGCCAGCACGCCGTAGAAGCCCTCCAGCGTCCTGCGCGCCGCGCTGGCGGGGATCGCGCTGAGATGGCTGGTCGGGAAGGAGGCGGCGATGATCTCCGGCGGGAAGCCGAGGGCATCGGCGACGGCATCGGCGGCCACCCCGGGATCGGCGAGCGCATCGGCAAGCGCCGCCTCGATCGCCTTCTGCAGGGCGCTGGTCCCGTCCCTGCCGAGTGCCTGCTGCACCTCGCCCGTCAGCGCGAGCCCGGCCTGGGGGATCTCCGCCGTGCCGGCGACGGAGCGCCATTCGGCCTGCACGTCGATGACGCGGTGGACGGTCATGAACAGCGACTTCGCCTTGATGATGACGCCCGTCGCCGCCGGCTCGCTGAGGAGGGCGGCATCGGCGCGGCCGGTCAGGAGAAGCTGGACGGCCTCGGGCGGCGAGGCCGTGTATTCGAGCGAGACCTCGCCCTGCCCCAGCCCGGCCTGTGCCAGCAGCCGCGCCATCACGAAATCCGGCATGTCGTTCTTGAACGGCAGGGCGAGCGTCCTGCCCTTCAGCCCGGCGACCGTCGTCAGGCTCTCGTCCTTGGAGACGATGTAGAGCAGGCCCGTCGTCAGGACATTGAGGAGGCCGATGCCGAGGCCCCTGTTGTGCAGGTTGGCGGCGGCGTAGCTCGGCATCACCACCGCGCCCATCGAACCGGAGGCGACGGCGGCGCGCATCTCGTCCGGCGTCTTCCAGGCGCGGAAGACCGCCGAGGGCGCGACGTCCTTCAGGAAGCCGGCCTTGACCGCATGGGCAAGCACGGCGGAGGGCGCAGCCGGCGGGCCGTACAGCGTCAGCGGCGCGGCGGCCTTCAGGATCGAAGGCGCCGAAAGGGTTGCGACGGCAAGCGCGGAAAGGCCCGCGAGAACGTCACGGCGGGTAGGAAGGGTCATGTCGTCGTCCTTTCGTCAGAAGCGGGCCTTGATGCCGGCATAGAAGCCGCGGCCGTCGCCCGGCAGGTAGACCGCCTGCCCCGGGGTCGCCTGATCGAGGATCAGGGTGGAGGAGGCATAGGTCTTGTCGAACAGGTTGGTAACGGCGCCGTAGACGCTGAAGGCCTCGTTGATGCGGTATTCGGTCTTGAGGTCCACCACCGCATAGGGATCGGCATAAAGCGTGTTCATGTTGTCGACGGGCGTCTTCGCCGGAACCCATTGCAGGGCCGCGCCGATGTCCCAGTCCTCCGTCACGGCATATTGCAGCGCGAGGTGCACCACATGGCGCGGCGCGCCGGCAAGGCGGTTGTCGCCGCGCGTCGCGTCGCCGTCGAAACGGAAATCCTGGAACGTATAGGCGAGCCGGCCCGTCAGCCCGTCGAGGATCTCGCCCGTCACGCCGAGCTCCAGCCCCGCATGGATCGTCCGGTCGGCATTGAAGGCCGCCAAAAGCGAGCCGCTGGTGTCGCGCAGGCTCAGAAGCTCGTTGTCCACCCAGGAATAGTAGGCGACGGCGTCCACCGTCCAGGCATCGTGATCGCCCCGCCAGCCGATCTCGACCGTGGTTGCCGTCTGGGCATCGAGGCCGGGCGTGGAAAAGCCGGTGGGCGAGGCATTGGGCGTGCCGCCCGTGGTGCCGAGCAGGTCGTCATGGGTCGGCGGCTCGAAGCTGCGGCTGATCGCGGCGAAGAGCATGTTGCTCTCGTCGGGCCGCCAGCTTGCCGCCAGTGCCGGCGACCAGCCGCCATAGCTGCGGTCATAGCTCGTATCGATCGCCGGGAACTGGGTGACGACGCCACCCGGGAAGCTCAGCCGCGGGCGGGTCGCCGCGCCCCAGAGATCGTCGTTGCCGCGCGTCGCATGGGTGTAGGACAGCGAGGGCGAGATCGTCACCGCCGCGCCGACCGGCACGTTGAGGCCGGCGGAGAGCGACAGGGTGGTGGCGTCGAGATCGTTCTTCGAGAAGGCCGGCCCGTCGGCGCCCATGCGATTGATGTTGTAGGTCCGCTCCGCCGAGCCGAGCGAATATTGCGCGGTCGTCTCGAAGAGCGGCAGGAGCGCGTCCGCATCCGGCTGGTAGGCATAGCGCAGGAGGCCCGTCAGGTCGCCGCCCTCGGTGCGGCGCACGCCGCTCGAGATCGGGAAGCGGAACATGTCCTTCGTATAGGTATAGCCGAGCCCGATGTCGAAGAGATGGTTGTCGAGGGTGATCGAGGTGCGCGAGCCGACGAGGAACTGGCTGGCCTCGCGGCGCGGCCTGTCGCGGACGACATTGGGCCCCATGCTCGTCGGCGGCCCGGGCGAGACCTGCGTCGGATCCGCCTCCAGCGCGCTCCGCGTCAGCGGGCCGGAGACGTCGAAGCCGAGGTCGGTATAGCCGATGAAGGCGCGCGTCGTGACGAGGTCGGAGAGCGCGGCCTCGACCGTGCCGCCGAGGCTGGTGCGGCGGGAGCCGTTGTGCTGGCGGAAGCCGCCGCGGCGGCTGCTGTCGATGGAGAAGCTGCCGGCGAAGCGATCCGTGTCGAAGCCGGTCCTTGCGGAAGCCTCCGCCGCGCCGAAGCTGCCGCCGCCGGCCGACAGGCGCGTTCCCGCTTCCACGGGCGACGCGAAATTGATGGCCCCGCCGAGCACGCTGGCGCCGAGGCGGTTGGCGGTATAGCCGCGATAGACCTCGATCAGGCTCGACTGGCCGGGATTGGCAAGGCCGACGATGTAGGAGCCGTCCGCCCGGTTGATCGGCAGGCCGTCCCTGAGGACGAGGATGCCGCGCTCGACCGGGTTCTGCTGCAGGCCGGAGCCGCGGATCTGCACGCGCGGCTGGTCGTTGCCGCCGAAGAAGCGCTGCACGACGACGCCGGGCACCAGCGCCAGCGCCTCCGAAAGGGTCGGCACCGCGCGCGCGGCCATGTCCTCACCGCCGATGGCCGCCACGCCGCCGGGAATGGCGGCGAGCCGCTCCCGCGCCTTTTCGGCCGTATCGCTCCACCTGTTGCCGTCGACCACGATCGCGTCGAGGACCGTGGTCGAGCCGGGCGTTGCCGACTGTGCCCAGACCCCCGTTGCCGTGCCCGCCAGCAGGAATGCCGCCAGAAAGCCCAGTCCACCGTTGCGCGCCATGATAACCCCCGCTCGCCGATTGCCTTGCGGTGGGAATTGCATATCCGGCGAAGGCCGCTCTTTGCGCTGGCGCAAACAAGAGTCAAAACTTGAGTTTTGCATACATGTTTATGCGCAGGAAGCCGCTCAGGCCGCGTCCAGCGCCAGCGTCAGGTCGGCGATGAGGTCGTCAGGATGCTCGATGCCGATGGAAAGGCGGATGGTCGATTCCAGCACGCCGATGCGCTCGCGCACCTCCACCGGGACGCCCGAATGCGTCATCGTCGCGGGATGGGAGGCGAGCGATTCCGTTCCGCCGAGGCTGACGGCGAGCTTGAAGATCGTCAGCGCGTTCAGGAAGCGGAACGAGGCCGCCTGCCCGCCCCTGATGTCGAAGGAGAAGGTGGAGCCCGCGCCGGTGCACTGGGCGGCGAAGGCGCGGCCGACGGGCGATTGCGGATCGTTGTAGGGCAGGTAGTGGATGGTCTCGACCTTGGGATGGTCGCGCAGGAAGCCGGCGACCGCCGCGGCATTGCCGTTCGCCCGCTCCATGCGGATCTGCAGCGTTTCCAGCGACCGTCCGAGCATCCAGCAGGAATGCGGATCGAGCTGCGTGCCGATGGCGCCCCTCAGCGCCTTCACCTGCTTCATGACCGCTTTCGGCCCGAGCGCCGCCCCCGCGATGAGGTCGGAATGGCCGCCGACATATTTCGTCAGCGAGTAGAGCGAGATGTCCGCGCCATGCTCGATCGGCCGCTGGAAGACTGGGCCGAGCAGCGTGTTGTCGCAGGCGACGACCGGCCTGTGGCCCTGCCGTTCGCCGATCCTGTCCGCGACGCGGCGGATCATCGCGACGTCGACCAGGCTGTTGGTGGGGTTTGCGGGCGTCTCGACGAGGATCACCGAGACGCGGCCCCTGCCCATCGCCTCTTCGGCCGCCGCCGTCACCGACGCCTCGCTGACGCCGTCGGCAAAGCCCACGGCCGCAACGCCGAGATTGAGGAATGTGCGGGCGAGCAGCGTCTCCGTGCCGCCGTAGAGCGGCTGCGAATGCAGCACGGCATCGCCCGGGCGCACGAAGGCAAGGAGGGTCGTGGCGATGGCCGACATGCCGGAGGAGAACAGCGCGCAGCTCTCCGTGCGCTCGTAGACGGCCAGCCGGTCCTCGACGATCTCGCTGTTGGGATGGTTGAAGCGCGAATAGACGAGGCCCGCGCCCCTGCCCTCCGGCGGCTCCTTGCGGCCGGAGACGTAGTCGAAGAAATCCCGGCCGTCCTCGGCCGACTTGAAGACGAAGGTCGAGGTGAGGAAAACGGGCGGCTTGACGGCGCCCTCGGAAAGCTCCGGGTCGTAGCCGTAGTTGAGCATCTGCGTTTCCGGGTGCAGGGCATGGTTGCCGATATGGGTCCTCGGCGGGTGCGGCGCGGTCATGGAAGGTCTCCTCGGTTGATGTCGCGAGTCCGGATGCGGATCATATCAAACATTGCGGCGCGGCGATCGGCCAAAAGTCCCGCTTCGCGAAGGCTGGAATGAGGTTATTTTCCCCGATGACGCGCTTTTAGGAATTTCATTCCTGTAAAACGCCGGCTACTCACGGCAAGAGTGCGGCGATCGGCCCGGAACCGGCGCCCTGTGACGGAGGGTCGCCCTTGATGGAGGGCACCACGTCTTCGCATGGCGGAGCGGCGGTGCTATCTGCACCGGACGATCGGACTGAACGCGTGAGCTTGAAAATGACACTTCCAACCGCCGCGGCCGCGGCCCTGCCGCAGGACCGCGCGGACACCGCGCCCATGGTCGCCTTCGAAGGCGTGACGAAACGCTTCGGCGATGCCGCAAACGCCTTCGTCGCGCTCGACGGCGTCGACATGACGGTCGGCCGCGGCGCGATCACCGGCATCATCGGCCGCTCCGGCGCGGGCAAGTCGACGCTCATCCGGCTCGTCAACGGCCTTGAAAAGGCGACCTCCGGCAGGGTCGTGGTCGACGGGACGGAGGTGGGCGCGCTCAACGAGGCGGCGCTGCGGGGCCTGCGCCGCGAAGTCGGCATGATCTTCCAGCACTTCAATCTCCTGTCCTCGCGCACCGCCTTCGACAATATCGCCCTGCCGCTGGAGATCGCCGGGCTCGACCGCGCCGCCATCCGCGCCAAGGTCGGCCCGCTTCTCGACCTCGTCGGCCTCGGCGACAAGGCGGAACGCTATCCCTCCGAACTGTCCGGCGGGCAGAAGCAGCGCGTCGGCATCGCCCGCGCGCTCGCCACTTCGCCGAAGCTGCTGCTCTCGGACGAGGCGACCTCGGCGCTCGACCCCGAGACCACCCAGTCGATCCTCGCGCTCCTCAAGCAGATCAATGCCGATCTCGGCCTCACCGTGCTGCTGATCACCCACGAGATGGAAGTGGTCAAGACCATCGCCTCGCATGTCGCGGTCATCGACAAGGGCCGCATCGTCGAGCAGGGGCCGACCTTCGACATCTTTACCGCGCCGAAGCACGAGACGACGAAGATCCTGCTTTCCTCCACGCTCGGCACCAGCCTGCCGGAATGGCTGCGCTCCGGCGTGAAGGCCGCGCCTTCTGCGGGCGACCGCATCCTCGTGCGCCTCACCTTCTTCGGCGCGACGGCCTTCCAGCCGCTGACGGCCCGGCTCGTCACCGAGATCGGCGGCGACGTCAACATCCTCGCCGGTTCCATCGAGGAGATCGCCGGCGAGCCCTTCGGCACGCTGGTCGTCGCCTATCCGGCAACGCCCGAGGTCCTGGACCGCGCCGCCCGCTTCTATGCCGCAACCGGCCTTTCCACGGAGGTGCTCGGCTATGTCGCCTGACATGCTTTTCGACCTGCTCTGGAAATCCCTGCTGCAGACCCTGCACATGGTGGCCGTGTCCGGCCTCGTCGGCTCGCTGATCGGCCTGCCGATCGGCGTCTTCCTCGCCACCAGCGGCAGGAACGAGCTCTTCCCCGCCCCGGCGCTCAACCATGCCATCGGGCTCGTCGTCAACGCGGCACGCTCGACGCCGTTCATCATCCTCGTCGTCGCCATCATCCCGTTTACCCGCCTCCTGACGGGCACGTCGATCGGCACGACGGCGGCCATCGTGCCGCTGACCATCGCCACCGTTCCCTTCTTCGCCCGTCTCGTCGAGGCGGCGATCCGGGAGATCGACAAGGGGCTGATCGAGGCGGCCCGCGCCATGGGCGCGACGCCCATGCAGATCGTCTTCAAGGTGCTTCTCGCCGAGGCCCGCCCGGCGATCCTGCTCGCCTTCACCATGACCATCGTCAGCCTGATCGGCTATTCGGCCATGGTCGGCGCGGTCGGCGGCGGCGGCCTCGGCGACCTCGGCATCCGCTACGGCTACCAGCGCTTCATGCCGGAGGTGATGCTGGCCGTGGTGGTCGTGCTCATCGTCCTCGTGCAGCTTGTGCAGAGCGCGGGCGACGCGCTCGCCCGCCGCTTCGACAAGCGCAACCGCAAGAGCTGATTTCCGCCCTCCCAAGACTCATGTAACATCAAGGAGATACACATGATGAAGTTCCTCGTTTCAGTGGCGCTGGCCGCCCTCATCAGCGCCCCGGCGCTCGCCGAAGACATCAAGGTCGGCGTCACGCCCGGCGAGCACGCCCAGATCATGGAGAAGGTCAAGGAGATCGCCGCCGGGAAGGGCCTCAACATCGAGATCCTTGAATTCTCCGACTATGTCGTGCCGAACCAGGCGCTGGCCGACGGTGACCTCAACGCCAATTCCTTCCAGCATCAGCCCTATCTCGACAACCAGATCGCCGACCGCGGCTTCGACCTCGTGGGCGTCGGCAAGACCATCACCACGCCGATGGGCGTCTATTCGAAGAAGGTCAAGAGCCTCGCGGAACTGGCGGACGGGGCGACCGTCGCCATCCCGAACGACCCGACGAACGGCGGCCGCGCGCTGCTCATCCTCGCCAAGGAAGGCCTCATCAAGGTCAATCCGGACGCGGGCCTGAAGGCCGGCCCGGCAGACGTCACCGAGAACCCGAAGAACATCCAGTTCTCCGAGCTCGACGCCGCCCAGCTTCCGCGCTCGCTCGACGACGTGGACGCCGCCGTCATCAACACCAACTATGCGCTGGAAGCTGGCCTGCATCCGAAGTCCGACGCCATCGCCATCGAGGGCAGCGAGTCGCCCTATGCCAACCTGATCGTCGTGCGCAGCGCCGACAAGGACGCGCCGTGGGTCAAGACGCTTGTCGAATCCTACCACGACGACAGCATCAAGGCCTTCATCAACGACGAGTTCAAGGGCGCCCTGATCCCGTCCTGGTAATCGACGAAGCGCAGCGCCCCGCCCGGCCGGCGGGGCGCTGCGCCTGTTGACAACCTCGCCTTGCCACGACCGCCATCCTCGGCCTTGTGCCGAGGATCTGCCAACGCTTTGAGAAATCGGGACGTCGCAGATGCCCGGGACAAGCCCGAGCATGACGGAAGGGGAGTTGTCGCACGCGGCAGGCTGGACGCCCCCGTGGGGGTGTTTCTTTCAGATAATCCTCCCTTAGAGGCTGTTTTCCAGCCGCGCGCCGTCGAAGCGGCCGGCCAGCGCGAGGATCGCGTCCCTGTCCGGCATCAGGCAGGCCGCCGTGGCCAGCGCGTCGGCGATGGCGGCGGACGGCGCCGAGATCGAAACGGCGCGCCACCTTGCGGGTGCCGGCATCCCCGTCTTCGGATGGAGGATATGGCCGTCCCTTCCGGCCTGGTCGAATGTCGTGCCGAGCGCGGCGGAGGTGGCAAGCGCCCGCTGGCGCAGCCCAAGGCGCTCGCCCGTTTCCAGCCGGACCGGCCATCCGCCGCCCTCCGGCCTGCCGCCGAGCGCGCGCAGTTCGCCGGTGTCGATCAGGATGTCGGTGAGGCCCTCGGCCTCCAGCAGCGCGGCCACCCGGTCGGCGACATAGCCCTGGCCGATCCCGTTCAGCGTCAGCGCCGTACCGGCGCGAAGGGTGATCGCGGCCGCATCCATCTCCACCTTGTCCCAGCCGGTCTTGCGCCGCAAGCGCTCCAGCGCCCCGGCGTCGGGCCGCGTTCCGTCGGCGGCGGCCTGCGCCCATAGCGCCCACAGCGGCTGCACCGTCGGGTCGAAAAGCCCGCCGCTCGCATGGTGCACGGCGCCGGCCAGCGACAGGCATTCCAGCAGCTCGAAGGGCGGAGCGGAAAGATGCCCCTCCCGGTTGAGCCGCGACAGGGCGCTGGCGGGACGGTAGAGGCTGAGGATGTTCTCCAGCCGGTCGATCTCGGCCATGACGCGGGCGGCGACAGCCTCGCCGTCCGGATGGACGAGCCGGATCGAGGCGCGCGCGCCGAGCGCCTGCCCGGTCCAAAGGCGGGCGGCCGCGGGATTGGCGCGCGCGACGGCGGGCAGCACGGCCAGCACGGCGGAAATGGCGATCAGGCGGCGGCGGGTCAGCATCATCGGGTCATTCTCCGGCTGGATGGGGCAAGGCGCGCAGACGGCCGAGATAGTCGGCGTCGTCGGGCTCGGGCACCGCGCCGGTCTCCACCGGCGTCAGGACCATGGCATCGGTAATATCGGCAAGCGCCAGCACGCGCCCGCCCTCCACAAGCGCAAAGGCCGCCGCCCGTTCCCGATTGGAGAAGGGCACGGTCTCCGGCGCGCCCATGCCGCCCTGCCGGGCGGAGCCGACCACGTAGAAGGCCTTGTCGGCGGCGATCCAGTTGCCCTTGCCGGGTTCTTCCCATGTCGCGCCGGCCGCGCCCATGTCGTTGACATAGACGGCGACGATCGGCGCGACCTGCTCGGGCGCGCGGGTATAGGCGATGGCGTCGCGCACCTGGCTGAAGAACAGCGGCGCCGCATTGCCCTCGAGGAAGACCTGCGCCTTGGGGCCGGGATGCTCCAGCAGGTTCATCTGGCAGTAGTGGCCGAGCGTCTCGGGCGTCATCTCCTGCGGCTTGTAGGTCTGCGCCACGTCCTCCTTGCAGGCGGACAGCAGCGTCAGCGCCGCGAGGAACGCGGCATGGCGGAAAGGCACCCTCATGGCGTCACCCTCCGGAAGGCGGCGACAGCGAGCGCGACGGCGGCGAGCGGCCAGACAAGGAGCGAGGCCGCCGATTGCCAGAGCGGTATGGCCCCCGCCGCCCCGCCGATGCCGCCGGCCGCCGCGACGGCCTGCGCGGCGGAGAGATTGAAGACGCGGAAGGCATCGGCCGGGTTGGCGAGCAGGGCCACGGGCAGCGCCTGCGTGGTGAAGGCCCCGCCGCCGTCGGTGACGATCAGCGCGAGAAGCGCAAGGTCGTAGAGCACCACGGCGGCAAGCCACAGGGCGATGGCCAGACCCGCCGCACCTGAAGGCCGGCGGGCGAGCGCCGAGAGCGCATAGCCCGCGCCGAGGAAGGTCGCGCCGAGCACGACCGACGACCAGATCAGCCGCCAGAGCGCGCCGAGCCCCTCGACCGCGGCCGGGTCGGTCCAGACGGCCACCAGCGCGGCCGCGCCATAGCCGAGCGTCGCGGCAAGGCCGAGGATCGCCAGATGCGCCAGGAGCTTGCCGAGAAGGATCTGCAGGCGCGAGACGGGATAGGTGAGAAGCAGCGGCAGCGTGCCGCGCTCCACCTCGCCCGCCACCGCATCGAAGCTCATCAGCAGCGCCAGCAGCGGCACCAGATAGACGGCGAGCGAGGTCAGGGACGCGACGGTCACCGAGAGCCGGTCGACGCCGACCTCGCCGGTCGGCGCGGAGCCGGCGGCGGCCAGCACCAGCGCGAAGAGCACCATCATGCCGGTGGCGATGGAGACCCAGCGGTTGCGGAGCGCGATGCGGAATTCGCAGACCGCGGTGGCGAGGATGCGGCTCATTGCCCGTCCCTCCGGCTGAAATGGCTGTAGATGTCCTCGAGGCTCGGCGGGATGACGTCGAGATCGGCGATCTTCGTCCCGAGCGCGGCGATGCCGGCAAGAAGCGGCAGCTTGTCGGCCTGCGCGCAGGTGAGGCGCAGGACGCCGTCCTCGCCGGGCAGGCCCTGCGGATAGGCCGCGGCGAGCGCGGCCGCATGGTCGGGCGCCGGGCGGACGAGGAGAGAGACCGGCAGCGCCGCACGGGCGCGCAGCTCGGCGAGCGTGCCTTCCGCCACCAGCCGGCCGCCGGACAGGATGAGGATGCTGTCGGTGCGCGCCTCCACCTCCGTCAGGACATGAGAGGACAGGAGGATCGCGGTCCCCTCGGCGGAAAGCCCGTCGAGCAGGTCGTAGAAATCGCGCCGCGAGACGGGGTCGAGGCCGGAGGTCGGCTCGTCGAGGACCAGGAGGCGGGGGCGGCCGATCAGCGTCTGGGCAAGGCCGACGCGCTGGCGCATGCCCTTGGAATAGGTGCCGATGCGCCGCCGCGCGGCATGGGCAAGGCCGACGCGCGACAGGAGCTCCATCGCCTGGCGCGGGCTTTCGCCGCGCAGCGAGAGATAGTGGCGGAGCTGCTCCTCCCCGGTCAGGGCCGGGTGGAAGGCGGCGTTCTCCGGCAGGTAGGCGACCTGCGACCTGGCGGCGGGCGAGCCCGGCCGCGCGCCGCAGACGGATACCTCGCCGCCGTCGAAGGGGATGAGGCCGAGGACGATCTTCATCATCGTCGACTTGCCGGCGCCGTTGTGGCCGAGCAATGCGGCGCGCTTTCCGGCCATGAGGCTCAGCGAGACGTCCTGCAGCGCCTCCACGTCGCCGAAGCGCTTAGTGAGCCGAGAGATCGTCAGGGTCGGTGTCATCATCATTTCCTTCGGTCCAGCGCCCGGCGGCCTCGGCCTCATAGCCGAGGATTTCGGGCGGGACGGATATGGTCAGGGGCTTCATCAGCGGCGCGCTGTCGCGCACGCCGCCGGGAAGCGTCGCGGGAAAGTCCCGCTGGCTCCAGCGCACGAGCTGCACGGCGGGCGAGCCGATGAGGAGGCTTGCCGCCGGCTGCGACCAGAGGATCTGGTCCATCAGGTCGTTCGGGCGGTAGAAGCTGTCGGCGATGCCGTCGCCGTTGAGGTCGAAGGCCGGATGATCGGACCAGAAATTGCCCCGGCCCTCATGGCTCCATTCGATGTTGCGCGTGCCGACATATTTCACCTGCTCGCGGTTGGCGATGAAGGCGTTGCCGGTCAGCACGTTCTTTTCCGAGCCGGCGGTGAAATGGATGCCGATGCCGCAACCCTCGAAACGGTTGTTCCAGATGAGATTCTTGTGGGCGTTGTAGATGAAGAGGCACTTCTTCGTGCCGCCGCGCACCAGGTTGCCGCTGACGTCGGCATTGTTGGCGTAGTTCAGCATCAGCCCGTGCTCGCGGTCGCCGAGGCTGAGATTGTCGAGGATCTTCGCCCGGTCGGAGAACATGATGGCAAAGCCCAGATGGTTGCCGACCGAGACATTGCCGGAAACCTCGGTATTGCGCGTGTACATGAAATGCACGGCGAAGCGCAGGTCCCGCATGGTGTTGCCGCGATAGACGCTGTTCGCGCTGGCGTTCGAGAAGATGCCGTCGCGGCCGTAGCGGATGGCATTGCCCTCCAAGAGCGTGCCGGGGCTGTTCCAGACGTAGATGCCGTTGCCGCGCTCGTTCATGCGCGGGCTCTTGATGCCGACGATCTCGTTGCCCGTGACGGCGGCGTCGCGGCCGCCATGCACGTCGATGCCGTGCATGTTGCCGGTGACGAGCAGACTTGCGATCCGGGCGCGATCGGCGCCCGTGAGGATCTTCACGCCCGCGTCGAGATCCTGGTTGACGTGCCCCGAACCGGTGACGGTGAACCCGGTCAGCGTCACGTCGGGCGCGGTGATCGTCATCACGCTGCCTTCGCCGAGACCGTCCACCACCGCCCCGCGCGGGCCGGTGATGGTGAGCGGGCGGTCGATGACGACGGGGCCGGCATAGGTCCCGTCGCCGAGGACAAGCACATCGCCGGGGTCCGCCCCGGCGATGGCGGCTGAAAGGCTGCCCGCCCCCGGCGCAACCGCGCGCTCCGCCGCCGCAAGCGGCGAAGCGAGAAGGAGGCCGATGAGAAGGACGGGCAGGCGCATTGCTCAGGCGTCCTTCGGTTCGACGAACATCCGGCCGCGCATCTCCATGTGCAGGGCATGGCAGAACCACTGGCAATAGTACCAGTAGACGCCCGGATTGGCCGCGATGAAGGTGACCGAGCTCGTCTGCTGCGGCCCGATCTCCATGGCAACGCCGTGGTTGCCCATGGTGAAGCCGTGCGTCAGGTCGTCGATCTCGTCGAGGTTGGTCACGATCACGGTGACCTCGTCGCCTTCCTTCACCGTGAAGCTCTCGTGGCTGTAGTTCGGCGCGACCGATGTCATGTAGACGCGCACCTTGTTGCCGTCGCGGATGACGGCATCGGTCCATTCGTCGATATTGACGCCGTCGGCCTCGGCCTGCTTGCGCGTCTCGGCCCACATCTTGTCGTTGCGGTCCCAGACCGAGCGGATGTTCGGCAGGATCGAGGGCGAAACGGCGATGGCGTCGTGCGGCTCGGCGAAGTTCGGGCCGTCATGCACCAGCTTCATCTTGTCGCCGGAGATGTCGATGAGCTGGTCGTTCTCCGGCTTCAGCGGGCCGACATTGAGGAAGCGGTCCTTGGAGAACTTGCACAGGCACACCAGCCAGTCGTTGGCGGCATCCAGCGTCTCGCCCATCACCGTCTTCAGGTGGCCGGGCTGGTACTGGACGTCCAGCTTGTCCTTGATCGGGTTGATCTTCTCGCCGGCATAGGCGCGGATGGCCTCCTCGATGTTCCACTTGACCACCTGGCTGTCGAGGAAGAGCGACGTATAGGCGTTGCCGCGGCCGTCGTAGGCCGTGTGGAGCGGGCCGAGGCCGAGTTCCGGTTCGGCCACCACGGCGCTGCGCGGTTCGGCGTTCTCGTAGAAGATCGCGTCGAACTTGGTGACGTCGAGCACGGTGACGGTCGGCGAGAGCTTGCCGTTGATGCACAGGTGCTTCTTGTCCGGCGCCATGTTGCAGCCGTGCGGGTTGTTGGCGATCGGGATGTAGCGGGTGAAGAGGGACTTCGCCTCCTTGCGGCCGTCCAGCACCTTGACGCCGTTGATCTCCTCGAACTGCCCGGCGGCGATGGCCTTCTCGATCTCGGCGAGGTTGAAGACGACGACATGGTCCATCTCGGACTTGGTCATCTCTTCCAGCGTCATGCCCATTTCGGAGTTGTAGCTGGTCGAGAAGGCCCACTTGCCCTCGTAGTCGGCATCGCAGTTGTCGAGATTGCCGGAGACCTTGACCTGCCAGGCGACTTCCCACTTGTCGGCATCGACCGCGGTGAAGATGTTCACATAGGTCGAGACGTCCTTCATGGTCGAGCCGTCGTTGATGAGCGGTGCCTCGTCCTCGCCGTTGCAGAAGACGTAGTTCGAGCGCGGCCACTTCTGCGGACGAAGGCCATGGATGCCCTTGGCGTTGGGGATTTCCAGGATCGCGTCGGTCTTCATCACGTCGCAGCGAACGCGCGCCACGCGCGTGTTGGCCTTGTCGTTCATGAAGAGGAAGCGGCCGTCGTACTTGCCTTCGGTGAAGGACATGTGGACGTGGTGCAGGTCGCCGTTGTCGTGGATCTTCTTGCCGTTGGCGGCGAGCTGCTTCTTCGTCTTCTCCGACATCGTGCGCTGGTGGATGTGGATCGATTCATTCGTCTGGCCCCAGCCGGTGGCCGAGCAGCGGTTGAACACCGGAACGCGCATCAGTTCGCGCATCGAGGGGATGCCGAGGATGCGCATCTCGCCGGTCTGGCCCGAGGACCAGAAGCCGTAGTAGTCGTCCAGCTTGCCGGGCGCGACCGAGCCGTCGGCCCCGCTCGCCGCACGCGCGGGGGTCGAAAGACCCGCGACGCCGAGGCCGAGCGCGGCCGGCCCCATCGTGCCGGCCAGAACGGCCGTGCCGGCTGTCGCGCTGAAAAGCGCGCGGCGGCTCAATCCCTTGTTTTCCTTGGTTTCCATGGTCGGTTTCCTTCTTCGGTTAAACCTTGGCTGCGGGTTGGTGGATCGGGGCGCCGCCGGGGCTCGCGGCGAGCCTGGCGCGCGACTTCATTCTCTTGATCACGACGGGGCACACCGTTTCGGACTGGTAGAGCACCTGGCAGTGCAGGCAGTTGATGCATTCGTTCGGGTTGATCTCGCCCGTCTTGTGGATCGCCTGCACAGGACACTGGTTGGCGCAGGTCTGGCAGGGGTTTCCGCATTCGTGGTAGCGCTTGAGCCAGTCGAACATGCGCATGCGCGCGGGGATGGCGAGCGCGGCGCCGAGCGGGCAGAGATAGCGGCAGTAGAACCGCTCGACGAAGAGCCCGGCGACGAGAAGCGCGACGGCATAGGCGACGAACGGCCAGGCGCGGATGAACTTCAGGATGATCGCGGTCTTGAACGGCTCGATCTCGGCGAGGTGCTCGGCCTGCTCGACGCTCATCAGCGAGACGCCGAAGAGGCCGAGGAAGATCATGTATTTCACCGGCCAGAGCCGCTCGTGCAGGCCCCAGGGCAGCGTCCATTGCGGGATGCGCAGCTTGCGGGCGATCTGGTTGGTCAGTTCCTGCATGGCGCCGAAGGGGCAGAGCCAGCCGCAATAGGCCCCGCGCCCCCAGAAGAGCAGCGCGGCGGCGACGGCGAACCACAGGATGAAGGTCAAGGGATCGAGCAGGAAGGCCTGCCAGCTGAAGCCGCCGACGAGGCTGCCGAACAGCGCCATGAGGTTGACGACGGAAAGCTGCGCATTGGCATACCAGCCGAGGAAGACCAGCGTCACCACCAGGAAGGCCATGCGGAAGATGTAGAAGCCCTTGGCGTTCCTGACCGCGTAGGTCTGGAAGAAGAACACGCCCGTCAGCACCACCAGCATCGAGCCGAGCACCGCGATCTTCAGCTTGGAATCGCGCCAGATGCGCTTCCACAG
Source organism: Shinella sp. PSBB067 (assembly GCF_016839145.1). Classification (NCBI taxonomy): domain Bacteria; kingdom Pseudomonadati; phylum Pseudomonadota; class Alphaproteobacteria; order Hyphomicrobiales; family Rhizobiaceae; genus Shinella; species Shinella sp. PSBB067. The sequence goes on along the minus strand of NZ_CP069304.1, from coordinate 87,972 downwards.
GTCGGCCTGCGCCGCGCCCTCTTCCCGCGGCGAGACGGCGGCGACGTCCTTTGCCGGCGGCGCGACGGCGCGCAGGTATTTCTGCGGCAACTGGTAGCTGAGATCGAAGGTGTGGAAGACCTTCTCGATCGGCCCGACCTCGCGCTGCGCCAGGAGCTGGATGCGGAAGGGCTTTGCCGGATCGAAGCCGAGGCCGGCGGGGATGCGGAAGAGGTCCATCTCGGAAAATTCCGGCGCACCGGAAAGCGCGATGGCGCCGAGGCGGCGATGGTCGCGGTCGCGGAAGCGCACGGAGACGTCGTCCTGGATCAGCACGATGCGGTCGAAGATGCCGCCGCGCACATAGCCCGAGCCCTTGAAGGAATAGAGCCCGCGCCCGACGACGGCGATGGCGTTCTCGCCCTCCTTCAGCCAGCCCTTGAGGTTGGCTTCCTCGGCCGGGCCGAGCAGCGCCTTGCCGATGGCGGGAACCGAGACGAGCGCCGCCTGCATGTCGATGAAGGTGGTCTGCGGCGCCTCGGCGATGGCGCGGTCGCGCGCCCGCTCGTCGGGATGCGCGGCGAAGGCGGCGTTGACCTGGGCGACGTCGAGCGACAGTCGGCGCAGCGTGCCGTCGCCCTCGGCCTCGACCCAGTCGGCCGGCGCGGCGGCATCCGGATCGATCTCGAAGCGCGGCCCGGCATTGTCCGTTTCCGGCGCCAGCCCGCCGAGGCCGAGCGCGCGGGCGACCTTCAGCCCCGAGCGGACGATCGAATCGTCGATCACCATGACCGTCACGGTCGCGCCGGAGATGATGTCCACCTCATGCGCCGTGCCGCCGGATTTCGCCTCGGCGACGAGGTCGAGCCCGGCATAGCTCGCCACCAGCGCCTTCACCTTCGCCTCGGGAATGCCGATGAGGACGATCGGCTCGGAATGCTTGACGAGCTTTACGCCGACGATCCTGGCATCCTTGCCGACGGCCACGAGCGTATGGATGGGCTTGCCGGAATAGCCTGTCGTGCCCACGAAGTCGGAGGTCATGAAGACCCAGGCCACCGTCTCGCCGCCCTTGAGGACCGGCGCCACCGCCACGTCGTCGCGGATCGGCCCGAAGCCGTCCGCGCCCGGCACGAGGTCGGAGGCCGTGGAGGAAGGGAGATATTCCTGCAGGACGCTGGCCGCGTTGGCGGAGACCGCGAAGCACAGGCTGGCGCAGAGCAATAGGACGAGACGGACGAATTTCATTCCAGGCTTTCCCGCAAATCGTGCCCGGACATTGGATCGCCCGCACCGGCCGGTCTTTGTGCCCCGACAAAGAAGCGGTGATTCCACAGGCAACGGACGGGAAAGGCAGGCTTTGACGCCGGGGATCGGGGAGGAGACGGCGCGGGATGCGCCGACCGGGCATGCCTTGCGAAAACGGGTTCGCGGGCAGGCCGCTGCGCGCGACGGACAGCGACCGTCAGCGCCTCCGCGACGCCTTCGGCAGGCAGCCTGTTGCCCGCGCGGTAAGGCGCTAGAATGCCCCGGCTTCCCGTCTCAGCGGCGCGCCTGCCGCCGCCTGAGGCTCCGGTCGAGCTGTATCGTGACCGCCGCGATCAGCAGGAACGCCAGCGTGATCAGAACGAAGCTGACGACGAGGCTCGTCGCCTGGGCGAGGAAACCGAGCAAGGCGGGGCCGAGCAGCAGGCCGCTGTATCCCATCGTGGTCACGATGGAGATGGCCCTGCCCGCGGCCTTTCCGCCGACATGGCCGGCGCTCGCGAAAACCGCCGGCACCATGTTGGCAACGCCGAAGCCGCAAAGGGCGAGAGCGACGAGGGAAACGGCCGCGCTGTCCGTGACGAGCAGGATGGCGACCGACAGGGCGCAGACGAAGCCGCCCGCCCGCACCAGCCGGACATGGCCGACGCGCCGCGTCACGGCATCGCCGACGAGGCGCCCGCCCGCCATGGCGGCGGCGAAGACCGCAAAGGCATAGGCGCCATGGCTGCGGGATGCGCCGAGGATGTCGATCATGTAGATCGCGGTCCAGTCCATCATGCCGCCCTCAGCGAGCAAGGCGAGGAAGGCGACGGTCCCGAGCAGGACGATGAGTGCGCGCTGCGATGCGTCGAGCGCGGTGTCCGCGGCATGCGCGTCTTCACCGGCGGCGGGCGCCGCATGGTCGGCATTCGCGGCGATCAGCCGCGCCGCGACGGCAAGGCCCATCACCAGCACCCCGGCTGCGCCGAGGCACGCCCGCAGGTCGCCGCCGTAGCCGATCAACTGCCCGACGAGGAACGCGCCCGCAAGGTTGCCGATGCTGAAGACGGCATGGAAGGACGACATCAGGTGCCGTCCAGTCTCCCGCTCGATCTGCGAGGCCTGCGTGTTCATGGCCACGTCGAGCGTTCCGAACGCCGCACCGGCCAGCAGCACGCATCCGCCCAGCGCGATCGGATTTCCCACGAAGGGAATGACCAGGAAAACCGCGCCGAAGACCAGGCTGCCGCAAAGGCTCAGCGCCTGGTTGCCGATCACCCGGTCGATATAGCGGCCGACATTGATCATGAGCACGATCGCGCCGAGGGCAAAGCAGAGCAGGACCAGCCCGAGCTCTCCCTTGTTCAGCCCGACTCCGGCCGCAAGCAGCGGCAGGCTGGATGCCCACGCGCCGATGCCGAGGCCGGCGGCGAGGAAGAAGACGTTGCAATGCAGCCGGCCGGACCGGCGAAGCGGGTTCGCTGTGGCTTGATCGGTCGTCATCTCATTCACCCGCCGCATTCCGCCTGACGCGCGCGGCCGCCTCCGCCAGGCGCCCCGGCGCGATCCTGCCGTCCCGCGCTGCGGCGGCGATGTCCTCGCACAGGGCATCGAGATGCGGCCCGCCGCCGACCAGCAGCAGGTCCGCCCCCGCATTCAGCGACGCGACGGCCGTCTCGGCCAGGGATCGCCCGCGCAGGGTGGCGGGCGCATCGAGATCGTCGCTGACGATCAGGCCCGTGAAGCCGAAATCCTGCCGCAGCATCGCCATCACCGCGGGCGATGTGCTGGCGGCATTGTCGGCGTCGATCGCGGCGACCGGTGCCGGTCCCGTCATGATCGCCTTCGTCCCCGCCTCGATGGCGGCCCTGAAGGGCAGCGCATCCTGGAGAAGGCGCGCGCGGGAGGTCAGCAGCGAGACGTCGGCAAGGGCCGGATCGGCCGAGAGGCTGTTGAAGCCGGGAAAATGCTTGGTGACCGCCGTTATGCCGGCGGCCTGGACGCCCTCGACGAAGGCCGCGACCAGCCGCGCCACGGCTTGCGGGCAGGTTCCCATCGTGCGTGCCTCCAGCCAGGGATTCCTGTCGTCGATGATATCGGCGATGGGCGCGAGGAACATCGAAACCCCGAGGTCGCGCGCGGCGGCGGCCGTCGTCCGGCAGCGTTCGGCAAGCACGTCGCCGGCAAGGGCATGCGCCTCGTCCAACGCGGGAAGCGGCGGGACCAGCCCCTGGAGCCGCTGGATGCCGCCCAGTTCCTGGTCCACCGCGACGATCAGCCGGGGGCTTGCGGCCCGCAGCACCGCGATGGCGGCGCGAAAGCCCTCCGGCGTCTCTTGGTCCAGCCGTTCCGCCGACATGGCGCGCGCGACATACTCCGCCCGGCTCTCGCCGATGAGGACGGAACAGCCACCCTTTTCCAGAAAGGGCGCCATGACGTCCATGACGTCGAGCCTGTCGAAAGCGGGCAGGAGCACCGCCCTTGCATCCCGGTCCATTGAAGCGTTCATCATCGTCTCCGCAATCTCAAACCGTCTGGACATCGACACCAGCGGCGCGGATGGCGTCGAGGATGGCCATGTCGCGGCTGTCGGTGAAAAGCGTCGAGACCGCGGACATCGGCGCCACTTCGTAGGTCGAGGCCTGGCCGAGCTTGTCGGCCGTCGCCAGGAGCAGGGTCTTGCCGGCGGCCCGGATCATCGCCGATTTCAGGTAGGCATCCTCGTAGTCGTCGGCGCGGAGCGTCAGGCCCCGATCGATGCCGCAGGTGCCGAGAATGCAGTAGTCGGCGCGCAGGCCCCGGATCGCATCGACCGCCGCGACGCCGGTGACGCCGCGCGTCAGCCGGCCGAGGCGACCGCCGAGCATGACCACTTCGGCCAGCGGGTGGTCGAGCGCGGCGGCGGCGACATCGACGGCCACCGTCACGATACGCACGGAAAGCGACGGCGGCAGCGCGCGCACGAAGCGGACGACCGTCGTGCTGGAATCCACCAGCAGCGTCGCGCCCTGCGCAATGGTGGCGGCCGCCGCACGGCCGATCGCCTGCTTCTCGTCCGCCTGCAGCGTCTCGCGGCGCCGGAAATCGAGCACGGGCGTCACGAGCCGCGCCGCGCCGCCGTGAAACCGCTGCACGAGCCCGGCATCCGCGAGGTCGCGCAGGTCGCGGCGGATCGAATCCTCCGAGACGCCGAATTCCTGCGCCAGCCCGGCGGCGAGCACGCGCCCCGCGGTGTTGACCCTGTCGAGTATGACGGCCTGCCGCTCCTCCGGCGACAGCGCCGCCAGTTCCTTCGCGCCCTCGCTCACCCGGCCACCTCCGCCGCGTGCGCCAGGAGGCCGAGCGCCGCCAGGCGGGCCTCCAGCGCCTCGGCGCTGCGGAAGTGCTCGGTATGGAACCCGAGGGCCGCCGCCGCGGCGATATTCGCCGCATTGTCGTCGATGAAGAGGCATTGCTTGGCACCGACGCCCGCCCGCTCCAGGAAGCGCTCGAAGATCGGCGCGTGCGGCTTGACGAGCTTTTCCCTGCCGGAGACGACGAGAACGTCGAACGCATCCAGGAAGGGGAAGATCTCGCGCGCCCTCGGGAAGGTTTCCGCCGACCAGTTGGAAATCGCGTGCACGGGCACGCCGACCGCCTTCAGCCGGCCGAGCAGCCCCGCGGTTCCGGCGATCTCCCCGCCCAGCATCTCGTGCCAGCGCAGCCAATAGGCCTCGATCAGCCCGGCGCGGTCGGGGTGGCGCGCGCAAAGGTCCGCCACGCCCTCGGCGAAGGGGCGCCCGGCATCGAACTGCTCGTTCCATGCCGGCGTGCAGACCTCCGCGAGAAACGCCGTGACCGCCGCCTCGTCCGGCAGGAGCTTGCGGTAGAGATAGGCGGGATTCCAGTCGATCAGCACGCCGCCGATGTCGAAGACCACAATGCTCGGATTCATTCTTCTGCCTCTTCATGCGCGAATCTGTTCCGAGATATGCATGAACACGCACATAAACGCAATGACAAAGCCGTCAGGCCCGCAGGAAATCGGCGGCGCGCTCGCCGATCATGATGCAGACGGAATTCGGGTTGCCCGAGATCAGCGCCGGCATGACCGAAGCATCCGCGACCCGCAGGCCCTCGATGCCGTGCACGCGCAGCGTCGGGTCCACCACCGCCATGTCGTCGCGGCCCATCCGGCACGTCCCGGCGGGATGGAGGGCGGCATGGGCATCCTTGACGCAGAAGGCGCGGATCTCCTCGCGCGTGCGCAGCGACGGGCCCGGCATGTGGCGCGCCGCCACGAACTTCGCGATGGCCGGCTGCGCCATGATGTCGACCGCCGCCATCGTCCCGTCCGTTATCGCGTCGAGATCGTAGGGATCGGAGAAGTAGCGGGGCGCCACGCGCGGGTTCATGGCAGGGTCCGCGCCGAGAAGCGTGACCTCCCCTCGCGAGCGCGGGCGGATCTGCCCGAGATTGACGGTGCAGCCATTGCCGCCGGGCACCGCGTCGACGCCCTCCTCGATGCCCGCGCCGACGACCATGAAATACTGGATGTCGGGCGTCGCCTCGTTCCTGTCGCCCCACCAGAAGGCGCCACCCTCGATGAGGTTGGACGATGCGGGGCCGTTGCGGAAGAGCGCATAGTTGAGGCCCGCGGCGGCCTTCCAGTGCAGCTTCTTGTACTTGTCGTAGCTGTGCGGGCCGTTGAGCTGGTAGACCAGCGAAATCTCGATATGGTCCTGCAGGTTCTGGCCGACGCCCGGCAGGTCGGCATGGACCTCGATCCCGTGCCGCCGCAACGGCGCGGCCGGACCGATGCCCGAGAGCATGAGGAGCTTCGGCGTGGCGATCGCACCGGTGGAGACGATCACCTCCCGGTCGGCGCGGTAGACGACCTTGCGCCTGCCCCTGATGCCCTCGACGCCGACCGCCCGTCCCTTCTCGACCAGCACGCGGGTGACCGCGGTGCCCGTTTCGATGCACAGGTTGGGCCGCCTGCGCGCCGGGTTGAGATAGGCGACGGCGGCGGAGCTGCGGCGGCCGTTGCGCGCCGTGATCTGGTAGAGGCCGCAGCCTGCGGGATCGCCCGAGTTGAAGTCGGGATTGTAGGGCAGGCCCGCCTGCTGGCAGGCCTGCAGCCAGGCGCGGGTCAGCGGGTGGATGTAGTCGATGTCCGAGACCCCAAGCGGCCCGCCGACGCCATGGGCCTCGTTGCAGAAGCGGTTGTTGTCCTCCGCGCGCTTGAAGAAGGGCAGCACATCGCCGTAGCCCCAGCCTTCAGCGCCGAGATCGACCCAGCGCTCGTAATCGGCGGGCACGCCGCGGATATAGATCATCGCGTTGACGGAGCTGCCGCCGCCGAGCACCCGCGCCTGCACCATGGTCGGCGTCTCGTCACGCGCCTGCTCGGGCATCGGCTCCCAGGGAATGCGCTTCAGCAGATCGCCCTGCGCGGTCTTGTAGTAGGCGCCGGGAATGTGGATGTAGGGGCTGAGGTCGCGCGGCCCCTCCTCGATCAGCAGAACGCGGACGGCGGGGTCCTCCGAGAGGCGCGAGGCGACGACGCAGCCGGTGGACCCGCCCCCGACGACGATATAGTCGAAGGTGTCGATCTCGGCCGGCGCGCGCGGGAAAATGCCGTGGCGCGCCGATCCCATGTCCCGAAGTTCCATTCAGTGCCCCCTTGATATGGCCGCGCCGGCCTTGATGGCGAGCGCGGCGACGGTCAGCGCCGGATTGACCGCGGCCGATGTCGGCAGCACCGAGGCATCCGTGACGTAGAGGTTCTCGACATCGTGGCTGCGGCAGTCGAGGTCGACGACCGAGGTTTGCGGATCGGCGCCGAGGCGCGCGGTGCCGCACTGGTGCGACGTCGTCTTGCGGCCGAAGGTATGCGTCAGCACGATGGGGAATCCCGCCTTGCGCATGACGGCGCGGGTCTTGCCGATCAGCGCCTCGTGGGCGCGCATGTTCGAGCGTATCCAGTGCATGACGATGCGGCCGTCGCGCACCATCACCCGGCTCTCCGGATTGGGAAGGTCCTCGCTCGTCAGGAACCAGCCATAGGCATGGCGCGCCATGAGTCTCGCGAACCACGCCGGCGCGGGCACCGGCAGGTTGGCCTTCAGGATGTTGCCGGTGATGTGGCCGAGGAGCTGGACGTTGCCGAGCGGAAAGCCGTATTCGTTGTCGGCATTGTAGAAATCGTTGAAGGCGATCGTCTTCTGGTAGACGCAACTGTTGGCGGCAAAGGGATCGATCGCCAGCATCGCCGTCGTGTTGTGGTTCATGAAGTTGCGGCCGAGCTGGTCCGAGCTGTTGCCGAGACCGGCCGGGTGCGCGGTGCTCGAAGAACGCAGGAGAAGGGCGGCGGACTGGACCGCGCCGGCGGCCACGGCGAAGCGGCCCGCCGCGATGCGATGCTCGGCGCCATCCTTCCGGTAGACGGCGGCGATGACACGGCGTCCCGCCGCGTCGGTTTCGAGGCGGGTGACGTCGGCGCCGGTCACGAGGCTGACATTCGGATGGGCGAGCGCGCTGGCGAGCGGTCCCACCTCCGCGTCGATCTTGCCGGTTCCGGTGTTCGGGAAGGCGTCCCAGCCCGTCTTCGCCCGCTTCAGCCAGGCCTCGATGTCGATCGACAGAGGGAGCGAGGCGGGATGGACGCCGGCCTTTTCCAGCCGGCGGCGGACGGCGGACATCGCCGGCTCGTCGGGAACCGGCGGATAGCCGTAGGGCTTTTCGTGCGGCGGCTCCGTCGGGTCGCCTTCCGTCGAGCCGCGCACCCGGAAGATCTGCTCTGCCGCATCGTACCAGGGCGAAAGCTCCTCATAGGACAGCGGCCAGCCGGGCGATGCGCCGTCCATGTGGCGGCGGGCGGCGAAATCCTCGCGGCGATAGCGGTACATGACGGCGCCGAAGAACTTCGAGTTGCCGCCGACATAATAATAATTGCCCGGCAGGAAGCTTTTCCCATCCGTGCCCAGCCATTCCTCGGACGAGCGATAGAACCCCTTCTGGAAGATGGCGACATCATCGCGCGCCTCGGGCGTGTCCTTCAGATGCGTCCCGCGTTCGAGGATGACGATCCTGAGGCCCGAAGGCGCGAGGCTGTGCGCCAGGGAAGCTCCGCCGATGCCGGAGCCGATGATGACGATGTCTGCCGTCCCGGTCATGGAAATCTCTCAGTCGATACGCGTTTCGGTTTCGCTGTCGAAGAGGACGATCTTGGACGTATCGACCGCCAGCCCCGCCTCCTTGCCCGCATGGGCCTGCCGCGGCGGAAGCCGGGCGGTTACCTCGACGCCGCCGAGCTGGAAGACGGCGAGCGTATCGGGGCCGGTCGGCTCGACGACGTCGAAATCGACGGTCAGCGCCGGGGCGCCGCCGCTTGTATCAATCGAGAAGTTCTCCGGACGGATGCCGACCAGGACCTTCCTGCCGGAATAGCGGCGCAGCGCCTCCGGGGAGAGGGAAATGCCCGCAATGCGCGCGGCCGGCCGGCGCGCGATGTCGATCACGGCGGTCGCCGCCGTGCCCTCGACTTCAAGGACGGCCGGCACGATGTTCATGGCCGGCGAACCGACGAAGCGCGCGACATAGACATTGGCCGGCCGGTCGTAGACGGCCTGCGGCTCGTCGAGCTGCTGCACCACGCCGTCCTTCATGACGGCGACGCGCGTTGCGAGCGTCATCGCCTCGATCTGGTCATGCGTGACGTAGACGATGGTCGTGCCGAGGCGGGCGTGCAGGCGCTTGATCTCGGTGCGCATGTCGACGCGGAGTTTCGCGTCGAGGTTCGACAGCGGCTCGTCGAAGAGGAACAGCTTCGGCTCGCGCACGATGGCCCGGCCCATGGCGACGCGCTGGCGCTGGCCGCCGGAGAGCTGCGAGGGCTTGCGGTCGAGCAGATGGGTGATCTGCAGGAGGTCCGACGCCGTCTTCACGGCCTTGTCGCGGTCGACCTGGGCGATCCGGCGGATCTTCATGCCGAACTCGATGTTCTGCCGCACGGTCATCGTCGGATAGAGCGCGTAGGACTGGAACACCATGGCGATGTCGCGGTCCTTCGGCGAGAGGTCGTTGACGGTCTTGCCGGCGATGCGGATCTCGCCGCCGGTGATCGTCTCCAGCCCGGCGATCATGTTGAGCAGCGTGGACTTGCCGCAGCCGGAGGGGCCGAGCAGCACGAGGAAATCGCCGGTTCCGATGGAGATCGACACTTCCTTCAGGACTTCGAGGTGACCGTAGGCCTTGCGGACGCGATCGATTTCAAGAGTGGACATGGGCTCAGCCTTTCACGGCGCCGGCCGTCAGCCCGCGGACGAAATAGCGGCCCGCGACGATATAGACGACCAGGGTTGGGATGGCGGCGATCATGGCGGCGGCCATGTCGACATTGTATTGCTTGCGACCGGTGGTCACGTTCACGATGTTGTTGAGCGCCACCGTGATGGGGCTGCTGGAGCCCGAGGTGAACGAGACGCCGAAGAGGAAATCGTTCCAGATCTGCGTGAACTGCCAGATGCAGGACACGACGATGATCGGGATCGAGGTCGGCAGGATGACGCTCCAGAAGATGCGGAAGAAGCCCGCGCCGTCGACCATCGCCGCCTTGGTCAACTCGTCCGGCAGCGACACGAAGTAGTTGCGGAAGAACAGCGTCGTGAAGCAGATGCCGTAGGAGGCATGCACGGCGACGAGGCCGGGAATGGAGCCGGCGAGCCCCAGCAGGCCGAGCGTGCGGGCCATCGGAATGAGGATCGCCTGGTAGGGCAGGAAGCAGCCGAACAGCAGGAGGCCGAAGACGAAGTTCGCGCCGGGGAACTTCCACTTCGTGAGGATGTATCCGTTGATCGCCCCGATGCCGGTCGACAGCGCCACCGCCGGGATCACCATCAGCAGCGAGTTGACGAAATAGGGTTTCAGGCCCGTGCATTCGGTGCCGATGCAGGCCTGCGACCACGCCGCCCGCCAGGCGTCGAGCGTGACGGCCTTCGGCAGGCCGATGAAGGAGCCGCCGTAGATCTCGTCGAGCGGCTTCAGCGACGTCACGACCATGACCCAGAGCGGCATCAGGTAGACGAGCGCGACGACGGCCAGGCAGCCGTAGACGACGAGGCGGCCGAGCCGCGCCTTGCCGGAGCGGGAAAGGACCTCAGTCATTGTTCTCGCTCCTCAGTTCGGAATAGAGATAGGGAACGATGATGGCCGCCACGGTCATGAGCATCATGACGGCGCTCGCCGCGCCGACGCCCATCTGGTTGCGCCTGAAGGTGGCGGAGAACATGAAGGTCGAGGGCAGTTCGGTCGCCGTGCCCGGCCCGCCATTGGTCAGCGCCAGCACGAGGTCGAAGCTCTTGATGGCGATGTAGCTGAGGAGAACGACGACGCTCAGCATGGCCGGGCGCAGCATGGGGATGATGATCTGCCGGTAGATCAGCGGCAGCGAGGCGCCCTCGATCTGCGCCGCCTTGATGACGGAATTGTCGATGCCGCGCAGGCCCGCGAGGAAGATCGCCATGGCGAAGCCCGAGGACTGCCAGACGCCGGCCACCACGACGGTGTAGATCGCCATGTCGGGATTGGTGATCCAGTCGAAGCGGAAATCCGTCCAGCCGAGATCGTTGACGACCTTCTGGATGCCGAGGCCGGGATTCATGATCCACTTCCACGCCGTCCCGGTCACGATGAAGGAGAGCGCCATCGGGTAGAGGTAGATCGCGCGCAGCACGCCCTCGGCCCGGATGTTCTGGTCGAGGAAGATCGCCATCAGCAGCCCGAGGCCGGTGGAGAGCGCCAGGAACAGCGCCGAGAAGATGAAGAGGTTGGCGACGGCGGTGTGCCAGCGGGGCGTCGCCCAGAGGCGGACATATTGCTCAAGGCCCACGAAATCATAGGTCGGCACGAATTTCGACGAGGTCACGGAGATCACGCCCGTCCACAGGATGAACAGGTAGACCGTGACGATGACGACGAGCAGGCTGGGAGCGACGACGAGGCGCGGTAGCCAGCCTGCCAATCGCGAGGACATGCGCTTAGAGGCGCTCATGGGTCAGCTCCGATGGCGGGACTTGCGGAGGAGCCGGCGGGCCGGCTCCTCCTGAGGGCGACTGGGATCAGCGGGCGTTGTCGATGCCGGAGACCAGCATCTTGACCGCATCCTCCGAGCTCATCCTGCCGACGAAGAACTGGGCGGCGACGTCGCTGAAGACGGAGGCGAATTCCGGCTTGGCGGCAAAGCCGTGCGTCATCGCGCCCTGCATGCTGCCCTTCTCGACGGCTTCCGCACGCTCCTTGAAGCCGAGCTTGGCGCAATCGTCGAAATCGTCGACCGGAACGTCGCTGCGCGCCGGGATCGAACCCTTGATGAGGTTGAAGTCCTTCTGCACCTTCGGGTCCATGATGGTCTCGGCGAGCGCGGCCTGCGCCTGCTGCACGCTCTCGTCCTTCACGGTGAACATGCCGAAGCTGTCGATGAGATACTGGAAGGAAGTCACCTTGCCGGGCGTCGCGAAGCAGTAGAAGTCCTGGTTGGGCTTCAGGCCCTTGGCGAGGAACTCGCCCTTGGCCCAGTCGCCCATGAACTGCATGGCGGCCTCGCCGTTGATGACCATGCCTGTCGCAACGGCCCAGTCGCGGCCGACGAAGTTGTCGTCCACGAGGCCGCGCACCTCGCGCAGCGCGTCGAACACCTTGACCATCTCGGGGCTTCCGAGCGCTTCGGGATCGAGGTCGATCGCCGTCTTCTGGTAGAATTCCGGCCCGTTGATGTCCGTCAGCAGCGCATCGAAGATGATGCCGATCTGCCACGGCTCGTCGCCCATCGCGATGGGAACGATGCCCTTTTCCTTCAGCGTCTTGCCGACTTCGATCAGCTCGGCCCAGCTCTTCGGCACGGCAACGCCGGCATCGTCGAAGAGCTTCTTGTTGGCCCAGACCCAGTTCTGGCGGTGCATGTTGATGGGCGCGGCGATGAAGGCCTCGCCCGAGGTCACGAAGGGCAGGAGCTGCGGGGCGAGCGCCTCGCGCCAGCCGCCGGCCGTGGCGAGGTCGTTGAGGTCGCGCACGACACCCTGCTCGGCCCACTGCACGCCTTCCCAGCCGAGGAACTGCATGGCGCCCGGCGGGTCGCCCGCCGTCAGGCGGGCGCGCAGCGCCTGCTGCGCATTGGCGCCGCTCATGCCGCCGACCGCCGAATCCTTCCACTGGAAGCCCTTGGCCTCGAGATCCTTGCGGATGACGTTGAGCGCCTCGACCTCGCTCTGCGAAACCCAGTGGTGCAGAACTTCGATCTGGCCTTCCGCCCGGGCGGCGACGGGCATCAGCATGGTCGCCGCAAGGGCCGTGGCGATAAACTTGGACATGGTTTCATCCTCTCTGGTTGGGTTTGACCGCGGCCCCTGGCGGGCTCTTGTGCGTGGCTGTTAGTTGGGCTCGACCGGCATGGCGTATCCGACGTTCTTCCCGCCGTAGCGGCGCACGCGGATATTGGCCTGCTCGGCATGGCCGGAAAAACCTTCCATCAGGCAGAGCCGCGAGCCGTAGGCGCCGATCATGGCGGAGGCCTCGTCGGTCAGGACCTTCTGGTAGGTGCAGGTCTTGAGGAACTTGCCGACCCAGAGGCCCCCGGTGTAGCGGGCCGCCTTGTTGGTCGGCAGGGTGTGGTTGGTGCCGATCACCTTGTCGCCGAAGGCGACGTTGGTGCGCGCGCCGAGGAACAGCGCGCCGTAGTTCCTCATGTTGTCGAGGAAGTAGTCCGGATCGCGCGTCATGACCTGGACGTGCTCGGAGGCGACGCGGTCGGCCTCGGCGAGCATCTCCTCGATCGTGTCGCACAGGATGATCTCGCCGCAATCCTCCCAGGCCTTGCCGGCGACCGCCGCCGTCGGCAGTATCTTCAGGAGGCGCTCGATCTCGACGAGCGTGTCGCGCGCCAGCTTTTGCGAATTGGTGATGAGGACGGCCGGCGAGTTGACGCCGTGCTCGGCCTGGCCGAGGAGGTCCGTCGCAACAAGCTCGCCGTCGACGCTGTCGTCCGCGATGACCAGCGTTTCCGTCGGGCCGGCGAAGAGGTCGATGCCGACGCGGCCGAAGAGCAGGCGCTTGGCTTCCGCCACATAGGCGTTGCCGGGCCCGGCGAGCATGTCGACCGGCGCGATCGTCTCGGTGCCGTAGGCCATGGCGGCGATCGCCTGCACGCCGCCGAGGCAGTAGATCTCGTCCGCGCCGGCAAGGGCCTGCGCCGCGACGATCTTCTCGGCGATCTTGCCCTGGAACGGCGGGGCACAGGTGATGACGCGCTCGCAGCCGGCGACGCGCGCCGTCAGCACGGTCATGTGGGCCGAGGCGAGCAGCGGATACTTGCCGCCGGGCACGTAGCAGCCGACATTCTGCACCGGCACGTTCTTGTGGCCGAGGATCACGCCCGGCAGGGTCTCGATCTCGATATCCTTCAGCGCCGCCTTCTGCGCTTCGGCGAAGCGGCGGATCTGGTCCTGCGCGAAGTCGAGGTCGGCGCGTTCCTGCGCCGTCAGCGCATCGATGCAGCCGGCGATTTCCTGCCGGGTCAGGCGGTAGGAGTCGCGGTCGAACCCGTCGAACCGGACGGAGAGTTCGCGAACCGCCCTGTCCCCGCCGTCCCTGACCTTGGCGAGAAGCGCCTCGACCGCCGTGGTGACCGCACTGTCGGCGCCGCCGTCGTGGGTGGTGGCCTTGGCTGTTTTGATGTGCCGGATCATGACAAAGTCTCTTCGTTCACGGCCGCCGGTGGCGCCGCGTCATCAATGGGCTTGGGAGGGGGACGAGGGAGGCGGCGCCTCCCCCGCAGGTTCGCTCAGAGGTGCTGTTCGCGGGCGCGCATCTCGGCGTAGGCCGCCTGTTCCTTCTCGTAGTAGGCCGGCGACGGGAAGTCCCACCAGCCGGTGGCGAACGGGCCGGCGGCGTCACGCGAGACGATGACCTCGACGAGGGCCGGGCCGCCGCATTCGAGCGCTGCCTTCAGGCTGCTCTCGAGGTCCTCGTCCTTCTCGACCTTCCAGGCCTGGAGGCCGAAGGCCTTGGCGGAAGCGGCGATGTCGGCCGAATAGGGCGCGCCGTTGCCGGCGTGATGGTTGAACTCGGAGGCGATATGGCGGCCCATGAACTTGCGCATGCCGCCGCGGATCGACATGTAGCCCTGGTTGTTCAGCACCAGGAAGACGACATTGATGCCGTTCATGACCGCCGTGCCCATCTCGGGCAACGACATCATGAAGTCGCCGTCGCCGACGATGGCCACGACCTGCCGGTCCGGGCAGGCGAGCTTGGCGCCCATGGCCGCCGGCACCGCCCAGCCCATCGGCGAATAGGAGCCGGAGGTCAGGTGCGTGCGCGGCTCGTAGACCGGGAAGCTCTGCTTGACCGAGCCCTGCGTGTTGCCCGAGCCGACGACGACGATGCCGTCGCGGTCGAGCACCTTGCGCAGCGCCACCAGCGGGCGCTGCGAGGTGAAGGGCGTCTCGCGGCTGTTCTCGCGCGGCTCGACCTGGGCGCGCCAGTCGGCCTTGGCCTTCTGCACGTCGGCGAGGAACGGTTCGCGGCGGGCGAGCATCTTCTGCGAGTCCGTGTCCGAAATCAGCGAGAGCAGCGCCTCCAGCGTCACCCTGGCGTCGGCGACGATGCCGACCTCGGTCTCGTAGTTCTTGCCGATCTCGCGCGGGTCGAGGTCGATATGGATCAGCTTGGCCGAGGGGATCGAGAAGGAGACGCCCTTGGCATAGGACGAGGCCGACCAGTCGGTGAAGCGGCAGCCGACCGAGACGACGACGTCGGCCGACGCGGTGATCCTGTTGCCGCAGGTCGTGCCGGTCTGGCCGACGGCGCCGATGAACAGGGCATGATCTTCCGAAATCGCGCCCTTGCCGTTCCAGGTGATGGAGACGGCAGCGCCGAGCTTTTCGGCAAGGCGCGTCAGTTCGGCCGAGGCGTTGGCCGTGATCGCGCCGCCGCCGGCGACGATGACCGGGCGTTCGGCGGCAAGAAGAACCTTCAGCGCCGCCTCAACGGCCTTCGGGTCCGGATAGGCGACGCCGACCGGCAGACGCTTGCCGAGCGGATGGATGGTGACATCCGCCGCCTCGACCTGGACGTCCATCGGGACCTCGACATGAACCGGACCCGGGCGGCCCGTCAGCAGTTCGCTGAAGGCGCGGTGCATGATGCTTGGGAGGACCTGCACCGAATTGGCCTGCCAGGCGCGCTTGGTCACCTGCTCGGTGATGCGCGGGAAGGCGTTGTCCTGCTGGCGCTCCAGTTCCTGCATGGTGCCGTGGCCGTGCATGTAGGTCTGGGGCGAGCCGGAGACGTAGAAGAGCGCGGTGGAATCGCAGTAGGCGGTCGCGAGGCCGATGATGGTGTTGGCCGCGCCCGGGCCGACCGAGGTCGAGCAGGCCATCGGCTTGCCGGAGGCGCGATAGTAGCCGTCGGCCATGTGAACCGCGCTCTGCTCGTGCATCACCTGGATGAAGGGGATTTCCGAGCCTTCCTGCAGGAAGGCGTCGAACAGCGACCAGATACCGTGGCCCGGCACGCCCGCCACATATTCGACGCCGTATTCCTTCAACGCTTTCGCGACGACTTGGCCACCTGTCAGTTTCATGTGATCGACCCTCTGAAATCGTGTTCTCTCGGAGCGGAAAGATCGTCCCCTCGGCACGACTTCCAGCGATGGGCTCATTCTTCGTTGGGGCGGGGTGCGCCCGCAAGTTCGCAGCCATCGAAACACTGACGCGGGATGACGCACTTCCAAAGCAGTTCTGCTTCATGGATCGCGGCCGCGCCGGCCGCACCGCCGCCACAGGGGCCGATTTGCGGCACCTCATGCAGTGGCGGAACCGCGGGCGGAAAACGGCCTGACGGGAGGCACGCTTCGCAAAGTGAAGCTGGCATCGCGTCATTACGCGAACAAATTAATTGCGGCGCGCACTTTTTCGCAAGCGCGCGCTATGGCTTGCTCAGGGCACTTTCAGACAACAGGGACGCCGCCGTGCAGAACCTAAGCAGAGATTTGGCCTTCGCGGACGATTTCATTTCCGCAACGCTGGTTGAGAACGTGGTCGACTACGACGTGGCGGACGCCGTCGTGGTCAATATCAGCCCCTCCCCGATGGTGACGGGCGACGAGCACCCCGCCATCGTGCCGGCCTGGAAATCCACCTGGCTGAAGGGCGGCCGCATCCGTTCGGCGGAGCGGGCCGCGATCATCAAGGTGGTCAACCCCACCAATCTCGGCGGCTGCATGTTCCGCGGCTGGGACTGGCTCGGCAACCGCATCCGCAGCTTTCCGCGCGATACGCCCCTCTACATCTCGGCGCAGGACGAGATCGGCACGGTGACCCTCGACCCGCGCGTCTTCACCAATGAGAGTGCTACAGCGGAAGCGCCGCAGGTCTTCACGCTGAAGCTCAATCTCTGGTGGTCGCCGGGCGATACCGACTGCTTCATCCACAACGAGCACCCGTTCCTGGAAACGCACACGCAGATCCAAGGGCTCGGGCGCATGCAGAAGTTCACGGCGCGCGACGCCGCCACGCTCTACGAGGACGTCGTGATGCCGATCGGCTATTCGCACGATCCCTTCTGCCGGGTGACGGGCGAGAACCAGTGGACCTATCCCTGGCACCGCTACTACGCGGATACCGACAGCGTGTGGCTCGCCGTCGAACTGCACCCCTGACGCGGCGGGAGGCCGTCAGCTCATCTGGATCATGTCCGAGCCGTCGCCGAGATATTGCAGCGCCTCGCGCGGGATCGCCGGGTCGTTGCGGTCGAGCACCGTGAGGTCCTTCAGGTGATCGCGGCGCAGCAGCCCCGGGCCGCGATAGTGCAGCGCCACCTTCGTCGAATAGGGCTGGCGAAAGACCGTCGCGGCGATGCCGCTGGAAATGCCGAACATGAACTTCTTGGCGTTGCGCTTGACCTGCGCATAGACGCCGAAGGTCAGCTCGTTCGACTGGATGCCCTCGAAATCCGCCGTGAAGAGCCGGTCGGCCACCGGGAAGCAGAAGCCGTAGTACTTGAAGACGTATTCCGTCTTCTTCGGATTGTCGAAGCTGGGGAAGCGCTCGACGTAATAGTGCTGGAGGAACTCCTTGTTGCGGTAGATGCAGAAGGCCGAGCGCAGCACGAAGCCCTTGTAGATCGAGGAGAACTGGTAGCGGTCGTAGACGCCGACGATGTCGTCGTGATCGGCGCTGTTGTTCTCGACGATCATGTCGGAGACGAAGCGCGAGAATTCCGGCAACTGGCGGGCCGTCGCCATCGCATGGAAGAAATTGCCCTCGACGAGTGTGCGGAACTCCTCGGGATCGGTGAAAAGCATCGGCACGCTGAGGCCGAAGTAGTTCGCGATGATCCGAAGGTTCGCGGTCGACGGCACATGGGCGCCGGACAGGTACTTGTTGAATTGCTGCCGGTTGACGTTGATCTTGCGGCACACCGCCGCGACCGATCCGTGCTGCTCGCAGAGCGTCCTGAGGTTCGCCGCCAATGCGGCCCCGTCCCTTCCCATATGTTCCATTCCAGCCCCCGATGAGTGACGCATTGTGACGCTAGAATTACTTCATGTCGCTAATGACTTCAATGATCTGCGAAGTTGTGGCGGACGGCGCGCGCAGGCAATCTCCGGGTGAAGAAGAGGAGGATCCACGGTGCATTCGACAGGAGAGACCGGGTGGTCGGTCATGGGCACCGGCACGATCGCGACCGAGCACATGGTCGCGGCAATCCGCGCGGCGGGCCACCGGCCGCTGTGGGTCGTCAGCCGCAACCGGCAATATGCCGCGCATTTCTCGCAGGACATGGAAATCCCCGGCATATCCGTCGACGCCCGGCGGACCCTGCAGGATCCGCGTGTCGGCTTTGCCTATGTCAGCGCCGCCCGGGATCGCCGCAGGCACTATATCCAGGCGGCGGCGGCCGAGGGACGGCATGTCCTTTGCGACGGCCCGATCGCCGCCAGCAGCCGCATCGCCGCCACCCTTGCCGAGGCGTGCAGGAACGCGGGCATCGTGCTCGCCCTCAACCAGCCCTTCCGCGCCCTGTCGCCGCACCAGACCATGCGCCGCCTGCTTCAGGAGGGCGAGATCGGTACCCTGCAATCGCTTCTCATCGCGCGCGGCGCGCCCTTCCAGCCGCCGCCGAACCGCCATCCCGATGAGGAAACGGACCACGGCGACGCGCTCTTCGAGATGTCCGTCGACAGCATCGACCTCGCGCGTTTCCTGACCGGCCAAGAGCCGGCTGCCGTTTCCGCGCTCCCGGCCGTGCCGCCGGGCAACGGCGCGGGACAGCAGGCCTATGCGATCGAGATGTCCGGCGGGGCGATCTTCCAGTCCTACGAGAGCTTCACGACCGCGGAATTCGACAGCATCGTCATGCTCGCCGGCGATCGCGGCACCCTTCTCGCCCACGGAACGCTCAGCGGCAAGGGATCCGGCGCCCTCGTCCGGCGGCTGAACGGGCGCAACGAGCTCATCCCCATCCGCGACCGCGACCAGCATGTGACGACGGTGGAAGCCTTCATCGCCCTGCCGCAGAAGACCGCGGGCTGGATGTCCGTCGGAGAGGACAATGTCATGGCGCTGCGCACCGCCGAGGCGGTCAGGGCTGCCCAGCGGAAACGCCCCGCATCCATTCGCACGCGCTGAAGAAACCAGACATTCACACGAGGTTCGCACCCATGACCAGGCTCCAGAACCAGCTCATCTTCCATTCGATGGCCTCCAGGCCCAACAGCCTTGCGATCGACATCGCGATCGCAAGACGCCTCGGTTTCGACGGCCTCGAAACCTCCGGCGCCAAGATCGCCGCGTTCCTGGAGGCCGGCTTCACCGAGCGCGAGCTGAAGGAGCACCTCGACGGCCTTTTCCTTCCCGGCATCGGCTTCCTCATCGATCTCGAACGCCAGGGAGACGGCCGCGCACAGATGCTGCGCGAGGCGGAGGCGCTTTGCGACCTCGCCGTCGCGGCCGGCGCGAAAGGGATCGAGGCCATCACCGGGCCGCTCGACATCAGGGTGTTCGAGCCGGATGCCGCCGCGCGCCATCCCGGCCTCTACCGCGGGCTCATCGACCTGCCGGAGGCGGACCAGACCGAGCGCACCGCGCGTAACCTCCAGGCGGTCGCAGACATCGCCGCCGCCCACGGGCTGGTCGTCTATCTGGAGGCGCTGTCCTGGACGCCGCTCAACACGCTCGACGCGCAACGGCGCATCCTCGACCTCTGCAAGCGGGACAATGTGCGGATCGTCATCGACTTCTGGCATTCCTATACGTCCGGCGACACGCCGGAGCGCATCTCGCGGCTCGACAAGGACCTCATCTACGGCGTGCATCTTTGCGATTCCCTGCCCTTCACCGGCGGCATACCAAACGAGCCGGTGCTGCGGGACGTGCCCACGGGCCGGGGCGCCCTTGACCTCAGGGAATGGGTCGACGCCGTGCGATCGACCGGCTACCGGGGCTGGTGGAGCTGCGAGCTCTTCTGCAGGCGCCAGCACCAGGACGACAGCTTCGCCGTGGCCGCCGAACTCAAGGCCGTCATGGAGCGGCTGATCCCGAACTGAGGCGCGGGCCGCGAAGATCGGCCCCGGGCAGGCCGACACCGCCGTGGCCGGCCCGCGACGGCGCGCGGCTAGCCACGGCGCCTTGCCCTCACGCCTTGACGACGCTCGCCCTGTAGATCTCGTCGATCGTGCCGGCGAGGCTGGCGTCGAACTCGGCCTTGCTCATCGTCACCTTCAGGTCCTCCGTGAGGGCGCGGGAGAAGCTGGCGATCATGCCATGGTTGCGGCTGAGCTTCTCGCAGGCCTCCGCCCGGCTGTAGCCGCCCGAAAGGGCGACGACGCGCACGACCGCCGCATGGGCGACCAGGGGCTCGTAGAGGTCGGCGACAGTGGGCAGGGTGAGCTTGAGCATCACCCTTTCGCCGGCAGGCAGGGCGTCGAGCTTCTGCAGGATCGCCTCCAGCAGGATCGTCTCGGCCTCCGCCTTGGTCGGGCTCTTGATGGACACTTCCGGCTCGATGATCGGCACCAGCCCGTGGCCGAGGATGCGCCGGCCGATCTCGAACTGCTGCTTCACCACGGCCGCGATGCCGGCGCGGTCGGCATTGGCGATCACCGAGCGCATCTTGGTGCCGAAGATGCCTTTCTTCACCGCGCGGGCGAGCAATTCGTCGAGCTCGGGCATCGGCTTCAGGAGCTGCACGCCGTTCTCCTCGGCGGCAAGGCCCTTGTCGACCTTGAGGAAGGGCACGACGCCGCGGTCCTCCCAGAGGAAGGCCGGGACCTGTTTGCCCCCCGCCTCGCCGTCCATGGTCTTTTCGAACAGGATCGCGCCGATCACCTTGTCGCCGGAAAAGGCGGGCGCCGTCATGATGCGCACGCGCATCTCGTGCATCAGGCGGAACATCGCCTCCTCGCCGCTATAGTCGGTATCGGCGATACCGTAGTTGCGGAGCGCGCCCGGCGTGGAGCCGCCACTCTGGTCGAGGGCGGCGATGAAGCCCTCCCTGCCCGCCATCTGCGCCATCATTCCCGCGTCAACCATGCCTGCCTCCCTGCTGCTGGCCAATCCGATCCCATCCTAGCCTATCACCGATGCGGACGCACGTACCGCGATCTTCGCACCTGTTTTCGACCGTCGCACCCGTTCACAGCACCCTGTGGATGCCACCGGCCGGCACGGGAAATTGCGTCTTGACAGTTTGAAATCTGATGTGTGTTATAACACTCGACAGAATCCGGAGTGAACAGGAACCCGATCCATGACCGTGCACCAACTCTCGCCACGCCCCCTTGCCGAACGCCTTGCAGACCCCTCGCTGTTGCGCGAGCGTGCCTATATCGACGGCGCATGGGCGGAGGCCGACAGCGGCGCCGTGGTGGCGGTGGTCGACCCGGCGACGGGCCTTGAGATCGGCACCGTGCCGAACATGGGCGCCGCCGAGACCCGCCGCGCCATCGAGGCGGCAGAGGAAGCCCGTCATGATTGGGCGGCGCTCGCCGCCAAGGACCGCGCCGTCGTGCTGCGCCGCTGGTTCGACCTGATCGTCGCCAACCTTCCCGACCTTGCCGCCATCATGACCGCCGAACAGGGCAAGCCGCTGGCCGAAAGCCAGGGGGAAATCCGCTATGCCGCCTCCTTCGTGGAATGGTTCGCCGAGGAGGCGAAGCGCGCCTATGGCGACCTCATCCCCGCCCCGCGCGCCCAGTCGCGCATCATGGTGCTCAAGCAGCCGATCGGCGTCGTCGCCGCCATCACGCCGTGGAACTTCCCCTCGGCCATGATCACCCGCAAATGCGCCCCGGCCTTCGCCGCCGGCTGCGCGGTCGTCGTCAAGCCCTCCGAGTTCACGCCCTATTCGGCGCTGGCGCTGGCCGAGCTTGCCGAGCGCGCCGGCATCCCCAAGGGCGTCTTCAACATCGTCACCGGCGACGCGACGGCCATCGGCGGCGAGATGACCGCAAACCCGATCGTTCGCAAGATCAGCTTCACCGGCTCCACCCGCGTCGGCAAGCTGCTCCTGGAGCAGTCGGCCAATACGGTGAAGAAGGTGGCGATGGAGCTCGGCGGCAACGCCCCGCTCATCGTCTTCGACGACGCCGACCTCGACGTCGCCGTGCAGGGCGTCATCAACGCGAAGTTCCGCAACACCGGACAGACCTGCATCTGCCCGAACCGCATCTATGTACATGAAAACGTCCACGACGCCTTCGTCGCCCGCCTTTCGGCGGCGGTCGGCGCGCTCAAGGTCGGCGACGGCTTTGCGGACGGCGTGCAGCAGGGCCCGCTGATCAACGAGGCGGCGCTGACGAAGGTGGAACGCCATGTCGCCGACGCGCTCGGCAAGGGCGCCAAGGTCGCCACCGGCGGCAAGCGCCATGGCCTCGGCCAGACCTTCTACGAGCCGACCGTGCTGACCGATGTCGACGCCACCATGCTCTTCGAGAGCGAGGAGACCTTCGGCCCCGTCGCCCCGATCCAGCGCTTTTCCGACGAGAAGAGCGTCATCAAGGCGGCGAACGCCACCGCCTCCGGCCTTGCCGCCTACATCTTCACCCGTGACCTCGACCGCATGTGGCGGGTCGCCGAGAAGATCGAGTCCGGCATCGTCGGCGTCAACGAGGGCCTGGTGTCGAACGAGGTCGCGCCCTTCGGCGGCGTGAAGGAATCCGGCATCGGCCGCGAGGGCTCGAAATACGGGATCGAGGAATTCCTCGAGCTCAAATACGTCTGCATCACCCAATCGGCGGCCTGACGGCCCGCCGGAAATGCATCCCGCCGGCAATGGTGCCTGCGGGCCTCACCTGAATGCGCATGAAAAGGGGAAATACATGAAACTTGCGACTTCACTGAAACTGGGGGTTCTCGCCTGCGCGAGCGCGCTGATGGGCGCCATGTCCTTTGCCGGCACCGCCGAGGCCGGCGCGGCGCTCGACGCCATCAAGGCCCGCGGCAACCTCGTCTGCGGCGTCGGCCAGGCCGTACCGGGCTTCTCCGCGCCGGCCGCCAATGGCGAGCTCGCCGGCATCGACATCGACTATTGCAAGTCGATGGCTGCCGCCATCCTCGGCGACGCCTCCAAGGTGACCTACCGCCAGACCTCCTATTCCGAGCGTTTCGTCCTGCTCTCCTCGGGCGAGATCGACGTTTTGGCGCACGACACGACGACCACACTCAACCGCGAAGGCGCCCAGAGCGCGCGCTTCGCCTCGCCGAACTATTTCGACGGCTATACCTTCATGGTGCCGAAGTCGCTCGGCGTCGACAGCCCGGACCAGCTTGCTGACGCCACCGTCTGCATCCTGCAGGGCTCGACCTTCGAGGTGAACACCGAGAACTTCTTCAAGTCGCGCGGCCTCAACTACACGCCGCTCGTCCTCAGCGCCTGGGAACAGCTCGACGCGGCCTTCTTCGGCGGCCGTTGCGACGCCTTCGGCGGCAACTACGGCAACCTCGCCGGCTCGCGCGCCGGCAATGGCAATGTCGATGACTACATCATCTTCCCGAACTTCATCACGCTGGAGCCCTATGCGCCGGCCGTGAAGAGCGGTGACGAAGAACTCTTCCTCGTCGCGCGCTGGGTGATGTTCGCCCTCGTC
The DNA here is from genome assembly GCF_016839145.1 of Shinella sp. PSBB067. Classification (NCBI taxonomy): domain Bacteria; kingdom Pseudomonadati; phylum Pseudomonadota; class Alphaproteobacteria; order Hyphomicrobiales; family Rhizobiaceae; genus Shinella; species Shinella sp. PSBB067. The sequence continues at coordinate 64,619 of NZ_CP069304.1, read as the reverse complement.
GAGGCCGAGCGCCTCGGCATCACGCAGGCCAATGTCGACGACCTCGCCAAGAACTCGCCGGATCCGGAAGTCAAGCAGCTCCTCGGCACGACGCCGGGCAACGGCAAGGACCTCGGCCTTTCCGAAGACTGGGTCGTCAAGATCGTCTCGTCCGTCGGCAATTACGGCGAGAGCTTCGAGCGCAACCTCGGCAAGGCCTCGCCCCTCAAGCTCGACCGCGGTCTCAACGACCTGTGGACGAAGGGCGGCCTCATGTACGCAGCACCCTTGCGCTGATGCGTAGCGAGCGCCTTCAAAACGCGCTGTTTGTCGCGGCAGCCATCGCAGTTCTTGCGTGGCTGTCGCACAATCTTGCGTCCAACCTCGCCGCCCGCGGCATCACCATCGACTACGGCTTCCTGTGGAGCGCCACGTCGTTCCCGATCGGCGAGTCGCTGATCTCCTTCGGTTCGGGCGACACCTATTTCCGGGCGCTGCTCGTCGGGCTGCTCAACACCGTCAAGCTGGCGCTTGCCGCCATCGTGCTGTCCACCCTGCTCGGCGTCTTGATCGGCCTTGCGGGGCGCACCGCCCATCCGCAGCTGCGTGCCCTCGCCAAAGCCTATATCGAGGTGACGCGCAACACGCCGCTGCTGCTCATCCTCGTCGTCTGCGCCACCGCCGTGCGCGTCCTGCCGCCGCCGCGCCAGGCCTGGACCTTCGGCGAATCCGTCTTCATCTCCAGCCGCGGGCTCTACATCCCGACGGTGCTTGCCGGCGAGGCCGGCCCGGTTCTCGCCGCCATCGGCGTGCTTGCCCTTGCCTGCGGCGTCCTCTTCTGGCGCGCCATGGTGCGCGGCCGCAACGAGACGGGCCGTTTCCCGCGGCCCGCGACCGGCGGCCTCTTCCTCTCGGCCGCCGCGCTTGTCGGCGTCGCCGTCTATGCGCTCGGCTGGGGCGAGATCCAGAAGCCGACGCTGATGGGCTTCAACTTCCGCGGCGGCATGGGCATGACGCCGGAATATCTGGCGATGCTGGTGGGACTTTCCTTCTATACCTCCGGCTTCATCGCCGAGATCGTGCGCGGCAGCCTCGCTGCCCTGCCGAAGGGCCAGTCGGAAGCCGCCAACTCGCTCGGCCTCAGCCCGCTCCTCACCCTCTACCTGGTGCTCGCCCCGCAGGCGATGCGGCTCATGCTGCCCCCGCTCGCCAACCAGTATCTCAACGCCATCAAGAACACGACGCTCGCCGTGCTCATCGGCTATCCGGACCTGGTTTCCGTCGGCAATACCGCGCTCAACCAGACCGGCCGGGCCATCGAGACCGTGTCCATCTACCTTCTGATCTACCTGTCGCTCAGCCTCGTGACCTCCGCGGTCATCCGCTGGCTGGAAAAGCGCGCGCAACTGGTGAAGTCATGAGCGAAATTACCGCGGCACTCCCCCGCCCCTCCAATGGCGGCCTCGCCGGCCGGCTGCGCCCGTACTTCCATCCGTGGCCGCATGCCCTGCTGACGGTGGCGATCACCGGCGGCCTCCTCTATCTGCTTGCGCGCTTCTACCGCTGGGCCGTCACCGATGCGGTGTTCGGGCAGGCCTCGCCCGAGACCTGCCGGGCGGCGGCGGGCGCCTGCTGGGCCTTCCTGCACGAGCGCTACCACATCATCCTCTTCGGCAGCTATCCGGCCGACCAGTACTGGCGCCCGACGCTCGCCGTCGTGCTGGTGCTCGCCATCCTCATCCTCAGCGGCTTCCGCCGCTTCTGGAAGCCGCCGCTGGCGCTCGCCTGGATCGCCGTCATGGTGATCAGCCTCATCCTGATGGGCGGCGGCGTCCTCGGCCTGCCTTCGGTTTCCACCAGCCGCTGGGGCGGCCTGCCGCTCACCGTCGGCCTTTCGGCCTTCGGCATCGTGCTCGCCTTGCCGCTCTCGGTCTTCATCGTGCTCGGCCGCCGCTCCAAGGCCGCCGTCATCCGCCGCTTCTGCTCGCTCTATGTGGAGATCGTGCGCGGCCTGCCGCTGATCGCGGTGCTGTTCATCGCCTCGACCATGCTGCCCTTCCTGCTGCCCGGCGGCAACCTGATCGACAACATCCTGCGCGCGCAGGTGGCGCTGATCCTCTTCCAGGCGGCCTATCTGGCCGAGGCGATCCGCGGCGGCCTCGAAGCCGTGCCGCGCGGCCAGTCGGAGGCCGGCCACAGCCTCGGGCTTTCCGGCGGCCTGATCTCCCGCCTCATCGTGCTGCCGCAGGCCTTCCGCATCGCGCTGCCGGCGATCATCAACACCTTCATCGAATCCATCAAGGACACGACGCTGATCAGCATCATCGGCCTCATCGACGTGCTTGGCGGAGCACGCGGGGCGATCGCCGACGGCGCGTGGCTGGGCTTCTACCGCGAGGCCTACCTCGTCGTCGGCGGCGCCTTCTTCGTCTTCTGCTTCATCCTCTCCCTGCATTCCCGCCGCCTCGAGCGGGAATTCGCCAACGAGAAGCACTAGGCATGGAAGGCAGGAAACACGCGCCGGCGGATGGCGGGTCGATGCAGACCTACAGGACCCTCGTCCAGGATACGCTCAACGAGCAGATCTACCAGCAGATCAAGGAGAAGCTGATCATCGGCGAGTTCCGCCCCGGCGACCGGCTGGTGCTGAGGAACCTCGCCGCCGCCCTCGGAACGAGCGTCGTTCCGGTGCGCGATGCGCTGCAGAAGCTCGAAAGCCTCGGCGCGCTGCGCCTCGAACGCACCTTCGTCGTGCCGCGCCTGACCATCGCGGAGCTGACGGAAATCCGCGACATCCGCGTCGCCCTCGAAGGCCTTTCGGCCGCCCGCGCGGCACGCGGCGCGACCGCCGAGAGCCTTGCGGGACTGCGCGTCCATTTCGACGCGATGAAGGAGGCGGCCCGGGCCAACGACACCAGCCGGTTCCTGCGCGCCAATGCCCGCTTCCACCTGCATATCGCGGACATGAGCCATTCGCCGATCCTGCGCGACATGATCGAGCCGCTCTGGCTGCGCATGGGGCCCTCGGTGCGCCTCGCCAAGGCCGAGCCCGGCAAGCTGACCGACGCCATTCCCGACCACGAGACGGCCTTCGCGGCGATCGCGTCCGGCAACGCGGGCGCCGCGCGCAAGGCGGTCGTGTGCGATGTCGTCAACTGCTTCGGCATCCTGGCCGATGCCTTCCAGGGCGCAGACGAATGAGCGTGCGACCCGCCCACGGTGGCGGAGAATAAGATCAACGGCGCGGCCGGAACGGCGCGCGCAGCAAGACAGGAGGATGCTCGGATGGCGGGCGAAAATGTCATACGTGCCGGCGATCTTCATGCCGACACCGCGAAGATGCAGGTCTCGGCGACCGATATCGCGATCAGGATCGAGAAGATGCACAAGTGGTACGGTGAGTACCATGTCCTCAGGGACATCGACCTGACGGTGATGAAGGGCGAGCGCATCGTCATCTGCGGACCCTCCGGCTCCGGCAAGTCGACGATGATCCGCTGCATCAACCGGCTGGAGGAGCATCAGAAGGGCCGCATCGTCGTCGACGGCATCGAGCTCAACGACGACCTGAAGAAGATCGACGAGGTGCGCCGCGAGGTCGGCATGGTGTTCCAGCACTTCAACCTCTTCCCGCACCTGACGATCCTGGAAAACTGCACGCTCGCGCCGATCTGGGTGCGCAAGATCCCGAAGAAGGACGCCGAGGCGGCGGCCATGCACTATCTGGAGCGCGTCAAGATCCCCGAGCAGGCGCACAAATATCCCGGCCAGCTCTCGGGCGGCCAGCAGCAGCGCGTGGCGATCGCCCGCTCGCTGTGCATGAAGCCGAAGATCATGCTGTTCGACGAGCCGACCTCGGCGCTCGACCCGGAAATGGTCAAGGAAGTGCTCGACACCATGGTCTCGCTCGCCGAGGAAGGCATGACCATGCTGTGCGTGACGCATGAAATGGGCTTTGCCCGCCAGGTCGCCAACCGGGTGATCTTCATGGACCAGGGCCAGATCGTCGAGGAGAATGCCCCGGCCGCGTTCTTCGACAATCCGCAGCACGAGCGCACCAAGCTCTTCCTCAGCCAAATCCTGCACTAGCACCGCGCCAGCGACAGCCGCGAAGGAGACGACCATGCAACGCTACCGTTACACGGACCTGATGGCCTTCTCCGCGCGGCTGCTCGAACGCGCCGGCCTTGCGCGCGAGCGGGCGGAAACCGTCGCCTCGCTCTTCCTCGAAGCCGACCTCCTCGGCTATTCGACCCACGGCATGCAGCGCCTGCCGGCGAATGTCGAATGGCTGCTCGGCGGCGAGACGCGCCGGGAGGGCGACCACACGGTCCTCAGCGCATCCCGCGGCAGCGAGGTGTGGGATGCCGAGTTCCTGCCCGGCCCATGGATCACCGCGAAGGCCGTGGACCGGGCCTGCGACATCGCGACGGCGGAGGGAACCGGCACCGTCGTCGTCCGCCGGGCGCAGCACATCGCCTGCCTTGCAAGCTACCTGGAGCGGGCGACCCGGCGCGGCATCATGGTGACGATCACCGCCAGCACGCCGACCGAGGCCGTGGTGGTGCCGCATGGCGGATTGAGCCGCGTCTTTTCCTGCAATCCGATCGCCGCCGGCATCCCGACGGACCGGGACCCCATCCTCATCGACACGACGGCGGCGATGTCCGCGCTGGGACCGCTCAACCGCAGCTACCGGCTCGGCCAGACGCTGCCGGCGCCCCTGATCGTCGCGCAGGACGGCAGGGTCACGGACGATCCCGCCGAATTCGTCGAACGGGGCGGCAGCATCCTGCCCATCGGCGGCACCGAACAGGGCTACAAGGGCTTCAGCCTCGCCCTCCTCACCGAAGCACTCTCCGGCGCGCTCGGCGGCTTCGGCCGCGGTTCGCAGACAGGCGACAGCGAGGCGAACGGCGTCTTCGTGCAGGCCATCGACCCCGCGCATTTCGCCGGCCGCGCGACCTTCGAGCAGGAAATGGGACAGCTTGCCGAACGATGCCGGGCAAGCGCGGTCGCGCCGGGGCACGATCCCGTGCGCATTCCCGGAGACCGCTCGCTCGCCCGCAAGCGCGACCAGCTCGAAAACGGCGTGGGGCTGATTCGGACCATCGTCGACGACATCCGCCCCTGGGCGGTCAGGCTGGACTGCCCGTTCCCCGAGCAGATCTAAACCGCCTCAATCGAGCGACGCGAGCACGGCGGCGGCGATCGCATCCGTCCTGTCCTTGCCCGGCCTGACGCCGATGCCGCGCGCGGTCGCGCGTTCGATGGCGGCCATGACGCGGGCGGCGGCCTCGCGCTCGCCGAGATGGTCGAGCATCATCGCGCCGGACCAGATGGCGGCGATGGGATTGGCGATGCCGAGATGGGCGATGTCGGGCGCCGAACCGTGCACCGGCTCGAACATCGAGGGGGCGCTGCGGTCGGGATTGATGTTGGCGGAGGCGGCGAAGCCGAGGCCGCCCTGGATCGCCGCGCCGAGGTCGGTGAGGATATCGCCGAAGAGGTTGGAGGCGACGACCACGTCGAGGCTTTCCGGCGCCATCACCATGCGGGCGGCCATGGCGTCGATGTGATAGCTGGTGACCTCGACGTCCGGATATTCGGCCGCAAGCTTACGGGTGATCTCGTCCCAGAACACCATCGAATATTTCTGCGCATTGGACTTGGTGACGGAGGCGAGCCTGCCGCTGCGGGCGCGCGCCTGCTCGAAGCCGAAGCGCAGGATGCGCTCGACGCCCGTGCGGGTGAAGATGGAGGTCTCCACCGCCACCTCGTCCGCCGTGCCCTGATGGACGCGCCCGCCGGCGCCGGAATATTCGCCTTCCGTGTTCTCGCGGATGCACAGGATATCGAAGCCTTCGGCGCGCAGCGGGCCCTCGACGCCCGGCAGCAGGCGGTGCGGGCGGATATTGGCATATTGCACGAAGGCCTTGCGGATCGGCAGCAGCAGGCCGTGCAGGGAAACGGAATCGGGAACCTCGGCCGGCCAGCCGACCGCGCCGAGCAGGATTGCGTCAAAGCCGCGCAGCGTCGCGATGCCGTCCTCCGGCATCATCGCGCCGGTCTCCTTGTAGAAGGCGCAGGACCACGGGAAGGTCGTGCCCAAGAGCCTGAAATTGCCCGCCGCCGCCTTTTCGAGAACCGCAAAGGCGGCTTCGGTGACAGCGGTGCCGATGCCGTCGCCGGGAATGAGCGCGATCGAATAGGTCTTCATGGGATAGGTCTCCAGGTCGGGCGTGAAAGGGGCGCCGCGATCGATGCGGCGCCCCTTTGTCTCAATTCAGGTTTTCTTCAGTGCACCACCTGGCGGTGTCGTCAAGCGCCTTGCGGAGGCGGCCGACCGTCTCGTGCACCTGCTCCTCGTTGATGATGAGCGGCGGGCAGAGGGCGACGACGTCGCCGATGGCGCGGACGATCAGGCCATGCTCATGGCCAGCCGCGAAGGCGCGGGCGCCCGCCTTGCCGGCAGCGGCGAAGGGACGGCGCGTCTCCTTGTCGGCCACCATCTCGATGCCGGCGATGAGGCCCGCGCCGCGCACTTCGCCGACCAGCGGATGATCGGCCAGTTCCGCAAGGCGCGCCTGGAAGATCGCGCCCATTCGGGCGGCATTGCCGATGAGGTCGCGCTCCTCGATGATCTTGAGGTTTTCCAGGCCGACGGCGGTCGCGACCGGATGGCCGGAGGCGGTGAAGCCATGGCCGAAGGTGCCGATCTTCGCCGTGTTGTCGGCAATCGCATTATAGACCGCCTCGGTGAAGACGACGGCGGCAAGCGGCATGTAGGACGAGGTGAGCTGCTTGGACATGACCATGATGTCCGGCGTGAAGCCGTAATGCTCGCAGCCGAAGGTCGTGCCGAGACGGCCGAAGCCGCAGATCACCTCGTCGGCGATGAGCAGGATGTCGTATTTGCGGCAGAGCGCCTCGATGCCCTTCCAGTAGCCGGACGGCGGCGGCATGACGCCGCCCGCGGCCATCAGCGGCTCGCCGATGAAGCCGGCAATGGTTTCCGGGCCTTCCTCAAGGATGACCGCTTCGGCCTCGGCGATCAGGCGGTCGGCGAACTGCGCCTCGCTCTCGCCCGGCTGGCCGAAGCGATAGTAATGCGGGCAGGTCAGGTGGCGGACGGGGATCGCCGGAAGGTCGAAATCGCGGTGGTTGTTCGGCAGGCCCGTCAGGCTGCCCGAGGCGACCGTGATGCCGTGATAGCCGCGGGTGCGGGCGAGGAACTTCTTCTTCTGCGGGCGGCCGAGCGCGTTGTTCATGTACCACACCATCTTGATCATGGTGTCGTTGGCTTCCGAGCCGGAGCTGGTGAAGAAGACGCGGGTCAGCGGCTCCGGCGTCATCTCGACGATCTTCTCCGACAGGCGGATGGAGGGCTCGTGCGACTTGTGGCTGAAGGTGTGGTAATAGGGGAGCTTGGCCATCTGCTCGGCCGCGACCTTGACGAGGCGCGGCTCGTCGAAGCCGATGGCGACCGACCAGAGGCCCGCGAGGCCCTCGATATATTCCTTGCCCGCATCGTCGTAGATGTAGATGCCCTTGCCGTGGTCGACGATCATCGGGCCCTGGCGCTCATGGGCGCGGGCATCGGTATAGGGATGCAGGGTCGTCGTGATGTCCGCATGGGCCAGCGAATTGGAGAGCGTGCCGCTCATGGTCTGTTTCTCCTTCGGGCTTTTCCGCCAGCGCGGAACCCCGGCGGCGGAAGGATCCGCCGCAAGCATGTTGTCCTGCCACCCTTGCGGATGGCCGTTCGGGAAACCGGTGGCGCGGCGCTGGCGCCTGCCGCCGGCAGCGCAACCCCGTGCGATCGATCTTGTCTACTGTTATAACATAATCACCATGCCTTTTCATGTTTTTGGTGTCAAGCGGCCTGCTCGGTGTTATGACAGGTGCACGCAAAGGGAGAGCCTATGACAAGCCACGACACCGCCCATGGTGGGGCGCTTGCGCCGGAACTGTCGCCCGTATCCCGCGACATGCTGCACGAGCAGATCTACGACATGCTGAAGCGCAACCTGATGATGGGACGCTTCACCCCGGGGCAGAAGCTTCCCCTGCGCGGCCTGGCCAAGAGCCTCGGCACCAGCCTCATGCCGGTCCGCGACGCGCTGCAGCGGCTGGAGAGCGTCGGCAGCGTGGTCTCGACGCCGAACAGGACGATGATGGTGCCGATCTTCAGCACCAAGGAGCTGGAGGACATCCGTACCCTGCGCTCGATCCTGGAAAGCGCCGCCCTCGAGCGGGCGGTGGAGAACCGGACGGAAGAGGAACTCGCGAAGCTGAAGGCCTATGTCGCCGACATCTGCCGCTCCGCGGAGATCAACGACATCGATCTCTTCCTGGAAGCCAACTACCATTTCCACATGATGATCGCGCAGATGAGCCGCCTTGCCTTCATCGGCCAGTTGCTGGAGCCGCTGTGGATGCATATCGGCCCCTCGGTCCGCCGCTCCGTCCCCAACGAGGCGCTCTTCCAGAGCTCGGCGCAGAACCACAGGGACGTCTATGACGCGATCGTGGCGAAAGACGCCACGGCCGCCAACGAGGCGCTCCAGCGCGACATTTCCGAAGGCTACAACTTCTGACCGGCCCGGCGGCGCCTCAAAGCGGCAGTTCGGTCGTGTATTTCACGCTCTTCAGCGCGAAATGCGAGGAGGAGTTGGCGACGGCTTCATGGGTCAGGATCGCCTGCATCAGGAGCTGCTCGTAGTCCTTCACGTCCTTGACGACGACGCGGATGAGATAATCCCATTCGCCAGACATGGAATAGCATTCCAGCACCTCCTCGTGGCGCTGCACGAAGCGCTCGAAATCGCGCCGCGCGGCGGGATCGTGCGTCTTCATGCGCACCTGGCAGAAGACGTTGAGGCCGCGGCCGATGCGGTCGGGATCGAGCAGGCGCACCGTCGGCCCGAGCACGCCGGCCTCCTCCAGCGCCTTGATCCGCCGCCAGCAGGAGGCGCTGGAGGCGCCCACCTCCTCGGCCAGCGCCGCATGGCTGATGTCGCCGCGCTGCTGCAGGACCTTCAGGATCTTCCGGTCGACGGTATCCAGATGAACTGAACTCATCACAAAACCCGTAATGTTGAAACGCTTGTTTCATTTCTACCGCAAATCGCGGTCTGTTTGAAACGCCTTTTCGCGCTTGACGTTCTACAATTTTCCCGAAGAGACATCATGCGGGAGGAAACCATGGCGCAGGCTGCTCTCAAACCCGTCGTCAGGCACGCACCGGACGAGGCGGTGGACTGGAAACGCGTCGCCCGGCTCGTACACCTGTCGCGCGCGCTCGACGAGATGGAGGAAACCCGCCTCGTGCCGGAGAAGAAGGTGCTCTACCAGTTCTCCGCCCGCGGCCACGACATGGCGCAGGTGCTGCTCGGCCTTCGCCTCACCGGCCGGCACGACGCGGCCTGCGGCTACTACCGCTCCCGCCCGCTGCTGCTGACGCTCGGCGTCGATCCCGCCGATGCGCTCGGCTCGGCCATGGGGCGGGCCGGCGGCTATTCCGGCGGGCGCGACATCGGCGTCGTCTTCAACCACCCGAACCCCGAGGGCGCCTGCGCCCTGCCGATGTGCGGCGGCGTCGGCACGCAATACACCCCGACGGCCGGCTGGGCGCAGGCGATGAAATACCATGCCGAGGTGCTGGGAAGGGCCGACCATGCCGACAGCATCGCCGTGGCACTCGGCGGCGACGGCTCGGTCGCGTCCAACGGCTTCTGGTCCGCGCTGACGATCGCGACCACCGAGACCCTGCCGATGCTCTTCTACATCGAGGACAACGGCTACGGCATCTCGGTGCCCTCCGTCCTCCAGACCCCCGGCGGCAACATCGCGGCCAACCTCTCGGGCTGGAAGAACCTGACAATCTTCGAGGGCGACGGCACCGACCCGGCCGCCGCCGCCCGGCTGACCGGAGAGGCCGTCGCCCATGTGCGCCATCGCCGCGCGCCCGCGCTGCTGCGCCTTGCCGTGCCGCGCCTGCAGGGCCACTCCTTCCAGGACACCCAGGCCTACAAGAGCGAGGAGACGGTGCGCCGCGAATGGGCGCGCGATCCCCTGCCCCGCCTCAAGGACCATGTCGTGCCGGCCATGCTGAGCGAGGCGGAATGGCAGGCGGCCGGCGAGGAGGCCCGCAGGGTGGCGGAGGCCGCGCGCATCGCCGCGGAGGCGCGTCCGGCGCCGGCGCCCGAAACCGTGACGCGGCACGTCTTCTTCGAGGGGGCGATGCAGGCAATGGGCGGGCCGGCCCGCCACGCCAACCCCGCGCCGCGGACCACCGACGTGCCGCAGGCGGACGGCCAGCGCATCAACATGGTCACCGCCATCCGCCGCACGCTCGAGCACGAGCTTTCGGTGAACGAGCGCGTCGTGCTGTTCGGCGAGGACATCGGGCCGAAGGGCGGGGTGCATGCCGTCACGCTCGGCCTTCAGGAGAAGTTCGGGCGCGCGCGGGTGTTCGACACCTCGCTCTCGGAGGAGGGCATCGTCGGCCGGGCGGTCGGCATGGCGCTGGCGGGCCTGATGCCCGTACCGGAAATCCAGTTCCGCAAATATGCCGAGCCGGCCACCGAGCAGATCAACGACTGCGGCACGATCCGCTGGCGCACCAACAACCGCTTCGCCGCGCCCATGGTGCTGCGCATGCCCGGCGGCTACTTCAAGTGCGGCGATCCCTGGCACAGCCAGACCAACGAGGTCGCCTTCGTGCACCAGCCCGGCTGGAAGGTCGCCGTGCCCTCCAACGCCGCCGACGCGGTGGGCCTCCTGCGCACCGGCCTTCGCGGCAACGATCCCGTGATCTTCTTCGAGCACCGCGCCATGCTGGACCATGCCACCGCCCGCCGGCCCTATCCGGGCGACGACTATGCCCTGCCCTTCGGCAAGGCGAGCCTCACCCGCCGCGGCGACAAGATCACGCTCGTCACCTGGGGGGCGATGGTGCATCGCTGCGAGGCGGCGGCGGAAGGCCTTTCCGCCGATGTCATCGACCTGCGCACGCTGATGCCGTGGGACACGGAGGCGGTGCTCGCCTCCGTGCGGCGCACGCGGCGCTGCCTCATCGTGCACGAGGACCTCGGCACCGCCGGCTTCGGCTCGGAGATCGCCGCCGTCGTCGCGAACGAAGCCTTCATGGACCTCGACGCGCCCGTCTCGCGCCTCACCATGCCGGACATACCGAGCCCGCACAATCCGGCGCTGCTCGACCATGCCGTGCCCTCGGTCGCGACGATCCGCGCCCGGATCGAAGCGCTGCTGGAGTTCTGATCATGACCGACCTCATCGACATCCGCGCGCCCGAGGAACAGGAAGGCACGCAGGCCGTGGTGCGCGACTGGCTCAAGGCCGTCGGCGACACCGTGGCGCTCGACGACCCGCTGGTGGAACTGGAAACCGACAAGGTGACGCAGGAAATCCCCGCGCCCGCCACCGGCATCCTGCACGAGATCCTCATGCAGAACGGCGACAAGGCCGAGCCCGGCGCCGTGCTTGGCCGCCTCAGGCAGGCGGATGCCGATGACGCCGGGCAGGCCGCCCCCGCACCGGACGCCGCGCCCATCCCCGCACCGGGCATGCCCTACTCGCCCGCCGTGCGGCGCGCGGCGGAAGAATACGGCATCGACCCCGCGACGGTGACCGGCTCCGGCAAGGACGGCCGGGTGACGCGGGCCGACATGGACGCGGCGCGGCAGGCGATGCCGGCCGGAGGCTCCGCCCCGCAACCGCCGGCGGATGCCGACGCTTCGCCATCACGGGAAGCGGAGAGGCCGGCCGCGGGCCTGCGCTCGCGCGCGATCCCCCATTCGCCGATGCGCCTTGCCATCGCCGCGCACATGCAGGCCTCCGTCTCGACCGCGCCGCATGTCACCTCGGTCTTCGAGGCGGACTTCACCGCCGTCATCCGCCACCGCGAGGCGAACAGGGCAGCCCTTGCGGCATCCGGCGTCCCGCTTTCCTACACCGCCTATATCACCGCCGCCTGCGTTTCGGCCATGAAGGCCGTGCCCGCGGTCAACAGCCGCTGGTTCGACGACCGGCTGGAGGTGTTGGAGGACGTCAATATCGGCATCGGCACGGCGCTCGGCGATGAAGGGCTGGTCGCGCCGGTTATCCGCGCGGCGCAGGGGCTTTCGCTGTCCGGCATCGCCGCGCGCCTGCACGACCTCACCGGCCGCGCACGGGCGGGCGCCCTCACGCCCGCGGACCTCAGCGGCGGCACCTTCACCATCTCCAACCACGGCGTCTCCGGCTCGCTTCTCGCCGCGCCCATCATCATCAACCAGCCGCAGTCGGCGATCCTCGGCGTCGGCAGGCTGGAAAAGCGGGTCGTCGTGCGGGCGGTGGACGGCGTGGATACGATCCAGGTCCGCCCCATGGCCTATGTCTCGCTCACCATCGACCACCGCGCCCTCGACGGCCACCAGACCAATGCCTGGCTCACCCGCTTCGTCGAGGCGCTCGAAACCTGGCCGCCGTAGCGCCCGGCGCTGCGATCAGGACGGGCGTTCCCGTCCCGACAGCCACTCCGCCCGCGACAGCTCGTACCAGACCTCGCCATGCTCGCTGCCGGCAATGGCGTCGGGCAGGCCGGCATGGACGGTGCGCGTGTATTTCAGGCCGATCTTCTCCATGACGCGGCGCGAGGCGCGGTTCACCGCCATCGTGGTCGCCACGATCCGCTCGTATCCGGCATTGCGGAAGCCCCAGTCGACGAGGGCCGCGGCGCCTTCCGCTCCGAGCCCCTGCCCCCATTCCGCCCGGCGCAGGCGGTAGCCGAGCTCGGCCAGCGCCTCGCCTTCCGGCCACAGGCAGAACCAGCCGACGAAGGTGCCGTCCGCCGTGCGCCGCGCCGTCCAGACATGGTGCTCCGTCCCCCGCGGCCGCAGGAAGGTCGCGTCCGGATCGACCGTGTCAGGCTCGATGGCGTGCCCGCCGTTCAGGAAGCGCATGACCTCCCGGTCGCGTTCGAGGCCGATGAAATCTTCGCGGTCTTCCGGGCGGCAGGGCTTGAGCGTCAGGTGCGTCGTCTGCAGAACGGCCATGTCGGAACATCCTCCCTCATGGCCGCCAGTATGCCCCGATTTGCCCGCCGTTCCAGCCCCTCAGATGGTGATCCCGCCATCGACATTGATCGCCTGCCCCGTGATGAAGGCCGCCTCGTCCGACGCGAGGAAGGCGCAAAACGCGGCGATCTCCTCCACCGTGCCGAAGCGGCCGGCGGGCTGGCGGCTGATGAAGGCGCGGTAGGCCTCCTCCCTGCTGCCGAGGGTTTCGCCAAGTTCGCCGATGCGCTCCTCCAGCGAGGGCGAGGCGACCGTTCCCGGGCAAACGGAATTGCAGCGGATGCCGAAGGAGACATAGTCCGTGGCAACCGCCTTGGTGAGGCCGATGACGCCGCCCTTGGCCGCGCCATAGGCCGCGCGCCGCGGGAAGCCCTTGATGGAGGAGGCGACCGAGCCGATGGTGACGATGCTGCCGCCATGCGCCTTCATCTTCGGGACCGCCCTGCCGATAACGTTGTAGGCGCTGTCGAGCGTGATGCTCACCGAGCGCCGCCAGTCCTCCGGCCCGCATTCCTCGATGGTGCCCTGGTGGACGTAGCCGACCGCGTGCACCAGGACGTCGATCCGCGCGAAGGCGGAGAAATAGGCGGCCGCCGCCGCGTCGGTCGCATCCAGCCGCGCCGTCGCGGCGCCCTGAAGGCTGGCGAGGAGGTCGGCTTGATGTCGCTGGCGTAAACCTCGGCCCCTTCCGCCGCCAGCCGGCTCGGCGGTGGCCCGGCCGATGCCCTGGCCGGCCGCGGTGACGACGGCCACGCGTCCGGCCAGTCGTCCAGTCCCTTGATTCATGATCGTGTCCTGTCTTGTGGATGATTGCTCAGCCCGTGGGGGCCGGCTCCGCGGAAAGGCGGTAGCGGGTGAGGAAGGGGCGGTCCGGCGCGAAGGCGAGCGCCGTCGGCGTGCCGGCCCGCGCCAGCGGATTGGCGGCGGTGGAGACCGCCGGTCCGAGATCGAAGGCCGAGGCGACGGGCTCGACGCCCAGCGCCACATGCCGCCCGCCCCCAGGGATAGGCCGTGCGGCCGCGATTGCTGTACCAGATGAGGAGACCGAGAGCCGCGCGCGAAACCCCGCGTCGCGATAGTGCAGCGCGACGCCGCCGTCGATGCCGGTCAGTTGCAGCAGGTCCTCGATGTCCTCGGCGAACGGCACGTCCTCCGTCTCGCCCCACCGCGCCGAGACGAGACGATCGTGCCGAAGCCTGCGCGCCGTGCCAATGGCGCGGCTCGGCGCCGAGCCGTGCGGCGCCGCCCGCCACCTTGGCGATCATCGGTTCACCCGTGCCCGCCCCGACATGCAGGAGTTGCACCTCGCGAACTCCAGCATCCCGGTGGGCGGAGTGCCATCGCGCCGGTCCGCAGGCCCTCATCATGCGCAATACCGCAGCGAATGCTGCACTTCTGCGCACATGACGCGCCGATCCGGCGCATTTTTCCGCCTGCCGTTCAAATATGGGTTGCCACCGGCGGGAATTGTGGCGGGATTGCGCATGTCCTCTGGTGCAATGCCGGAGCAACAGGCCACTTCGGATCGGATCTGGAATGAAAGTACACGCGCCCGGCACCGCCAATTTCGATGCCCTGCTGGTCGACTGGATCGACGCCGAAGGCCGTATCTGCGCCGTCAACGCGAGAGAGGCGCACGAGCTTGCCATCGCGCTTGGGCACGGTGAAAGCGTGCCGCTGGAGCGCATCTACAGCAGTACCTCGGCGCAGATGCTGCGCGCCATCGCCCGCGACGGCCAGCCGTTCGTGTCCGGGCTCGCCGTCTGGGTGAATTCACCGCAATATAGCGAAATCCCGATGATCGCCACCGTGGTCTCCGATCCGGGCCGCGGGCTCGCCGTCATCAAGCAGCCCTTGCCGGAAAGCGTGCTCGGCATCGGGCCGGAGCTCGCCGAGCGCGTGGAAATCCTCTCGCAGATGATCGGCGCGGCGACGGAAGCGTGCTGGTGCATCGAATTCCTCGAACCGGTCGACACGGCGCTCGCCGAGGACGAGATCGTCGAGCGCATCTTCTCCAACCAGAGCCGCTGGCGCGCCTGCAACGAGGCGATGGCCCGGCTCTACAGGGTGCCGGAAGGGCTTGATTTCAACATCCAGCCGGTCTCGCGCTATTTCCCGGCGACCGAGATCAACCGCCGCATGGTGCGCGATCTCGTGCGCTCCGGCTACCGCCTCGACCGCGCCGCCGCCGTCGACCGCCGGCACGACGACAGTGAAATGCTCGTCGAAAACGATTTCCGCGCCGCGATCAAGGACGGTTTCCTCGTGCGGCTCTGGGGCACGACCCGCGATATCGGGGCGCACCGCCAGCGCGAGCAGCAGCTCGCCGACCGGGCGGACACGATGCAGGACATCCTGAGCGCCGCGCCGGACCCGATCCTCGTCATCTCCGAGGACGGCCTCCTGCTGGCGACCAACCCTGCGGCGGAGAGCGTCTGGGGGCGGACCGCCGAACAGGTGCTCGGCCGGCCGCTGCAGCAGTTCGTCGAAACGCGCAACGCGCTCGACAAGCTCCGGCAGGCGGCCCTTGCCGGCGAGGACAGCGACGGCGAATGCGACCTTGCCGTCATCGCCGCCGATGCCAGCCGCGACGTCTGGCGCTTCCGCGCCGCGCGCATCGAGGGCGAGATGCGCCGCTACGTGCTGACCGCCCGGCGCAAGAGCCGCCGCAGGGCGCGCGGCCTTCTGCAGGAGGCCACGTCATGAAATTCTACGCCAACGACCTCACCCCATCCGGCCAGCGGCGCCTGCGTCCCTCCTTCATCGACGAGCCGCAGTTCGGCGCCTTCCTCGAAGCCTTCCCCGACGGCGTGGCGCTGCTGGAGACGGACGGGACAATCAAGCTGGTCAACGGCAAGCTCGAACTGCTGCTGAACCTGGCGCGCGGCGACCTCGTCGGCTCGGATCTGGCGAAACACGCCAAGACGGCCGGCCCCCTCGTCCAGAAGCTCGCGAGCGCCCTGCGGCAGCTCAAGCGCACCGAGGTTTCCGGCACGCTCAATTCGCAGCGCAACGTCACCGCCTCGATCGGCATCCTGCGCACGCCCGACGGCGGCGCCTATGGCGCGCTGCTGACGATGCGCGAGACCGGGCGGCACAGCCGCGGCTACGAGCGCAGCGACCATTTCCGCTTCGGGGCAGAGCCCCTGCCGGCTGCCGGCGGTGGCGGCCCCGTGCTCACGCCGCGCCTCGCCACCATCGCCCGCCGGGCCGCCACCGCCATCGAGCGCGGCAGCGCCGTGCTCCTGACCGGCGAGACCGGCACGGGCAAGACGGAACTTGCCCGCTTCATCGGCAAGGCCGGCGCCTCCGATGCGCCGCCCTTCGTCCACGTCAATTGCGGCATGTTGAGCGACGCGCAGTTCGACGCGGAGATGTTCGGCATCGAGCCGGGCTCGTCGCTCGACACCTCGACGCGCGGCAAGCTCGGCTTCGTGGAGGCGGCCGACGGCGGCACGCTCTTCCTCGACCAGGTGACGGACCTTTCGCCCGTCTCGCAGATGAAGCTCGTCGCCTTTCTCGAAAGCCAGACCTTCAGCCGCCTCGGCTCGATGCAGCGGCGCAAGGCGCGCATCAGCCTCGTCACCGCCACCAATGCCGACCTGCCGGACCTGATCGGGAGCGGCGCCTTCCGCCGCGACCTCTATTACCGCATCGCCGTCGTGACGCTGGAGCTGCCGGCGCTGCGGGACCAGCCGGAACTGGTCGCCGCGCTGACCGAGAACGTCCTGCGGCGGCTCAATGCCGGCCGCACGCCGACGCTGCAGCTTTCCGCGGCCTTCACCAAGCGGCTTTCCGCCCATGCCTTTCCCGGCAATGTGCGGGAGCTGACGAACATCCTCGAGCGCGCCGCGGCGAGCGCCGAGGACATGGCGCTCGCCGAGCATTTCATCGTCGCCGAGGGGGCTGCGTCACGGCCTGCCCCTGCCCGCCCGGTCGGCGATGGGGAGACATCGCCGCAAAGCTTCCGGGACCTGATGCAGGCCTTCGAAAGCTGGGTCCTGGAAAAATCCATCGCAGAGCATGGAAGCAAGAGAGGCGCCGCCAAGGCGCTCGGAATCGATATCGCCACCCTCGTCCGAAAGACAAAGCGGGCGAAATGACCAACCAAAGACATGAAGGGGAACAAACATGTCCAGACTGCGCAGATCCGCAATTCTCGCCCTTGCTGCCGCAAGCCTCATCCCCCAGACCCTCGTCGCGAAGGCCGGCGAGCTCAACTACCTGACCTGGGAGGGTTATGCGGTTGACAGCTTCATCTCCAAGTTCGAGGCCGCCTCGGACTGCAAGGTGACGGCCTCCTATGTCGGCTCGAACGACGACTTCGCCGCCAAGCTCGCCGCCGGCGGCGGCGTCTACGACGTCATCAGCCCCTCGCTCGATACCGTGCCGATGATGCGGCAGGCCGGCTTCGTCGCGCCGATCGACACGGCCAGGGTGGAAGGCTTCGACGGCATCTATCCGGAATTCTCCAAGCAGAGCGACGTGGTGGCCGACGGCGAGACCTGGGCCGTGCCGCTGATCTGGGGCTCCGTCTCGCTGATCTACCGCCCCGACAAGCTGGCCACCAAGCCGGATTCCATCTCGGTCCTGTTCGACCCCGCCCTCAAGGGCAAGGTCTCGCTCTGGGACGACAAGTCGGCGCTCTACTGGACGGCGCGCTATCTCGGCTACGACAATGTCTTCGACCTCACCGACGAGCAACTGGAGGCGGTGAAGGCCAAGCTCATCGAGCAGAAGGCGCTGATCCGCAAGTACTGGGCCTCGGCGGGCGAACTGACAGAGCTGATGGCCAACCAGGAGGTCTATGTCTCCAACGCCTGGACGGGCCTGACCAGCAAGGACGTCAACAACCTCAAGAAGGGCTTCGAGGTCGTCGAGTTCACGCCGAAGGAAAAGGCTGAGGGCTGGATGGACTCCATGATGCTGGTGAAGGACTCCCCGAACGAGGAATGCGCCTACAAGTTCATGAGCTTCATGCAGTCGCCCGAGGGCCAGTGCGGCGTCGCTCAGTCCACCGGCTATTTCCCGGTCAATCCGAAGGCCGTGCAGGGCTGCATGGATGACCAGATGAAGAAGGATCGCCAGGTCGACAATGTCGAGTTCGTCAAGAGCCTCGTCATGTGGCAGCAGCCCGTCCGCCTCGACAAGTATCTGGAAACCTGGAACGCCGTGAAGGCCGCGCCGTAAGGCCCCGGCGGAAAGCGCCGCCAGTCGGGGCGCTTTCCGCCACCCACGCGAGACATTTCAACAGACACGGGGATCCGATGACCTCCAACCCGATTGTAACGCTCGACGGCGTTGCGAAACGATATGGCGCATTCCTTGCCCTCCAGGAGACCGACCTTGCGATTGCCGAGGGCGAGTTCGTAACCCTGCTCGGCCCGTCGGGCTGCGGCAAGACGACGACGCTTCGGCTGATCGGCGGCTTCGAGCAGGCGAGCGCGGGCCGCATCGCCATCGCCGGACAGGACGTGACGGACAGCCCGCCCTATCGCCGGCCGGTCAACACGGTCTTCCAGGACTATGCGCTGTTTCCGCATATGAGCGTGGCGGAGAATATCGGCTACGGCCTTTCGGTGAAATCCGGCCGCGTGGCGAAGGCCGAGCGGGACAGGCGCGTCGCCGACGCCCTCGCCATGGTCGGGCTGGAGGGCAAGGCCGGCATGCGGCCCGGCGCCCTCTCGGGCGGCCAGCGCCAGCGCGTCGCGATGGCGCGCGCCATCGTGCGCCGCCCGCGCGTGCTGCTGCTCGACGAGCCGCTTTCGGCGCTCGACGTGAAGCTGCGCGAGGGCATGCAGGTGGAGCTGAAGCGCCTGCACCGCGAGCTCGGCATCACCTTCCTCATGGTCACGCACGACCAGAACGAGGCGCTGGCGCTCTCCGACCGCATCGTCGTCATGAGAGAGGGCCGCATCGCGCAGGTCGGCTCGCCGACGGATCTCTACGATCGTCCCGCCAGCCCCTATGTCGCTGACTTCATCGGCGGGGCGAACCTGGCGGATGCCGAGGCCCTCGGCGGCGGCGCCTTCCGGCTTGCGGGCGGACAGGTGCTGCACAGCCGGCGCGGCGAGGCCGCCCGCCTTGCCGCCGGCCGCCATGCCAGCCTAGGCCTTCGCGCCGAGCACCTGCATGTCACGGCGGCCGGAGCGGAAAACACGCTCGCCTGCACCGTCATGGAGCGCCTGTTCCACGGCGACCGGCTGCGGGTCGAGGTCATGCCCGAAGGAGCCGCAAGGCCGATCTTCGCGGAGCTTCCACGCACGGCCGTCCCGGCGGAGCTTGCGCCCGGCGACCGCGTGACGATCGGCATCGACCCCGCCGACGTGCTGGTCTTCGAAGCGGAGGGCGGGCGATGAACCTCACCCGCCGCACCTTCCCCGGCTTTGCCGCCCTGTTCTCGCTGCCGCTCTTCTGGGTGCTGCTGCTGATGGTCGTGCCCTATGCGATCATGATCTCGGTGGGCTTCTGGTCGCGGCAGTTCCCGCTGTTCTATCCGGATTTCCAGTTCGGCAACTACGCGCAGATCGCCGCCGACCCGCAATATACCACCGTCATCCTGCGCACGCTGAAGATCGCCGCCAGCGTCACGCTCTGCTCGCTGCTGCTCGGCTATCCGCTCGCCTATTTCCTCGTCTTCACCGTCCGCTCGCGCGCGCTGCGCAACCTTCTCTACATGTCGGTGATCGTGCCGCTCTGGGTGTCCTACCTGCTGCGCGCCTATACGTGGAAGATCATCCTCGGCACGGACGGCGCGCTGAACTCGCTGCTGGTCTCAACCGGCATCGTCTCGGCGCCGCTCGATGTCTTCCTCTACAACCAGACCGCCATGGTGGTGACGCTGGTCTATATCTTCGTGCCCTTCATGGTCATGCCGCTCTTCGCGGTTCTCGACAACATTCCGCGCCGCCTGATCGAGGCCTCGGAAGACCTCGGCGTCGGCCCGTTCATGACCTTCTGGAAGGTGATCTTCCCGCTGTCGCTCGGCGGGGTCGTCGCCGGCGCGACCATGACCTTCTGCCTGTCCTTCGGCGATTTCGTCGCGCCCGTGCTCGTCGGCGGGCCGGACGGGACGATGGTGGCGAACCTTTTGCAGACGCAGTTCGGCGCCGCACTCAACTGGCCGCTCGGATCGGCGCTCGCGACGCTCGTGCTCGCGCTGGTGCTGATCCTCCTGCAACTCTCCAGCCGCCTCGACCGGGCCGGCCGGGTCGATCTTTCCTAGGAGGCCGCCATGCTGCGCTTGAGATGGTGGCAGAAGGGCATGGTGGGCGTCAGCCTCGGCGTGCTCGCCTTCCTCTACCTGCCGATCGTCATCCTCGTGATGTTCTCCTTCAACGACAGCAAGGTGACGTCCTTCCCGCTTTCCGGCTTCACGCTGCACTGGTACGAGGCCTTCCTCGCCAACGGCCAAATGCTGCGGGCGCTCGCCAACAGCCTGTGGGTCGCGCTCTTCGCGACGGCGCTCTCCGTCGTCATCGGCGTGACGGCGGCGCTCGCGCTCGACCGCTACGACTTTCCCGGCAAGCGGCTGTTCCAGAACGTCATCCTCCTGCCCCTCAGCCTGCCCGGCATCGTCACCGGCATCGCCATGCTGAACTTCTACAAGCAGATCGGCATTCCGCAGAGCCTGACGGCGGTGGTGATCGGCCATGCGACCGCGCTGCTCGGCGTCGTCGTCTCGCAGGTCATGGCGCGGCTCGCCAAGATCAACCGCCGCCAGTTCGAAGCCTCCGCCGATCTCGGCGCGACGCCCTTCGAGACCTTCCGCCACGTCACGCTGCCGGGCATCCGCAGCGCCATCCTCGGCTCGGCGCTGCTCTGCTTCACGCTGTCCTTCGACGAAATCCCCGTCACCTATTTCCTGACGGGCCGCGAGGTGACGCTGCCGATCTACATCTATTCGACGCTCCGGCGCGGCATCACGCCGGAAATCAACGCCATCGGCACGGTGATCGTCGCCGTGTCCTTCGTCCTCATCGTCCTCTCGGTCACGCTCCTGCGCGACCGCGACCAATCCTGATCCATGGAAGGGAGAACAAGCATGGATGCCTCGACCTACACGCTCGATTTCTGGCGCAGCAAGGCAAGCGGCCTCAAATTCCGCACGCAGCACTTCATCGACGGAGCCTATGTCGCCTCCGCCGACGGCCGGACCTATCCGACGATCAATCCGGCGACCGGGGCGACCATCGCCGAGGTGGCGCGCGGCGGGGCGGCGGAGATCGACCGCGCCGTCGCCGCCGCCCGCAAGGCCTACCGCTCCGGCGCCTGGTCGCGCATGGACCCGCGCGCCCGCATGGCCGTGCTGGAGAAATTCTCCGCCCTCATCGAGGCACATGCGGAGGAATTCGCCGTGCTCGACAGCCTCGACATGGGCAAGCCGGTCATGGACATGATGAACATCGACATTCCCGGCGCCGTCACGTCGCTGAAATTCTTCGCCGAGACGATCGACAAGATCGAGGGCGCGGTGACGGCGACGGCGGCCAATGCCCTGCACTACATCCTGCGCCAGCCGCTCGGCGTCGTCGGCCTCATCGTGCCGTGGAACTATCCCCTGATGATGGCCGCCTGGAAGCTCGGCCCGGCGCTCGCCACCGGCAATTCCGTCGTCCTGAAACCGGCCGAGCAATCGCCGCTCTCGGCCAACCTGCTCGCAGAACTCTTCATCGAGGCGGGCGGCCCGGCGGGCGTCTTCAACGTGGTGCACGGTCTCGGCGAGGAAGCCGGCAAGGCGCTGGCGCTGCACAACGACGTCGACAAGATCGGCTTCACCGGCTCCACCGAGGTCGGCAAGCTGCTGATGATCTATGCCGGCCAGTCGAACATGAAGCGCGTCTCGACCGAGTGCGGCGGCAAGACCCCGCAGATCGTCCTCGGCGACTACGACGACCTCGACACCGCCGTCACCTATGCCGTCAACGGCATCTACGGCAACCAGGGCGAGGTCTGCAATGCGGGCTCGCGCATCCTCGTGGAAAAACGCATCCACGACGATTTCGTCGAGCGCTTCGCGGCCCGCACGCGGGAAAACTTCGTGCTCGGCGATCCGCTCGATCCCGCAACGACCATCGGCCCGCTCGTCACCGCCTCGCACCAGCAGCGGGTGCTGAACTATATCGACATCGGCCGCAAGGAAGGGGCGGCGCTGCGCTTCGGCGGCGGCACGCTCGCCTCATCCCCGAAAGGCGCCTTCGTCGAGCCGACCCTGTTTACAGGTGTCAACAACGGCATGCGCATCGCCCGCGAGGAGATCTTCGGCCCGGTCGCCGCGATCATCCCGGTGGAGGGCATCGACCACGCCATCGAGATCGCCAACGATTCCATCTATGGCCTCGCCGCCTCCGTCTGGACCCGCGACATTTCCAAGGCGCACCGCTTCGCCCGCGACATCGAGGCCGGCGTCGTCTGGGTCAACTGCTTCGACCACGGCGACATGACCTCGATCTGGGGCGGCTACAAGCAGACCGGCAACGGCCGCGACAAATGCCTGGAAGCCCTGACGCAGTACACGCAGACGAAATCGGTCTGGGTGAATCTGGACTAGGGACGCGCAAGGAAAGGACCGGAGCGGGGCGCCTCGCGCCGCTCCGGTCACCCGTCGCCTAAATCCGCCGAAGCGCGCGCAGCCGCTCCAGCACGCCGTCGAGCGCCAGCGTCAGGGCATCGAGGCCGCCGTTCCTGCCGAACACGGCGAACATCTGCTCGTTGAGGCCCCCGCTCGTCGAATATTCGCGACGCAGGTCCTCCAGCGGGACGGATGGATTTCGCAAGGCGACCAGCGAAAGGCTGTAGAAATGCTGCGCGAGATAGGCGCGCGCGCCGTCCTCCGGCAGTCCCCCTTCCTTCAGCCAGCCGACGACATGGCCCATGATCCCGAAGAAGGACCCCATCAGCGCACTGGCCGCGGCGAGCAGATCGAACTCGTCGATCGTGCTGCAGGGAACCGCCGTGCCAAGCTGCGAAAAGAGCGCTTCGACCGTGCCGTTCGGCGGGAAGACTGTCGTCACGCCGCTCCGGGTGGCGACGAAGGGCAGCGGAACGGCCCGCACGATGTCAACCCCGCCGCCGATCCAGGCGCGCAGCGTGTCATGATCGACCGTCGACACCAGGCTGACGACCAGTTGTCCCGGCCGGAACCGGAGGCCGCGGACCACCGCTTCGGCGACATCCGGCCGGATCGCCAGGAAGAGGATGCCGGCGGCATCCGCCACCGCCTGGTTGTCCCCTGCGACGCGAACGCGCGGCGAGAGATCCGCAAGGCGCGCCGCCCTTGCGGCGGACCGGGGAGACAGAACGATGTCCGGCCCGTCCTGCCCGCCGGCCAGAATGCCCGTGACGATGGCCTCGGTGATGGTGCCGGTGCCGATGAAGCCCAGCCGGGATCTTGCCGCCTGCGTCACTGCTCGTCCTCCGCCGCGCCGTGAAAGCCGGGCGGAGATGCAGGACTTGCCTCCGGCACGGGCGGCACGCCGGGTCGCGCCCCCACGATCATCGCATGGGCGGCGACCACGGAACGGATCGCAACGGGGCGATAGTTGCGCACGAGGTCCGGCCGCCCGCCGTCTTCCTGCCTGTCGGTCATTTTCCTTCTCCAGGGCTGCCGCGCGCGCGACGTCACGTCGCCTCGAACTTCACCATCGTGCCGCCGCCGGTCGCCTGGTCGGTCGGGAAAACCTCGACGCGCGCGACATCCACATGGACGGGCAGCGCGATCACGTCGTTGACGATGCGGGCGATGTGCTCGGGCTGGATCGGCCGGTAGCCGTCATAGAGCACGGCCTGTGCCTGGTTGTCGGCGATGGACGTCCTGTAAAGGTCCGTCTGGACGCGGCCGGGAACGATCTCGGTGACCCGCACGCTGGTGCCGAGCAGGTCGCAGCGCAGGTTGTCGCAGAACAGGCTGAGGCCCGCCTTCGACGCGCCGTAGGCGCCCATGTTCGGATACGGCGCCTGTCCGCCGCTGGAGCCGATATAGATGAGATGGCCGCGCCGGCGCGCCACCATGCCCGGCAGCACGACGCGCGTCAGATGCAGCGGCGCCTTGAGATTGACGTCGATCATCGCGTCGATCTCGGCCGGATCGATGTCCTGGAAGGCGGCGCGGGTCGACAGGATGCCGGCATTGTTGACGAGGATGTCCACCTCGACGCCGGCCAGCACCTCGGCGATGCGCGCGGTGTCGCGCACATCGGCCTGCACGGGGATCGCGCCGCTCGCGCCGGCGAGGTCGGCAAGCTGCGCCTCGTTGCGGCCGATGGCGTAGACCGTGAGGCCGAGGGCGCGCAGGGCCGGAACGATGGCCCTGCCGATCCCGCTGGTCGCGCCGGTGACGACGGCGATGCGGCAGGCGTTAGACATAGATGTAGCCTCCGCTGATCACGACGTTCTCGCCCGTGGCATAGGTGTTGCGGCTCGAGGCCATCATGACGATCCATTCGGCCATTTCGGCGGGCTCGGCGGCGCGGCCGAGCGCGCTGGCTTTGGCAAGCTCCGGCAGGAAGCCGAGTTCCTTGGCCCGGTCGGTGGCAAAGCCGGCGGGCGCCACGGAATTCACCAGGATCTGGTCTGCGGCGCATTCCTGCGCGAAGGACTTGGTGAGGCTGACGACGGCGGCCTTGGTGGCGGCATAGTGCGCGTTCTGCGGATGCGCCTTGAAGGCATCGACGGAGGTGACGTTGACGATGCGCCCGGTCACCGCGGGCGCGTTGACGAACTGGCGCATGTGGCGCACGGCCGCGACCATCATGTGATAGGTGCCCTTCACGTTGATGGCGTTCTCCAGGTCCCAGTCCTCGTCGGTGATCTCCAGGATGGGCTTGCGCGGATAGATCGCCGCGCTGTTGACCAGCGCATGGATGCGGCCGAGCCGGGCTGCGACCGCCTCGAAGCCGCCATGGGCCGTATCCGCGCGGGAAATGTCGGCGACGGCGGTCGCGACCTCGGCGCCAAGTGCCTCCAGCGCCGCCGCGGACGACGCGAGCAGCGCCTCGTTGCGGTCGATGAGTCCGATCTTCGTCGCGCCCTGCGCGATCACCAACCGGGCGGTCGCAAGTCCGAGGCCCGAGGCGCCGCCGACGATGACAACAGACTGGTTCTTCACGTTTCCGACCTCGCGATAGTGGGTTGCGCCGTCATATTGGCATGTTATCACTTATATGCCAACTTATAGGAAGCACAAGCCCCTTTCCCGGACGCCGACATGATCCCTCGCCTTGGAGCCGCACCCCGCAAACCGTCACCGGGCGAGGCGTTCCTGTCCTATCTCGCAGGCGCCGGCTTTGCGGGAGACATCGGCCGTTCGGCGGCGGAGCGCACGGTCTTCGCCACGGACAATTCCATCTACCAGGTCGAGCCGGAAGCCATCGTCTTTCCACGGGACGCCGGCGACCTGAAGCACATCGCAAGCGCCCTCGCCCGGCCGGAATTTACCGATGTCACCATCGCCCCGCGCGGCGGAGGAACCGGCACAAACGGCCAGTCGCTGACATCGGGCATCGTCGTCGACTGCTCGCGGCACATGAACCGCATCCTCGACATCGATCCCGTGCGCCGCATCGCGCGGGTGGAGGCGGGTGTCGTCAAGGACCAGTTAAACAGGGCGCTCGCGCCGCACGGCCTGTTCTTCGCGCCGGAGCTTTCGACTTCCAACCGCGCGACGATCGGCGGCATGATCGCGACGGATGCCTGCGGCCAGGGCTCCTGCCTCTACGGCAAGACGAGCAACCATGTGCTCGGCCTGCGCGTGGTGCTTGCCGACGGCACCGACTTCCTCTCCCGGCCGGTGGGCGCGGAGGAATTGCGGGCGCTCCAGGCGCGGGGCGACCGGATCGGCGACATCCACCGCACCCTCGCCCGCATCGCCACCGACGAGCGCGCCGAGATCGAGCGCATCTTCCCGAAGCTCAACCGGTTCATGACCGGCTACGACCTCGCCCACCTGCAACGCGACGACGGCCTCTTCGACCTCAACGCGGTGCTCTGCGGCTCGGAGGGCACGCTGGCCATGATCGCGGAGGCGGAGCTCAATCTCCTGCCCCTGCCCGCGCAGGCGGCGCTCGTCAACATCCGCTACGATGATTTCGACGCCGCCCTGGAAGACGCCCGCAATCTCGTGGCGCTGAACGTCGCCTCGGTCGAGACGATCGACGAGACCGTGCTGCGCCTTGCCAAGGGCGACATCGTCTGGCCGCGCATCGCGCCCTTCTTTCCCGACGACGCGGACGGTCCGGCCAACGGCATCAACATCGCCGAAGTGCTGGCCGAGACGCCCGCGGCGCTGGCGGAAAAGCTGGACGCCGTCACCGCGGCGCTGGAGCGCATCCCCTTTGCCGGTCGCAAGGGATTCACGATCACCCGCGGCAAGGCGGATGTCGAGGCGGTCTGGACCATGCGCAAGCGCGCCGTCGGCCTGCTCGGCAATGTGGACGGGCCGACGCGGCCCGTCGCCTTCGTCGAGGACACCGCCGTGCCGCCGGAAAACCTCGCCGCCTATATCCGCGAGTTTCGCGCCCTGCTCGACGGGCACGGCCTTTCCTACGGCATGTTCGGCCATGTCGATGCCGGCGTGCTGCATGTGCGCCCGGCCCTCGACCTCACGCGGCCCGGGCACGCGGCGCTGGTGCGCACGATCAGCGACGCCGTGGTGGCGCTGACGCGCAAATATGGCGGCGTGCTGTGGGGCGAGCACGGCAAGGGCGTGCGCTCGGAATATGTGCCGGCGTTCTTCGGGCCGCTCTATCCGCGACTCCAGGAGATCAAGGCGGCATTCGACCCGCTCGGCCAGCTCAACCCCGGCAAGATCGTCGCGCCGGCCGGCCGCGCGTTGCCGAAGATCGACGCCATCCCGCTGCGCGGCACGCTCGACCGGCAGATCGGCAACGACATCCGCGCCGCCTTCGACAACGCCGCCCACTGCAACGGCAACGGCACCTGCTTCGATTTCGACGCCGACGGGCTGATGTGCCCCTCCTACAAGGCGACGCGCGACCGGCGCCAGTCGCCGAAGGGCCGCGCCTCGCTGATGCGCGAATGGCTGCGGCGGCTTGCCGAGAAGGGCGTCGATCCGCGCCGCGAGGCCACGCGCCGGCCCGCCGGAGGCTTGGCGCGGCGGCTGTGGAACAGCCTCAATCCCGCCAATCGCGACGACTTCTCCCACGAGGTGCGCGCGGCCATGGACAGTTGCCTTGCCTGCAAGGCCTGCGCCGGGCAATGTCCGGTGAAGGTGAGCGTGCCGGCCTTCCGGGCGAAGTTCCTTGCGCTCTACCACCAGCGCTATCTCAGGCCGCTCAAGGACCCGCTGGTCGCCGCCATCGAAACCACCCTGCCGCTGATGGCGCGGATGCGCCCGCTCTACAATCTCGTCGCCGGCTCCGCCGCCGGCCGGGCCGCGATGCGCCGTGCGGGGCTGACCGCGCTGCCGCTCCTTCCGCCGCTCTCCCTGCGCCGGGCGCTTGCCCGGCTGGAGGTGCCGCTCGCCACGCCCGCTCGCCTGCAGCGACTCGATGCCGCCGCGCGCGCAAGGGCCGTCGTCTTCGTGCCGGATGCCTTTACCGAATTCTTCGATCCGCAGGTGCTGCTCGACGCGGTGGCGGTGGCGCGGCTGCTCGGGCTTTCGCCGCTCGTCGCGCCGGCGCTGCGCAACGGCAAGGCGCTGCATGTGCACGGCTACCTGCGGGCCTTCGAAAGGACGGCCCGCCGCACCGCCGCCGCGCTCGACCGGCTGGCGGAGGCCGGCGTGCCGCTGGTGGGCATCGACCCGTCGATGACGCTCGCCTTCCGCAGCGAATATGCCGGAACCGGCATGCGCGCGCGCATCCTGCTGCCGCAGGAATGGCTTGCCGCCATGATCGACCGGCTGCCATCAGGCAAAAGGCCGCGGCGGCATGTGCTTCTGGCGCACTGCACGGAGCGCACGAACGCGCCGGCCGCTTTCGCCCAGTGGCGGACGGTCTTCGAAAGGCTTGGCGTGGACCTTGCTGTCGGGGAGACCGGCTGCTGCGGCATGGCCGGCACCTTCGGCCACGAGGTGCGCAACCGCGCGCTTTCCGAAACGCTCTACAAGATGAGCTGGCAGCCCGCGCTGGCCGCCACAGGTCCGGCGGACGTGGTGATGGCGACGGGCTATTCCTGCCGGTCGCAGGCCGGGCTGATGGACGGACGGACGCTTGCCCATCCGCTCCAGGCGATCCGCGCCGTGCTGCAGGAAGGCCGCGCACTTCCCTTGGGCGGGGATGCGACGTATGATATGTGATAAATTAGAAGTCTAAGGCAAGGGCGGTATCGCAATGTCGGTCATAACGCAGCGCGGCAATCTCGCTGAAATCGTCGTCGCCAAGCTTGCCGAGCGCATCGATTCCGGACTGTACGCCCCGGGCGAGAAGATCCCGTCGAGTGCGCAGCTCTGCGAGGAGTTCGGCGTTTCCCGTACCGTCATCCGCGAGGCGCTGACCTCGCTCAAGGTCGCCGGCCGCGTGATCGCCCGGCAGGGCGCGGGCGTCTACGTCACGGAAAAGGACGCAAGGACGCTGAACTTCGAGATCAGCCGGATCGACGACATCCGCTCGGCCATGCAGATCCTCGAACTGCGGCTTGGCGTGGAGATGCAGTCCGTGGCGCTTGCGGCCCAGCGCCGCACGCCGGAAGCGCTGGCCGAGATCGCCCGCGCCTTCGACCATATCGAGAACCTCGACACCGGGGACGCCGAGATCGAGGCGCGCGCCGATTTCGAATTCCACCTCGCCATCGCCAAAGCGACGCGCAACCCGCATTTCCCGCGGTTCCTGGAAGCCGTCATGGGGGAGATCAACTTCGATCTCGTGCTCAAGCACAGCCAGTCCGGCCGCTCCTACAACGCCTATCTGAAGAAGATAAACCGGGAACACGCCGCCATTCTCGCCGCGATCACCCAGGGCGATGCCAAGGCGGCAAGGCAGGCGCTTTCCGCGCATCTCGAGGAAAGCCTGAGCCGCTACCGCGCCCTGCTGGCCGAGCCGGCGGACGCGAAGACGAAAAAGTGATCTCGCGTCCCCCGCTCCGGGCAAACCGCGCCCCTTGACCCTGCTCCGCGGACGAGATGATCGGCGTCTCGCGCGCCGGCGCGCAGGCGTCCGCCGCCCCGGCCGCGGGGCGACGCCGATGTATCAAGGATAGCTTGTCGATCGACGGAATTTCTTACGCAGGCCCATGGCTGGGCAGCCCATATACTCCTTTCAGTGGCGATGGAACTTGCAAGGCGCTCCCCACACGACGCGCGTGCGGGGCGCAGATCACGGCGGACACGTCGTGATCCCTGCTGTCCGTCCTTCCAGGGATGCGCGCCCGCAAGAGGCCGGCGCCGCCCCTGCAACGACAAGAGATGCGGACGAACCGCATCCCGCTGAATCGTAAAAGGCTCAACCAGAGGGAAGCCCCGCACATGACCCAACTTCCGAAATTCCTGGCGGCGACCGCCATCGCCTCCTGCCTGCTTCTCGCGCCGGCCCTTGCCGCCGACACCATCAGGATCGGCGTCGCCGGCCCCTATACCGGCGCCAACGCCACGTTCGGCGAGCAGGTCTATAACGGCGTGTCCGCCTATGTGAACGACGTGAATGCCGCCGGCGGCATCAACGGCAAGCAGGTCGAGCTGGTGAAGGGCGACGATGCCTGCGAACCCAAGCAGGCCGTGGCCGTCGCCAACCGCTTCGTCGACCAGGACAAGGTGCAGGCGGTGATCGGCCACTTCTGCTCGTCGAGCACCATCCCGGCCTCGGAAATCTACAACGATGCCGGCATCCTGGAGATGACGCCGTCCTCCACCAACCCGACCGTCACCGATCGCGGCTTCGACAACCTGTTCCGCGGCTGCGGGCGTGACGACCAGCAGGCCGTGGTGGCCGGCAACTTCATCCTCGACACGCTGAAGCGCGACAAGATCGCGCTGATCCATGACAAGGACACCTACGGCCAGGGCCTCGTCGACGCCGTCAAGAAGACCATCGAGGCGCGCGGCGTCCAGCCGGTCCTCTATGAAGGCCTGACGCGCGGCGAACGCGACTTCAACGCGCTCGTCACCAAGATCAAGAGCACCGGCGCCAATGCGGTCTATTTCGGCGGCCTCATTCCCGAAGGCGGCCCGCTGGTGCGCCAGTTGAAGGAACAGGGCGTCGACGTGGTCTTCGTCACCGGCGATGCCTTCGCCCAGGCCGAACTGGTCGCGGCGGCGGGCGGCGCGGCGAACCTGAAGGACGTCTACTATTCCGCAACGCCCGATCCGCTCGCGGACCCCGCCACCAAGGGCGTCCAGGACGCGCTGACCAAGGCCGGCGTGACGCCCGCCAACTACGTGCTCTACGGCTATGCCAATGCCCAGGCCGTCGTCGCGGCGCTGAAGGCCGGCGAGGATCTCCAGGCCCAGGCCGCATGGCTGCGCGCCAACACGGTCAATTCCGCCATCGGCAACATCACCTGGGACGAGAAGGGCGACATCAAGGACTTCAAGTTCGTCTTCTACAGCTTCGACGACAAGGGAACCCCCGTTCTCGTGAAGTAAGGGCGCTTCGCCCATGCCGGCCGGGCCGCCGCCCGACCGGCACCGCCTTGCCAGGTTTCAGAAGGACCGAACGTCCCCGGGGGTTCACGCATGGATGTCTACATCCTCGTCCAGCAATTGTTCAACGGCATCACGCTCGGCACGATCTACGGCCTGATCGCCGTCGGCTACACCATGGTCTACGGCGTCATCCGCATGATCAACTTCGCCCATGGCGACGTCTACATGGTCTCGGCCTACATCGCCGCGATCACCCTTGCCGTGCTCACCTTCTTCGGCATCCAGTCCGTGCCCTTCGCGCTCGTCACGGTGCTGGTGATCACCTGCGCCATCACGGCCGTCTACGGCTGGGCCATCGAGCGCGTCGCCTACCGGCCGCTGCGCGGCTCGACCAAGCTCGCCCCGCTGATCTCGGCCATCGGCATCTCGCTGATGCTGCAAAGCTACGTGCAGATCTCGCAGGGCGCGCGCGACCAGGGCGTGCCGACCCTCGTCAGCGGCGCCTTCCGCTTTGGCGACGGCACCCATTTCGCGCAGATCACCTACATGCAGACGGTCATCCTCGTCGCCTCGCTGATCGCCATGGGCATCCTGACCTATGTGATCAACTACACGCGCATCGGCCGCGAATGCCGGGCCACGCAGCAGAACATCCGCATCTCGGCCGTGCTCGGCGTCAACACCGACCGCATCATCTCGACCGTCTTCGTCATCGGCGCCGCCACGGCCGCCGTCGGCGGCACGCTCGTCACCTTCAACTACGGCTCGTTCAACTTCTTCATCGGCTTCGTCATGGGCATCAAGGCCTTCACGGCGGCCGTGCTCGGCGGCATCGGCTCGCTGCCCGGCGCCGTGCTGGGCGGCGTGCTGCTCGGCCTGACGGAAGCGCTGTTCGCCGGCTATGTCAGCACCGACTACAAGGACGTCTTCGCCTTCGCGCTGCTCATCACCCTGCTGTTCTTCCGCCCCTACGGCCTGCTCGGCCGGCCGGAAATCCAGAAAGTGTGAGGGCAGGGACATGGCACAGAACCGCTTTTCCACGCTTGTCAGGCAGGCGCTCCTCACCTTCACCGTCTCGCTCGTGCTGTTCGGCCCGATCTCCGGCCTCGTGCTGGAAGGGTTCTCGTTCCGCAACGAATTGGCGCGCGCGGTGCTGCTGGCCGCCATCGTCACCGCCGGGCGCATCGCGCTGTCGCTGGTCGGCATGACGGCCTTCGGCCGCCGGATCGCCGGCAGGACCGCCGGCAGCGGCAGCGGCGTCACGGTCATGACGGGCAGGGAGAAATCGCCCGCCCTCATCCTCGTGCTGGTCTTCGCCGCCGGCCTCGCCCTGCCCTTGTTCGCCGACAAGTATTTCCTCGGCATCGCGATCCTGGCTTTGATCTACTGCCTGCTCGGTCTCGGGCTCAACATCGTCGTCGGCCTTGCGGGGCTGCTCGACCTCGGCTTCGTCGCCTTCTATGCGGTCGGGGCCTATCTGCTGGCGCTCGGCGCGCAGTATCTCGGCCTCGGCTTCTGGAGCGCGCTCGTCATCGCGCCGTTCCTGGCCGGCCTGTGCGGCATGGTGCTCGCCTTCCCGGTCCTGAAGATGCATGGCGACTATCTCGCCATCGTCACGCTCGGCTTCGGCGAGATCATCCGCCTCATCCTCAACAACTGGCTGGAATTCACCGGCGGCCCGAACGGCGCGCCCGTGCCGCCGCCAACCCTTTTCGGCCTCGAATTCACCCGCACGGCCAAGCAGGGCGGCGTGCCGCTGCACGACTATCTCGGCATAGCCTACAGCGCCGACTACAAGTTCTGGTTCATCTATACGGTGCTGTTCCTCGTCGTCTGCCTGGTCGTCTATGCCGTGGAGCGCCTGCGCGTGATGCCGCTCGGGCGCATGTGGGAGGCGCTGCGCGAGGACGAGATCGCCTGCCGCTCGCTCGGCGTGAACCACGTCTTCACCAAGCTGACGGCCTTCATGCTCGGCGCCTCGACCGGGGGGCTGGCGGGCGTGTTCTTCGCCGTCCACCAGGGCTTCGTGAACCCGACCTCCTTCACCTTCTTCGAATCCGCCCTCATCCTCGCCATCGTCGTGCTCGGCGGCCTCGGCTCGACCGTCGGCGTCATCGCCGCCGCGCTGGTGCTGACCATCCTGCCCGAGTTGCTGCGCGATTTCGCCGAATACCGCGTGCTGATCTTCGGCGTGCTGATGGTCGTCATGATGATCTGGAAGCCGCGCGGCCTCGTGCGCATCCAGCGCCCGGCCTTCTTCCCGAGCACCGCCGCCGGGGGCCTCGACGCGGCCCCGCTCGCCGCGCGCCCGGAGGCGGCCCGATGACCGCGCCCCTTCTCGACGTGCGCAACGTCACCATGCGCTTCGGCGGCATCGTCGCCAACCGCAATGTCAGCTTTGCCGTCGAGCGCGGCGGCGTCACGGCCCTGATCGGCCCGAACGGGGCCGGCAAGACGACGATGTTCAACTGCATCACCGGCTTCTACCGCGCCAGCGAGGGCCAGATTCTGCTGGACGGCCCCGGCGGCACGCAGGACATCGGCGCGCTGATGACGAAGCCGATCACCGGCGGCTCGCATCTCGTCACCCGCGCCGGCATCGCCCGCACCTTCCAGAACATCCGCCTGTTCAAGGAAATGTCCGTCGTCGAGAACCTGCTGGTCGCCCAGCATCTCGTGACGGCCAACAATGTGCTCTCCGGCGTCTTCCGCACCCCGGCCTTCCGCCGGGCCGAGCGCGAGGCCGTCGACCTTGCCTATCACTGGCTCGGCGAGATGAACCTCGTCGACGACGCCAACCGCCTTGCCGGCGAGCTGCCCTACGGCCGCCAGCGCCGCCTCGAGATCGCCCGGGCGATGTGCACGGGCCCGCGGCTCATCTGCCTCGACGAGCCGGCCGCCGGCCTCAACCCCTCCGAGACGCGCGAGCTTTCCGAGGTCATCCAGCGGCTGTGCGGCGAGCACGGTCAGACGGTGCTCGTCATCGAGCACGACATGGGCCTCGTGATGCGCATTTCCCAGCATATCGTCGTGCTCGACCACGGCGAGGTGATTTCCGACGGCACGCCGGAGCATGTGGCGAACGACCCCGCCGTCATCGCCGCCTATCTCGGCGTCAGCGAAGAAGAGGTGGAGGCATGAGCGAGGCAGGAACACCGCTGCTCGAACTTTCCGGCGTGCGCGCCCATTACGGCCCGGTCGAGGCGCTGAAGGACGTCAACGTCCATATCTTCAAGGGCGAGATCGTCAGCCTGATCGGCGCGAACGGCGCCGGCAAGACGACGTTGCTCTCGTCCATCTTCGGCGCGCCGCGCGCCTCCTCGGGGCATATCCTGCACAGGGGCGAGGACATTTCCCGCCTGCCGACGAACCGCGTCTCGCGGCGCGGCATCGCGCTCGTGCCGGAGGGCCGGCAGATCTACCAGGACATGAGCGTGGAGGAGAACATGATGATGGGCACGACGCCCATAGGCATGGCGCATTTCGAGGAGGATCGCTCCGCCATGTTCGAGCTCTTCCCGCGCCTGAAGGAGCGCCGCAACCAGACCGCCGGCACCATGTCCGGCGGCGAGCAGCAGATGCTCGCCATCGCCCGCGCGATGATGGCCCGGCCGGAGCTGATCCTCTTCGACGAGCCCTCGCTCGGCCTCGCCCCGCTCGTCGTCAGGCGCGTCTTCGAGGTGCTGGGCGAAATCGCCGCCATGGGCAAGACGATCTTCCTCGTCGAGCAGAACGCCAACCATGCGCTGAAGCTCTCCAGCCGCGCCTATGTCATGGTCAACGGCCGCATCCACCTGTCCGGCGAAAGCGCCGCCCTCCTCGACAACGAGGACGTCCGCAAGGCCTATCTCGGCCTGCACTGAGCGGGAGGGACGAAGCGGAACGGCACCGGACGGAGATCGCGGGTTACCCGTCGCAAGCGGGCCGCCCTGTGCTATCAGGGGGCAACGATTCTGAGTGTGTAGTCCCATGACCCCCAAGACCCGCGGTTATCTTTTCGCCTTCCTGGCCGTCTGCATCTTTGCCGGCCAGGACGCGATCACCAAATATCTGGGCGACCGCTATCCGGCCCTGTTCATAACGATGATCCGGTTCTGGGCGTTCGCGCTCTTCGTCTGCGCTTTCGCCGCCTCCTCGCCGGGCGGCATCCGGCAGGCGGTCCGCACCCGGCGCCCCTGGCTCCAGGTGGCGAGAGGGCTCCTGCTCGTCGCGGAGATCGTGCTCATCGTCTTTGCCTACGTCCATGCCGGCCTTGCCATGAGCCAGTCGATCTTCCAGGCGACGCCGCTGATCATCACCATCCTCTCGATCCCCCTGCTCGGCGAGGCCGTCGGATGGCGGCGCGGCACCGCGGTGCTGGTGGGCCTCCTCGGCGTCCTCGTCATCATCAATCCCGTGGACGTGCATTTCGACATGTCGCTTCTGCTGCCCCTCGGGGCATCCGTGCTGTTCGCGCTCTACAGCATCGCCACGCGCGCCGTCGGCCGCGAGGATTCGGCCGTGACGAGCCTCTTCTACGCCGGCATGGCGGGCGCCGTCGCGATCTCGCTGATCGGCCCGTTCTACTGGACCGAGGTCCGGTCCGCCGACTGGTTCGCCCTTGCGGCCCTCTGCGTCTGCGGCACGCTCAGCCACTATTTCCTGATCCGCGCCTACGGCCTGCTGCCGGCCGCCGAGGTCCAGCCCGTCACCTATTTCCAGCTCGTGCTCAACGTCATCCTCGCCGTCTGGCTGTTCGGCGAGATCGTCACGCTCAACATGATCACCGGCGCCCTCATCGTCGTCGGCGCCGGCCTCTTCACCATCTGGCGCGAGCACCAGCTCGCAAGGCGCCCCGCGCCCTGAAGGCATCCGCCCCTCACCAGTGCTCGGAGGCGATCCAGTCGCAGAAGGCGGAGATGATCTTGACCCGCTTGTGGGCCTTGGGAACGACGAGATAGAAGCCGGGGACGTCCTTCTTGTCCATCGTGTCGAGCACGTCGATGCCGAGCGGCGCGACGAGGACGCCCGCCTCGATGTCGCCCAGCGCGTCGAGCTTGGAGACGAGCCCGACGCCGATGCCCGAAATGCTGCCCCTGCGCATCGTGGCGGCGTCCTGGAACTCGATCTCGCCGGCCATCTCCAGCGACGGCAGGCCGAGATGGGCGAGCACCTTGCGCCAGAGGTCGCGCGCCATGACGGGATGGAGCAGCGTCATGCGGCCGAGGTCGGCGGGCGAGCGGATCTGCCTGGCAAGGTCCGGCGAGCAGCAGATGATCTTCGGATCGTGCATCAGCAGCCGGACGTCGTATTCCTTCCAGTTGCCGAAGCCCCACTGGATCGAGACGTCCACCTCGTCGGCCGCGAAGTCGCGCACATTGACCATCGTCGTCAGGCGGATGTCGGCGCCCGGCATGAGCTGGCGGAAGCGCTCGAGCCGCTCCATCAGGTAGCGCGTGGCGAAATAGGGGCTGACATTGATGTTGATGCGGTTGCGGTAGGTCGAGTTGGTGACGCGGCGGATGCCTTCCGTGAACTCGTCGAAGCCGGCCTGGATGAAATGCGACAGGACGATCGCGTGCTCCGTCGGCTCGATGACCCGCGCCTTGCGCTCGAAGAGCGGCACATGCAGGGTATCCTCCAGCAGCTTGATCTGCTGGCTGATGGCCTGCGGCGTGACGAGAAGCTCGTCCGCCGCGCTGCGGAACGTGCCCTGGCGCATGACGGCCCAGAAGGCGCGCAGCGCATTGAGAGGGGGAAGCCGCGTATGTTGTCCAGCCAATTCACCCTCCGGTAGACGACGCATCGCAATCCAGCCGGCCCCGCCTGCCGGCCGGGCCGGTCGCCGTTATATCACAGCTTTCTCGAGGAACGGGCGATTGTCCACGATCCGCTCGTAGCCGACCTCCGTCAGGTCGAGCGTGCGATATTCGCCATAGACGATCAGCTCGCACACCCCGCGCCCGGTCGCCGGTCCCTGCTGCAGGCCGTGGCCGGAGAACCCGTTGGCGAAGACGAAATTGCGCACCGCGGGATGGCGGCCGACGACCAGGTTGTGGTCGAGCGTGTTGAAATCGTAGTGGCCCGCCCACTGGTTCACCGCCTTGATCGCCTCGAAATCCGGCGAGCGCCCGGCCAGCGCCGGCCAGATGATCTCCTCGAATTCCTCGTAGCGCGGCTCGAAATCGTCCCAGTCGGCCGCCGGGTCCTCCACCGGCGGGCAACCCGCAAGGAAGAAGCGCCCTTCGGGCCGGCAGAACACGCCGGACGGATCGATCATCAGCGGAAGACGCCCCTGGTTGACCCGCGCCGTTCCCTCCGGCGTTCGGGCGCAATCGAAGACGAACAGGGTGCGCTTGCGCGGCTCGACGGGAATGTCGAGGCCGGCCATGCGGGCGGTCAGTGCCGCGCGGGGGCCGGAGGCGTTGACGATCGTGCCGGCCTCGACGACCGCACCCGATTTCAGCGTCACCGACGTCACCCGGTCGCCATCGCGGCCGATGGCCACGGCTTCGTCCGTGATGTAGTCGACACCGAGCGAACGGGCCTTGTTCCGGAAGCCGTACATCAGGCCGGTATTGTTGAACCAGCCCTCGCCGGACCGGCCGTAGGAGGCGAGTTCGATGTCGGCGACGTTGAGGTGCGGGAAGGCGTTCGCCAGCTCGTCGCGGTTCCACAGCACGACATCGGCGCCGCAGGAGACCTGCGCCGCGTGGTTCTCGCGCAGCACCTGCACCTGCGCCGGGCTATTGGCGAGGAACAGGTAGCCGCCCGGATGGAAGCCGAGATCCGGCCGGTCGTCGCCGACCTGCATCATCTCGCCGAAATTGCGGATGACCTGCGAGCCGTACTGGCTGATCTTCACGTTGATCGGGTTGGAGAACTGCGTGCGGATCGAGGACGACGAGAGCGAGGTCGCCGCCTTGAGGTAGGTCGGATCGCGCTCGACGACGAGCACCGAGCCGTCGAAATCGGGGTTGGCCGAAAGATAATAGGCGACGGCGGAGCCGATCACGGCGCCGCCGACGATGACCACGTCGTACCGTTCCTTCATTTCGATGCCTCGTCGTCGGGATGGCCGATGTCGACGAACCATCCGCCGAGATAAAGGGTGGAGGGCGCCTTCGGATCGGCCGGCGGCTTTTCCGCCTCGACCTTCGCGCGGAAGCGCTCCGTATCGTCCTTCGGCACGTAGCCGAGATGGCCGGCCCCGGAATTGTCGACCGGCTTCACGGCATTGTCGGAAAGGCCGAAGCTGATCGTGTGGCCGACATGCGGCGCCGTCAGGCTGGCCGTCACCAGACGGATGCAATCCTCGAAGGACAGCCAGGACCAGAGCATGCGGCGATCCGCCGGCTCGGGGAAGGAGGAGAAGATGCGCAGGCACACGCTCTCCAGCCCGAACTTGTCCCAGTAGAAGCGGCTCAGCGCCTCGACGAAGCATTTGGAAACGCCGTAGAGGCTGTCGGGCCGCACCGGCGCCTGCGTGTCGATATGGGCGTCCAGCGTGTGATAGCCGATGGCATGGACGGAGGAGGCATAGACCACGCGCCTGACGCCGTGCTTCCTGGCGGCCTCGTAGATGTGGTAGCTGCCGCGGATATTGGCGTCGAGAATGTCCTGCCACGGGCTTTCCAGCGAAATGCCGCCGAAATGCACGATGGCATCGACACCGTCGACCGCCCTCGTCACCGCGGCCTCGTCGGCAAGGTCGAAGACCATCGCCTCCTCGTTCGGCTGGATGTCCGCGATGTCGCTGATATCCGCAAGGCGGAGCCTTTCGGCCAGCGGCGCAAGGCCCCGGCGCAGCTCCGTGCCGAGGCGGCCGGCCGCGCCCGTGATCAGGATGGTCTTGTAAGGCTTGGACATTCTTCCTTCCAATCAGAATTCGAGTTTGGCGACGGCGGCGCCGATGCGCTCGACCGCCTCGGCCAGCACCGCCTCGGAGGTGGCGGTGGAGATGCGGAAGAAGGGCGAGAGGCCGTAGGCCGCGCCCGGGACGGCCGCGACATGCGCTTCCTCGAGAAGATATTTCGCGACCGCGACATCGTCGTCCAGCGTCCCGCCCGAGGGGGTCTTCGCGCCGATCAGCGCGGCGCAGCCGATATAGGCGTAGAAGGCGCCCTCCGGCGGATCGAGGCTCAGCGCGTCGATCTCCGCGATGCCGGCGACCACGAGGTCGCGGCGCCGCTCGAACGCCGCGCGGAATTCGGCGACGCAATCCTGCGGCCCCTCCAGCGCCGCCCGGGCGGCGATCTGCGCGGGGGCGGAGACGGAGGTGCAGGACTGGCTCTGGATCGTCGCCATCGCCTTGATCAGGTCCTTCGGGCCGGCGGCGTAGCCGACGCGCCAGCCGGTCATGGCATAGGCCTTGGACATGCCGTTGACGATCAGCGAACGCTCGCGCAGTTGCGGGCAGGCCGCGCCGAAGGAGACGAAGGCGCGCCCGTCGAAGAGGATATGCTCGTAGATCTCGTCCGACAGGATCATCACGTCGGGATGCTTCGCCAGCACCGCGCCGAGCGCCTGCAACTGCGCTTCGCTATAGACCGCGCCGGACGGATTGCCAGGCATGTTCAGGAACAGCCAGCGGGTCTTTTCGGTGAGTGCGGCTTCCAGCACCTCCGGCGTCAGGCGGAAGCCGTTCTCGGCCGGGCAGGCCGGGGTGACCGGCACGCCGCCGAAGAGCTTCACCATTTCCGGGTAGGAAACGAAGTAGGGTGCGGGCAGGATCGCCTCGTCGCCCGCCTCCAGCGTCGCCATCAGCGCGTTGAAGATGATCTGCTTTGCGCCGTTGGCGACCGCGATCTCGTCGATCGCATAGTCGAGGCCGTTCTCGCGCCTGAACTTGGCGGCGATGGCGCGGCGCAGGTCCGGCGTGCCGAGCGAGGCGGTGTAGAGCATGCGCTCGCTGCGGGCCGCCGCGAAGGCGGCCTCGGTGATGTGGGCGGGCGCCGGGAAATCCGGCTCGCCGAGGCCGAGGTCGATCACGTCGATCCCGGTCGCCGCGAGGTTCCGGGCAGCCTGCGAGACGGCCATGGAGGCGGAGGGCTTGACGGCGGAAAGCCGGCTGGCGATGTGGCTCATCGTTTCTTCTCCGTCACGTAGCCCCTCAACAGGTCTTCGGCATCCGCGTCGCCCGCGCGCTCGGCCGGGTTTCCGAATCCGCCGCCGCCGGGCAGTTCCAGCACCAGCCGGCGGCCTGCCGGCACATGCTGCCAGCCCTTCGGCCGCAGCTTCGTGCCGTCATCCAGCCGCGCCGAACCGGGCGCGCCGTCTTCGCCGCCGTCGCGTCCGCGCGGCGGCGTCGCGATGCGGTCGAACATCGCCGAGAAGTCGAATTCATGGCCGTCTGCCGGCGCGATCTCGATCACCTGGCCGAGACCGCCGCGATACTTTCCCGCGCCGCCGGAATCCGGGCGCAGTTCCTTGCGCCAGACGACGATGGGGCCGGTATGCTCGGTCGCCTCGATCGGCATGGTATGGACGCCGGAGGGAAAGGCCGTCGCGGACAGGCCGTCGATGCCCGGCCGCGCGCCCATGCCGCCGGAGTTGAACATCAGCACCTCGGCGCGCCGGCCGGCGGCGCCGGCGACCGGGCGGACCGAAATGTGGATGTTCCACAGCGCCGCCGCGCCTTCGGCGAGGATCCGGCCGGGCAGCGCCCGGGCGAGCGCGCCGAGAACCAGGTCCGGCACCATGTGGCCGATGACATGGCGCACCGACACCGGGGCCGGCCGCTCCGCATTGAGGATATTGGTCGGCGAGGAGACGTCGAAGACGGCGAGCGAGGCGGCATTGTTCGGAATGTCCGGCGCCACCACGCATTTCAGCGCATAGCAGGCATAGGCCTTGGTGTAGATCAGCGGCACGTTGATGCCCCAGCGGCTCATGCCGTCCGTGCCGGAGAAATCGACGTTGACGCCGCTGTCGGTGATCGAGACCGCCGCCGCGAGCCGGATCGGCTCGTCATAGCCGTCCGTCAGCATCTCGTTCGTCCACGTTCCCTTCGGCAGGCCGGCGATGCGCTCCATCGTCGCCGCATGGGTGCGCGACAGGATGAAATCGCCGAGCGTGTCGAGATTGCCGTAGCCGACCTCGTCCAGCATCTCGACCAGCCGGCGGTGGCCGACGTCGTTGCAGGCGGCGAGCGAATAGAAGTCGCCGATCACCTGGTTGGGCTCGCGCACGTTGAGGCGCAGGATCTTCAGGAGGTCCCGGTTCACCTCGCCGCGCTCGGCGAACTTCATGATCGGGATCTGGATGCCTTCCTCGTAGACCGACTTGCCGTCCGCCCCGAAGCCGCGCCCGCCGACATCGACCACATGCGCCGTGCAGGCGAAGAAGCCGATCAGCTCATCCCCCTTGAAGGAGGGCGAGACCATGGTGATGTCGTGCAGGTGGCCGGTGCCCTTCCACGGGTCGTTCGTGACGTAGGTGTCGCCCGGATACATCTCCTCGCGCGGGATCTCGGCGATGAAGTGCAGCACCGCCTCGGCCATGGTGTTGACGTGGCCGGGCGTGCCGGTGACGGCCTGGGCGAGCATCTCGCCCTTCGCGTTGTAGACGCCCGCCGAAAGGTCGCCCGCCTCGCGAACGGAGGTGGAGAAGGCCGTGCGCAGCAGCGTCAGCGCCTGTTCCTCGACGACCGAGATCAGGCGGTTCCACATGACCTGCATGCGAATTTCGTTGATGTCGCTCATGGTCAGCGGCCCTTGCGCACGAGAAGGATGCTGCCGTCGACCTGGATGACGGCATCGAACGGCGAGGTGACGACGGTGGAGGTTTCCCGCTCGACGATGACGGCGGGGCCTGCCACGCGCGCGCCGGGGCAGAGCGTATCGCGTGGCACGATGGCGGTTTCCAGCGCCGTGCCGGACGCCGGATCGAAGACGCCCCTTCGCGCCGGCACGGCGACGGCGGCACCGTCCGTTTCCAGCACGAAGCGCTCGCCTTCGGGACGGACGTCCTGCGCCTTGACCGACCAGGTGACGAATTCGATCTCCGGCCCCTCGACCGCGCGGCCGAAGAACCGGGCGTAGCGCTGCTTGAAGGCCGTCTCGAACATCGCCGTGTCCGCCGCGGCGAAGGCCCGGTCGGGCAGCGTCACCGGGATTTCCCAGCCCTGGCCCGCATAGCGCATGAAGGCGGTGATCTCGCGCACGATCGCGCCATCCGTCCCCGCGCGCACGAACCCTTCGGCGGTCGCCTTCAGGTCGTCGAGCATGGCATTGACGGTCCCGGCGTCGAATTTCGACAGGCCCATGATCTTGGAGGCGAGCGCCTCGTAGCCGAACGGCGCCTTCAGGAAGCCGATGGCCGAGCCGACGCCCGCCCCTTGCGGCACGAGGCATCGCTCGACGCCGAGCTTCTCGCAGAGACGGGCGGCATGAAGAGGCGCGGCGCCGCCGAAGGCGATCATGGTGTTTTCCGAGATGTTCTTGCCGTTCTCGACCGCGTGGACGCGCGCCGCATTGGCCATGTTCTCGTCCACCACCTCGACGATGCCGAAGGCGGCGGCCTCGGGAGAAAGCGCCAGCCGGTCGCCGACGTCGCGCGCGATCGCCGCGCCGGCATTGTCGAGCGAAAGCCTGATCTTGCCGCCGGCGAAATTGTCGGGGTCGAGCTTGCCGAGCACGAGGTCGGCATCGGTGATCGCCGGGCGTTCGCCGCCGCGCTGGTAGCAGGCCGGCCCCGGCTCGGACGCCGCCGATTCCGGGCCGGCCTGGATCCGGCCCATGGTATCGACCCAGGCGATGGAGCCGCCGCCCGCGCCGATCTCGATCATCTCGATCACAGGAATGGAGATCGGCATGCCCGATCCCTTGCAGAAGCGGTAGGTGCGGGCGACCTCGAAGGTGCGCGCCGTGTGGGGCTGGTAGTCCTCGATGAGGCAGATCTTCGCCGTCGTGCCGCCCATGTCATAGGACACGACGCGCTCGAGGCCGAACCGACGGGCGATGTCGGCGGCGAAGATCGCCCCGCCCGCGGGCCCCGATTCGACGAGGCGGACCGGGAATTCGGACGCCGTCTCCACCGAGATGAGCCCGCCGCCCGAATGGATCATGAAGACAGGGCAATCGGCCCCCATCTCCTTCAGCCGCACCTGCAGGCGCGACAGGTAGTCGGCCATCTGCGGGCGCACATAGGCATTGGCGCAGACCGTGTTGAAGCGCTCGAACTCGCGCATCTGCGGCGAGACTTCCGCCGAGATCGAGATCGGGATCGAAAGCCTGCCTGCGAGGATGTCGCGGGCGCGCTGCTCATGCGCCGGGTTCATGTAGGAATGGATGAAGCCGATGGCCACGGCCCCGAAGCCGCGCTCGGCGATGACATCCGCCAGGGTTTCCAGCGCCGCCTCGTCGAGCGGCTGGAGCTCCCTGCCCTGCGCGTCGATGCGGCCGCGGACCGCGAAGCGGTCCTCGCGCGGGATCAGCGGCCTCGGCAGGACGAGGTCGAGGTCGTACTGCTCGAACCGGTTTTCCGTGCGCATCTCGATGACGTCGCGGAAGCCCTCGGTGGTGACGAGCGCGGTCTTCGCGCCGCGGCGCTCGATCAGCGCATTGGTGGCCAGCGTCGTGCCATGGATGACGATGCCGATGTCGCCGGGCGCGATGCCCGCATCGCGGATGACGATGTCGATGCCGTCGAGGATCGCCTGCTCCGGCGCGGCATAATTGGTCAGCACCTTCGTCGAGAAG
This sequence comes from Shinella sp. PSBB067, assembly GCF_016839145.1. Taxonomy (NCBI): domain Bacteria; kingdom Pseudomonadati; phylum Pseudomonadota; class Alphaproteobacteria; order Hyphomicrobiales; family Rhizobiaceae; genus Shinella; species Shinella sp. PSBB067. The sequence continues at coordinate 21,342 of NZ_CP069304.1, read as the reverse complement.
AGCCTGCCCCGCACGTCGAGCGCGATGTCGGTGAAGGTCCCGCCTATATCGGCGCCAAGGCGGATGTCGTGACGCTGTGTCATGCGGTTTCCTTTGCAGAAAGGGCTGCCTTGCGCATCTGGCTCAGAGTCTGGCGCGGGGTCAACGCCTCGGGCGAAACGACGAGGTCCAGGAGGGCGCCGGTCTTCGACGCGCGGGCCCGCTCGAACGCGGCCGGAAAGTCCGCGGTCGATTCCACGCGCTCGGCATGAAAGCCGTAGGACCTCGCCAGCGCCACGAAATCCGGATTGACCATCGTGGTGCCGGAAACGCGCTCGGGATAGTGCCGTTCCTGGTGGGCGCGGATCGTGCCGTAGATGCCGTTGTTGACGAGCAGGATGATCGGCTGGGCCCCGTGCTGCAGCGCCGTCGCCAGTTCCTGGCAGTTCATCTGGAAGTCGCCGTCGCCGGCAAAGCACACGACGGTGCGCCCGGGATGGGCGACCCTGGCGGCCACGGCCGCCGGAACGCCATAGCCCATCGCGCCCGATTGCGGGGCGAGAAGGCGCGCCTTGGCGCCGAACCTGAAGAACTTGTTCGGCCAGACCGTGAAGTTGCCCGCGCCATTGGTCAGGATCACATCGTCCGGCAGGACCGCGTTGAGGTGAGCCGTGACCTTGCCCATGTCGACCGGCGACGGCAGGTCGGGCAGGTCGAAGCCCTTTTCATAGGCGGCGCGCGCGCCCGCCCGCCATTGCGCCCATCCGCCCCTGACGGGTTCGAGGGCGCCCAGCGCTTCGGCAAAGGCATTCGGGCCGGCATGGATGCCGAGCGCCGGCCGGTAGACCTTGCCGATCTCCAGGTCCGAGCCGTGGACATGCACGATCCGCTGGCGGGGCTGCGGCACGTCGAACAGCGTGTAGCCGTCGGTGGAGTTCTCCCCGAAGCGGTTGTTGACCGCGAGGATGACGTCGGCCTCGCGCAGCAGGTCCTTGACCGAGGGGACCATGCCGACGCCGGCTTCGCCGCAGAAGGTCGGCGAGCCGTTGTCGTACTGGTCCTGGTAGCGGAAGACCGAGACGACCGGGATGTCGGACGCCTCGGCGAACCGCTGGACGGCAGCCATCGAGCCCTCGGCCCAGTTGCAGCCGCCGTAGAGGATGACGGGGCGTTCCGCCCCGTCCAGCATTTGCCGCAGGCGCCGCATGGCCGACGCCGACGGCGCGGCCTCGGCGATCTCGACGGGGCCGGACAGCGGCGCGGCCGCGGTCAGCGACGTCAGCATGTCCTCCGGCAACGCGATCACGACGGGGCCGGGACGCCCGGAAACGGCAAGCGTCCAGGCGCGCGAGAGGATTTCGGGGATGCGCTCGACCTGGTCGATCTCGACGGCCCATTTCGCCATGGTTCCGAAAACCGCCCTGTAGTCGACCTCCTGGAACGCCTCCCTGCCCTTCATGTCGGTCCCGACCTGGCCGACGAAGAGGATCATCGGCGCGGAATCCTGCATGGCGGTGTGAACGCCGATCGAGGCATTGGTGGCGCCGGGTCCGCGGGTCACGAAGCAGATGCCGGGCTGGCCGGTGAGCTTGCCATAGGCCGCCGCCATGAAGGCGGCGCCGCCCTCGTTGCGGCACAGGATATAGTCGAGGCGCCCGCCGGTGTCGTGCAGCGCATCGAGCACCGCGAGATAGCTTTCCCCCGGCACGCCGAAGCTCTTCCTCGCCCCCAGCGCCAGGAGGCTCGCGACGAGCAACTGCCCTCCATTACGGTCCATGTCCATGTTCCTGTCGTTCGATGAAGTGAGATTGGAAGCCGGATGCGGACAGGAGCGAAAGGACCTGCGGTCCCAGCCGATGGAAAGGCGGTCTTCCAAGCGCAAGGGCGTGGACGAAGACCCCGCTGCCCCGGACCTCGTCCGCAAGGGCGCGGGCAAAGCCGTCGATCGCGCCGGCCGCCGTCCGCTCGAGCGCGCTTTTCGCCTCGCACTCGTCCGGCACGAGCATGACGAAGGCGCCATGGCCCCGTTCGGTCATCGCGGGCAGCACGGCGCGCGTGACATGCAGCGTTGCGGACAGGTTGACTTCCAGCGCCATGTCGATGTCGGCCTCCGCAAGGCCGAGAAAACGGGTCTCCTGCGGCCAGCGCAGAGCCGCGTGGACGACGACGTCCGGCTCCATGCCTTCGACGGTGAGGCGAACATAATCGCGGTCCGTCAGATCCATCGCCAGCGGCACGATGCCGTGCCCGGCGCGCATGTCGTCGAGCGCGATGCGATCGCGGCCGAGCGCGTGCACCTCCCAGCCTTCCTTTGCAAGCGTGGTGGCGATCGCGCGTCCGGGAGCCCGCGTCGCCCCCGTGACAAGTGCTTTCGTCATCACACGATCCCCATGAGGCAAACCGGAAGATGCCCGCGGAAGCCATCGCCTTAAACGAAGAAATTGACGCGCTTAGACAAGTTCTCCTTGTTTGCGCCCGGCCGCGGCATCCGGGGCGCACGGCGGCGCGGCCGGGAAAGGAATTACGGCGCGTGCATCCGATCTCCGGCTGGCCGATCCCTTCCGGCGTCACAATCGTGACGCCGCGCGCCTTGCCGGCGGCGGCCTCGTGCCTGTGCCGTCAGGTAACCACGGCGCCGGCCGGGCGGCGGTATGCGGCCTTGTCCCAGCGCCTGCCGGCCATGATGCCGACAAGGATTTGCGCGGCGCGCCGCACGTCGTCCAGGCCGACATAGAGAGGGGTGAAGCCGAACCGCAGGATGTCGGGCGCGCGGAAATCGCCGACGACCCCCTCATCGATCAGCGCCTGCATGATTGCGTAGCCTTCCGGATGACGGAACGAGATCTGGCTGCCTCGGTCGCCATGGGCGCGCGGGGTTGCCAGGACGAGCTCCGGGCAGCCGGCCTCGACCTCCGAGACGAACAGATCGCCGAGCTCCAGCGACCGCGCCCGCACATCCTCGATGTCGACGCCGTCCCACACGTCGAGCGCGGCGTCCAGCGCGGCGAGCTGCAGGATCGGCGGCGTGCCGACACGCATGCGCTCGATCCCCCGGCCCGGACGATAGTCAAGATCGAAGGCGAAGGGCGATTCGTGCCCCATCCAGCCGGAAAGGGCAGGACGGGCATGGTCGATGTGACGCGGCGCCACATAGATGAAGGCGGGGCCGCCCGGACCGGAATTGAGGTATTTGTAGGTGCAGCCCACGGCGAAATCGGCCTTGCAGGCCGCCAGCTTGACCGGCAGGGCGCCGGCGGAATGGGCCAGATCCCATATCGTCAGGATGCCCAGCGCGTGCGCCCGCTCGGTCAGCGCGGCCATGTCGTGCCTGTAGCCGGTACGGTAGTCGACCTCGGTCACGAGCAGGACCGCGACCGTTTCGTCGAGCGCCGCGGCGAGATCGCCGGGCTCGGCCAGCCGCAATTCATAATCGGGGCCGAGCGTGCGGGCGAGCCCGCCGGCGATATAGAGATCCGAGGGGAAATTGCCGGTATCCGACAGGATCACCTTGCGGGACGGGTTCATCTCCAGGGCGGATGCGAGCGCCTGATAGACCTTGATCGACAGCGTGTCGCCGACGACCACCGTGCCGGGTTCGGCGCCGATCAGGCCGGCGATGCGGTCGCCGACCCGGCGCGGAAGGCCCATCCAGCCCGCGCGGTTCCAGCCGCCGATCAGCATCTCGCCCCATTCCTCGCTCACCGTGCGCGCCAGCCGTTCCCTCACCGCCGTCGGCAGGGGGCCGAGCGAGTTGCCGTCGAGGTAGATCATTCCTTCGGGCAGGTCGAAGGCCCGGCGGGTGGCGTCGAAATCCGTTTTCATCATGCTGCTCCTGTTTCTCGTGGCGCTCAATGGCCGCCATATTCCGACATCAGGCCGGGTCGCACGCCGAGGCCCATGGAGGCGTCGAGGATCGCGCCATGCAGGACGCGGGCGGAAGGGCTGGCGAGGAAATGCACGATGGCGGCGATCTCCCGCGGTTCGATCAGGCGCCCCTTCGGCAGGCGGGCAAGGAAGGCCGTGCGTTCCCCGGACCCGAGCTTGGACAGCGTGCTGGCCTGGAACATCGGCGTGTCTGTGGCGCCCGGGCAGATGGCGAACACGTCGACGTCCCCGTGCACCGTCTCGGCGGCGAGTTGCCGCGTCAGGAAGGCGACCGCCGCCTTGCTCATCCCGTCCGACAGGCGAAAGCCGGGAAAGGCGGTGATGCCGCCGCCGACCGAACTGATATTGATCAGCTTGCGCTCCGGCCCGCCGGGGGCGCCGAGAAATTCCCGGCACATCTTCAGCGTGCCGTCGGCGTTGATCGCCAGCATGAGGCTGTCCTGCTCGTCGGCGTCGCCCGACCAGTTGGCGACCGTGGCCGAGCCGACCGCGGCGTTGTTCACCAGCATGTCGATGCGGCCATGCGCATCGAGCACCGAGGCGATGCAGCGCCGGATCGAGGCGACGTCGCGCAGGTCGAGGGCATGGGCCGTCAGGCCCTGCGGCCCGTCGAATGCGCCGAGGACGGCGGCGGGATCCTCGACGCCGTCGACGCAGGTCAGCGCCACGGTCGCGCCATAGGCTTGCAGACGCTCGACGCAGGCGCGCCCTATTCCCCCGGTGCCGCCGGTGACAAGGGCGACGCGTCCCGTCAGGTCGAAAGGCGCGAGGAGATCGGTGGCTGTCATTTCTGGGGCTCCGGTGTTTCTTCGGGGATCAGTCCGCGCGGCGCGAAACGCATCACGAAGACCAGGATGAGGCCCATCACCACATAGCGAAGCTGGGCCGGACTTTGTTCGAACGCGGCGCGAAGGGGGTTGTCGGGGGCAAGGAGCGCCGACGCCGTGCCGGCGATCCACAGACCTGCCGTTTCCGCCTGAACCCATACGAACCAGATCAGGAACGCGCCATAGACCGCGCCCCGATGGTTGCCGGCGCCGCCGATGATCACCATCACCCAGATCAGGAAGGTGTAGCGGAGCGGCTGGTAGGCGCCGGCGGTGAACTGGCCGTCCAGGGTGACCAGCATCGCGCCGCCGATGCCGACGATGGCCGAACCGAGCACGAAGGCCTGGAGATGACGGCGCGCGACATCCTTGCCCATTGCGCGGGCGGCTTCCTCATTGTCGCGGATGGCGCGCATCATTCGGCCCCATGGCGCGCGGCCAAGGCGTTCCAGAAGCCAGAAGATGACCACGAGAACGGCGAGGAACCACGCGGTATACGCCAGTTTCACCAGGATCGACGCCAGGTCGCGGAGCGGCAATCCCAGCCACAGGGCAAGCGACTGGACCCAGCCGGCCGCCTGGAGATCGCTCTCATAGGGCACCGGACGCGGCAGGCCGGTCACGTTCTTCACGCCGCGCGCCAGCCATTCCTCGTTGCGCAGGACCGCCAGAACGATCTCGGAAATGCCGAAGGTCGCCACGGCAAGGTAATCGGAGCGCAGCCCGGCGGTCAGCCGGCCGACCGGCCATGCGAGCAGCCCGGCAAACACCCCGCCAACCAGCCAGGACAGCGCCACCGGCAGGCCGAGCCCGCCGAGATAGCCGGCGCTTGCCGCATCGACCGCCTCGATCGCGGCCGTCGCGGGCAGAAACCAGTGCTGTGCCAGCAGGAAGCCGAAAAACAGGACCGCCGCGACCGCCGCCCCGCGCAGCGCGGGCCGGGAGCCGAGCCACCGCCATAGCGCCAGGGCGACGGCGGCCGTCAGAACCAGGATCGACGCGCTGGAGAAGAGGCCCGCGCCGCCCTCCGCCCACGCCGCGCGAACCGGGGGAGCCGAAACCAGCACGACCGCCAGCCCGCCGATGGCGGCCGAGCCCATCGTGCCGACATTGAACATGCCGGCGACGCCCCATTGCACGTTGACGCCCAGCGCCATCACCGCGGAGATCAGGCAGAGGTTGAGGATGGTGAGCGCCAGTTGCCAGCTTTGCAGCAGGGCGACCGACAGGAGCACCGCCGCCATGGCAGCGTAGAGAAGCGTCGTGCGGCGGTTCATTTCACGGGCTTTCCAAACAGTCCCGCAGGCCGGACGAGCAGGACGACGACGAGGATCAGGAAGGAGACGGCGAACTTGTATTCCGTCGAGAGGAACTGCATCATTCCCTCGGGCGCCCATGCCGCCGGCAGCAGATAGCCCAGCACCTTCTTCCAGGCGAAGGTGAGCGCCAGTTCCGAAAAGGCGACGATCATCGATCCGGCGATGGCGCCGAGGGGGCTGCCGAGCCCGCCCACCACGGCGGCCGCGAACATCGGCAGCAGAAGCTGCTGATAGACGAACGGGCGATACCCCTTGTCCAGGCCGAACAGCACGCCTCCGGTGACCGAGAGCACGGCGACGAGGATCCAGGTCAGCCGCACGATGCGGTCCGGATCCACCCCCGACAGCAGGGCGAGGTTGCGATTGTCGGCATAGGCGCGCATCGAGCGTCCCGAACGCGTCCTGTTGAGGAACAGGAACAGTGCGACCCCGACCGCCAGCGCCAGGGCTATGGTCATCGCCTGCGACGTCTTCACGACGAGGGGCTCGGCCAGGCCGGACCATTCGCGAAATCCCCTGGCCGTGACGATGAAGCGCTCGCCATCCTCGAAATCGCGACCGTTCGGACCGATGATCAGACGGATCGCGCCGTTCATGATCAGCATGACGCCCGCCGAGACGATCATGAACACTTCAGGCCGGGCATTGATGCGGCGGAAGTGCCGATAGAGGGCCTGGTCGGTGCCGATGAAGACCAGCGCCATGACCGGAATGGCCAGCAACATGCCGATGAGCGCCGTCGGCAGGGGACCGAGCGCGATGCCCCTGCCCTGCAGCCACAGGGTGAAGAGGATGCAGACGGCGGTGCCGAGCGACATGCCCTCGGCATGCGCGAAGTTCGAGAAGCGCAGCACGCCGAAGATCAGCGTTACACCGAGCGCGCCGAAGGCGAGCTGGCTGCCATAGGCGAGGCCGGGAAGCAGGAGCATGCTCGCCAGATGGACCAGGGCGTTGAGAATATCCGTCATTTGCGTCCACCCAGAAAGCTGCGGCGGGTGTCGGGATCGTTGAGGAGATCCCGACCGGCCCCGGTGAAGCGGTTCGCGCCATGCACCAGCACGTAACCCGTATCGGCGATTTCCAGCGCGCCGGCCGCGTTCTGCTCCACCATCAGGACGGCGAGGCCCTGGGCGGCGATGCGGGTGATCTTGTCGAAAAGCTCGTCCATGACGTTCGGGCTCACCCCGGCCGTCGGCTCGTCGAGCAGGAGGACGGAGGGGCGCGTCATGAGGGCCCGCCCGACGGCAAGCTGCTGGCGCTGGCCGCCGGATAGCTGGCCGGCAAGCTGGTTCCGCTTCTCGGCGAGGATCGGGAAGAGGGAAAATATCTCCTCCAGCGTCCCCTCGATCGGATCCCTGCGCAGCAGCGCGCCCATCTGGAGGTTTTCGAACACGCTGAGGGAGGGAAAGACATTGTCGGTCTGCGGCACGAAAGCCATGCCGGCGCTGATGCGCGCCTGGGTCGGCAGGGCCGTGATGTCGCGCGTGTCCAGCAGCACCCGGCCCGAGGTGAGCCGGAGCAAGCCCAGTATCGCCTTCATCGCGGTGGATTTTCCCGCACCGTTCGGACCGACGATGACCGCGATCCGGCCCCGGTCCACCTCGATGGTGCAGCCGTTGAGGATCGTCGCGCCGCCATAGCCGCCCACGAGCGCCTCCGCCTTCAGATAGCTCATGCCACACCCGTGCCTTTCGCGGCGCGCCCGCGTCCAAGATAGGCCTCGATCACCCGCTCGTTGCTGAGGATGTCGGCGACCGAGCCGCGGGCCAGCGCCCTGCCCTCGGCCATGCAGGTCACGTCGTCGCAGAGCTCGGCGATGAACTGCATGTCGTGCTCGACAAGACAGAAAGTATAGCCGCGCTCGCGATTGAGGCGGCGGATCGCGGTGGCGATATTGTAGAGCAGCGTCCGGTTCACACCGGCGCCGACCTCGTCGAGAAAGACGATCTTCGGCTCCGCCATCATCGTGCGGCCGAGCTCCAGGAGCTTTTTCTGACCGCCGGACAGGCTGCCCGCCGGCAGGTCGGCGACATGGGTTATCTCCAGGAATTCGAGGATCCCGTCGGCTTTCTCCCGCAAGGCCCGCTCTTGCGCGCGCACCCTGGCCGGATGCAGCCAGGCCCCGAGGAAGGTTTCCCCGGCCTGGCCTGCCGGCACCATCATCAGGTTCTCCCGCACGGTGAGCGTCGAGAATTCGCGCGCGATCTGGAACGTGCGCAGCAGCCCCCTGCCGAACAGGATATGCGGCGGCTTGCCCGTGATGTCGTCGCCTTCCAGCAGGACGCGCCCGGAATCGGGGCGATGGTATCCCGCGATCAGATTGAAGAGCGTGGATTTACCCGCACCGTTCGGGCCGATCAGCCCGGCGATGCTGCCCTTCGCGATGGTCATCGACATCCGGTCGACGGCCTTCAGGCCGCCGAAGGCGATGCCGAGGTCCTCGACCACCAGCAAGTCCGGCGGCGTGTCGGCTTTTCCCATGACTGGATTCCCCCCGAAGGGCGCGGGACCGCGCAGGGCGGCCCGCACCCGGCCTCATTCGGCCGTCAGCATGCGGACGGTTTCGAACTTGCCGCCCCTGTTCTCGAACTCGCGGTAGCTGCCCGCGCTTTCGCCGGTGCCGATCATCTGCACGTCCGAGGCTCCGACATAATCGATGCTGCCGCCGTCCTTGAGGATCTTGAGCGCCTTGGCCAGCTCGCCGGGATAGATCTTCTCACCCGGGCCATTGGCGACCTCCATGATGTGCCCTGCCGCCTTGGCCGGATCGCCGGCCTTCTGGATCGCCAGCAGGATCAGCGCCGTCGCATCGTAGGATTCGCGCACGAACGAGCTGTCGGCGTTCTTGCCGGCGGCCTTGGCCAGGGCGGCGAATTTCGCCGCGCCGTCGCCCACCGTCCACGGCACGGTGCCGAAGATCTTCAGGTCCGGGCCGAAATCGGCGGTGAGCTTTTCGGAATGCATGCCGTCGCCGACGGCAAAGCTGTCGAAGGCGCCGCTGTCGAGCGATGCCTTGATGATGCCGTGGCCGCCCTGGTCGGAATAGCCCAGAACCACGAGCGTATCGCCGCCTGCCACCGACAGCGCCGAGACCTCCGCCGAATAGTCCGCCTTGCCGTCCTCATGCGGGGCAACCAGCGTCACCGTGCCGCCGGCCGCCTTGTAGGCGGCGACGAAGGAATCGGCGAAGCCCTTGCCGTAGTCGTTGTTGGTGTAGGTCACGGCGACGGCCTTGATCCCCCGATCGATCAACACCCTGGACAAGAGCTCGCCCTGGCGCGAATCCGAAGGCGCCGTGCGGAAGAACAGGCCCTTGTCGGTGTCGGCGGCAAGAGCGGGAGACGTCGCGGACGGCGAAATCATCAGAAGATCGTTCGGGATCGCCACGTTGTTCAGCACGGCGGTGGTGACGCCCGAGCAGTCGGCACCGACGAGCGCCACGATCCTGTCGACCGTCACCAGCCGTTCCGCGGCGGCCGTTGCCGCCGACGCATCTGTGCAGGTGCTGTCGCCGCGTACCGACACCACGCTGTCGCCGCCAAGCAGCAGATGGCTGTCGGAGACCTCCTTCATCGCCAGTTCGGCGCCGTCCGCCATCGGCGGGGTCAGCGATTCGATCGGGCCGGTGAAGCCGAAGAGAATGCCGATCTTGATGTCTTTGGCCATGGCCGGCGCCGCCGCCACGACGACGGATCCCAGCAAAAGGGTCCTGAGGATTGTTTTCATAATCGTTCCCGCTGTTTTGTTTGATTCTTGATCGTTCGGCCCGGCGCCGCATGGCGCGATGGCCTCTCCTCCATGCCCTTAAAATAAAATATAATATCCAAAAAATGTCAATATAAAATATAATTGGCATATCTATTTGATGATTATATATAAATTTGGATCGAGATTCGTTGACCGCCCCAAGGACCGTCGATCGGGGGTGGGAAGGCAGGTGAAAGATGTCCAAGACAGATCAGGCCTATGAGGCCTTGAAGCGTGACATCCTGGCGGGAGTGCTCCTGCCGGGGGAGCCGCTGACCGTTTCCGCGCTTGAAGCACGTTACGGCTTCGGCTGGACGCCGTTGCGGGATTCGCTTTCACGGCTCGAGGGCGAGAATCTCGTGACTTCGGCGCGCAATCGCGGCTACCGGGTTTCGGGCGCCAGCTATGCCGAACTCCAGGACATCCAGAATGCGCGGCTGGTCATCGAATCCCAGCTTCTGCGGGAATCCATCAGGACCGGCGACGACGAATGGCAGAAAGACGTCCTGCTGGCACACCGGGCCCTGTCGCGGGCGCCGGCCCTGGAGCAGGGCATGCCGGAAGCGGCCTACGAGGAATTCGAAGCCGCCCACCAGGATTTCCATCTTCGCCTTGTCGGAGGAAGCCATAGCCGCTGGCTGCGCCGCTTCCTCGAACAGTTGCATGGGCAGGTTCGCCGGCACCAGCGCCTGATCGTGCTGGGCAAGGGTGTTCTGTCGGATGCGCGCGCGGATGCGGCGCTGATGGCCATACTGCGTTCGACCTCGACGATCGACCACCATACCCTGCTGATGGACGCCGCCCTCGACCGGGACGAGGACCATGCCGTCGCGCTGTTGCACGAGCATATCGGCATCAAGTCCATGCCGCTTGCGCAAGACGGTCCCTGACGGTCGCCCCCGCGCGTTTGAAAATGCCGCGGGAGATTGAAGCGTCGGTGCGGTCGCGACACAGCCCTGTATCGGGGACTAGAACCGGTACGTCAGCCCCAGCACCGGGCCGGAAAGCCGGGTGTCGAAGACATGGCCGTCGTGCTTGTAGTCGACATCCAGCACCTTGTAGCCGGCCGAGGCGGACAGGTTCTGCGTGAACGTGTAGTTCACCGTCGCCAGCGCCGACCATGTGAGGTCGGATCCGACGCCGAAGCCGCCTATGTCCACCTGCCCCTGCACGGAGAGCTTGTCCGTGAGGTTGATGAAGAACCGCGCACCGACGACCGGGTCCACCCAGCCGAAGCTTTCGTCGTGGCTCGCGGAGACCGTGCCGATGGAAATATGGCTTGCCGTCACCGACACGTCGTTGGAAATGTACCAGAAGCGCGCGCCGCCGAGCGCATCCAGGGAAAATTCCGGCGTGTCGAGCATGCGGTAGCCGCCCTGGAGCGTCGCCGTGAACTGCGTCGTGTCGACATTCGCATCGACGCTCGCGCCGGAAGGTATCGTGCCGATCCCCGGAATCTGCAGCGCCGGCAGCGGACCGGTCGCGTGGCTGTCCGTCGTGTCGACATACATGATGTCGCCGGAAAGAACGAAGCGGTCGTAACGCCCCCAGACATTGACGAAGCCGCCGAAATTGAGGTCGTCCATCACATCGGAGAACGACTTCTCGACGTGAAGCGTCGGCGCGCGACGGAGCGGCGATATGTTCCCCTCGAGGCCGGCCGCCCACATATAGGGCGTGACCTGCAGCGCCCAGTCCGGATGCCCCTCCGCCGCCGGGCCGGAAGCGCCTCCTGTGACGGCGTCGTCGGCGTGGGCGGCGTGAGCCGCGCACAGCGCCAGAATGACTGCAGCAAAATATCTCTTCAAGGAAGTTCCCCCGCCCTTCAAGCCGGCAACGTATTCCTGTGAACACGCCCGTCCTTCATCACCAGCACCAGCGTGCGCTCCGGATCGGCGATCAGCGAAATGTCCTGGAGCGGATCGCCGTCGACGACCAGCAGATCCGCATAGGCACCCGCTTCGATGCGGCCGAGCTTTGCCGGATAGGGATTGCGCGGCCCCGAGAGCCCCATGAGGTCGGCATTGCCGCTGGTCAGCATGCGCAGCACCTCGGCATTGTCGTACCAGCGGGCGAACTTCGCGAGCTGGCGGCCCTGGCTCGCCGTTCCGGTCGGGCTGAACAGGATGTCCGTGCCGAGCGCCATCTTCACCTTGTGCTGCTTGCCGAGCTCGATGGCGCGCACCGTGCCCTCGGCGATCTGTTCCTGCTGGGCACGTTGCTCCGGCGACGGTTTTACATTGGCATCCTCGTCCGCCAGGAAAGGCTGGATGCTCCACCACGCATCGGCTTCCACCATGCGCTTGACCGTCTCCTCGTCGACCAGCTGGCCGTGCTCGATCGACTTGACGCCGCACGCGAGCGCCCGGCGAACGGCCGCGGAGGTATAGGCGTGGATGCAGACATAGGTGCCCCAGTCCGCCGCCGCCGCCACGGCCGCCTTCATCTCGGCCTCGGTATACTGGAGGGAATCGATCGGGTCGAACGACGACGACACCCCGCCGCCGCCCATGATCTTGATCTGGCTGGCGCCGAGCATGAGCTGCTCGCGCACACGGCGCAGCACTTCTGCCTCGCCATCCGCGATGGCGGAGATGCCCGCCTGCTCGGCCCCGCTGAGATCGGTCTGCGGCGCGCGCGGCAGCTCCGTGCGCATGCGGAAATCGCCATGCCCCGAGGTCTGCGAGATCATGGCGCCGGACGGATAGATGCGGGGGCCGGCGATACGCCTCTCGTCGATCGCCCTCTTCAGGGCAAAGGACGGGCCGCCGACATCGCGCACCGTCGTGAAGCCGCGAAGAACGGTCCGCTCGGCCTCCTGCGCGGCGACGAGATGCACATAGGGCACATCGGCGGTCATGGCCACGACTTGCGAAATGGCGGCGAGGATGGAATGCCAGTGGGCATCGATCATGCCGGGCATCAGCGTGCGCCCGCCGCAGTCGATCACCTCGGCGTCGGAAACGGTATCGGCGGCCGGAACCAGCGCCTTGATGCGGTCGCCTTCGACAAGCACGCCCTGCCCGCGCGTCAACGCGCTGCCGGTTCCGTCGAATATGCCGACATTGCGAAGCAGCAGCGGCCTTGCGGATGCCTGCGCGAAAGCCGGGCTGACCGCGCCGAGGGCCGGAGCGGCGAGGCTGGCCGCGATGCCCTTCAGCACGGACCGGCGCGAGATGCCGGCGTTGATGCGCGCGAAAAGCTTCTGCGCCTGCGGATTGTGACACGGGCAGGCGCCGCCATGGTCGAGATGACCGTATTTACCCCCGAAACGAAACCCCAAGACAACACCCCCTCGTCGCCGCGACGCGCGATCCGTCACCCTTCCCGCCAGTCTAGCCGATTTCCATCCCCCAACAAGCCCGCTCCGGGCGGATCGCGAGGATAGGTCCCGCCTCCATAGGGCGGCGGCTTCACGCATTCATGCAAGGATGGCCAAACCGGAAAATTCGCGGCAAGCCCCCGGCCATGAAACCATCGATGAATACGGTTTCCAATATAACGAAACGACATATTAAATTTGAAAAAAATCATTAAATCGGGTGTCCACCGCTGCTAGCCTCTCTTCAATCGGGAGGACAAGAATGGCGACATTGCAGGAGATGTTCGACGTTCGCGGCAAATCGGTCATCATCACCGGCGGCGCCAGCGGTATCGGCCGCGCCTATGCCGAGGTCATGGCGGACAATGGCGCGCGGGTCTGTATTTTCGACCTCAACCCGGCAACGCTCGACAGCGTCGTGGCGGAGCTGAAGGCCGGTGGCGGCGATGTCTGGGGACAGGTGGTCGACGTGGCCGACCGTCCGCGCATGAAGGAAGCCTTCGATGCCGTGGCCGCGCGCCACGGGCGGATCGACGTGGTCTTCGCCAATGCCGGCATCGACGCCGGGCCCGGCTTCCTGTCGACGACCGGCGAGCGCATCCCGGAAGGGGCGATCGACGTGCTCGACGACCACCACTGGGACCGGGTCATCGAGGTCAACCTCTCGTCCGTCTACACCACAGTCAAGCATTCCGCGCGCCACATGAAGGCGACAGGGGGCGGGCGGATCATCGTCACCTCCTCCATCGCCGGCCAGATCAACGAGGCGATCGTGGGCACGCCCTACATGCCCGCCAAGGCGGGCGTCGACCATTTCGTCCGGCAGATGGCGATGGAGCTGGGCATGTTCGGCATCCTCATCAACTGCATCTCGCCCGGCCCCTTCATGACCAACATCGCCGGCGGCCGGCTGAAGATCCCCGCCGACAGGAAGGCCTTCGAGGAGCAGTCGCTGATCGGCCGGATCGGCAACACCGAGGACATCAAGGGCCTGGCGCTTTATCTCGCCTCGCCCTGCTCGTCCTACGTCACCGGCAGCCAGCTCGTGATCGACGGCGGGTCGATGAACCGCATCAAGTAAGGCGAAGGCCGGGTCGGGGAGGACCTGCCGTCACCGCATGCGCGCCAAGACGACAAGAACACCAGAGGGAGGAGACCAAGGTGGACCTGAAGACGAATTTTGCGCAGCCATCCCGCCGGACCGTGCTGAAGGGCATGGGTGCCGGACTTGCCGCCTCGGTGCTCGGCGCACCGATGATCGCCAGGGCCCAGTCGGCCGGCACGATCAAGCTCGGCTTCGTGACGCCGACGACCGGCCCCCTCGCCCTGTTCGGCGAGACCGACGGCTGGGCAGCCCAGAAGGTCAAGGCCATGCTGAAGGACGGCCTCGAGACCGCCGCCGGCAGGTTCGATGTCGAGATCCTGATCCGCGACAGCCAGTCCGACCCCAACCGCGCCGCCGAAGTCGCCGGCGACCTGATCCTGAACGACGGCGTGCACCTGCTTTTGCCCGCCTCGACGACCGACACCGTCAGCCCCGCGGCCGACCAGGCCGAGCTCAACGAATGCCCGTGCCTGTCGACCGGCGCGCCCTGGCAGGCGGTGATCTTCCCGCGCGGCGGCCAGAACGAGCCGTTCAACTGGACCTATCACTTCTTCTGGGGCCTCGACGAGGCGCTCAACACCTTCGTCGGCCTGTGGAACACGCTCGACACCAACCGCAAGGTCGGCATGCTGTTTCCGCAGAACGCCGACGGCGAGACCTGGGGCAACAACGACTACGGCCTGCCCGCGCCGACCCAGAAGGCCGGCTTCGAGATCACGGTTCCCGGCTTCTTCCAGCCGCGCACCAACGACTATTCGGCGCAGATCGCCGCCTTCAAGAACGCCGGCTGCGAAATCGTCGGCGGCATCACCTATCCCGACGACCTCAAGACCTTCATCAACCAGTGCGCCCAGCAGGGCTACAAGCCCAAGGCCGTCACCGTGGCGGCCGCGCTGCTCTTCCCCGGCGGCGTGCAGGCGCTCGGGCCGCTCGGCGACGGCATGTCGTCGGAAGTCTGGTGGACGCCCGCCTTCCCCTTCAAGTCGACGCTGACGGGCCAGGTGAGCCGCGAGATCGCCGACCAGTGGGAGAGCGAGACCAAGAAGCAGTGGACGCAGCCGCTCGGCTACAGCCATGCGATCTGGGAGGTGGCGCTCGACATCCTCAAGCGCGCCGCCAACCCGCTCGACCGCACCTCGATCCGCGACGCCATGGTCGAGACCAGGATCGACACGCTGATCGGCAAGGTCGATTTCTCCAGCGGGCCGCACAAGAACGTCTCGACGACGCCGATCTTCGGCGGCCAGTGGGTCAAGGGCGAGACGTGGCCCTACGACCTGAAGATCGTCGACAACACCGTCAACAAGCTGTTCGAGCCCGAGCAGACGATGAAGGTGATCCCCTGGGCGGGCTGAGCCCGGCGGATCGGACATCGTGCCGGGCGGCCCGCCGCCCGGCCATCCGCAAAACCATACGAATGCATGTGAAGACCGGCCCGGCGGCGCGTGAAGGCGCCTGTCGCGGCCCGGAGCGGAGGATCGATTGGACGGCATATTGCTGGAAGCGAGGGGATTGAGCAAATCCTTCGGCGCCCTCCCCGTTCTGCACGACATCAGCTTCGATGTCCGGCGCGGCGAGGTGCTGGGCATCCTCGGCCCCAACGGGGCGGGCAAGACCACGCTGTTCAACCTGATCAGCGGCGACCTCAGGAACGATGCCGGCGAGCTCGTCTTCGCCGGCGAGCGCCTGGTTGGCCAGCCGCCCTATTCGCGCTGCAAGATCGGCATCGGCCGGACCTACCAGATTCCCCGGCCCTATGTCGGCATGTCCACCTTCGAAAACCTCCTCGTGGCCGCCACCTTCGGCGGCGGGCGCACCGAGGCCCAGAGCTATGCGCTCTGCGCGCAGATCCTGCGCGACTGCGAGCTCGCCGACAAGGCCAACCGCTCGGCCGGATCGCTGACGCTGCTCGACCGCAAGCGGCTGGAGCTGGCCCGCGCGCTCGCCTCCAGCCCGAGCCTGCTGCTGCTCGACGAAATCGCCGGCGGCCTGACCGACGAGGAGGGCAAGGCGCTCGTGCAGCTCATCCGCCGCATCCGCGACCGCGGCGTCACCATCGTCTGGATCGAGCATGTCCTGCACGCCCTCCTTGCCGTGGCCGACCGGATCATGGTGCTGAACTTCGGCGAGAAGATCGCCGAGGGGTTGCCGGACGACGTCATCAAGGACCCGGAAGTGCGGCGCGTCTATATGGGGATCGAGGCATGACGGGAAAGACGCTTCTCTCCACCCACGACCTCAAGGCCCGCTACGGTGATTTTCAGGCGCTCTACGGCGTCGATCTCGAGGTCGCCGAGGGCGAGGTCGTCGCCCTGATCGGCGCCAACGGCGCCGGCAAGTCGACGCTTTTGAAATCGGTCATGGGGCTGATCAGGGTCGCGCCCGACATGGTGCGGCTCGACGGCCGGCCGGTCGGCGGCAGCCGGCCGCACAGCATGGTGGCAGACGGCGTGGCGATCGTGCCGGAGGGCCGCCGGCTGTTTGCCGGCATGTCGGTTCTCGACAATCTGCGCGTGGCCATCGACCATGCCGCCCCCGGCCGCGGCGACGCCTGGACGATCGAGCGCATCCATGCGCTGTTCCCGATCCTCAAGGAAAAGCAGGCCGTGCCGGTCCAGTCGCTTTCCGGCGGCCAGCAGCAGATGGTGGCGATCGGCCGCGCGCTGCTCAACCAGCCGCGCCTTCTGCTGTGCGACGAGATCAGCCTCGGCCTCGCCCCGAAGGTGGTCAAGGAAATCTACCAGTCCATCCCGTCGATCTCGGCCAACGGCACGGCCATCGTGCTGGTCGAACAGGATGTCGGCCTCGCCAAGTCCGCCTCGGACCGGCTCTACTGCATGCTGGAGGGCCGCGTGACGCTGACCGGCCGTTCCGCGGACATGTCCCGCGAGGCGATCGGCGAAGCCTATTTCGGAGCATCCCATGCAGTGGCTTGACGGTCTCGTCCAGGGCGTTCTTCTCGGCGGCCTCTATGCGCAGTACGCCCTCGGCATGGCGCTGATGTTCGGCGTGATGCGCGTCGTCAACATCACCCATGGCGACCTGATGATCCTGCTGGCGCTGGTCGGCATCAGCCTCGCCTCGACCTTCGGCCTCGGCCCGTGGTCGGTGCTGGTGGTGCTCGTCGCGCTCGGCGGCATCATCGGTGTCATCCTGCAGCGGCTGATCCTCAACCGCGTCGTCGGCGCCGACCCGCTGCCCTCGCTGATCGCCACCTTCGGCCTGTCGATCGCGCTGCAGAACGCGATGCTGCAGGTCTGGTCGGCCGATACGCGCTCGCTGCCGAGCGACGGTCTCGCCCAGGCCTCCTTCCAGCTCGGGCCGCTCTTCGTCGGCGTGCTGCCCGTCATCGTCCTCTTCACGGCCACCGTGCTGACGGCGGCGCTGGCGACCACGATGCAATATACCCGCTTCGGGCGGTCACTGCGCGCAGCCGCCGCCGACGTGGAAGCCGCGGCGATGACCGGCGTCGATCCCAAGGCGGTCTATGCCGGCGCGACGGCGCTCGCCGTCGGCATCCTCGGCTTTGCGGCCGTCTTCCAGTCGATGCGCTCGACGGTATCGCCGGCCGACGGCGCCTTCCAGCTCATCTATGCCTTCGAGGCCGTCATCATCGGCGGCATGGGCTCGATCTGGGGCGCGTTCATCGGCGCCATGGTGCTCGGCATCAGCCAGTCGATCGGCTTCCGCATCGATCCCGGCTTCGGCATCCTCGCCGGCCATCTCGTCTTCCTCATCATCCTCGCGCTGCGGCCGCAGGGCATCCTCGGAAAGGACTGAGACCGTGACCCACGCGCTCGCAACCGCATCCGGCCCGGCCGCCGCCACGGAACTCCCGCCGGTCCGCGTCCAGCGCCAGACCCTTTCCGGCGTCATCGCCATGGGGCTCGGCATAATCGCGCTTCTTACCATCGCCTCGATGCCGCTCTGGGCGAGCCAGGGCCTCATCCGCGACGTGGTCGAGCTCTGCTGCTACATCGCCGTCGCCCAGATGTGGAACCTGCTTGCCGGTTATGCCGGCCTCGTGTCGGTCGGCCAGCAGGCCTTCGTGGGCGTCGCCGCCTATGCGATGTTCGTCATGGCGCAGCTCTGGGGCATCAATCCCTTCATCGCCGTCGTGCTGGCGATGATCGCGCCCGCCCTCCTCGCCATTCCCACCTATGGCCTGCTGCACCGGCTCGACGGCCCCTATTTCGCCATCGGCACCTGGGTCGTGGCCGAAGTGATGCGGCTTGCGACATCGGTCTTCGGCTATGTCAACGGCGGGGCGGGCATGAGCCTGCGCGTCATGACCGGCTATTCGCCCATGGAGCGGGCCGTCGGCGTCTCGCTGCTCTGCGCGCTGATGCTGCTCGTCACCGTCGGCGGCAGCTACCTGCTGCTGCGCTCGCGCTACGGGCTGGCGCTGATCGCCATGCGCGACAATCCGGTGGCGGCCGCAAGCCAGGGCGTCAATGTCAGCCGGCTGCGCTTCCTGATCTGGGTCGCCGCGGCCGTCGGCACGGGCCTTGCGGGCGCGATCTATTTCATGGCCCAGCTCCGCATCACGCCGCCCTCCGCCTATGACCCGAACTGGGCCAATATCGCGATCTTCATCGTCATGGTCGGTGGGCTGGGATCGCTGGAGGGCGTGCTGATCGGGGCGCTGATCTACTTCTTCGCCGAGCGCTGGTTCGGCGAATACGGCGCGACCTATCTGGTGGTGCTCGGCCTGCTCACCGTGTTCATGGCGCTTTTCGCGCGCGGCGGCCTCTGGGGCCTGATCTGCAAGGTCGTCGACGCCCCCTGGTTCCCGACGCGGCGAAGACTGATGGAGGACCGGACATGAAGGCCGTCCTGTTCGATGGCGTCGGACTGCCCCTGGCGGTGGGTGAACGGCCGATGCCCGAGCCCGCCCCGGACGAGGTCCTGCTCAGGATCGCCGCCTGCGGCATCTGCGGGTCCGACCTGCACATGACCGAGGATCCGGCGACCTTCGGGCTCAACCGCCACGACGTGCTCGGCCACGAATTCGCCGGCGAGGTGATCCGGTGCGGCAGCGACGTTGCCGGCCTGACACCGGGCGACCGGGTGGCGGTGGCGCCGATGCGCGGCTGCGGCGCCTGCGACAGTTGCAGGAGGGGCGAGCCGGCCTGGTGCGCCGAGATGCGGCTGATCGGCGGCGGCTACGCCGAATTCACCACCGTCGCCGCCCGCCAGTGCCGCATCCTGCCCGACGACCTCCCCATCGAGGAGGGCGCGCTGGCCGAGCCCGTCGCCGTGGCGCTGCATTGCGTCATGCGGTCGGGGCTGAAGCCGGGCGGGCGCGTGCTGATCCTCGGCGCCGGGCCGATCGGCCTGCTGGTCGCCTTCTGGGCACGGCGCCAGGGCGCCCGCGACGTCATCGTCGCCGACCTCAACCGGCACCAGGAAGAGCGCGCGGCCCTTGTCGGCGCGACCGGCTTCGCCCTGTCCGGCCCCGGCCTTGCCGAGGACTTCCGCAGCCGGACGGGCGGGGAGCCCGACATCGTCTTCGAATGCGTCGGCAAGCGCGGGCTGATCGATTTCGCCTGCGGGCTCGTGCGTCCGCACGGAACGGTGGTCGGCGTCGGCCTGTGCGTCGGCGGCGACGAGTGGGATCCCTTCGCCGCCATCTCCAAGGAGATCCAGGTCGTCTTCGCCGTGTTCTTCAACATGGCCGAATTCGAGACGGCGCTCGGCGCGCTCGGCCCCGGCCGCTACCGCCCGCAGGCGCTGATCACCGGCCGGATCGGCTTCGACGCGGTGCCGGAGACCTTCGAGGGGCTGAAGCGCCGGACGACGCAGTGCAAGGTATTGATCGCCGCCGAGGCGGCGTGAGCGAACGGACGAGGAGGACAGGCCATGGAATTTGAGACCCTGACGCAGGACATCGACGGCGTCCGCACGGTGGTGAAGGCGATCGGCCGCGGCCCCGCCGTGCTCGCCCTGCACGGCGCGGCGACGATCGAGGGCTACGACTGGGCGCGCGGCCTTGCCGACCGCTTCCGCGTCTACCTGCCCTTCCATCCCGGCTTCGGCGAGAGCGCCGAGGCGCCGCATGTCTGCGGCATGCAGGACATGGTGATCCACAATCTGCGCCTGGCGGCCGCGCTCGGCCTCGAGCGTCCGCATCTCGTCGGCCATTCGATGGGCGGCTGGATGGCGGCCGAGATCGCCGCCGTCGCCGGCGAACGCTTCGGCAGGCTGGTGCTGAACGCGCCGGCGGGCCTCAACCATCCCGACCATCCCGGCGCCGATCTCGGCCAGATCCCGCCCGAGCAGTTTCCCGCCTATCTCGCCCACGATGCGGCGGTCGCCGCGCGCTATTTCCCGGGCGGGTCGCAATGCCCCTCGGCGGAGGATTTCGTCGCCGCCCGCGAGAAGGAAGGCCCGGCGCTGGGCAACATCCTCAAGGTGCACGGCATGGGGCACCCCAATCTCGGCCGCTGGCTGAGCCGGATCCCCAACGAGACCCTGATCGTGTGGGGCGACCGGGACCGCATGCTGCCCGCCGCGCAGGCGCCGCTCTGGCAGGCCGCGATCCCCAATGCCCGAACGCTGATCATCGAGGATGTCGGCCATCTCGCCATGCAGGAAGACCCGCGCACCGTTACGGCCATCGGCGACTTCCTGGCCAAGTGAAACCCCAGCGCGGCGCCAAGGCGACCCGCGACGACAGGACCATCAAGGAGGAATTGTCATGAACGCACCTATCAAGCACGCATCCGGCTACTGGGGCACGAAGACGGACTTCGCGTCGCTCCTGGCCCAGGTCGAGAAGATCGGCCCCATCCTCGACAGGAATTCCGAGGCGAACGAGAAGCTCGGCCGCCTCAACGACGAGACCTTCGAGGCGCTGAAGCCGCTGCGCATGAGCCATATCTTCGCCGGCGAGGACATCGGCGGCGCGCAGCTCTCGCCCACGCAGGGCCTGCAGCTCATCGAGGCCATCACCTATAACAGCGGCGCGGCCGGATGGGTGTCGATGGTCCACGCGTGCATCGGCGCGATGTCGGCGGCCTTCCTGCCCGACACCGCCATCGCCCGCCTTTACGACGGCAAGACCGACAACCGGTTCTCCGGCCAGGGCACGCCGACCGGCATGCTGAAGAAGGTCGAGGGCGGCTATCGCCTGAACGGCAAGTGGTCCTATGCCAG